>CAZEUD010000025.1:0-29856 GCA_964515455.1 uncultured Sangeribacter sp.
CGACCCCGACCTTGGCAAGGTCGTGCTCTACCAACTGAGCTATTTTCGCATTCTTAGTTGGTTTGACGCAGACTATTTCATTGTTCTCTGGAGCGAAAAACGGGACTCGAACCCGCGACCCCGACCTTGGCAAGGTCGTGCTCTACCAACTGAGCTATTTTCGCATTCTTGTTTATAATTTCCGGTTATTGTATTGTTCCCCGGAAATGCGATGCAAAGTTACAACTATTTTTTTATCCGTGCAAATTTTTTTTGCAAAAAAAAATCTTTATTTCCGCATTGATTTAATCACTGTCTTGACCAAATCCATGCTTCTTTGAATTTGCTTTTGAACTCTGATGCGTTCAGAAGATTCAGAAGTTCCTGCTTGTCTGAGGATGCCTTTGCGGAAACCCGGTGGAGTGTTCTGGAACCTATAGATTCCAGCTCATATCCTTTATCATTATTATATGAAATATATTTTTGGGCTTTTTCGGATGATTTGAAAGTGCCGACAATCAGATAATAAGTCGGTGCGGCAACTGACGATTCTATAGTTTCTTCCGATTTCACAGATTCTTTTATTATCACAGGCTTCCGATCCTCCTGTTTTGCCGAATTATGTTTTAATTCTACCATCGGAATCATTGATGCTTTGTCTTCCTTTATCTTGTTGGTAGATGGGAATGCAATTACAAGGGATGCCAGAAATACTATTATAAGCGATGCTGCAACTTTCAGCGCTTTCTTGTTGATGGGCAGATAATAGTTCTTATCTGTGTCGAAATTATTATTCACATATCGAATTTCGTTAGTATCCTCCTCAGCCTTTGAATCTTCTGCAGTTTCTTGAGATCTTCTTGAAGACACAGGGATAAACCACTGCGATTCATATAAGCCTAACGATTGTTTAAAGGGCATAAACTGAGTCGTATTTTCTGATAAAGAAAGTGTCCCGATTCTGCCAATTGCAATCTCTCCGTCACTATTCAGGGATTCTATCAGTTGGCGAATGTCGTTATCAAGAAGTTGCCGTGCTTGTAAGAATGAAAGTGAGTATTTGCGAGCATAAGAGTTAGCAATCAATCCATCGTCATTGTTTATGGATGCGTTGAATCTTACCTCCTTGCGCATTGGATGCCATGTGTTTTCCGAGTCATCATAATATGCAGGATAGCGAGCCACTATGAATGCACCGACCCCCGGCATTATGACACAGTCATTATGCAGCAGCAGATACTCAATATGTAAGGATAAACGTTCCATCAGTGTGGTATATGCGCATCTTCAGGTTGCAAAAACTCACAAATGCAAATTTATAAAAAATAGCTCAAACTGAAGTTATGGAGAAGAGAATTATTTTTTGGAATTTGAAAAAAATCTTTCAACCAATTGTGGGTCAGCTCCATATTGCACGGCTATTTTTTTATCCATTTCAGCAAGGTCATTTTCAAAATTTTTCTTATGAATAACTCCGCGTAGTAAAAACAGGTTTCCACTTCTTGGAAAGCGTTTTAAAGCGTTCAGCAGATGCTCTTTTGCTGTAGGAATCCTGTCTGCCTCAATATTTACAAGCACAAGATAGAACCATGTATTCTCCTCGGATTTGAGTTCAATTGATTTCTCAAGATTGCTGATAGATTGATCAGTATTCCCTCTTGTAGCTTCTATTTTACCGAGACCCGCATAGGCAGCTGCATTATCCGGGAAGTGAAGTTTCAGGGATTCAAAATCCTTTTCAGCTTCGTTATATTTCCCTTCACCGAAAAGCAAGACTCCCCTCATATTAAGGCACCATTCCTGTACGGAGTCCAGTTTCAGGGATTCATTTATATCATTGAGGGCTTCGGGATAATTCCCCATGCGAATATATGTGAATGCCCTGTTGTTGAGCACCGGTTTTTTATCCGGACTTCCCGCCAAAGCAATTTCGAAAGCTTGAAGGGCACCATCATAGTCTTCCATTCGTGTGCGGATATCTCCAAGGTTGGACCAAAGCATATAGTTAAGCTTATTCGCAGGCATTGTTTTGAGGGCGGCAATAGTGGTTCGCTCCGCCTCCTTCCAATTCTCTATCTTTATATAATTGTCGGCAGAATCCACATATTGAATATAAGTCTGCGCTACCATATTCAAGGAAGCGCAGAGCATTGTTATAAAGATTACCCAAAGGTGTTTCATTTGTCAGCTTTTAAACCTATTCCCCAAAAGTTTCTTATTTTGAAAAATTTTCTTTTCCTGTATTCAGAAATTTGAGATAACCCGGCACGTCCTCTTTATATACAAATGGAGATGCCAATGGTTTGGCATTCTTATCCACAATCACATGATAGGGTTGTGCGTTAGCTCCGAATTTTGTACGCTGAAGGTAACTCCATTTATCTCCATAGGTGCGCAATGTGCGTTCCTTACCATCTTTTTCCTTCACTTTCACAGGTTCGGGAAGCGGTGTCTTGTCATCAACCATGAGGCTTACAAGAATGAAATCGTTGTCAATTTTGGTCTTGACGGCAGGATCAGTCCATACCGCGGCTTCCATTTTGCGGCAGTTAACACATCCGAATCCGGAGAAGTCGAGAAGCACCGGTTTGTCATATTTTTCCGATAGACGCATAGCTTCCTCAAAATCGTCTGTCTGAGAATGAACGCTGCCATCGTAAAGATTGAAATCCTGGGTGGTGACAGGAGGTGCAAATGCGCTGATGCTTTTCAACGGTGCTCCCCATAGCCCGGGTAACATATATACGGCAAAAGCCAGAGAGATGCATGCGAGCATAAAGCGTGTCACACCTATTCGCTCTGTCTTGGAATCATGCGGGAATGTGATCTTGCCAAGAAGGTAAACTCCCAACAAAGCAAAAATTACTATCCATAAAGAAATGAAAACCTCTCTGTCAAGTATTCTCCATCCATACGCAAGGTCAGCGACAGATAGGAACTTCAAGGCAAGGGCAAGTTCAAGGAAACCGAGCACAACTTTTACTGTATTCATCCAACCTCCGCTTTTCGGCAGAGACTTAAGCATTGTCGGGAACAAGGCGAAAAGTGAGAAGGGGAGAGCGAGAGCAAGTGCGAACCCGAACATTCCAACTGCCGGAGAAATGAAATTGGATGTTGCAGCTGCTTCAACGAGCAGAGTCCCGATGATTGGTCCGGTGCATGAGAAAGATACCAGTGCAAGTGTAAATGCCATGAAGAATATGGAGAGGTATCCTGTGGTACTGTCTACTTTTGAATCGATCTTGTTTGACCACGAAGAGGGGAGAGTCAGTTCAAATCCTCCCATGAAAGATATGGCAAAAATCACCAGAAGGATAAAGAACGCAATATTGAATCCCGCGCTTGTGGCAAGTTCATTCAAAGCAGATGCCCCGAATATTACGGTAACAAACAATCCAAGCAGCACATATATTACAATGATTGACGCACCATAAGTCAGTGCAGATGCGATGGCTTTGCTCCTTGTCTTATTTTGCTTGAGGAAGAAACTTACAGTCATCGGAATAAGGGGCCATACGCAAGGCGTGACAAGGGCTATCAATCCTCCGAGGAATCCCGCAATGAAAATATACCAGAGGCTGCGGCTTTCTTGCTCCGGAGCTTTTTCAAAGACTGCCATTTCAGCTTCGACATTTGTCCACCAGTCATCAGCCTTGACGCCTGAATTGTTGGCTTCCGGCAATAGCAATTCACCGGCGGCATGAAGGGAGTCGGTCATTTCAACCAGTGCATCAACCTTCTCCTCGTCAGTTACTGTTTTATCATCCTTCTTGTTTTCTTCTTGTTTTGCATCAGAAGGGTTGTTGGCAACTATAGCTGTCCCTTTGAAAGTATGGCTGTCGCCAACTTGAAAACAACCTGCATCATCGCATGCCTGACCTTGCACTTCAACCGAAGCTGTAAAATTGGCATCTGTGGGCTGGAGCTTTTGGGTGAATTTAACGGTACCGGTGTAATAGTGCTCATCCGCCATAAAAATATCGCTGTATTCCACTGTATATTTCTTGTTGGCTATTACATCACCGGAAGTTTTGCAACCCTTAAGGTCGAAATAAAATACAAGAGGGTTTCCTCCATCTTTGTTATCCTGAGAATACAGATGGAATCCGGGGGCTATATTGGCTGTTATTTCAATTGCCGGATTTGCTGTCTTTTCACCTGTGAGGGCAAAATTCCATGTAACTTGTGCTGATGCAAGCAAATTGCCTAATATCGCTACAAGAAGTAAGAGAAAGAATGATTTCTTCATTGATATTGTCGTTACAAATTTCTTGCAAATTTAATTTATAATTGCCATTTCAGCAAAAAGTTTAAGCCACATTCCCCAAAAAATTGTTAATTTTGCAGAGGAATGTTATGAGACAGACTCTAAGACTACATTTCAAAAAAATATTATGAAACAGAATCATGCGCATCAGATTAATCTTGCAGGACTCCTTGATTTTCATGGTTTGGAGGAAGCCAGACAGATAAGACGTGCTGTTACCATAGGATGTATTCTAAATATTATTATTCTCTGTATTAAGCTGATATTCGGTTATGTTGGTGATAGTGATGCACTTGTGGCTGATGGGTATCACTCATTGGGAGATGTCGGCTCGGATTTTGTGATGCTGACATTCGTAGGATTATCTTTCAGGAAAGCCACTGAGAAATATGCTTATGGATATGGTAAATTTGAAACTTTCGCATCATTGGTGATATCCGGTATTTTGATTTGCATAGCAGTGATGCTTACAGTCGAGGCTGTTGAAGCTATCCGGGATTATTGTGAAGGAGAGATTTTGCCAAGACCTGACATTTGGACAGTGATAGCCATAATATTCGCCATAGTCTGCAAGGAGTTCCTCTATAGATTTTACAAAAAAACAGGCAGACAAACACGTTGCAATGCATTGTTATCAACTGCGTGGCATCACAGGAGTGACGCGCTGGCATCGCTTGCCACGCTTATCGGAGTTACTTGTGCACATTTCCTTGGAGAGGGATGGAGAGTGCTTGATCCGGCAATGTGTATTGTGATTGTAATCTTTATCATTGTGCCTGCTATAAGATTATTTCTTCCCGCGTTTAGAGAATTGATGGAGGGATCAATTTCTGAACAAAATTTTAATGAGGCCAAAGAAATTATTGTTATGCAGCACGGAGTGAAAAAACTGGAATTGCTGAAGACCCGTAAGAGCGGTCCATTCCTTATTTTTGATGCAGTGGTAGGAGTGGATGGGAAACAGAGTATTGAGGATGGTTATCATATTTCAGCCGAGATTGAATCGGCTCTTAAGTCAAGATTGGGTAAAAATATAATGGTAAGCGTAATAACAAAACCTATTTAAAGTATTTTGTCATTTCATTTTTGCTAAATAATACAGATATTAGTAATTTTGCAGTATGAAAACGAATGTAGCAGTATTTTTCGGAGGCCGCTCTGTAGAGCATGAGATTTCCGTAATATCAGCTTTGCAAGCAATAAATGCTTTCGACAAAGAGAAATATAACATCATTCCGGTATATATATCCAAACAGGGAAGATGGTTTACCGGCGACAACCTTCTTGAGATCCGCAACTACAGGGATATGAAGAAGGTTGTGGAGGAAGCTGAAGAGGTGTTCATGCGTCCGGAGTTTGGCGATTACAATCTGTATAAGGCTCAGACCGGATTGTTTTCGAAAAAGAACCCGGTAGTAGCCGAGTTACATGTAGTGGTTCCCGTGTTGCATGGCACCAATGGTGAGGATGGAATTTTTGAGGGAGTACTTGAGACCATCGGTATTCCGTTTGCCGGATGCAATACTCTTTCGAGTGCCAACGGCATGGATAAAATTACAATGAAGATGATTCTCAAGGAGTCCGGTATTCCGGTGGTGGATTATGTCTGGTTTACCGACCGTGAATGGCTCGCTTCAAAAGAATTGATCATAGAAAAAATAGAGACAAAACTTGGTTACCCTGTAATTGTAAAGCCGGCCAACCTTGGTTCAAGTGTTGGAATCGGTAAGGCCTCAAATCGTGAGGAACTCGTATCCAGGATAGATAATGCCGAGAAATTTTCGCAAAGAATTATCGTGGAGCATATGATCGAGCAATTGAAAGAGATAAATTGCTCGGTTTTGGGAGATGCTGATGAGCATCAGTCATCAGTATGCGAGGAGCCGATTAAAACAGGTGATTTCCTATCATACGAAGATAAATATATGGGTGGATCCAAGACAACTGCCGGAATGCAGGCAAGCGACAAGCGAATACCAGCCGATTTACCCGAGCAGATGAGTGAGGATATCCGCAAAATGGCAGGTGAGACCTTCAGAGTGCTTTCATGTCATGGAGTGAGCCGTGTTGATGTGATGGTGGATGAGAAGGATAATAAGATTTATGTAAATGAGATAAATACTATACCTGGATCATTATCATTCTATCTTTGGGAAGCTACCGGAATCTCATTTCCACAGCTAATGGACAGACTTGTGCAGTTGGCTTTGAAGAGAAAAAGAGCAATTGAGCGCAAGACTTTCACATACGACCAAAATATCTTTTCATTAGGAGGAGGAGTGAAAGGCGCAAAAGGTTCAAAATTAAGATAATAAATAATATAATTCGTCACCAATTCAATGGGAAAGAATTTTAAGGAATACAGCAAGCAGCTGAATCTCTCTGATATCAATAAGGAGATGCTGCAACAATGGGATGCATATTCACTATTTGAGAGCAGCATGAAAGAACGGGAGGGTTGTCCTACGTTCGTGTTTTATGAGGGTCCGCCGTCGGCCAACGGCATGCCGGGAATACACCATGTTATGGCCCGCACCATAAAGGATATCATTTGCCGATACAAGACAATGAAAGGTTTCCATGTGAAGCGTAAGGCAGGTTGGGACACTCACGGACTTCCTGTGGAGCTTGGCGTGGAGAAAACTTTGGGAATAACCAAGGAAGATATCGGTACCAAAATTTCAGTAGACGAGTACAACGCTGCTTGCCGTCGCGAGGTGATGAAGTATACAAAGGAATGGACAGACCTAACGCATAAGATGGGTTATTGGGTGGATCTTGAGAATCCTTATATCACGTACGATAACAGATATATAGAATCAGTGTGGTGGCTTCTCAAACAGTTATATGAAAAGGGATATCTGTATAAAGGATACACTATTCAGCCCTATTCACCGGCAGCCGGCACCGGATTGAGTTCTCACGAGCTGAATCAGCCCGGATGCTACAGAGATGTTAAGGATCTTACAGCAACTGCATTATTTACAATTACCGATCCGAAAGAAGATATGCTGGGGTGGGGAAGACCTTGTTTCCTCGCATGGACCACAACACCATGGACCTTACCTTCAAACACAGCATTATGTGTAGGTCTCAAGTTCGAGTATGTCGCAATCCGAACATATAATCCGTACACTGCTGACAAGATTACAGTGGTAATGGCATCAGATCTTGTCAACTCCTATTTTAAAAAGGAGGGTGAGAACAAGCCTCTTGAAGAATATAAGCAAGGGGATAAAGTATTACCTTACAAGATTGTGGGTCGATATACCGGTGAGCAACTTGTAGGTATGCATTATAAGCAACTGATGCCCTGGGTAAAACCAGTGGAAAAGGTTAATGATCATAGTGCAGACTTTATAAAGAAATATGCGGAGGCACATCCTGACAAGATTTTCAGTGTAGGCAAAGATGAGTTTGTTGAGATGGCTGAAATGGCTTTCAGAGTGATTCCAGGAGATTATGTCACCACTGACGATGGTACGGGGATTGTGCATATTGCTCCTACTTTCGGTGCTGATGATGCCAAGGTGGCAAAAGCTGCAGATATCCCGTCATTGTTTATGATAACCAAGCGTGGGGAAACTCGTCCGATGGTTGATCTTCAGGGCAAATTCTATCTTGTGTATGATTTAGCCACTGAGTTTGTGGAGAAATGTGTCAATCTGGCGGAATACGATAAGCATGCAGGAGAGTATGTGAAGAATGCGTACGATCCCCAATACACCGTTAATGGAAAATATGATGAACAAGCTGCTGCGAAAGATGAGGATTTGAATGTAAGGCTTTGTATGGAAATGAAACAAGCCGGAGTTGCATTCCGCACTGAGAAACATGTACATAATTATCCTCATTGTTGGCGCACCGACAAGCCCGTTATCTATTATCCTCTTGACAGTTGGTTTATACGTACGCCTCAAGCACGCGAGCGATTGATTGAACTGAACAATACCATCAAATGGAAACCCGCATCCACGGGTTCCGGACGCTTTGGCAAATGGCTTGAGAATGTGCAGGATTGGAACCTTTCCCGCTCAAGATACTGGGGAACACCGCTGCCGATATGGCGAACGGAAGATGGCACTGAAGAGGTTTGTATAGGTTCCTACGAAGAATTATGCAATCTTATTGACAGGTCTGTTGAAGCAGGTTATATGAAAGAAAATCCGTTTAAGGCAAAGGGCTTTAAACCGGGCGTTTATACTGCAGAAAATTATGACACAATAGATATTCACCGTCCGTATATTGATGATATAGTATTTGTCTCAGAGAGCGGAAAGCCTATGAAACGAGAACTTGATCTCATTGATGTGTGGTTTGATTCAGGTGCAATGCCGTATGCCCAGATTCACTATCCTTTTGAGAATAAGGAATTACTTGATTCAAAGGAGGTATATCCGGCTGATTTTATTGCAGAGGGAGTGGATCAGACAAGAGGATGGTTCTTTACATTGCATGCTATCGCAGGAATGGTGTTTGACTCCGTGGCTTACAAGGCTGTTATATCTAATGGACTTGTGCTTGACAAGAATGGTAACAAGATGTCTAAACGTCTTGGCAATGCCATTGATCCATTTGGAAATATTGAAAAGTTTGGAAGCGACCCGGTAAGATGGTATATGATTTCCAACTCGCAGCCGTGGGATAATCTGAAATATGACGAAGAGGGAGTGGCAGAAGTTAGCCGCAAGCTTTTCTCAACTCTCTATAATACCTATAAGTTCTTTGCACTATATGCAAATGTTGACGGGTTTACAGGTGCTGAACCTCAAGTAAAACTTGAAGATCGTCCGGAAATTGACAGGTGGATTCTTTCACTGTTGAATTCTCTCATAAAAGAAGTGGAATCAGATCTTGATGATTACGAACCGACAAAGGCAGCAAGAGCCATAGATACATTCGTAAATGATAATCTTTCCAACTGGTATGTGCGTTTGAACCGCAAACGCTTCTGGACAGGGGATATGGATACAGACAAGATGTCTGCATATCAGACTCTTTATAGTTGTCTTAAGACGGTGGCACAATTAATGGCTCCATTCTCTCCATTTTATGCCGACCGATTGTATTCGGATTTGGTTGAACCGGCAGTTGAAGGTAAATACAGTTCTGTACATCTCTCAGATTTCCCGGTAGCCAATGAAAGTGCCATTGATAAGGATTTGGAAAGCCGGATGGCTCTTGCACAGATTATAACATCCAATATATTGGCTCTCAGACGTAAGGTGAATCTGAAAGTGCGTCAGCCATTACAGACACTTCTTATTCCTGCTACAGATGCCAATCAGCGTGAAGCCATTGAAAAAATCAAAGGAATAGTGCTTGATGAGGTCAATGTAAAAGAACTTAAAATAGTGGATAATGAGGATAGCGGTCTTGTAAAGCGTGTTAAAGCTGACTTCAAGAAGCTCGGTCCTAAATATGGCAAGATAATGAAAGCTCTTGGCAAAGCCATTACCGAAATGAGCCAGAAGGATATAGCATCTCTTGAGAAGGAGGGTAGTTTCATTTTCGAGAATCTTCCTGATAATCCTGTAGTGACTTTGGATGATGTGGAGATAATTCCGGAAGATGTGCCGGGATGGCTTGTTACCAACGAAGGTAATGTTACCGTTGCGCTGGATGTTACAGTCACACCTGAGCTTAGGAACGAAGGAATGGCTCGCGAGTTGATTAATAGAATTCAGAATATACGCAAGGCTTCCGACTTTGAAATCACAGATAAAGTGAATGTGGAGTTATCCGACACCCCATCTGTAGTTGCGGCTCTTGAATCTTATGGTGATTATATTGCTGCACAGGTTCTTGCCAATGATATCACAGCTACCGGTCTTATTGAGGGTGATAGCATAAACGAGCTTGACATTGATGGAGAAAGGATTTTGGCAAGAGTGGTTAGAAAATGAGTGAAAATCTGAATCTAAATAGTGATAAAAGAGGCAAGTCAACCGGAATATCTTCCGGTTGGCTTGCCCTTGTAATTGCCGTTGTTGTAGTTTTTGCAGACCAGATTCTGAAAATATGGGTCAAAACAAACTTTTATCTTGGTGAAGATCTTGAAATCACTAAATGGTTTCATTTGAAATTCATTGAAAATAATGGTATGGCATTCGGTTTGGAATTATGGAACAAGCTGATTCTCACATTCGGAAGAATATTCGCTGTTTGCCTGTTTATATGGCTAATAATAAAGATAAAAGATATTCCGGGATTGCGCAAGGGATTTATAGTTTCGGTGGCGTTAATTACTGCCGGAGCTGCCGGAAATATTTTTGACTGTGTCTTTTATGGAAAAATATTCAATGACCCTTTTCCCCCGGAGATTGCAACTATGTTTCCGGCAGACGGGGGTTATGCTGCATGGTTTGAAGGCAGGGTTGTCGATATGTTCTATTTCCCATTCTTTGATTTCTATTGGCCTCAGTGGATGCCGATAGTAGGTGGCAATTATTATGAGTTTTTTGCCTATATTTTCAATTTGGCCGATTCTTCAATCTGTGTTGGTGTAGCTTTGCTGATACTTTTTTATTCAAAAGATGCATCTGTTGCATTCAAGTCACTTTCTTCCGATAAATCTAAAAAAGAGTGAGTAAATCGCTGTACATATTTTTTATCTGTATTTCTATGCTTGCTGTTGGTTGCAACAAACGTCCCAACGGTGTGCTCAGCGATAAAGATATGGTGGCATTGATGGCTGATATGCAAGTGGCAGAAGCATATCTTCAATCGCATAGTGCTCCTGGATATTCATCCGACAGCATACGTGACAGTGCCGTGCAGTGGGTCCTCGACCGCAGAGGACTTACCCGCGCGGAGTTTGATTCTACAATGACGTGGTATGGTAAGAACTTGGACGAATACAGGGATCTGTTTGCAAAAGCAGATAAAGAATTGCTTAAACGGCAGAAGCAGATTCCCGGAGAAGTTGAAGAGATATTGAACTTTTCAGATTTGTGGTCATATTCTCGTCATGCCCTGATTTCAGAAAATGGATCTTCCAATAGTTTGACATTTTCCATTCCTGCAGAGCAATTGGAAAAAGGGGATAAAATACAGTGGAAGATGCGTTTGAATGGCTCTCCTGCGTTAAATATGCTTTTGGGTGTAGATTATGAGAACGGAAGTTCGGCTTATTCTTACCAGAATAATAATGGATCGAAAGTAGATTTGACCTTACAGACAGATTCTGCTGTTAATGTGACGAGAATTTTCGGATATGTGAGGGTAAAAGAAGACCGATATTTACCCGTTTGGATAGACAGCATCTCTTTGCAAAGTACACCACTTGATTCTACTCAGTATTACCGTATACATTCACAACGCAAAATGGGGAAACCCATTAGGAAAGTTGAGGACAAAGTTGGTGATACAGACACAGTATCTTCAAAAATCATGGATTCGGTTATAGATTCGCGAGTTGCTGATTCGGAATTTAAACCGATTAAAGATGACGATTCAAAGAATAATCATCCTGTCAGATCATCTGGCAAACCGATTAATTCAAAGAAACACGAATTGAAAAAAGTTGATCCCAATAAGAATGTCGGTATTAAACCAATTTCAAAACCTGTAGGGATTTCGAAAGATGCCTCAATAGAAAAACCGAAACACAATCCGGTAAAAAAATAAATGCTGGTAGAAAGGAAAATATTAGTTAGGGAATTGCATGTAAAAAACCGGGAAGGATATGTTGATGTTATATCTTTCCCGGTTTTAACAGTAATGATTGATGAAAAATATGCAATGGTTCTTAATTCAAATATTAACAGTTCATTTGATATTCTTATCTATAGCTATACAATTGAACAATTTCGAGAAGAGATCCCATCAACATTATATTGCGACAAACCATTATACCTGTCGTTTGCAGATAAAATAGGCTATTCCTTGTGTACCCATTAGAGCCTTTCTCCTATTGATCAGACTCTTAGTTTATATTTATGGGAAGAGTTATATTGATAGAGGGCAGTAGAGTCCAGGATGATAGGGGATTCCAATTTATGTTAACCACTCCTCTTGACCCGTATCTTCCAGAATAAGGGTAAAGCCTTTGAGTATAGTATTTGCCTCCCAAAAGATATTTGACAATGTATGTTTCGGGATCTATTTGCCAAAGCATCACGTCTCCTGCTCCGGGAGCAACATGTGCAACCATCTGACGGAGCTGATTTTCAGGGTGTTTTGGAGGTCGATTCACATTAACCACCGGTCTTTTGTCGTATCCCGGATTGTGACGCACATTACCGTTTCCGTGATTATTCGATTTTCCCCCTTTAACTTTCCAAACGGTATTCTTCCTATCACGATTGTTATCTCTACTGTTGCGATTTTCAGTACGTGCATTTCCGTTGTTACGGTGGTTATTATGATTATCAGCAAGCATGATATTGCCGGATACTAAAAACAGAGAGAGGAGTGCGGTTGTGATAAGTCGTCTCATAGCTTTAATGTTTAAGAATAAAGACCTTCGAATATCTCAGGCTTTATCTTATAGACAAATTGGCCGAATAAAAGTTTAAGGCTCTATTCTCATTCCTTAACAAATTTTAGAGAATAGAGCCTTTAGACTTTAGATAATGGAGCCTTTTATAAATGTCAGAAACCGACTCCTGGAGCACCGGTGGATGCTGAATTTCCAAGTTTCATCCAATCATTAGTCCATTTTGTGAGTGCAGCATTCTCGTTGGTAAGAATAACTGTAGTTACAGGATCAAGCACTGTATAAACCCATCGGTTGTTGCCGTAAGTCATCTTCAAGTCGTTCCATATTGATTGGAATATATTGCGGTTTCCCTGACGCCGTTTGATACGGTTCCACTCTTCTGTCCAATATTTATTCCATTTTCTCCCTTTGAATTTTGGTCCCATAGCCAGCATTTGTGGTGTTGCTCCCGGCATGGGCTCCAAATAATAATCATAATTGATATCGCAAGATTCAGTGATTGCCATATCAATTTTATATTGACCGGTACCCCAGATGCGTCGCATTTTCTTTGCATCATCATAACCTACAAAGCTTCTTGGCACAAGGAAGGACTCACCTGTAACAGTTATATATTTGGCTTTATCCTTCATAGCTTCAACTTGAGCGGGGGTGAGTTTAAATCTTGCAATATTCTCTTTTGTAGGACGTATGTATACAAAATAACCATGATTCCAGTCACCGGTTTCCAATAACGTCGAGTCTGGAATTGAAACGTTTATAACAAATTCTCCAAGGAGCTGGTCGTTTACAACTTGGATTGCTTCGTTCATCCATGATGATGATAATTGGGTGTTAACGTTAAATTGCAGATTCTTTCTTGATTTAAAAGAGAATGGTGTGCGAAGTTCAACATTCTGAGCTGTCAATGAATCATTTGGAAGATTACATAGATAGGGATTGAAGAAGAGATAATCCACCTCCACTTCAAACTTACTGTGATGCAACATACGGTTTTTCCCCTCCTCATCTTTCTTTAGCGCACATTTCATATCAAATACAAGGAATTTTTCAGGATTCCCCGTTTCAGGATCGTTGAAATTAAGGAATTGCTGGCATCCAAAACCATCAAAGACAATGCTGTCAAGATCCATGGCTCCTCTTGTAGATGTAGTGGCATAGAAATCAGTTATTTGCTGTTGCATCGGCAACTGCTTTATGTATTTGCAATCTTTGCTCACCTGCTGCATCCAATCCCCCTTTTTATCGCGCAAAGCTTCTACCACCATACCTATTCCGGCTGAAAGAAGATCCGAAGAAACTGAAGATATTGTGCCCAATGCAGTGTTTCTGTATGCTCCTTTTATAGCTTTCCATGAATCTCCCAGGATACCACGGTTGTTTATATTTTTGCCAAAGGTGAGCAATGTAGAATCTGAATTCTCATATACAAGTACTTTAAATTCTTGACTGGCAGGTGTGTTTTGCAAATTTTTATTCTGTGCACTGGCTGTTGTTGCCATAAGAACAAGTAAAAATAAAAGTTTGAATCGTGTCATAATGTATTGTTGGTATGTATTTGTTATTCAATATTATCAATTAGGATAAAAGGTGCCCACATTGAGGCTGAGGACATGGGATATGAACGGATGATTTCTCCGGTCTCAATTATCCGGGATGATTGTAAAGCCGGATCAAATTCAGCTATCAGTTCCGGTTCTTCCACCATATATTCCCTAAGATATTTTCTTGCATCTGCAAAAGCAGTTGCAGGTTTAGCTCCCTTATTCAGCAATTCATAAAATTTTGTCATGAATATTAAAGCAGCCTCATCATTTACTTCCCACAGGGTTGCGATAATTGTTTTTGCCCCTGCATTCTTTAGACCGCGTACAAGTCCTGCGGGTCCCTCGTCGTTTACTTTCCCATCAGCTGTTTGGCACGCAGAAAGAACCATAAAGTCAACATTGCTCATATCAAGGTCACAAATTTCGCGGGCAGAGAGCAGACCATCTTCTCTCTCTTTATAATTATTTGCAACATTAGCTCCTGAAAGTACCAATCCGGAAGCCCATAATGACATATCCGCAATGATTGAATCTGTAAGAAGATAATCTTCCATTTGGTCTTCTGTGTGAAGAGTATATCCGTGGGAGGAGATATGTAGTCTCCTATATTTGTCAATTTCTGATTTGAACCTCTCCTCCGGCATCGTATCTGTTAAGACGGATGCCGGTATAAATTTATGTATTCGCTCCACTTCCTCTCTCATTCCGGGAAGTGTGGCAAATGAATAATTTTTGACTGCGCTTTTCAGATATTCGGAAGCTTGATGATTTTTTTCCTTATCTTTTAAGACAGATGCAGATGTGTCGTTGGTTGAAGGCAATTTATTATAATCCAAGCCACCAATAAGAAGGAAAGGAGATGATGAATACGAATACTTTTCTTTTTTTGCAGGATATTTTCGGCTGATTGTTAAATTTCCGAGACTGGTCAGTCTGTGCAGATCAAATTTTTCCTGTATCCCGGCAAGATATTCAACAGCCAGTAAATTAAACATACCGTCCGGCACAAAATATATCTTCCTGATTCCATCAAGAGATTTGGCAAATGGTTTCCATATATTTTGTGAAAGCACTGTATCGTTGTAAATAGCGTTGATATAATCATTGTCACCGGACGAAATAGCTTCCTTAAGTCTCTTGTTTTTAATTCGGTAATTTTCCAAATCTGATACCTTGCCTATTTTCACAAAGGAGACAGCTGCAGACTTTACAAGCAATGCCCCAATATGTTCCTCAAGTTTCCCTTCAGCGTTTCTATACGGATATACTATAAAATCTATGGCGGCCTCTCCCGGCTTTAATGCTTTCCTCACATCTTCACCGTTGATTGAGAAAACATCTATATTTTCATGTTTACCGGTCATTGTCATGGCTCTTCTAAATAATGCTATATCCAATAGAAGTGATGGCGATTTATCCTCAAGTCCAAAAGCAAGCGAGATTAACGGACGCTCTTTTTTCCAGTAATCAAGACGTGATTGTGTAGGCATATCTTCGAATACCCTTTGTATCTCCATCTTGTTATGTTTGAAATATTTTCGGAAATCGGATTCTGCATGAACCGCGTTATCAGATTTGAGATATATTTCAGCACGCTTACGTATAGCTGTGGTAACATCAGGGTGATTCTCTCCAAGAAGAGTTGTGAGTCCTTCAATTGCTTGGTTTATATTTGATTTGGCAAGTTCAAGATTCCCGTCAAATGCCTGTGTAAACGCAAGATTTGATTGAGCAATATACCTTTCTTTGGAATTTTCCGAGAAATATGGTAGTGCTTTGGATAAAACAGCGTCTGCTTTATCCCATTCACCTTTTGTCATATAAAGAAACCCCAAATTCTGCAGTGAAATCCCTTTTTCTTTATTATCAGAGTTGTCAATCAGATTCTTATATATATCTTCAGCTTCAATATATTTGGATGTGCGTACATATACTGAAGCAAGAGCTGTAAGTTTTCTATTATTAATGGATGAATTATGATCTTTTATGGTTGAAAGTAAATTTTCAGCTTCCTCATAATTCCCCATTTGAATCAGAAGGTCGCACTTGTTAAGTAATATTATAGTATGATTGATGTCTGAAGCCGTAATTGACAATGCCCGGTTATAGTCTTCTAATGACAGCATGTAATTTCCAAGCAATTTATGACACCTTGCTCTTTTATCCAAAGCTTCAAAAAGAGTTGAATTCCTTAGATTGGGAGATGTAATTACGCTATCAAGCAAGAAGACAGATTTTTGGTAATCACCTTCTTTTAATTGCCGGTTTGCTTTATTCAACGTATCATAGACAGAGCCGTATGGAAACAGCACTCCAAATATTATTGATAATATGGTAATTATTAATCTGTTCATTTTAGTTCATGGCAATTACAACTGTGGAGTCCTCGTCATCCGAATTCTCTATATATAGCAGGAATTGACCTTCATTTCCCATATCCCAGCTGAGATAGGACGAAGAGGCATCCTTCGCATAATCATTATATTCCACTCCATTTGTAAGATCCGTCACTCTTATTACCGGTGGATTATTTCCGGAAGAAAGCACCATTAATTCCATGTGTCCATCGGCTTCAATTTCCAATGTTAAGGCATCATTTGCTTTTATTCCACAATGGATCACAGAAACTTCCGGCGACAAAGATGCGTCTCTTAATAATGAAGCATCATCAAGTTCGGCTATTACAAAATCATTGAGAAGAAGGTAATCAGCATATCCGGCCAAGTAATACACTGTTGGTTTTATATCCTTACCGTTAATTATGGTATAAGATTCATCGGAAAGTGAGCTTACATCAAGCATATCAAACATGGAAAGAGCTTTATGCATATCATCTTTGCTTTTCGATGACATAGCACTTTTCATTTTAAAACAAGCGTTTCTATAGTCGAGTATAGATTCGTTAATCTCTGCTTTTATTAAACAAGGGAAACAAAAGCTTGTGATTATTGAAATTATCAATAAATATTTTTTTAATCTATTCATATTCAATGCAAAAATGAATTCCTAATTCCTAATTCCTAATTCCTATTCTAATCCATCCTTGAACGGTAGTCTTCATATGTATATTTCCTAAGAAGTTCAAGGGTGCCATCACTATGCATAAACCATATCGACGGGTGTTGAATTCCATTAAACATATTGGTTTTAACCGTAGTGTAATGATTCATATCGAGCAATGTGAGTTTGTCGCCTGCATTAAGAGGCGTACTGAATTTCCAATCTCCAACAAAATCGCCACTTAAACATGAATTTCCACCAAGACGATACACATTTTCAGACATTGCATCATCAGCCATAGCCTCAAGAATGACAGGTTTGTAAGGCATCTCAAGGCAGTCGGGCATGTGACAAGCAAATGATGCATCAATTATTGCAGTCTTGATTCCGGCATCCTCAACAACGTCAAGCACTTCAGTTACAAGATCTCCAGTTTGCCATGTAAATGCACTTCCAGGCTCCATGATAAGTTCAAGGTGTGGGAACTCCTTGTGCAAATTATTAAGCAGACGAATAAGATGTTCTATATCATAATCCTTTCGAGTCATCAGATGTCCACCACCCATGTTGAGCCATTTAATATCTTTCAGCAAATGTCCATACTCTTTTTTGAATGCATCGAGCACCTTTTCAAGATCTTCGCTTGATGACTCGCAAAGAGCATGAAAATGTAATCCTTCAATCCCTTCCGGCAAGCCATTTGTCAGATTTCTTGAATCCTCTCCAAATCTCGATCCCGGTACGCATGGATTATATATATCTGTTTCAATTACGCTGCAATGAGGATTTACCCTTAAGCCGGCAGACACTCTACGTTCAGGATTTTTATCATTGTAATCTTTTATATATGGATAAAATTTATGGAATTGAGACAAGGAGTTAAAGGTAATATGAGTACTTCCCTTCAAGAATTCAGGGAAGGTTTTATCGGTATAGACAGGACAGTAAGCATGAACTTCGTTCCCAAGATATTCAAGGGATAGTTTCATTTCATTAAGAGAACTTGCTGAGGATGCAGTGAAATATTCGCGTATAACGGGAAATGTTTTCCATAACGCATTTGCCTTGAATGCCATTATGATCTTTACATTTGCTTGCGTTTCAACACGTTTCAATATTTCCATATTTCTGCGCAGCCGATCCTCATATACAATATAATATGGAGTTTCCATATCCTTTATATCCATTATTTTATTATATCAAATTTTGCGAATTTCAATAATAGTTTCTTTGTCCCGGTCACTCCGAAATCCACAGTGATTGTCGGTTCTCCTTGCATATTACCTATTTGAGTTATCGTGCCCATACCCAGTTTTGAATGTGCTATTTTTAAACCTATTGCCAATTCATCAGGAGAATGTAGTGGTTTGATATCACTGGCGCCGGAAGATGGGCTTTTCCGGTAAGGGGATGTGGTTTGTCCATATGTCTGACTACTTGTTCTGCCTTTACCATAGGAACTGTAACTATCGTATGATCCTCGGCTTCCGTGTGAATAGTAACCGGCAGTGGGGTTGATGAATTTCTCCTCTTTTTCATCAGAAATGTTTACAGAAGAAATGAGTTTCAGATATTTAGGATTTATTTCTGAAAGGAATCTTGACGGTTTTGTCAGCATTGTCTGTCCGTTTCGAAATCTTGAGCCGGCAAAAAGGATGGTACAAGTCTCTTTAGCTCTGGTAATTGCAACATATAAAAGTCTGCGCTCCTCCTCAATTTGAGCCAAAGAATCCATACTCATAGATGAAGGGAATAAATCCTCTTCCACGCCCACTATATAAATATGCTTGAATTCCAATCCTTTTGCAGCATGAGCAGTCATCAATGTAACTCTTGGTTCATTGCTGTCTTTCTCTTCGTCCTGATCTGTGGCAAGCATTACCTCGGAAAGAAATGCACGCATTGACACATCTGCATCTGTTTCCTCCTCCAATTTGGATTCCACAAAATCTTTCAAACCGGATAGAAGTTCTGCAAGATTCTCTTTTTTGCTTATGCTTTCAGGAGTGGTGTCATGTGCCAGGGCTGTCAAAATACCGGTGCGGTTATATATCAGTTGTCCAACTTCATACGCATTCGAATTTTTATTATCCTCAATAAACAATTTTATCAATTCCGCAAATGCATTGATTTTTTTTCTGGTGCCTGAATTTAGTCCGGCATCATATTTATCAATGTCCGAGATTATAGTCCACATACTGGCGGCATGTTCTGAAGCGCACGCCTGAATTTTTTTCATTGTTGTGTCTCCGATACCTCTTGCCGGATAATTGATGATTCTCCTCAGCGCTTCATCGTCATCTGGATTTATAGTTATCCTGAAATATGCAATAACATCTTTAATCTCCTTTCTCTGATAGAATGAGAGTCCTCCGTATATTCTATAATTTATATTCCTTTTGCGTAATGCCTCTTCAAGCACACGACTTTGTGCATTTGTGCGGTAAAGAATGGCATAGTCGTTTAGAGAATCATGACAAGTCATCTTTGAACTTGTAATCATGTTCGACACCATATATGCTTCCTCCATGTCAGAGTAGGTACGGATTACTTCAATAGGTTCTCCTACTTCATTCTCACTATATACATTCTTTTTAAGCTGATTGGTATTTTTCTCAATCAAGCTTCCGGCTGCATTTACGATATTTTGTGTGGAGCGATAGTTGCGTTCAAGTTTGAAAACTTTAAGACCGGGATATCTTTTGCCAAGATTGATTATGTTTCCAATGTTGGCTCCACGGAATGAGTATATGCTCTGAGCATCATCCCCTACAACGCAGAGATTCTGGTTATCTCCTGTGAGCTGTGACACGATGAGATGTTGTGCGAAATTGGTGTCCTGATATTCATCTACAAGAATGTATCTGAAGAATTCCTGATAATGCCTTCTGACATCAGGATTATCACGCAGCAATTCATTCATGTAGAATAATATATCATCGAAATCCATTGCATTGGCACGATGACATCTATCGCGGTAAATCTGATAAATCTTGCCTGTAAGTGGACGCTTTGCCCGTTTGTCAGCGTCAAAGAATTCTTTTGTTTGAAGATATTGTTCCGGAGTTACCATTGCATTCTTAGCATTCGATATTGCCGAGGCTATTACTCCCGGTTTATATATTTTATCATCAAGCAATAACTCTTTTATAATTATTTTAAGCAATGATTTCGTGTCAGTAGTGTCATATATGGTGAATCCGGGTTTAAAACCGATAAGCTCTGAATGAGATCTTAAAAGACGCAGGAAGATAGAGTGAAAAGTACCCATCCAAAGGCGGGATGATACCTTGACTCCTACAACGGAAGCAATACGCTCCTTCATTTCACGTGCAGCCTTATTGGTGAAAGTCAGAGCCATAATGCGGTATGGTTCGAATCCGTTATTGAGCAAGTCCACTATTTTATATGTGAGTACTCGTGTTTTACCCGAACCGGCACCTGCAATTACAAGTGCCGGACCATCTTTATATACCACAACTGCTTGTTGCTGTGGGTTTAAGAGATCAAGATAATTATATTTTACTTCAGACAATTTATCAATTTCAATTAAAATTATACAAGATTGTTAACTGTGACCAGTTAATTTTCAGAAAATGCTGAATTGGCAGATTCATAGTCGGGAATTGTAGGAATAAAATGATATGTGCCTGAATTATAATCAACCACACAGCAGTAATGGTTAATTCCATTGGAAACCACCAGATATTTTGCGTGCAATTTCATGTTGTATCTCACTATCTGATCGAATGTCTCTTGAGTAATTTTGACATCCGATGCCTTATATTCCACTATCATCATCGGCATTCCGGTGCGATTGAACACTACTGTGTCGCAACGTTTCATCGTGCCGTTTATTTCCAATCCTATTTCATTTGCCATTACTGAAATCGGATAATGAAAGTCATTTTGAAGCCATGCCGTGAATTGCTGCCTTACATATTCTTCCGGTGTGAGAGCCACAAGTTTTAATCGCAAAGGGTCATACACCTTTACAATATTATCTTCCTCCTTGACTTTAAGCGGAGTATATGGTATGTTTAATTTAGGAAATTCCAAATTATTTTATAATTTTATTAGCTCCCACATAATGCGGGTCGAGTATGGAATTAAGTAAATCAGCAAGACGAAGACCTCCCTTAAGAAATTGCTGTTCAATCACAGGTGTCCATTTTGCAATATAATCATAACTGAGGTTTGATTCCTGAGGAGTGGTGTCATATACTTCAGTAGCTATTTCATAACTCTCTTTGCCCCATTTTTCCGGTGTACCATCTGCAATTATTTCAGCTTCCTCTTCCGGAGTAGCCCGGTCTACCTGTTGTTGCCATTCAGTGTAGCTCCATTTATGAGCGGCTTCGGGAAGTTTGCTATCCCATGTAGAATGCAGGTTTGTCGGCGAGTTGAAGAATTTAACCATCCAACGGTTTCCTCCGAGGTCACTTCTGTGCCCCATGTGCATTGGTTGGTGTATATCACCGACAAGATGAGCAACCATTTTTAGCGCCAATGCTTTATCTTCATCAGATGAGGAAGGATCTTTCAAAATGTCAGACTGTTCGTAGATTGTGCGTATGATATCTCCTGCCTCGTGAAGATGCGCTTCCTCAAATGTTTCATCCGCATCTATATTTTTATAATGCCATGTCTTGGAATAGGCATATTCGGGAGTGTTGGATGCATTGTCAAGCCAATTGGCATAATAAACAATAGATTTTCCTCCAAGTAATTTCTCCGCGGCTGCCTTTGCTGCAGGAGTAAGGTGATTTTCTGCAATGAAACATACTGTATCGTGTCCCTTCTGTCCCCACGACAAGCCTTGAAGTGCTGTTATGGCAACAATTGCTGCGCTAAGAAAAGATCTTTTCATATATATATTCAATTTCATTATTTATATATTCAATTTCATTATTTATTCTATGTTATCAATCGTTTTCTGATTCATATTCTTTTTCAAGATATACCTTCACCTCCCGGAATAACTTTGATGCGAAGACAAAATCATTGAGACTTTTGCTGTGGCTTTTGAAAATAGTCTTGTCATTTCCTGTCCAATCGCAGTATCCTTGATTGATGAAGACAATATGTTCTCCGATTCCAAGCACAGAGTTCATGTCATGTGTGTTGATTATCGTGGTTATATCATATTCGTGAGTAATATCACTCAATAGCTCATCAATCATAATGGAGGTTCTGGGATCAAGACCTGAGTTCGGTTCATCGCAGAAAAGGTATTTGGGATTCAATGCGATTGCTCTCGCTATTGCAACTCGTTTCTGCATTCCTCCGGATATTTCCGATGGATATTTATCATCTGCATTTTGCAGACCAACACGTTTTATACAGAAGTGTGCGCGTTCCAATTGCTCTGCTTTCGACATTTTGCTAAAGAGTTTCAGTGGGAACATCACATTGCCGAGCACGGTCTCATTATCAAATAGGGCAGATCCCTGAAAAAGCATCCCTATTTCTGTGCGAAGTTCTCGTTTCTGCTCTGCGTTTAGATCGCGGAAACGTCTCCCATCATAAAGAATTTCACCTTCTTCCGGAGTGAGCAGCCCGATAAGGCATTTCATGAACACAGTTTTCCCGGAACCGCTCTGTCCGATTATCAAGTTAGTTTTGCCGGTGTCAAATCTGGCATTAATATCATACAAGACTCTTTGCTCGTCAAACCATTTTGATACATTCTTAGCTTCAATCATTGCAGTAATAATTTTGTAAGTATCACATCTGCAAGAAGGATTAGAATGGAACTCGACACCACTGCCTTGGTGCTTGCCTGTCCAACTTCCAACGATCCCCCCCTTACATAAAATCCATAATAAGCTGCTACTGAACTTACGATGAATGCAAAAAACAAAGTCTTGATTATGGCATACCAGATATACCATTCATTAAAAAATGACTGTATCCCATAAACATATTTGTCAAGGGATATCATATCTGTGAACTCAGCTACTAATGCCCCCCCGACAAGACCCATGAACATGGATAGAACGCAAAGTACAGGTACAAACAATACAAATCCTATTATTTTGGGGAGAACAATGTAATTGGCAGCGTTCAGCCCCATGATTTCCATGGCATCTATCTGTTCTGTGACTCTCATGGTGCCGATCTCGGATGCAATGTTGCTGCCGACTTTTCCGGCAAGGATAAGCGACATCATTGTGCATGAAAATTCAAGCAAAAGAATCTCCCTGGTAGCCAATCCTGTGGAATATGATGGTATCATTGGAGATACGATATTGATTGTCATCTGGATACAGATTACGGCACCTATGAAAATAGATATAATTGTTACAAGCGGAATTGAATCCACTCCAAGCTTATTGATTTCAAATATCAGTTGCTTGAAAAATTCACGCCATTTCTCAGGCAATCTGAATATCTGGGTCAAGAATATGCAGTAGCGACCGAATGATTTTATTGAAGTTACAATCATGTTAATAGAGTCTGTCTCTTAATTTTTTCTTTATTTTTCTGCCTGTATGTTGCGGCAGTTAATCCTTACGCTAATTATTAAATGCAAAGTTAATAAAAAATTTGGAGAGATAAGCGGTTTTTACTAATTTTGCCTTAATAAAAGCAACCCTTATTATGTTGATTATTGGTATCGCGGGAGGAACCGGCTCCGGCAAAACAACGGTAGTGAGAAAAATTATTGAAAGTCTCCCCAAGGATGAGGTGGCTGTGATTCCTCAAGATTGTTATTATAAAGACAATGCACATATCCCTCTTGAAGAGCGTCTTAAAATGAATTATGATGAGCCGGCTTCTATTGAATGGCCCTTGCTTGTAAAGCATCTGGAGCGTTTGAAGGCTGGAAAGTCTATTGAGATGCCTACCTATGATTTCATTACTTGCTCAAGACTACGAGCCACTGTTCATGTCGAACCAAGAGAAGTTGTTGTTGTGGAGGGAATTCTGGTACTTACCGATAAGGAGCTGCGAGATATGATGGATGTAAAAGTATTTGTGGATGCTGATGCTGACGAACGACTGATCCGTGTAATCCACAGAGATTGTATAGAGCGTGGTCGTACACCCCAAATGGTTATTGACAGGTATGAGGAAACGCTGAAACCCATGCATGAATTATATATAGAGCCTTCGAAGAGGTATGCTGACTTGATTGTGCCGCAAGGTGGTCATAATAATGTTGCAATAAAGCTCCTTACTGATTATATCCGCTCTTTGCTTAAGCCAAGAAATGAAATTTAAAGCAATATTTGATAAAAAAAGATTCTCTAAATCTGAAGATTCCGAAATATCTGAAAAACTTTCAGCCGAAGAGGAACTGGAGCTTGAGGGTGTTCAGCCTGACATGCAGCAAGTGGAAATTACTGAAGTTAATGATGAAAACGGTATTTCCGAAACTGTTATTGTGCCGGAAAAAGGTGTGCTGCGTACGGAGAATCTTGTAAAAAAATATGGTAAACGCACTGTTGCCAACAAAGTTTCCATAGATGTAACGCAGGGTGAAATTGTTGGTTTGCTTGGTCCTAACGGAGCCGGTAAAACAACTACTTTCTATATGACTGTAGGGTTGATAAAGCCTAATGAAGGGAAGGTATTTCTTGATGACCATGACATTACCGAATATCCTGTGTATAAACGAGCACAGTTTGGAATCGGATATCTTCCCCAGGAGGCTTCCGTGTTCCGGACATTATCTGTGGAAAACAATATTCGTTCAATTCTTGAGATGACAGATACTTCCAAGGAGTATCAGAAGGAGAAATTGGAATCGTTAATAAGAGAGTTTTCTCTGGAGAAAGTGCGCCATAATTTAGGTAACAACCTCTCCGGAGGTGAACGCAGACGCACTGAAATTGCCCGTTGTCTCGCCATAAATCCAAAATTTATAATGCTTGATGAACCTTTCGCAGCTGTCGATCCTATAGCAGTGGAAGATATTCAAGAGGTTGTATATCACCTTAAGGAGAGAAACATCGGAATATTGATAACCGACCATAAGGCTGATTCTATTCTGGGTATCACTGACAGGGCTTATCTGCTTTTCGAGGGTAAGGTGCTGTTTCAAGGCACAAGCGAGGAGTTGGCTGTCAATCCGATTGTCCGGGAAAAATATCTTGGTCGCGATTTTGTTTTCACTCGTAAGAAGTTTGATTAATGTCTAATCACTTAAGTTATCCTCAATATAAAGATATGCGGCTGCCGCTTATTTCGCGTCTTGCCATCTTCTTTGCTGTTTTCCTTATAACTTTCATAGCGGTAGGAGCATTGAATGGCGTATTACATAATGTGGATATGAATCCACGCACAAGGATTCTCGTTATATCAGCACTCCAGTCGATATTGGTGTTTGTTGTGCCTTCAATAGTTGCGGCTTGTCTTGAATTTTCCAAGCCGTTAACGATTCTTACATTAGATAAAACTCCTCAAATAAAAAATATTATAGCTGTCGTTATTTGTTTTATAATTGGTGTCGGATTCCTAAATCAGATTATTTACTGGAATGAAACCATTGATTTCTCATCCTCTATGAGCGAATTGGAGATTACTTTGAGGAAATGGGAAAACGACAGCCGTGAACTTTCAGATACAATTTTGTCTGATACAACTATAGGAGGTTTGGCATCAGGAATATTAATAGTTGGATGTCTCACCGGTTTTGCGGAGGAGCTGTTTTTCCGTGCCGGATTGCAGCGCATGCTCTCCCAGGGGATGTCCGGACATGCTGCGATTTGGATAGCAGCATTCATTTTCAGTTTCATGCATTTTCAGTTTTATGGATTCATTCCAAGATTATTGCTTGGCGCTTTTTTCGGTTATCTTTTTGTTTGGAGTGGAAGTATATGGACTTCGGTTTTTGCCCATGCCCTTAATAATTGTATTGTTGTTTTCTTCACGTGGCTTTCTGCAAAGGGGATTATATATGAAAATGTGGAAATGCTTGGTGTTACCAAATCCGGCATACCTTGGTTAGCAATATTGAGCGGAGTATTTCTTTTCTGCTTCATATATAAATTCAAGGGCTTGTTTAAGTCTGTTGGTAAACAAGTTAGCTGATTTAAACATATATCGACTTATTTTCTTAGCTATTTAGCTGCTTAAAGAATAAAAATTTATGGCGAACCCTACATTCAGAGAAATAATCACTAATATAAATAAAGGAATATTCTCTCCCGTCTATCTTTTGATGGGGGAGGAGGATTATTATATAGACTGTATAGTAAATGCAATTGAAAGTAAAGGCATAGCGGAAGAAGACCGGGATTTTAACCAAAATGTTTATTTTGGGATTGATGCAAATATGGAGACTGTGGTGGCCGCATGCCAGCAATTGCCGATTATGGCTTCTCGCCGAATTGTCATTCTTAAAGAAGCACAATCCAAACAACAGGCAAAACAATCACTTGAGAAGTTAGCTCCGTATGTGTTAAAACCCAATCAGTCCACAGTTTTTGTTGTCGCTTACAAAGGAGAAAACCTCAATGCTACATCTGCATTGATGAAAAACGCTTCGAAAGCCGGTGCTTTGATATTTAAAAGTGAAAGGGTAAAGGATTATCAGCTTCCCTCTCATTTGAAAGATTATTGTGCGTTACACAAATGTAGTGTTGATGATAATGCTACAAGGATGCTTTGTGATTATATAGGAGGTCCTTTGACAAAATTATTTGGAGAAGTAAATAAATTGATTCAGATAAAAGGTCCGGGCTCACAGCGCATCACGGCAGAGGATGTTGAGAAAAATATAGGGATTTCAAAGGATTTCAATAATTTCGAACTTACCACGGCTGTTGCCAATAAGAATTATCCGAAAGCGGTTCAGATTATAAGATACTTTAAATCCAATCCCAAGACAAATCCTACCACAATGACCACTACCGTACTCTTTAATTTTTTTAGCAAACTTGTGATTGCACATTATTTGCCGGATAAGTCAGATAATTCTCTTAAAGCTGAGTTAGGTTTACGTTTTCAGGCTCAATTAAATGAACTTAAAGATGGTATGAGGAATTATAATCCGTATCGTGCTGTAAATGCAGTGCATGCCCTTAGAGATTTTGATGTAAAATCAAAAGGAGTGAATTCTTTTCAAAATGAATACGATCTTCTGACTGAACTTATCTTTAAAATATTCACTATTTGAAAGTATGTCTCGTAAAAATTCCACATATTATTATATTCATTTGTGGTTGCTCCTTGCTGTAGCTCTCATTGTGATTGTTACCATCTCTTTTTCCGATGACATAAGGATTGGAAGCTGGAATATGAAGAAAGCTCCAATAGCAGAAAGTCTGCTCAAGCAGAAGTTGGATTATCATGATGAAGTAATTGCTGAAATTGACAGCGTGGAAAAGGAGTTCGATATGCAGAATGTTATTGTGACAGATTCCACTCCTCAATCCCTTTTTATATTCGGGGATTCAATGACTTTTAATCTTGCGCTTCGTCTTGCTCAATATGCCCGGCAGAACGGACATCAAATTAACTCAGTTAATTGGGATTCAAGTAATACCAAGATTTGGGCGGAGTCGGATACCCTGCTGTATTATATTGATAAATTCAAACCAACTCAAATATTTATTTCGCTTGGAAGCAATGAGTTGTATTTTAAGAACCCGGAGGTTAGAGCTCCTTATGTGAAGAAAATAATTGAGATGATTGACACTATACCTTTTGTTTGGATAGGTCCGCCTAACTGGAAGGAGGACACTGGTATCAACGATATGTTGGAACGAATGTGTGGTATCAGGCGATTTTTCCGTTCGGCAGGTATGGAGTTCAAAAGGAAAAAAGATAATATTCACCCTACCAAAGAAAGTTCTGCGTTATGGGTGGATAGTATAATGAGATGGCTTCCTGAAAGTTCTCATCCGTTTACCGCTGAAATTCCTTCGGATTCTATAGGTAAAGCTAATCCTCATATCGTTTTTCTAAAAGCTCTGAATAAATAGATAATAGAATCATGTTTGATAATATTATAAATAGTTGGGATGTAGCGTTGGGCAATCTTGTTTCAATGTTCAGATACGATCCACAAGCTCCAATGCTATTTTCAAGCGGACTCTTTTGGCTTCTATTCCTGATATTTATACCCATCTATTCACTGCTAAAGAAAAGCAGGATGAAGATGGTGGTGTTTGTGGTGTTGTTCTCCATATATTTCTACTATAAATCCAGCGGATTTTTCTTTCTTATGCTTCTTGCCACGTCATTAGTGGATTGGCTTGTGTCTCGTGGTATAGCAAGAGCCGCAAGGAAAGGTGCAAAAATTTCTCTTCTGGTTTTTTCAATAACCCTTTCACTTTCAATTCTCGGGTATTTCAAATACGCAAACTTCTTTCTTTGGAACTGGAATATGATGGTTGAAGGGAATTTCCAACCATTGGATATAATATTACCTGTAGGCATTTCTTTTTACACATTTCAGTCTATTTCCTATGTAGTAGATGTTTATAAAGGTAAAATAGCACCCACTCGTACCTGGATTGAATACCTCTTTTTCCTTTCTTTTTTCCCGGCACTGGTTGCCGGTCCTATTGTAAGGGCTGATTATTTTCTCCCGCAGTTAGAAAAGAATGTGGAGGCTTCAAAAACCGACATTTATGGCGGCTTGTGGCTAATTATTGCAGGTATTGTAAAGAAAGCGCTTATTGCAGACTATATTTCGCAGTTTAATGATCTTATATTCAATGATCCCACTCTCTATACCGGCGTACAGACGTTAATGGGCGTACTGGGTTATACTATGCAGATATACTGTGATTTCTCAGGATATTCGGATATGGCTATAGGATTTGCACTTATCATGGGTTTCAGATTGGGGATAAATTTCGATTCACCATATCAAAGTCGCAATCTTACGGAATTTTGGCGTCGTTGGCATATATCCCTCTCCTCATGGTTGAGGGATTACGTATATATACCGTTGGGAGGAAACCGGAAAGGTACAATTCGTACCTATGTTAATAATTTCCTGACAATGCTAATTGGAGGATTATGGCATGGGGCAGCTTGGAAATTTATATTCTGGGGTGCGATGCATGGTGTGGGACTTGCCGTGCATAAGGCTTGTAAACCTGTATTGCAGAAAATACCGGATAATTTCCTGACAATTTTTGTATTTTGGCTCATTACATTTGTCTACGTTTCCCTCCTGTGGGTATTTTTCAGAGCGGCATCCTTTGAGGATTCAGTCTTGATTATAAAGAATATTTTCGTGGATTTTGATTTTAACCAGATTCCTCAATTCTTTGAAGCACGTAAGGTATGGTGCATAATGATGATTTCGCTCACTATATTTCATTTTGTACCGCAGCGATGGGCTGATATATGTCAGGATACATTTATAAGAAGTCCCTGGATATTCAAATTGCTTGTATTTCTCACCGTGATTCAGCTTGTAATCGAATTTATGTCGGAAGAAGTGGCTCCTTTTATTTATTTTCAATTTTGATATAAAATTCAACAAATTAGATAGTTAAATAAATCTGAAGAAAAAATAACAAATTTTTTGATAAAAAAGTTTGGTCAGATTAAAAATTTGCTATAACTTTGCGTTCGCTTTCGGCTTAGAAAGCAACGTACAATGACATTATGCTACCAAGACAAGCAGCGCCACTCGCAAGAGTGGAGTTGAG
>CAZEUD010000026.1:0-29851 GCA_964515455.1 uncultured Sangeribacter sp.
CAAAATATCCTCCCGAAGGAGGATATCAGTATAATCAAATGAAAAATTCAGATTTCTAAAATTATAGAGATTTGGTTAAACAACTCGGAAGCTAATTTAGATGTTTCCTCATTATCAATAATCTTTATATCTTTCCGATTTTTCTGATACAGTCCAAGTAAATCATGTTTCCACTTTCCATCATTTAAAAACTCTCGTTGTTGATACGAAAGAGATTTTCCCCACCCTTTAAAAACATTACTATAAAGTCGTACTATATTGAAAAATATTGTATTAACATCATATTTGCTCCATAGATCGTCAGAGGAGGTGTTTTTTATATGCTCTAAAAGTTTTATAAAAATTTTTTCGTTTTGAATACAGGTATAATATAATAAAGAGTTGAAGAAAGCATAGTCTTTATTATATGCGTCCAGCTGGCATGAGTAAAGCGTATAATAGAGCCATAGAGCCGGGAGCTTCTTTATATTTCCAGTTTTATTGGAAATAAATACCCAATTTAGATAGCAAAGAATCCGTAAGTTATAAAGAAAATGTGGATTAGTTTTATCAAACCATGAGCTTAAATCATCTCTATACTTATAAAAATCACCGCCAACAGAATCAGTGTTTTTCTTAAATTCCGTATTCTTATATTCATAAACTATTTTTGCAAACGGGAACAGCCATTCGCTGAATATTGGAGTTGAGTAATGTTCCTGTATATTGTGAAATAAGTTGATTCTCCTACTTAACCGAAATTTTTTGAAAATCACATCTTCATCTATCGGGAATTTATACTGAACATAATTTAGAAAATGACACAAGTACCTTTCCTCAAATGATAGCAAATCAATATTCTTTTTGATACTTTGCAATAGAGATGATAATTCCTCGTCCGATAGTGATCTATCTAAGGGTAGATTGATTGAATAGCCAATCCTGTTAGCGATATGAAAGATTGCTGCATTTGTAAAGAGTCTGTAGCCTAAGGTGTTTTGAAATCCCTGCGACGATAAAGCCGAGCCTGTTTTGTAAAAATGGGCTAAAATTTTTGGATTGGGATCATAATCTTCCTTGGTATAACTCAGCAATGAAGTAATACCTTTAGGACTGGATTTTAATGAAGTGTCAATTAAGGATATACACCCTACTATATTATCATTGACTTCCATATCGGGCATAATATATGCTAAGTAATCCTTAATCAATCTAAATGCATTGTCTCCATAGATTATAATCTTTTTCCAACTTTCCTTATACTTACTGCGGTAGGTATAAAAGTATCTATTTGTAGCTTCAAGAGTCATATTGACAACAAGAATACTATAGTGAATGGTATCATGCTGAATTTTGATACCATCAGTCCACTCCCCAAACATAGAGAATTTTGGGAAATCTTTTAATTCGACATTTGCACAGATGCATTTAGGGAATAATGAATACTCATTCTCAAAATTTGTCCAAATTTCTTGAAATGAATTATAATTTTCATCAAAAGTGTCAAACACAGATTTATGGGCATACTCTCTATCTCGTTTTTTTTTCTCATTCCATTTCAACTTTTCTTCATATTTTGATAAGAGAAAAGTCTTACCCTTATCAGTATTGCCTTTATATCGAAGAACTTGAACTTGGCGGATAGGTAATGTCCTTCCTTTCCATAGAAAATTTTTTATCCAACTCGCGCATTGTTTATCTTTGATTCCATTCTCTGCCCATTCTTCTAATAGCTTATAATACTCCTCTTGATCCGGATAAAAGACTTCGGATATTAGTTGTTTTGACTTCTCAAAATCTAAATCATCTTTTAAGCTAAACCACATTTCATCCATTAGGGCAAATTTTTCCTTCATTGCCTTCCATCTCCTTTTACCATATTGCGCCTTTGTAGTGTCATCATCAATCCAGATACAAAGTTGCTGATATAGGACATTTGCTTTGTTATCATCATTTTTCCAGACCAAACTTTGCTTTAGATGTTCTATGATAATCTTATAATCTGACTTGATATTTCCATTTAATTTGTTTAGAAAATGTGGCAAATAGATATATTCATCATCTGCGTTATTCTCCCATTTTTGTACTTCTTTCAATGTGTCATTGAAAAGATTCCAATATTCCTTATCAAGTCTTCCTTCTCTGATTTCTTTTGTAACAACGGGAATAAGACTATTCAGATGAGAGATCTTTTCTTGATTACATTGAATGGTTTCATTTATCTTTTTTTCAATGGCACTGATATTTTTATCAAAATCCCAACAATCAATAAATCCCAACCCAACAATGTAAGCATCATTGCCAAAGATAGAGAATGCGGAAGCACTCTCGATTTTATAACGGTGGAAAAATTCACGACGAAATAAATGAGAATAGATATTTGTCTTAAATAATTTATTAAAATGATCATTGATAGAATGAAGCATTTTCAAGGCATCAGGAGAAGGTTTGGTGCTCATCAGGATTTCGCTATATTAAAAAACGTTAAAGAATTTATTCTTGATTTATTCAACCCAGTACAAAGCGATTTATTTCGGTTGAAAAGGGGTGTTGGTGTGATGTCGGTTGACACCGCGTTGACACGGATTAAAACCGAAAATTGCAAGCGATTGGGAATTAATCACTTACAATTTTACATTGTGCCCAGAACAGGACTCGAACCTGCACGCCTCGCAGCACTCGCACCTGAAACGAGCGCGTCTACCATTCCGCCACCTGGGCTCGTCTTTAATATGTCTAAATTCCAAGTTTGTCGGGGTGAAAGGATTCGAACCTTCGACCCCCTGCTCCCAAAGCAGGTGCGCTAACCGGACTGCGCTACGCCCCGAATTCGTCCGCAAAGTTACATATTATTTTTTAATTACAAACCCTTTTCACAAATAATTTAAAAAATTTAACTCATCCCCCATAATCCACCCCAAATCCATCCGGCTATAAAACAGCACCTCTCTCATTACCGTAATCCGCCCCATATCCATCCGTCACAATAGCGGCATACAATTGAGTTCATACCCCGCTGTGCCTCGATTCAGCACTGTTACGGAACTTCTTTTTCGACAAAAATACCCTTTAATCCAAATTTTCCCCTTTTAATCCAATTTGGGTTTGGTCATTCGGATTTTTTAAACTACTTTTGTCAATTGTTGGTTAAATTCCTGCATAATTTAGAGTCTGCCTGATAAAGAAATTTGAATGGTAACTTCAAAATGAGGGCAGGTCCAAATACCCATATTGCCGGTGTAACTTGACTTTTGAAACGTCTATGTCAGAACTATTGATATTCAATACAGATTTTTACTATGCAGTAGTAGGCGCGATGATAGTGCTTGCCGTCATCGTGTTTATAGCACTACATCGCGTTACCGCAGGTTATGGCATGATGTACACAAGCAAGTGGGGACCAACTATCGGCAACCGCCTCGGATGGGTGCTCATGGAGGTGCCGGCATTTGCTGCAATGGCAGCCCTATGGCTATGCAGCCACCGCCGTTTTGAAGCACCCCCGATGGTGATGGGGCTTATGTTTCTGCTCCATTATTTCCAACGTTCATTCATATTCCCCATGCTTATAAAAGGGAAAAGCCGTATGCCGCTTGCCATTATTATTATGGGTGTAACATTCAATGTTATAAATGCTTATATGATAGGTGGCTGGCTGTTCTACGTCGCACCCGCCGACCGATATCCGGATTCATGGCTTTGGAGTCCTCTGTTTATCTCAGGAGCTTTATTATTCTTTGCCGGTATGGCAATCAATTGGAATTCAGACCACATAATACGCAATTTGCGCAAACCCGGTGACACTCGTCATTACATACCCCGCGGCGGATTTTACAATTTTGTAACATCTGCCAATTATTTCGGTGAATTCCTTGAATGGACAGGATATGCCATTCTCACATGGAGCATCGGTGGATTAGCATTTGCCGAGTGGACTTTCGCCAATCTTGCACCCCGTGCGCGGAAAATTCACGCACGCTATATTGAAGAGTTTGGCGATGAGTATAAAAAACTTAACCGTAGATACATCATACCATTCCTGTATTAAAGGTTTATTTGAGAGTCTATTTAATGGATAAGAAGTTATTTACAACAGCAAAAATAGGTCCCGTAGAGCTGCGCAACCGCACTATCCGGTCGGCAGCATTCGAAGGGATGGGCAAAGATAACGGACCAACCCCCATGCTCCGCGACTATCATTGGAGCGTGGCAGAGGGAGGGATAGGCATGACCACTCTGGCATACGCCGGCATCAACCGCTCGGCATTATCATTCAACACCCAGTTGTGGTTGCGTCCCGAGATAGTTCCCGGCTTGCGGGAGATCACCGACGGCATCCATAGCCGTGGTGCGAAAGCCTCCATACAGATAGGGCATTGCGGCAACATGACCCATATAGCCACAGCCGGAGGCGTTCCTGTGGCTCCAAGCACAGGCTTCAACCTATATTCACCCACGATATGCCGCGGACTACGCAAAGATGAAATCAAGCAGATGGCGCGCGACTTCGGCACAGCCGTCAACACAGCCCGCGATGCCGGATTCGATTGTGTGGAGGTGCATGCCGGTCACGGCTATCTCATCTCCCAATTCCTTTCACCATACACCAATCACCGTCATGATGAATACGGCGGCAAGCTTGAAAACCGCATGACATTCATGAAGATGGTTCTCGAAGAAGTGATGAAAGCCGCGGGAAGCGACATGGGAGTGCTTGTTAAAACCAATATGCGCGACGGTTTCAAGGGGGGGCTTGAGATTGACGACTGCCTCACCGTAGCCCGTGAAATCGAGAAAGCGGGCGTGCACGGAATCGTACTCTCAGGGGGATTCGTAAGCAAAGCTCCGATGTATGTGATGCGCGGACAGATGCCGATATACTCCATGACGCACTATATGCATCAATGGTGGCTCAAATACGGAGTCCGTGCTGTAGGCAAATACATGATTCCCACCGAGCCTTTCAAGGAGCTATACTTCCTTGATGATGCCCGTAAGTTTCGCAAGGAGCTGAAGCTCCCGCTGGTCTACGTAGGTGGTGTGATCAGTCGCGAAGGAGCTGATAAAGTGCTTGATGAAGAGGGCTTTGACTTTATCCAAATGGCCCGTGCCCTCATCAACGAGCCGGATTTTGTAAACCGCATGAAGGCAGAGGAAAGCCACCGCTGCGGCTGCGACCATGTCAACTACTGCATAGCCCGCATGTATTCACGCGAGATGGCATGCCACAAACATTGCAGCGACCTTCCGCCAGCCATCCGTAAAGAGATTGAGAGAGTGAAGCGCCGGAATGCCAAAACAGAGAATGCAGTTTGACCATGAAAGCAGACAAGGATATCAAAGGGAAATTGGCTGTAGTGACCGGTGCAAGCAGTGGCATAGGTCTGTGCTTTTGCCGGGAACTTGCCTCCAAAGGGTGCAACCTCATGATGATAAGCAATCAGCGCGAGGAATTGAAGATATGTGCCGCCGAGATTGCGCAAAGCAGCGGAGTCTCGACTTATCCTCTATATGCCGATCTTACCGCTCCGGATTCAGTGGCTCAGATACTCGACTACCTTGATTCCCACAATCTTGAGGCAGACTATTTGATCAACAATGCCGGAATCTTCAGCTTTTTGCCCGTGATAGAAACTTCCGACCGCAAGATTCAATGCTTCATTGACCTGCACATGTCGGCAGTGACAAATCTGAGCCGCGCATTCGCCCTCCGCTTCAAAGAGAGGGGCAGGGGGAGGATACTCAACATGTCATCCATGTCATGCTGGATGCCCATGCCCGGAATTGCCATGTACTCGGCTACAAAAGCCTATATTCGTGTCTTCTCTCGTGCACTGCACTACGAATTAAAGGATTACGGCGTGTCCGTAACAGTGGCATGTCCCGGAGGAATAGCCACAGACCTCTTCGGACTTCCGACACCACTGAAAAAGCTGGCGGTGCGTATCGGAGCAATCGATACTCCCGAACGCTTTGTGCGCCATGCCGTGAAGAAAATGCTGAAAGGGAAGAAACAATATATAAACGGTATGCTCAACCGCATAGCCATAGTATTTGCAGCCTCCCTTCCAACAGGCGTGCGAATGCAGATAAAGCATCGCATGCTTGATAAAAACATAACGCGTCCATAACCATCATTCAGGATGAAAAAACTGACTGAACTGAACATAAACAACTTGCCGAAAGGTCTTCCGGTGCTTGTTACCGGAGCCAGCGGCAGCATAGGCAGGGAGATATGCAGGGCATTGATCAAGCTCCATATCCCTCTGTTCATGGCATGCCGTTCGGAGCGCCGTTTTGCCGACACTTTAGGCGATATAGCCCGCGGTGTTTCCGTTTTCGATGCCCGGTTTCTTAAGATAGATCTAAACCGCTCCGCCTCTGTTGTGGAGGCCGTCAACAAGCTCAATGGCACCGAACTTGCCGGAATAATCAACAATGCCGGCACCATGGAGCGCCATTTTTCTCTCAGTGAGGATGGTCCGGAGACAACGATGAATGTCAACTACCACAACACGCGACTTCTCAACCAGCTTCTGCTGCCGCAGATAGCTCCCGGAGGATCCATAGTGTTCACCACCTCCCTCACGCGACGCCGCTGGCATACCGACCGTCTCCCGGCCACAGTTGATGAAAAATCCTTCGGTCAGCTCACCACATATTCCCTCTCCAAAGCCTGGATCACACGCTTTGCAGCAGATTTCCAGGAGGAAGGGAAACAGCATGGAGTGAGCGTGAACTGTGCCGATCCCGGCATAGTAGACTCCTCCATGATAAGAATGGATCGTTGGTTTGACCCCATCGCTGATGTTCTTTTCCGCCCGCTGATACGCACTCCGCGCAATGGAGCCGTGCCGGCCATGCGAGCGCTTTTCAGCGGAGAGACCGGCAAGATATTCACCCTCCGTTCCTCATTACCATTAACATAACCAGACATCATAATTCCGCAAATGAAAAAGACATTTCTAACAACATGTATGGTTGCCGGAGTCAGCAGCCTGGCTTGCGCAGTCAATCCCATGTGGGTCAGGGAGGCAAAGATTTCCCCTGACGGCAAGCAGATAGCCTTTGGTTACAAAGGAGATATCTACACAGTGTCGGCAGATGGCGGCGAAGCAAAGCGCCTCACCTCCGGCTCATCCTATGAGAATGTCCCGGTATGGTCGCCCGACGGCACCAAAATTGCCTACGCTTCCGACCGCAACGGCGGCAAGGACATCTACATCATCCCCTCCACCGGAGGCACGCCCGAACGCCTCACCTCTCATTCCGCCAACGAGACCCCCGAGGCCTTCAGCGCTGATGGCAAAGAGGTATATTTCTCAGCCGTTATCCAGGATCCGGTGAGCAGTGCACAGTTCCCGCATCGCTCCCAGAGCGAATTGTATGCAGTAACTGTTGATGGCGGCAAAGTGCGCCAGGTGCTCGGAGTGCCCGCAGTAAATGTGGCAGTACGCCCCGATGGCAGCTTCCTGTTTGAGGATGTGAAAGGCTCGGAAGACAAGTGGCGCAAGCATCATACATCCTCCGTAACCCGCGATATCTGGATGCACGATGCCAAAAGCGGAGCGTTCACCAACCTTACAAACATCGCCGGAGAGGACCGCAGTCCCGCGCTTTCATCCGATGGCAAGACATATTATTTCCTCAGCGAGCGAAACGGTGATTCCTTCAACGTCTACAGCTCGGCACTGAATGCCGGAGCACCGGTAAAGAAGCTCACCAATTTCAAGGATCATCCCGTGCGCTATCTTAGCGCCGGCGCCGGCGACCGTCTCTCATTTGTATATAACGGCGAGTTATACACCATGCAGCCCGGCTCCCAGCCAAAGAAGCTGGATATCAACCTTACAGATGACAACCTTACCGATGTGGAGACCATCCCCTTCAGCCGCGTGAGCGGAGCCGTGATATCTCCTGATGGGAAGCAGATGGCATTCACCCAGAGAGGGGAAGTGTTTGTAGCCTCCACAGAGTATCCCTCGATAAAGCAGATTACCAACACCCCTGCCATGGAGAAAAACATATCCTGGGGTGCCGACGGACGCACGCTTTATTACGGATCGCTCCGTTCCGGTATAAACAATATCTATAAAGCCACCATCAAGCGAAGCGAGGATCCCAATTTCTCCAATGCTACATTGATAGAGGAGGAGGCTATGTTCCCCGATGATGGCGTTGAACGCAGCTATCCCTCCATCTCGCCCGATGGCAAGAAGATGGCATTCGTGGAAGACCGCCGAATCCTCAAAGTTATGGATCTCGCATCAGGCAAGGCCAAGACTTATGCCGACAAGATCACCAACAGCCGCTCCGGAGGCTACGAAGTGGAATGGAGTCCCGACAGCAAATGGCTCACCTGCGAGATCATGAATCCGATGCACGATCCTTATGGCGATATTGCCATAATCAATGTGGAGTCAGGTGAGTTCATCAACCTTACAAATACCGGCTATTTCGACCAGGCTCCGCATTTCACCCCCGACGGTAATGCCGTAATCTTCGCCTCAGAGCGTTACGGTATGCGCAACCATGCCTCCTGGGGGTCGGAATATGACGTTATGATGGTATTCCTGAATCAGGAAACCTACGACAAATTCCGCCTTTCGGAAGAAGATTACGCCCTGCTTAAAGAAGTGGAGGACCAGCAGAAGAAATCCGCAAAGAAAGAAGACAGCAAGGATAGCGGCAAGAAAGGGAAGGATGCCGGAAAAGACGACAGCGCAAAGAAAGAGGAAACAGCTAAGAATGAAACCCGTGTGGATCGCGAGGGAATCATGGATCGTATCGTGCGCCTGACTCCCAATTCATCTAATCTCGGTGATTATGCTATCACCAAAGATGGCGATGCCCTCTATTATCTCGCCACATTTGAGGATGGCAACGACCTCTGGAAGAAAGATCTCCGCAAGGGGGATGTGTCTCTGGTGAAGAAAAATGCCGGAGGCAGCCGTATGCACATGGATAAGGATGGGAATCTCTGGCTCATCGGAAGCACAGTGAAGAAATTCAATCCCAAGAGCAAAGACCTCAAGACTGTGTCTGTCTCAGGCAAGGTTAAGGTGGATCCCGACAAGGAGCGCGAAGTGATGCTTGACTATGTTGCCAACGAAGCCCGCGAGCGTTTCTACCTCCCGGAGATGCCGATAGACTGGGATATGTATGTTGCTAATTATCGCCGCTTCCTGCCCCATATCAATAATAACTATGACTTCGGCGAACTTCTCAGCGAGCTTCTCGGCGAGCTCAACGTGTCGCACTCAGGCGGTCGCTATTATCCCGACAGTGCGGAGGATCCCACGGCATCACTCGGTCTGCTCTACGATATGTCGGGCAACAGCAAGGATGTAGTGGTGGCAGAGGTGGTGAAAAAAGGTCCGTTCGACCGCGCATCATCCAAGGTTCGCCCTGGTGATGTGATCACAGCCATCAACGGCACTAAAACATCGGATGCTGAAAACTGGGAGACCCTGCTCAACAACACCTCGAAGAAGAAGACCCTCGTATCCTTCCGTCGCCCCTCCACAGGCGAGACCTGGGATGAAGTCGTGCTCCCCATAGGAAGTGCGGCAATGAGTGCATTGCTCTACGACCGCTGGATTGCCGGACGCGAAGCAGCGGTTGACAGCCTTTCCGGAGGTCGTCTCGGATATGTGCATCTGAAATCCATGAACAACGACAGTTTCCGCGCAATATATTCCAAACTCCTTGGTAAATATTACAACAAAGAGGGTGTGGTTATCGACACCCGCTGGAATGGCGGAGGTCGTCTGCATGAGGATATAGAGGTGCTCTTCAGTGGCGACAAATATCTGACACAGGTGGTTCACGGACGACCCACAGGCGAGATGCCCTCGCGCCGCTGGAACAAACCTTCTGTAATGGTTATCGGCGAGGCCAACTATAGCAACGCCCACGGCACCCCCTGGGTTTACAAGCACAAAAATCTCGGCAAACTCGTGGGTATGCCCGTGCCCGGCACAATGTCGAGTGTGAACTGGATTACGCTTCAGAATCCTGACCTGATATTTGGCGTGCCGGTGGTGGCATTCCGCACCGAAGACGGCACCATCCTTGAGAATACACAGCTCGAACCGGATATCAAGGTAAAGAATGAGCCTCGGGATATAGTGAAAGGGCGCGATGCCCAGCTCGAGGCCGCAGTCAAGTCGCTTCTCAACGACATTGATGCAGCCAAAAAATAAGGCAAAAAATAAAGGTTCATCCGGGAATAAAACGGATGAACCTTTATTTAAGGGATATTATTTAAATAATTTCGGCGCGTAAAGTTGCCGAACTGGCTGAAAGGACACGAACACGGATAAATTCTCCCGGTTTGTGTCCTTTTGCCGGAAATACACACACCTTGTTTTGCGATGTGCGTCCGGACAATTCCTCTGCATTGCGCTTGGAAGTGCCCTCTATCAGCACCTCAAATTCTTTGCCTACATCCCGAAAGTTGCTTTCGAGCGACAGCTCATTCTGCAGGGCAATCATCCGGTTGAGACGCTCGATCTTCACCTCCTCGGGCACATTGTCGGGCATCTCGCGGCTTGCCAGAGTGCCTGGACGCTCGGAATATTTGAACATGAAAGCCGAGTCGAAACCGGCCTCGCGCATCAGCGACAGTGTCTGCTCGAAATCCTCCTCGCTCTCATTATGGAATCCGGTGAACATATCCGTTGACAGACCCGCCTCCGGAAGTATGCGGCGGATTGCCGCCACGCGGTCCAGATACCATTCGCGCGTATATTTGCGGTTCATCGCCTTCAATACGCTGTTGCTGCCGCTCTGCACAGGCAGGTGGATATGTTTTGCGATATTGGGGTATTTTGCCATCACCTCCAGCGTCCTGTCGCTCATATCCTTTGGGTGGGAGGTGGTAAACCGTATGCGCATGTCGGGAGCGGCTTTCGCTGCCATTTCAAGCAATGCCGGGAAATCTACGGTTTCCCCTGTTTCTACATTTTTATACTGGTAACTGTTAACATTCTGCCCCAGCAAGGTAGCCTCCTTGAAACCGCGTGTACGCAGGTCGGCAAGTTCGCGGAGAATGCTTTCAGGCTCGCGCGAGCGTTCGCGTCCGCGGGTATAAGGCACTATGCAATATGAGCAGAAATTGTTGCATCCGCGCATTATGGAGATGAAACCTGACACTCCGTTGGAGCCAATGCGTCGCGGCACAATGTCGCGGTAAGTCTCCGTGGTGGAGAGTTCCGTATTCATCGCCGGCACTCCAAGCTCAGCGGATGCCACGAGCTCCGGCAATTCCATATAAGAATCCGGACCCGCCACTATATCCACTCCATGCTTCTCGATAAGCTCATTCTTCAACCGTTCGGCCATGCAGCCTATAACTCCGATGATTATATTGCGCCCGAGCTTGCGGCGCAAAGAGTTCCAGTAAGCGAGACGCGAATAGATTTTCTGCTCCGCATTGTCGCGGATAGAGCAAGTGTTGAGAAGCACCGCGGCAGCCTCATGGTCATTGTCAGTGGTCTGGTATCCGGCAAGTTCCATCATTGCTGCCACCACCTCTGAATCCGCCACATTCATCTGGCATCCGTATGTTTCGATGCGCACTTTCTTGCTGTTGGCCTTGAGATTATTTGATTCCGGTATAAAAAAAGGAGTTTTTATAGTGTTTTTTTGCATAAATTTATTACTTTTGTGCAAAATTACATAAATATATCCAAGAGTGCAATGAAAAATTGCAATCAAACCGAAAGACAAAGATAACGACTAAAATCTAATAACATCATGAGTATTCCATTTATCATGCCCGAAGAGGCAGCCGAATACATCCAGAATGGAGACAATGTGGCATTCTCCGGCTTCACAGCTTCAGGAACGCCGAAAGTGGTAACAGTAGCGCTTGCAGCGCGCGCTAAGCGCCTGCATGCCGAGGGTAAACCGTTTAAGATCAATATCTTCACCGGAGCATCCACCAACGACCATGTAGACGGTGAATTGGCTCGTGCCAACGCCATCAATATCCGCACTCCCTACCAGAGTCATGGCGATATGCGCAAATCTCTCAACTCCAATGAATCAAACTATTTCGATCTGCATCTGAGTCATCTGTCTCAGGATCTCCGTTATGGTTTCTACGGCGATATCGATGTTGCTATTATCGAAGCTACAGAGATGAGTCCCAACGGAGAGGTGATTCTTGGCGCCGGTCTGGGCATTTCCCCCACAATCGCGCAGATGGCCAAGAAGGTGATCATAGAATATTCTTCATATTATCACAATTCATTCCGCGGATTCCACGACAACTATATTCCGCTGGATCCCCCTCACCGTCGCGAGATTCCGGTTTACAAACCCTCCGACCGCATCGGAAGCACTGTGCTCAAGATAGATCCGAAGAAGATTGTGGGTGTTGTTCCCTCCAACGCTTCCGAAAGCATTGCTCCTTTCACAGCCCCCGATGAAGTAAGCCAGCGCATCAGCGAGAATATATGCCACTTCCTGTCGGAGCAGCTCCGTTCCGGTATGATTCCCAAGGAATTCCTTCCCATACAGAGCGGTGTGGGCAATGTTGCCAACGCAGTGCTTTACGGCTTGGGTGAGAATCCTGAGATTCCGCAGTTTGAAATGTACACCGAGGTTATTCAGGATGCAGTGATGACCCTTATGGAGGAGGGCAGATGTAAATTTGCATCCACATGCGCCCTTACATTCTCCGATGATGCCATGCTTCATTTCATGGATAATATCGGCTTCTTCCGCGACAAAGTGCTGATGCGTCCCGGTGAGATTTCCAACAGTCCTGAGGTGGTGCGCCGACTCGGACTGATTGCGATGAACACCGCCCTTGAGGCAGATATCTTCGGAAATGTAAACTCCACTCACGTGCTTGGCACAAAGATGATGAACGGTATCGGCGGCTCTGCCGACTTCTGCCGCAACGCCTACCTCTCCATCTTCTCATGTCCGTCAATACAGAAGGGTGGCAAGATATCCACCATCGTGCCTATGGTGTCACACCTTGACCATAGCGAGCACTCAGTGAAGGTGATAGCCACAGAGCAGGGCGTGGCCGACTTGCGAGGCAAATCTCCGCGTCAGCGTGCCGAGACAATCATCGAGAATTGCGTGCATCCCATGTATAAGGAGTTGATGTGGGATTATCTGAAGCTTGCCAAGGGAGGACATACCCCTCACACTCTCAGCGCAGCCTTCGCCCTTCACCAGGCATTCCAGGAGACAGGCGACATGCTTCAGGCCGACTACGCAAAATATGTATAAATATTCAGCTGAATATTCAGTCTGCAAGGCACCCTCTCCCTATAGGCAGCGGATGCTGCTGTAGACTGGACAAAGGCGAGGGTGCCGAAGCTTATAGCTTCGGCACCCTCGCAGTCGTTTTATCCAAAAATATCAGCAGTTGCAGCCGCTGCCGCAGCCAGAGCTGCAACCATCGCTGCAGCCGTGGTCTCCGCAACCGCTGCAACCTCTCTGGGCGGGATGCAACTCATCTTGCGTGGCCTCACGCACTTCCTCCACTTTCCCACTGAATTTCACTGTCAGTCCGGCAAAGGGGTGGTTAAAGTCCATCCTAACCTTGTCGCCGACTTCCAGCACCTTGCCGAGTACGCGATAACCCTCGGCGGTCATCATTGGCAACTCGGCGCCTTCCTTCACCTCTTCCGCCAGCTTACCATCGCGCATGAAAATCTCTTTGTCGAGTTCCACTATATTCTCCTGATAACGTTCGCAAAAGGCAGCTGCCGGAGGCAATGTCACCTCAAACTTATCGCCTGCTTTCAATCCCTCGAGAGTGGCAATAAGACCGGGCACCACCTCTTGCGATACGCCAAATACCATCTCGTCAGGCTCACCCTCGGGAGTGGCAAACAATTGCTTTCCATCTGCATTATCTGTCAGCGTATAGGAATATTTCACAAACATTCCGGGCGCTACTTTAATCTCTTTTCCCATCTGTATGTTTTTTAATTCAACTTTCGCTTGCGAAAGTTGATGGTTATATGGTTATTGGGTTATGTGGTTTTATGGTTAGGCATATCCACTTTATTCCGCCGGAATCTCATCGGGATCCGGGTAATAGTCGGGGATTGCAGCCGGGTCAACGGCTTGCTGCTCATCCTCATCCTCTTCGGGATGCTTCAGCATATATTGCTGCTGCGGCACCATGATATTGAAATAAAACCCTTCGGCTGATTTATCCCGCTTCGTCTTGTTGCTCTCATCCGGCACCACTGTGAGATAGTCGAATCCCGGCTCGATATATTGCGCGTCAGTAGCCTCATATCCGAGCAGCTGCACCATGTCATACTCATGCATGGGATATATCACATACCATGCCTTGTTCAGGCTCTCCCCGGTGCCCGTGCTCTTGATAGCCCCCAGCAGATGCTCCAGCCTGTATTCCCAAATCTTGGCGCTCATATCCTTGCGCTTCTCCTTGAGCACATGCACAAGAAATGACATCTGCCGGAGGTCGAAAGGATTATCTTCGAGGGCAAGATTGGCATACTTGCTGATAGTGTCAATCTCCTCCTTGGTGTGCGTTGCTTTCATCCTCAAATCATCCGTCTTGTTGGCATAAGGCGACACCCGGTAAGGGTCGAAATCCTCCTGAAACATATACCCCAAATAGAAATGGCGGTATTCATCATTGTTCATGGTGGTGTCATTGCTCTTATATTTCTTCATCAGTTTAGGGAAATAATAAGGGCTTGAAGGATTCAGCGTAGACTCCCGGATTTCATCCAGATCCGGAGTCTCCACAGTGATCTTCCTTTTATTCTGGCTATTCTGCGCATCAGAATTCACCGCAACGCCGGTCAACGCCAGCGCGGCAATCCCAACCACAAATATTTTCTTCAATATCTTCATCTGCATTTATAACGTCTGAACCGATATTTAGATTGAATATTTCCTCTATCGTTTAATCCTCACCGCCTCATCATCCCCTTAAAGTCCCAAAAGTCCCAAGAGTCCCAAGCTTCCCAAAGATCCCAAAATCCCCCAAGCTTCCCCGGCTCTTTATTTTTTTATCTCCGGATACGCAATGCGCGAATGGTAGATAGTGGCGAGACGCTTCTTGAACGTCTCCTTCACAGTCTCCACATCCTTGAAACTTATAGGCGACTCCTTGAAAAGTCCGTCGGCCATCTGTCCGTCAATAATCTTGTTCACAAGATTATCAATCGACTCTCTGGAATAATCCTGAAGGCTGCGCGAGGCTGCCTCCACGGCATCCGCCATCATCAGTATAGCTGTCTCCTTAGATTGCGGATCTGGTCCCGGATATGTGAATTTAGACTTGTCCACAACGCCGTCAGGACTCTGGTTTACAGCAGTATTATAGAAATACCTTGTTATGCTCTTGCCATGGTGTTCGGCAATGAAATCGCGGATCACCTGCGGAAGATTCTCCTTGGCGGCAATCTGCAGTCCGGCGGAAACATGCGAGATTATTTTATGCGCGCTCGTCTCCGGATTCAATCCTGAATGTGGATTGATGCCATGCTGATTCTCTGTGAAGAAAATGGGGCTTTCGAGCTTGCCTATGTCATGATAGAGGGCGCCGGTGCGCACAAGCTGCGTGTCAGCGCCAATGGCACGTGCAGCCTCGGAAGCGAGAGTCGACACCTGCATCGAATGTTGGAACGTGCCGGGGGCATCCTCTGCAAGTCTCCGCAGCAGCGGACTGTTGATGTCTGACAGCTCCACAAGGGTCACTGTGGAGGTGAATCCGAAAATCTTCTCCACTATGAGTATCAGGATATAGGCAAAAGAGAGGATCACGGCGTTGATGGCGAAAATCCCTATCATACGCCAGGCGAAATTGCCAAGATTTCCGTCTGTAACAAGCGAAATTACAAAATATGTGATGCAATATGCCAGGAAGCTGAAGGCAGCGGTGTGCAGCAACTGCGAGCGCTGGCTGAGCCTCTGTATGCTGAATGCCGACACGAGACCCGCCGACAGCTCCATGAAGATGAACTGATAAGGATACATCGCCACCAGGGCGGAGATAAGCACAGTCACCATCAGGGAGAATATGGCAGTCCGCGAATCGAAGAATACAAGGATAATCACCGGCACCGATGCAAACGGCACGAAATAGATGCCATTGGGTACATACTCAAACATCAGAATGGCAAATACCGACCATATTGTAATAAAAGCCATCAGGAAGGTCATCTTGCGCAGCGAATTGTAGAACCGCGGGCGGTAGAGCCACATGAAGAGATAAAGAATGGAGAAGCAGATGATGATGTAGAGGGATTGACCCGCATAGAAATAGCGGTGGTCGTTTATCGAGCTCTTGTTATTCTCAAGCATCTCCATGTAGGTGTTGAGGTTTGTGTAGACCTGCGGGGTGATGATCTCTCCACGATCCACAATCCTCTGACCTTTCTTTATCACACCCAGTGCTCCGTTCACCACCAGATATTCCTGGTTGCGGAATTTGGCATCCGCCGTGCTGTCGGTGACAATATTGGGTGTAAGGCTGATATTCAGTGCTCGGGCGAGATCCCCTTCCAGCCGTTTGCCGGGATTGGTCTCGCTGTGTATGGAGTCTATGAATTCGAAAGCCTTTGCAGGCGAGAGCATTGCCGATGCGTCTATTGTAGACACCGATGAGGCTCCGTTTTCCTTCACCATCATCCTGACCCTCCTCGGCTTCATATTCTTGATGCTCTCATACACCTTCGAATCCACCACGCCGCGGCTGTACACTTCTCCCAACAGTCTTTTTATCTGCGCTGTTTCCGCAGTCGTGGTCACGCTTGCCGCAGTGTTGGCAAATCGCGTTATGGCTGATTTCTCAGCTGCCGCATCACGATTCACAAAGGGGATGAAATTGGCATCTATACTGTCGCGCAAGGCGTTGGCTGTAGCTGAATCGCGAAGTATCGGCGTGTCGAAATCGGCGGTGAGCAGAGGGTATTTCCATGGCTGGTTCAGCTCATAGCTGTAGCTCTGCCTGTCGGCATGCGGCAGCAGAAGAAGGATGATGGCGGTGGCTCCGAGCAGAAGCCATATCCGCGCTATTGCTATCTGGCTTAATTTCTTCATGAGATTCTTTTGGCGAATTTTACACCTTTGATTTTTTCTTTAAGCATCCTGCAGATATTGTCTACAGTCTCAGTGCTGTCTATCTGCACTGTAAGCTCGCAATGAAACACCTCCTGACGGGCATTGATGTTCAGTCCGCGGATGTTTATCCCCAAATCGCGCGAGAGCAGCGATGTGATCTCCTCAAGTATACCCATCCTGTCAATGCCGTCAATGCTGATTGTGGCCATAAACTTGTCGGCGGCGCCCCCCCAGCGCGTTGCCACAAGGCGCGAGCCGAAGGAGCTCTTCAGCCGCATGGCTTCCGGGCAGCTAACCTTGTGAAGCACCATCTCCTCGTTGTCGTTCACAAATCCCAGCACATCGTCACCGGGCACCGGCTGACAGCAAGTGTCGAGCTTATAGTTGGGTTGCTCCACATCAGGATGCAGCACATAAATCTCCTTGCGGTTGACTGGCGCTTTGGGAGCCTCGGCAGTATATGTCTTCTTTGTGGCAAAGGGATTGCGCAGGATCTTCGACAGCAGCGACGACCGGGATTTGTTCAGATCTTTCAGTTGCTTGGCAGAGAGATTGATCTCATCATTGGCAAGCATGAGATAGAGGTCATCACGCTCGCGCAGATGATAATTGCCGAGGATGCTGGCAATGGTATCCGGGGAGTCTTTCACCCCCTCGCGCTCCATAAACTCCTCAAAGAGTTTCTTGCCGCGCTCTATAAGGTGACGGCGATCCTTGCGGAGAATGGCACGCAGGCGGTTCTGGGCCTTGGCGGAGTTGCAGAATTGCATCCATTCGGGCTGCGGAGTCTGCGACTCGCTGGTGATGACCTCCACCTGGTCGCCCGAATCGAGCTTATAAGAGATAGGCACAAGACGATGGTTGATTTTCCCGGCGATGCAGTGGGTGCCGATCTGCGTGTGGATGGCAAAAGCCATGTCAAGCACCGTGGAGCCGGCGGGAAGAGTTATAAGGTCACCCTTGGGAGTGAAAACATAGATTTCGGAGGAGAAGAGATTAAGCTTTATGGTGTCGAGAAAATCTATGGCGTTGGGCTCCGGGTTGGCGAGGATATCCTTGATGGTGTTCATCCACTTGTCAAGTTCCGTGTCATCCTCATGCACCCCTGTCTTGTATTTCCAATGGGCGGCATATCCGAGTTCGGCAATCTCATCCATCTTTCGGCTGCGGATCTGCACCTCTATCCATTTCCCGTCCGGACCCATTGCCGTAAGGTGAAGGGCGCGGTAGCCGTTGGCCTTGGGTGTGCTCGTCCAGTCGCGAAGCCGCTCGGGATGCACCTTATGCCCGTCGGTGAAAAATGTATAAATCTCCCAACAGCGTATGCGCTCCAGAGAGTCGTCATCATTCTCGAAAATCACGCGCACGGCATATATGTCGTAAATCTCCTCAAATGGTATCTTCTTGGTTTCCATCTTGTTGTAGATGGAATACGCACTCTTCACACGTGCTTTGATTTCATATTTGAATCCGGCGGCATCAAGCTTCTTGCGCACCGGTTCCACAAATTCCTCCACAATCTCCTCCCTGTGCTGCTCGCTTTCACTCACCTTTGCCATAATCTCGGCATATTTCTGCGGATGCTCATATTTGAAAGCGAGATCCTCGAGCTCATCCTTGATTTTATACAGACCAAGACGGTGGGCGAGAGGTGCGTATACGTAGAGGGTTTCCCCGGCGATCTTATATTGCTTTTCAGGACGCATGGAGCCGAGCGTGCGCATGTTGTGGAGACGGTCGGCCATCTTGATGAGAACCACGCGTATATCGGTAGACATCGAGAGCAGCAGCTTGCGGAAATTCTCCGCCTGCAGCGAGGCGCGGTCACCGAAAATACCTCCCGAAATCTTGGTAAGCCCCTCCACGATGGAGGCGATTTTTGATCCGAAATTGGCTTCTATATCCTCCTTGGTGAATTCCGTATCCTCCACCACATCATGCAGGAATGCCGAGCAGATGGATGTGGAGCCGAGTCCGAGTTCAGAGATCACGATCTTCGCCACCGCTATCGGATGCAGGATATAAGGCTCGCCACTGCGTCGGCGCACCCCCTTGTGCGCAGATTTGGCAAAGCGGAAGGCTCTTTCGATAATCTCCACCTTCTTGCGGTGGTTGCTGGCAAGATAAGCCTGAAGCACCTCCTGATAGGCCTCTTCTATCATGCGGTCTTCCTCTTCGGGGGTCATGTTTTTATTATATTCGGTCATATTGGTCCTGTTGAAAAGCTACTGTACACGCTAATTTACAAAAGTAATAAAATTTTTCGACAAATGAAAAACGAAATCCGGTGCCGGAGAAGAAAAATACCCGCGCATCGTGAGATGTGCGGGTATTTTCCTGCCGTCATTGACGGCAGACGATAGAAATTACTAATGTATATAACCCAAAATTTAGACAATTATGTTTTTCTTAGAGGCATAGGCTTTAAGGCCGCCTTATTGCAGCCGATTTTGTTAAATTATTGCAGATAGATGTTAAAAATTCAGTATTTAATCTTATTCGCGGAACGGAGCGAACCGGAGTCCGGCAGCGCGGGAGTGCAGATTGGCCATCTCTATGGCTGCCACAGCTGCTTCCTCACCCTTGTTGCCTAAAATGCCCCCGGCACGGTCAAGTGCCTGCTGCTCGTTGTCTACAGTGAGCACTCCGAAAACCACCGGTGCGCGCCCTTGCGCGTTAAGCTCGGCTGTGGCTTGCGCTACAATCTGACACACGTAATCGAAATGAGGCGTGTCTCCGCGAATCACGCATCCTATTATTATCACTGCCGACAGGTCGGGCATCGATTTCAGAGCCATCCCGGCGGCATTCGCAAGTTCTACGGTGCCGGGCACATCCCCGATAAAGAGATTGCTTTCGGGCACACCTGCCTCATGAAGCACGCTGAGTGCGCCATCGCGCAACGCATGCGTCACTTTGGAATTCCATTTTGCGGTGAAAATCGCGCACTTGAATCCTTCATGGTCGAGAATACGGGGAATTTCAAGCTTGTCCCCGTTAGTATTGAGAATTGTAGACATTGGTTCAATTTTCAGTTTTCGGGGATTTGTTTTTGGAGAAGCGAGATTTGACCTCTTTCATCACTTTATAGATGAAATTCTTCCATGCTGATTCGTTCTTGTCATCCCCGTCAATAATCTCCATGAGGGCAAGGATATCTTCCTCACATTCTATCAATCCGAGATTGATGGAATGGGGCAGCACAGCTTCGAGAAGACGTTTGGCGCGTGGACGCATCTGGCGTATCCGCATCATTGTCTTTGCCATTTCGATCGTCATCTTGATTTCGCGCTCTGTCACTTTTCCCGTTCTCTTCTTCGACAGTTTTATGGCTTCGGAGTAAAATTTCAGCGATGCGCGGTAGTCGCCGGAAGAGGCGAGGAGCTCGCCGATATTGCGCAGCGACTCTATCAGTTTGTCGGTGGCGGCGCTTACTCCGGAATTCACCTTGTCATAAAGCATGCCGGCATTGATCTGTTGCTTCACAAGCAGTTCCATTGTTTTCTTACGCGAACGAAGTATGCGTGTGGAAAGCTCCATGGCAAGCACATGGTATTTGCCGAAACGCTCGGCATCCTCTTTCAGCAGATTCTCAAGCACTTTGAAAAGAGTGTCAATCTCCTTCTCGCTTTGCTTGTAATCCTTGAGGAGGAAATAAATCTCGGCGAGGTCGAAAATCAGCCCAACAAGAAGAGCACGGAATTCATGACCGGTATATGAGGAGAAATCTCGCAACATCCGCAATCCATCGGTTGTCCGCTCCAGGGCATCCATATATCGGCTTTCAGCAACAAGCTCGGCTGCTGTTTTCCTGCATTGCACCACAGTCTCCGCTATCTCCAGATCTTTCGGGTTCTTATCAATCTTTTTAAGATCAACGGGTATTTCTATCATATCAAATTTTTTTTTAAGAGACAGGCTCTTGATCCTTTTAAATATTTATTTCATGTTTTCTCCCCTTGACTTATGCCCGAGATATCCTCCGTGATGACGCTTGGCATATTCCTCGCGGGAGAAGCCTATGGCCTTCATCACCGACACTACAAGCACATCGCCTATGACTGTCATCATCGTCGTGGACGTGGTGGGCGTAAGCCCCAGCGGGCACACCTCCGGAGCGCCCCCGGTGGACAGAGTGATATCCCCTGTGCGGGCAAGGATGCTCTCAGGGTCTCCGGTTATAACAATTATAGGGATGTCAGGGTTCAAAATCCGTGCGAGATCCACAAGTTCGAGAATCTCCCGCGTCTTGCCCGAATTGCTGAGAAGCAGGAGCAGGTCGTTGCGCTGTATGATGCCGAGGTCGCCATGCTGCGCCTCCGAGGGGTGCAGAAACACGGCGGGTGTGCCGGTGCTGCTGAAAGTGGTGGAGATGTTCATGGCTATCTGCCCCGCTTTCCCCATGCCGGAAGTGATCAGTTTCCCACCGCGGCGGTTCACATGCTCCACTATCAGTTCCACCGCCCGGTCATAGCCGTTGGTGTAAGGGATGTTCATAATAGCCTTGGCCTCGTTTTCGAGGATGGCATGCATATTTTTCTCTACAGTTGTCATTTCTTCATTGAGTTTTCAAGCGCGGTGCGCCAGTGTTCAGGCATTGGAATAGATTTTTGTGATAAGGGATCGAAGAAAGCCATAATGGTCTCGCATGCTGACTTCACTTCCCCGGTGTTTTTGAGAGCGATCACCTGCTGCAGCTTGAAGCTGTGTTCCGAGATGGACAGGCAGCGGGTGTAGACAGCCACCTCCTCGCCGAAGAAAATGGGGGAGATGAAGCAGCAGTCCACATTGGCAATCACTGTCTCCACTTTCTTCCATTCAATCAGACGCTGGTGTATTTTGCTGAAAAACCACGCCTTCCCCGTGTCGTAAAAGCAGAGATATATGGTGTTGTTGACATGTCCGAGCACATCAACATCGCTGAAGCGGATCTGAAGATCCACTGAATGCTGGAATTCTGAGAGAGGGGGGATATTATTGGGATTCATTATCTTGTCTTTATTAGTAGGGTCGTTAGGGTCTTTAAGGTTACTGTCAGCCGGAGAAGCGTATTTCCGAGATTACGGTTCGTCCGAGTTTTTCGTTGATAATGCGTATCAGAGAAGAGCGGCTCATGGTCAGCTCCTGACGGAGCGGCGCCGCCGGCACACTGATGGTCATAAAGCCGGCATTCACCGATGGTCTGCCGCATAATGAAGCCATGTGCTCGCCCACAATCGCAGGCCACAAGGCGATAGCCCGTTGCTCGTCAAGCTTCGCGGTCATGTTGCATTCCTGTATCGTCATTCGCAACACATCTCCTATTGATTGTGGCTCAGTTCTCTGCATTTGCGTGTTTATAAGACAGACTCTGATTCTTCCTATACATTAGTCATCAGCCGGAACTCTCCGTCGCTCACCTCAAAGAGTTTGCTCTCTCCCTTGAGCGGGGCTATAGTCTCGTCAAGGTGTTCGCGGTTGGTGTCGGTGATAAATATCTGACCGAAATTTCCACCGGAGCTTACCAGATTCATAATCCGGCTCACGCGCTCCGAGTCAAGTTTGTCGAAGATATCATCGAGCAGCAGAATAGGGGAGATGTTGCTTCTGCGCTTGATATAATCGAATATGGCGAGACGCAATGCCACTGTAAATGACTTCACCTGCCCCTGGCTCCCCAGCCTGCGCATGGAATAATCACCGAGTGCGGTGGCGAGGTCATCGCGGTGGATGCCGCGTGACGTATATCCCAGCACCTGGTCGCGCTGGCGGTCTTCGACAAACACCTGCTCCGGAGTCATATCGTTAAGTATGCTTTTGTATCTGATGCCTGCTCTCTCTGCATCTCCCGAGATCTGGGAGTAATAACGCCGGAAGTCGGGAGTAATCTTCTTCACCCAGCGGCTTCGCGCCTCATGGATGGCAAGAGCGGTTTCCGACAACTGGCTTTCAATCGCTTCATAAAGCAGGGGGTCGGTCAGGCCCGCACGCAGCATGCGGTTGCGTGATTCCAGCGATTTGTTGTATCTGATGAGTCTGGAGAGGTATGAGCCGTCTGCCTGTGAAATCACCATATCCATCAGGCGCCGGCGTATCTCCGCAGAGCCGGATACTATCTCGCTGTCGGAAGGGGTCACGGTCACTACCGGAAATTTCCCGATATGCTCGGAAATCCTGGCATATTCCTTCCCGTTGCGTTTCAGTGTCTTCCCTTTTCCGCGCACTATTCCGCAAGCCACTTGCTCATGCCCTCCGGAATCAGTGTCGTATTCTCCCTTCACCATCATCATCTCCTCGCCATGCAGGATCAGTGCACTTTCGGGCATGGAATTCATCGGTCGGCACATCCCCAGGAAATAAATTGCTTCGAGAAGATTGCTCTTTCCCATGCCGTTTTTACCCAGCAGACAATTCACCCCGGTGCAGAAATCGAGCTTTGCATCGCGGATATTCTTGAAATTCAATATGTCTATATGGGTGAGAAACATCAGAACCGTATATTATGAGAAAGACTCTGAAAATCAATCTTTGGTGCCGTATGCGAGATCGCCGGCATCGCCGAGACCCGGCACGATGTATGAATGGGCGTTGACTTCGTCATCTATTTCGCCACACCATAGCGTGGTCTTGTCGGCAGGGAAGCAGTTGCATACATATTCCACGCTCTGCCGGGAGGCTATCACTGATGCCACATGTATCTTGGCCGGAGTCCCCTTGGTGAGCAACGCCTTGTAGGCGAGCTCCATGGAGCTGCCGGTGGCAAGCATCGGATCCACTAGCACCAGTGTCTTCCCTTCAATCGAGGGGGAGGCGAGATATTCCACAAGCACATCGAATGTATCCCCTTTCTCCCTATAGCGGCGGTAGGCGCTGACAAAGGCATTCTCGGCCTTGTCGTAGAAATTGAGGAATCCATGATGGAAGGGGAGACCGGCACGCAGGATGGTACCGAGCACCACCTGGTCGGCCGGCTCGCGGCAGATGGCTGTGCCGAGTGGCGTTTGCACTTCCGTATTCTTATAATTCAGCCTTTTGGATATCTCGTATGCCATGATTTCACCGATACGGTCAAGGTTCGTGCGGAAGCGGAGTGGGTCTTTCTGGATCTCCACGCTGCGCATCTCAAGCATGTAGCGGTTTACGATGCTGGGCGTATCAGCAAAATTAATAACTTCTATTTCAGCCATTTTATTTATAAATTTTATGATGTCAACCCTTTCGGAGGTCTTAACCGCAAAAATAATAAACTCCGGCCATTAAATCAAATTTTATTGCATAATTCTGTTTCGCGGAGGTCAGCGGCTATCTGGCTTTTGAGAGATTCAAGCGATTGGAAGCGCTTCTCATCGCGCAGTCTTTGCAAAAATTCTATGCGCAGGGTGTCACCGTATATATCCTTGTCAAAATCCGCAATATGCACCTCTACAGTCATGGGAAGTCCGGAGGCTATGGTAGGGGCGACACCGATGTTGACCACGGCTCTTTTCTTCTTCCCGTTGCTCAATATGGCGTCTGCTGCATATACTCCCGGTGCGGGAAGCATCAGTGAGTCAGGAATCTGCATATTGGCTGTGGGGAATCCGAGCTTATGACCGTCACCGCGTCCATGCCCGATTTTCCCGGCTGCTGAGTATGGTCGCCCGAGCATCTCTGCAGCGGAGGTTACTTCCCCTTTTGCCAGCAGTTTGCGTATTGCCGACGAGCATATGCCGGCTTCTATCGGAGCCACTTCAAGCTTTATCCCTGCCTCGGCGGCAAGCCGGCGATAGTCGGCGGCACTCATCTTCATCCCGTCGCTGCCGAAGGTGTTGTCATAACCCGCCACAAGCAAATCCGCATTGAATCTGTCGCGGAGCAGCGACAGCCATTCGCGCACTGTGGTGCGCCGCAGTGATTCGTCAAACTTCATCACCTCCACCTCCACGCCTGCGGCTTCAAGTCTCTGCACGCGCTCTTCCGGCAATTCCAGAAGCTTGGGGGCACGCTCCGGAGCCACCACAGACAAGGGATGCGGCTCAAATGTGATTACCAAAGGTTGCAGTCCAAGTCTGGAGCCTTCCTCCTTGAGAAAATCCACTACCTTGCGGTGACCACGGTGCACACCGTCGAAGGTGCCTACAGTCACTGCCTTACGTCTGCCTTCCGTATCAGATATTCCAAGATTTTTTTCCATTTGCACTGCAAATTTAATAAATAATGATTATTATTTAATAAATAATGATTATTTTTGCAGAATATAACCAAATAAGCCGCAAGGCAGACTCAAAAAATGAAAGAGATAAAATCGATAGGAATTCTGACTTCCGGAGGGGATGCTCCGGGTATGAATGCTGCAATCCGTGCGGTAACCCGTGCCGCTATCTTTGCAGGTTTCAAGGTTTTTGGTATTTATCGTGGTTATAAGGGGTTGATTACCGATGAGATTGAGGAATTCTCCACCCAGAATGTATCAAACATTATCCAGCGTGGAGGCACAATCCTGAAGACTGCCCGCTGCAAGGAGTTTCAGACCGAGGAGGGCAGACAATGTGCCTATGATGTGATGAAACGCCGTGGTATTGATGCTCTGGTGGTGATTGGCGGTGACGGCTCCCTCACCGGTGCGCGTATCTTTGCCAACGAGTTCTCAATTCCGATTATCGGTCTGCCGGGCACCATCGATAATGACCTCTACGGCACCGACACCACAATCGGTTACGATACGGCTCTCAACACCATCGTGGAGTGCGTGGATAAAATTCGCGACACCGCCACTTCCCATGAGCGACTCTTCTTTATCGAGGTCATGGGCAGGGATGCCGGGTTCCTGGCTCTCAACGGCGCTATAGCCGCCGGCGCTGAAGCTGCCATCATTCCCGAGATTTCCACTCAGGTTGACCAGCTCTCGGAACTTATAAAGAATGGTTTCCGCAAGTCCAAGAACTCGTCTATTGTGCTTGTGGCGGAATCCCCGATCACCGGTGGCGCCATGGGGCTCGCACAGCGCGTGAAAGAGGAATATCCGGAATATGATGTAAGGGTATCCATCCTCGGTCACCTGCAGCGTGGCGGTTCCCCTACGGCTCACGACCGTATACTCGCATCGCGTATGGGAACGGCTGCCATCGATGCCCTGCTCGACGACCAGCGCAATGTGATGATCGGTATAAAGAACGATGAGATTGTTTATGTGCCCTTTACAAAGGCAATTAAGAATGACAAACCCATAAATCAGGAGCTCCTCTCGACGTTGCGCCGTCTCTCCATCTGATCCCGATTTTTCAGTGTAATCAAAAAATATTTTGCGGGTTCAAAATATTTTGCTAATTTTGCATCCGCATTCGGGCGAATACCAGAGTGGCCAAATGGGGCAGACTGTAAATCTGCTGGTTTATACCTTCGGTGGTTCGAATCCATCTTCGCCCACGTCAAAAGAGGCTGTGTCAACATGACGCAGTCTCTTTCTTTGTTTCAGCATTATGATGCTTTACGCCAGGCGCCGCGCACCTTGCGCGATATGGAGATGATGTTGAAGATGATGATTATTACCGTAAGGATAAACCCTGTAACAAGCACCTGCCATACTCCTCCGGGAGTGACCTCAAGCCCGCGGAGTGCCGGAAGGTAATATGAGCGTAGCAGGAACACGCATACCGTAGCAAGCACCCATGCACAGATGCATGCGGCGGTAACTATCCTCCGGTAAGGGGCAGCGACCTTCCTCTCGTCATACCCCAGCATCAGCAGCGAATGGAGCTTCTCTTTGTTTTTCTCCAGAAGAAGCGACATGGAAAGCAGCAAAATGAAGAATGACAAGAGCGTGATCACACCCCCTATGGCAAGCACTATCCCCACCACAAGCCGCAGCAGGAACGCTGCCGGGGAGGCACTTTTGTCGCCTGCCACTTCATAATCGTGCGCCTGCATATATTCTTTAATAGCCACATCTCCGGGTTTCGACACTTCGATGATGATGCGCGATGGATTCGCACTTTCAGATCCCCGGTTTCCGTTTCCCAGATATTCGTTGCTCCAGTCCATAAATTCCTGAGGCACAAGGATGGTGTTCAGCCGGTTGGAGTAGCCGGCTATCCTTCCGTGCAGTTGCAGCCGGTGCAAACCGTCATCGGATGTCAGCGTCAGTGTGAGTGGTATTCCGCTCATCAGGCCTTCCGACATCTGCGGCAAACCTGCGGATGCGGCAAACCCGAAATTGTATAGCGTGAGATAGTCTTTCGAGATTATCAGCGGCACTTCGTCATCACCCTCGCGCCATGCCCAGCGCGATTTCGGAACATCTGCAAAATTGTCGGGTATGGATTCAAAAAACATGTTGGTGGATAACCCTCTCCCCCCTTGCATCACTGATGCCGAGATATGATAGTCGGCGGTGGAGAAGGGCGCGAACTCCCTCACCCAGGGCTGCTTCTCGATATCCTCCAGTTCGGCGGCGCTGAAGCCGGTGGCTCCCGATAATGTGTTTTCAGACGTTACCTTCTTGTTGATCACCATATAATCCTGACGGATGAAACTCTCGTCATCCTCCCATATCGGGCGTGCGTCAAGATAGAATTGCAATCCCCCCAGGATTATGGCTAATCCGAGGAAGTTGGATACCACAAACCCGGCAATTCTTGCCGGTGAGGTGTTCTTGCGCAATAACTTGTTTATAAAGTTGCTGTTCATCAGAGTTTCAGTGTTGCGGCTCCTTCAAGAAGAAGCGGATTCCCTACGGATGTGGATATTATGCCTGCCCCTTGCTGCCCGGCCTCTTCCGTTATCATGGCGGCGGCAATCCTGTTGTTCTCTTCATCAAGATGACTCACCGGCTCGTCAAGCAGTATGAAGTCGAAGGGTTGGCAGAGACTGCGTATTATAGCCACACGCTGCTGTTGCCCTATCGACATCCTCCCCGCAGGATAATCGAGGCGCGAGGCTATCCCGAGCCGTTCCAGAGCTTCCTCTATCTGCTTGTCAGAGAGGTGCCCGGTAAGACGGTTTTTCAATTGTATGTTCTCCCATGCCGTCAGTTCGGGGAAGAGGTCAAGCTCCTGCGGAAGATAGGCTATATGCCGGCGGCGCAGCTCCTGCCATTGCGTGATTTCAAGTTGTCGCGCATCTTTGCCGTTGAATAGCAGCTCTCCGCGATAATCAGCTCGTGCACCATATATATATGCGCACATCGATGACTTCCCGGCGCCGCTTGCAGCCTCTATACGGTAATGCCCGCCGCGCCTGAAAGTAAGGTCGGCTTTCCATACGTCTGAGTGAGGAATATTCTCGTTGGCAAATACTTGCGGCAACATCCCTCGCAGCGTGATACTCTCTATTTTTTCCATGTGGCGTTTATGTGAGTTGCCAATCCACCTTTTTCGGGATGCAGGGTCACGGCGATTGTCTCCACATTCTTAGATTCTGCCTTCTCGCCGGAAATCACAATCCCTGCCATTGCTCCTTTGAGCTTGTCGGCGGCTGCCTGTGCGGTAAGCGGTCCGTATGTTGTTCCGCTGCTGAATCTCATCAGTTTGCCGTCCATGCTCACCTCCATACCGCTGTATTCATGAAGCAATTGCGAGAGGTCGGAAGTGCCGTGCCCGGTGGTGCTGATCACCCCGGAGAGGGCATCGTCCTCGCCTGCAGCCACAACGCATGTGCCATCAATACACGACAACATCCCTGCCACCATTCCCAACACGGAGATGCTCTTGCTTCCTGTCTCCTCTTTCAGCCTCTTTATCATCTCGGGATTCACTCCGACAGCGGCTATTGAGTATGCCTTGCAATCAAGATTGCCGATTACGGAGGTGTCAATCCTGGATGTCGGGAAATTGAATTTCGCTATTCCACCCTTGGTGTTTAGAATGTTGATGTCCGCGCTCATCCCCTCCTTGGTGAAATCCACTGTCCAGCAGAATTCCACGGCATCGGTGAAGACTGCCTCAATCACCATCCCGGTGGTGGCTCTGGTGGCAAAATCCATCCCCAAGGCATTGAGACACCCTTTGATATCGCCCCACCCGGCAAATACATGATCATGCTTTTCAAGCGATGCCACAGCCTCGTTTATCAGTATGCTCTGTTTCTCGCTTAATGATGTGAAATGCTTTATATCCTGCGGGTTGATGGTGTTGCGCGAACTCACGCATATCCAGTATCTGTCGCTGTTGAGCAAGGTGTTGCCGCACGTTTCTGCGTCTCCCTCTTTTGTAAAATCCTCGCCATACCGGGCTTTTCCCCATTCGCGGAATTTATTGGAGTCGGCTACATATCCTGTAAGATATGTATTATACCCCTCGATGAAGAATACGGCTGCTGATGGGTCTATGCTTCCGCTTTCAAGCAGCTCTGCAATGCCGGTAAGATTTTCATTATCGTAAGCATTGACAGATTGCGACACTTTCTCTGCAAATGTCACCTTGTCGCCATCTGTTTTTCCTCCGGTTTTCTCTGCAAATGTCTTAATGTCTGCAACAATCACTGTGGAGGCATCGGCAGGAACAGTCTGCAGCAGTCCGCGCACATCCGCACTCCTGTCGGAGGAGCAGGATGCGGCAGTCATCATCGTTACCATTACGATGAGGTATAAAAAATTTTTCAAATTCTTCATATTTTCAACTATTTTCTGCAAAGTTAGAAAATAATCCCCCAATTCCCAACACCAATCCCCGAAATATCAGGGCAACCGCATCAATACTATCTTCAAACACGAATTTATCTAACAGAAACTCCTCTGATTTTTGGGGACGCAAAGGCACAAAGGAAGGAGGCCTTGCCACACCCTTCGAGGTCGTTACACTCCTGCAAAGGCGCAGAGCCGCCTCCGCCATGTGGGACA
>CAZEUD010000027.1:0-27155 GCA_964515455.1 uncultured Sangeribacter sp.
TCCGGACTTTCGGCCGGTCTACGGGACATCCCTCCTCATAGGGTATTCCCGTGCGCCGGCATTCCCGGCAAGGGCGGCATGGTGCTGCTCCGGCATGCAGTCCTTGAGCAGGACTGTGTCGACCGGTGACAGCAGGAGATGTCGGGAATGTCATATCTCTTATGATTGGCTCCTTATATATATGGTTGATAATGGTATCAACCTTCTTACATTAGTGCGTACTGGTACACATTCCGATCTTTTCTAAACCGCTACTTATACCAGCGGAAGAAGAAGAGGCGGAGGAGGAAGATGGTGCCGCGGAAGGTCAATTCGATACACATGGCAAGCCACACTCCGTGAAGTCCCATGCTTTTGGACAATATCCATGCCAATGGCACCCTTACCACCCAGATACTTCCAAAATTCATTATCGCCGGCAATGTGGTATGCCCCACCCCAACAAATACTCCGTAAGCCACTATAGCTGCCGCAAAGAAAGGCTCCGCCCAAGCCTCTATCCTCAGCACCTCGGCTCCGAGGTTCTTTATCGCCTCCACAGGTGTGATCACCCCCATAATCTCAGGCGCAAAAATATACATCAGGACTCCCATCACTGTCATTATCGCCATTCCCAACCCTACTGACATATTTCCGAATTGCTTTACAAGAGCCGGACGGTTGGCTCCATGCCCCTGACCGGTAAGAGTGGTGGCAGCCTCCCCGATAGCATAACCGGGCATATAGCACAAGCTTTCAGCTGTTACGGCAAAGGCGTTGGCGGCTATTGCTATCACTCCGAGGGGCGACACTATCATTGTAATTGCAATCTGTGCACCGCTTATCACAGCATGCTCCAAAGTCATGGGTGCCGCTATGGATACAGCTTTGCGTGTGATCGGTCGAGTAGGCCGGAAACTCCCTTTGTTGCCCCATATACGCAACTCCGGCTGACGCACGCATGCATAATACATCATCACGACAGCACATACAGTCTCAGCAGCCACTGTGCCCAAAGCAGCTCCGAGCACTCCCAGATCCGCACCGGGGATGGTGATGGACATTCCTCCTATATTAATATGATGGGAGGGGAAGATGAAGAGGAAGTTGAAGAGACAGTCGAGCACACACATGATGCCGTTGAGCAGACTGGGCACCTTCATATTGCCGACGCAGCGCAATACTCCCCCTCCGAGGTAATTGAATGTAAGCAAGGGCAATGCTGCCACAAACACCACGAAATATAATGTGGCTTTCGGACATATTGATTCCTCTCCACCCAACCAATGAGGGAGAGGTACGGCTATGGCAATCCCTATCAGAGCGGTGATGACGCTGAAGATAAGGCTGGCAGTGATCCCCTGGCGGAACACCCGGCGTGCCCCCTCCTCATCCTTTGCTCCCACCTTATGCGCCACTTGCACGGAATAACCTGATGTCATGGCAGAGCAGACTCCCCAGAATAGCCACAAGCTTGTTGACACAAGTCCTATGGATGCCGAATCATCGGCTCCAAGTCTTCCAACCATTGATGCATCTATATACTGCATTGCGATGCTCGACAACTGTGCGAGCATCGCCGGCAGTGAAAGGCTTACTGTAAGTCGAAGCCTCTGGAGCCAAGAAAGAGGTTTGCCTTCACGTATTAACCGCAGTTCTCCAGACATGCGACAATTCTATTCAGAGCCTCGGCGAGTCTCTGACGCGGACATGCATAGTTGATACGTATATACCCTTCACCGTGATACATGGCTCCCGAATTGATGCGCACCTTGGCTTTCTCCCTCAGCATCATATCCAACTCATCGGAGGTCATGCCAAGAGCACGTATATCTATCCATGCCAGATATGTGGCCTCCGAACGGCATATCTTCAGTTTTGGCAATCTGGTGGTGATTTCATCACACAGGAAACGGTAGTTGCCGTCAAGATACTCATTAAGTGCATCAAGCCATTCGCCACCCTCGTTGTAGGCTGCCATCAATCCTACAACTCCGAAGGGATTCACATCGCATACCTCATTCTCATTGATGGCGCGGTCTATCTTCTCCTGAATCTCAGGATTCGGGCATACTATATTGGAGGTCTGCAAACCGGCGGTATTGAAGGCTTTGCTCGGAGAGCAGAACACTACGGCCTCCTCATCTACAGTGGCATACGGCACATATTTTCTTCCATCGTGTGTCAGCTCGCAATGGATCTCATCGCTGAGAACGCGCACCCCGTGGCGATGGCATATATCGCGCACCTTCTCCAGCTCCCCGCGTGTCCATACGCGCCCCGTAGGATTCTGCGGATTGCAGAATAGCAGGAGTTTCACATCCGGTTGTGAAGCAAGACTTTCAAGATGCTCGAAATCCAATTCGTAAGTGAATCCATCGGCTGTATCCACGCGGCGCAACGGGTCATAAACCTCGCGGCATCCGTTATTCTTCACTGAAGAGAAGAAACAGTTGTAGGCCGGTGTCTGTATTATCACCCCCTCTCCCGGAGCTGCAAGGGCCTTTATCACAGCTGATACCGCCGGCACTACTCCGAGGGTATAGATGATTCTGTCGCGGTTGATCTTCCAGTCATGGCGCTCGTCAAACCAGCGGCACACGGCATCATAGTATGCCGGTGGCACCTGCACATAGCCGAAGATACCGCTTGAAGCGCGTTTCATCACAGCCTCTGTCACCGCAGAAGCCGTGCGGAAATCCATGTCCGCCACCCAGAGCGGCAACATATCAGGATCCGGTGTCCTGTCCCATTTCACGCAGGCTGTGCCCCTGCGCTCTGTCATCTCGTCAAAATTATATTTATTTTCCATCATTTAGCCTTTATATAGTCTCTATTTTAACCGGCTCTCCGGCTTTGGAATTCTTGTCTATGATAATCTCTCCATAACCCTTTGCGCGTATCTCTCCCTTCATAGGATTCTTGACGCTGGTGATTACAGAATTTACAGTGGCATTTACCTCGCTGTCCTCGAACGCAAGGTCGCAGTCAGCTTCAAATTCGCAATCCTCCATCACGAGGTCGCGGCAATAGCACAGAGGCTGTGTGCCGGAAATCTTGCAGCGCACAAGGTGCAGACGCTTCGAATGCCAGCCGAGGTATTCTCCGGTGAGTGTGGAATCATATATGGTTACATTCTCCGTACCCCAGAATGCATCCTTGGAATCTATCTCTGCATTGCGTATTTCAACATTGCGGCAATATTGGAAGGAATAGTTGCCCCGCTGCTTCCAATCCTCAATCTTTATATCATGTGAATGCATAAAGAGATAGTCGGCCTTCTCCACTGATACATTCTTTATATCCACATTGGCACAATGCCAGAGGGTTTCCTGAGCATCCGGAATATTCACATTGCGGAGAGTGATACCGTCCATCTCGCGAAACATCTTGGGCGCATCCACCTGAGTGTCGGTCATCAACAGATTGCGCGAATACCACAAGGCGGCACGAGCACCCGGAGTGAAGAGGCAATTGCTCACCTTGAAACCGTCCACATGCCAGAAAGGGTATTTACCCTCAAAACGGCAATGGTCGGCAACGATATCCGCACAGCATTTTAGCGCGGACTCACCGGCGTGTATGGTAACATTCTCAAGTTTGAGGGAGCGGGAGCCGAAGAGCGGGCGCTCGCCTCCAAATTCCTTATCCTTAATAATTTCCATAATAACATTATATTTTTTAAGCAGCTAAAAAAATAATTCTTTATTAGTTTTAAGCAGCTAAATTATGTCTTGGACTATCTCTCAGCTGCTTACCGGTTAGATTTAAGTTTTACAAAATTACAAAATAAATAACAATTACACCTGCCAATTCCACTAATATATTTACCAATTTCCACACCACCCTTGCAGTGCAATCGAAATCGATTATGTTAATTTAACTTTACCGTGTTAAAAATTGTTAAATAAACAGAAGGCGTTAGTGGTAACGCCCTCCTGCATTGTATCCATAACAAACCCAACAGGTTTATACCGGCACTGCACCGGCTTAAACCCACAACTAACAAAGAAACCTGACCGACACCATGGAACACCACAAATCCGATTCCATATCCAGACATATACGGTTTGAACGGCTGCATTCAGCCTATAGCGCACGTATATACAACCTTGTGTTGAAAATTTCACACGGCGATACATATCTTGCCGAAGAAATCACACAGACCGTATTTCTGCGTCTCTGGGAAAAATTCGATCAAATTGATGACAGCAGAAACATTAAATCCTATATGTTTCAAATAGCGAGAAACACTCTTCTCAACTATCTCAAACGCGAGACTATTGAGTTCATTTACCTGAATTATCTCAAGGATGAACAGGCGGTGGATGACAGCACCCCCAATAACATCGACTCCCAATTTCTCAATCAATATATGATGCAGCTTGTGGAGGAATTACCCTTCATGCGTCGCAAAGTATTTACAATGAGCAGGCTTCAATATCTTACCAACAAACAGATATCCGCAGAACTCGGAATTTCTGTAAGCACAGTTGAGACCCATCTGTCGCTTGCGCTGAAATTCATACGTGAAGAGCTGAGAAAACGCTATGGCATAATAAGCGCAATAGCCGTATTTATAACTTTATTAACATCATTCCATATCTAAATATATCTAACCCTTATGAAAGACAAAAGAGAACTAAAACTGCTTATAAGCAAATATCTGAACAACGAGGCTTCGATATATGAAATGTCGCGTCTTGACACATTGCTTGAAGAGGATCCCGATGTGGCATACTGGATATCTGATATGATTGAAGAGAGTGACTCATCAGTACCACCTGAGGTAGCTGAGCGTCTCAACAGTATTTATGACATTAAGCCCGTTTCGTATTATGAAAAGAATTATGAAAGTCGTGAAATTTCAGAAAACAGCAATATAAAATTCAAAACCGGGATATGGGGGCTGGTAGCTGCTGTTGTAGCCATTGTAGTTTCAGCTTCATTATTTCTTCTTACAAATAAAGATAATCAGACTGTCGCCCCTCTGATTGTAAGCACTTCTGCGGGAGAACGCTCGCAAGTGCAACTTCCGGACGGGTCTTTGATTTCATTGAATCATAACACCAAAATAAGCTATACCTGTGATTCGGAATCAAGCACACGAAACATAGCACTCACCGGCGAAGCATATTTCGATGTTAACAGCGACCCGAAACATCCGTTTATCGTGAGTTGTGACGGACTTTCTATAGAATGTAAAGGCACAAGCTTTAATGTGAAAGGATACCCGGAAGAGCAGAATGTAACGGCGGTGCTCGCCAACGGCTCCATCATCGCTTCAGCCTCAAGACAGACGGTTACAATGAAGCCGGGCACCAAAGTTGCATTCAACAAGCAATCGGGAGATCTCCAGTCAACGATGGTGGATGTGAGCGACTACACGGCATGGATTTCAGGCAACAACTATTATAATGATGAGCGTCTGGAAGATATAATGCATTCCGTGTCAAGACAGTATGGTGTAACAATCAACATAGTAACCCCCTCCTTGCGGGATGTGCGCCTGTCAGGAAGCATCGGAGGAAATACTCTCGATGAAACTCTTGCTATACTTGCTTCAGCTTCCGAGGCTAAATACTTCACGGAATCTGATTCCACAATCTGCTTCTACCGCGCAGCCAATCCCTGAAGGCCCTATATGAAATATAATTTTAAAATCTGAATAAATGCTTAAGAACAAGTACCTGACATTATTAATGCTGGCATTCATTCCGCTTTTCATGACTGCCTGCAATGACAATGACAAAGATTACGAGCCGACATTCAGCCAGATTGTGATAAGTCCTGTTAAGGATGTTTACAAAGTGGGAGATGTCATAACATGCTCGATCAGTAAAACTTCCGAAGGAACCGGTGACTTGCGTAGTGCCGATTATTGGTGGTATGCAAGCTGGTGGTTTGCCGATTCCGAGATGCGTGCCGATTTTCAGGAATTCAATTCCGATAACATCTGCACATCATCAGAAATCACCCTGACCGAACCCGGCAGCGTGACCCTGTACTTTTTCGGTCGCCTCGACTATCCTCATTATGAAAAAAGGAAAGTGGAAATAGCCAAGACAATTACCGTAACGGAATAATCCCAACATCATCAACGATATGCAACATACAAAAATAAAACGACTTCGCACATCGCTTGTTTTGACGGCATTAATGAGCGCATCTGTAATGATGGCAAATATTACAGTGTCGTTCACATCAATACCGCTGAAACGAGCCATGAAGGAGATAGAAAAGGTGTCAGACCTGCATTTCCTTTACAAATCAAATCTTCCGGGTTTGAACAATCCGGTGAGTCTTAACGTCAGGAATGTTTCCAATAAAACGGCTCTTGACAAACTGTTTGAGGGGAGCAGTCTCGGATACAGGATAGAACAAGGGAAAACAGTAGTGGTGTATCATGAGTCGCATCCGGTAAGTTATGAGGAGCTTATTGCGGAAGATCCTGTCAGAACATTTACCGTAAGCGGACTTGTCACCGGCACTGACGGAGAGCCGCTGATTGGAGCAACAGTGAAGATCAAAGGTTCTTCACATGGCGTATACACTGATGTAGACGGCAAATACACCCTTACCGGAGTGAGCAAGGGAAGCACTCTGGAAGCATCTTATGTGGGATACTCGGCCCAACAGTTGAAAGTGACACATGAAGGGATGCTTAACATAACACTGAATGAAAACAGCAGTTTGCTGAATGAAGTGGTTGTGGTGGGCTACGGTCAGCAAAAGAAAGTGAACCTCACGGGAGCTGTGTCGGTGGTAAGTGCAAAAGATCTGAACGGACGTCCTACCGGTAATGCAGCTACTGCGCTTCAAGGTGCGGATCCTTCGCTCAATCTTAAGATGGGATCCGGGAGAGCGGATGCGTCTGCATCTATCAATATACGTGGTATGACATCCATCAACGGCGGCTCTCCCCTTGTGCTTGTGGATGGTGTGGAGATGAACCTGACCCGAGTAAATGCCAATGATATAGAGTCTGTATCAATTCTGAAGGATGCGTCAGCAGCAGCTGTATATGGTGCCAAGGCATCGGCAGGTGTTGTGCTTGTCACAACAAAAAGCGGCAAGGAAGATGCTCCGCCAAAAGTTTCTTTCGACCTGAAAGCCGGCTGGATGCAGTCTACTGTAAATACAGATTTCATCACTTCAGGGTATTGGTCCACATATATCAACGACCTTTTCAAGCGCAACAACGATGGCATAAACTACACTAATTATGATGCTTATGATTATGCCGAGCTGTGGATGCGCGAAGGACAAACAACAGAGACTGCGGAACGCCCCTGGGCTGTGGAAACCACCGACAATCACTGGCGCTATTATGCCAACAATAACTGGTATGACCATTATTACCGCCAGAGCCGCCCGATGCAGGACTATAACGTGTCAGTCACAGGAGGTTCAAAACGTCTTAACTATTATGTGAGCGGACGGGCTTTCTTCGAGGACGGAATGCTGAAAATCAACAATGATAAATACAAGTCATTCTCCATGCGCGCAAAGCTCGACATAAAGATTACCAACTGGTTGAAATACAGCGTCAACACCTCATTCTTTGAATCCACTTACCAACAACCCGGTTCGAGCGATCTCAATGACTTTTTCTACCGTTCAGGCAATCACGCATTATCATCTTTCCCCTCAACAAACCCCGACGGCACCTCTCTTTGGGATATCTCCGGAATTATCACGGTAGGCACGGCTAAGGTGGGCGATGGATACAACGCGCTTATGAACTATGGCAAGCATGACAACAAGGAGCAGAACCGTGAATTTCTTATTAAGAACCAGATAGCAATCACCCCTATAAGTGATCTTTCCATAATTGCGGATTACTCCTATCTTTTCCGTAATATCAACAAAACCATGCGCCGCGTTAACGTGCCTTACAGCAACACTATCGGAGAACTCGAATGGATTACAGGTTCTGATGAGTCAATGTGCTGGGATATGTTCACACGAGGCATGACCAACAACACTACACAAACAATAAACGCATACGCCACATACGATCCGAGTTTTGGCGATCATAATCTTACAGTTACAGCCGGCTTCAATGGTGAAATTTACCGTCATCTATATTTCAAGGGGGAGCGTCAGGATTTGATGAGTCCGGATGTGAACACACTTAATATTGCAACCGGAGAGGTGAAAGATTTTCTGGATGAAATCAACAACTCTGTGACCTATGGTTTCTTCGGACGAATCAACTATGATTATGCAGGGCGCTATCTGTTTGAAGTATCAGGACGATACGATGGATCTTCACGCTTCGCTAAAGAACACCGCTGGGGTTTCTTCCCTTCTGCATCACTGGGATGGCGTTTCAGTGAAGAAAAATTCATGCAAGGAGTATCTGATTGGTGGACAAACGGAAAGATACGCCTGTCGTTAGGAACTTTGGGCAACCAGCAGGTGGGATATTACGACTATATCCAGAATGTCACCACCAATCAGCTGATGGACAATATAACATTCGACGGTACATCCTATGTGCCGTATGCTACAGTTTCCGCTCCCCCGTCAAGTGATTTGACTTGGGAGAAAGTGACCACCTACAACCTTGGTCTGGACCTGAGTTTCCTCAACGCTCGACTGAGTTTTACCGGTGACGTTTATATTCGCGACACAAAAGATATGCTGACAAACGGGGTGCAACTTCCATCAACATACGGAACATCTGTGCCGGAAGCCAACTGCGCTGACCTGCGCACCAAGGGATTCGAGTTGGGTGTAAGCTGGAACGACAAATTCCAACTTCTGAATTCAGATTTCAGCTATACTCTCGGAGCCGGATTGGGTGACTATAAATCGAAGATTACCAAATTCGACAATCCCAACCGTCTTCTAAGCAGCCATTATGTCGGTGAAGAGATTGGAGAGATATGGGGTTACTCCATTGACGGTCTGTTCCAGACCGATGAGGAGGCTGTAGAATATATGTCGCGTATTGACGGATCCGCTTATGTATATTCCGACAACTATGCGCAGGGACCTGATGCCTGGCGGGGAGTCAGAGCCGGCGACGTCCGGTATGTAGATCTCAATGGGGACGGTATCATATCTCCCGGCGACAACACCGTAGATAATCCCGGAGACCGTAAAATTATAGGAAACTCCACACCCCGCTATAATTATAACTTCCGCGGATCTTTGGAATGGAAAGGTATTGATTTATCATTATTTTTTCAAGGCATAGGTAAATGTGACTGGTATCCCGGTAACGAGGCAAGAACTTTCTGGGGACCTTATTGCCGCCCGTATAATGCCTATATACCTGTAGGATTTATGGATAACGTTTGGAGCGAGGATAACCGAGATGCATATTTCCCCCGTCCGAGAGCTTATGCCGCCTATGGATCCAAGAATCCTATGGGTAACGCCAACGACAGGTATCTGCAGGATGTCAGCTATCTGCGTTTGAAAAACCTTACAGTCGGATATACACTCCCTGTATTAAAAAATGTATTCAGTGAATTGAGGGTTTATTTCTCGGCTGAGAATCTTGCATACTGGTCACCGTTCAAAAAATACTGCAAGACCATTGACCCGGAAACTGCGACCAATTCAGGACGCCAGACCAACGATGCTCTTACTTACGGATTCTCCAAATCTTTCACCTTCGGTATCAACGTATCATTCTAACAAATATGAAATCATTATCTAAAATAATTATATGTGGCGCTGCAATGATGATTACTGCAGCATCATGCACCGATCTGGATCAAGTGCCGGAGGATCGTCTGTCACCCGACACATATTTCAAATCGGAAGCGGAGTTGCAACAATATACAAACTCCTTCTATACCCTTGAGCCTCAGGTAGGCAATTTCAAATGGTATGGCGAGCAGAGTGAATTTGTGCAGACATATACGCTTGCGAGGGAGATAATGGGCTCCCGGGTGCTTCCCACATCTTCAAGCGATGTGGGCTGGACATGGACCACCCTGCGAGATATCAACTATTATCTGCAGAACTCAGGAAACTGCTCAGACTCCTCTGTCCGTAATCACTACGACGGAGTGGCGTATTTCTTCCGTGCATTTTTCTATTATGATATGCTGACAAAGTTCGGAGAATTGCCATGGTATGACGAGCCTATCGGTTCCGCCGACACTGAATTGCTATGCAAACCGCGCGACAGCCGTGATGTGATCATCAATCACATTCTGGATGACTGTGACAAGGCTTTTGAACTCCTGCTCCCTTCTGGGAAAAAGATTACCGAGGTTTGCGCATGGACAGCTCTGGCATTGAAATCACGGGCAGCTCTCTTTGAAGGTACTTTCCGGAAATATCATGCCGGAAAAACATTCAATCCGGAATCTCTTTCCGGAGACCACCTGCTCGAAATCTGTGCCGAGACTTCTCTGAAACTGATGAAAGAGGGTGGCTACTCACTCTATACCGATGGCGATGAGCCTTACCGCAATCTTTTTGCCACCCTTACTCCGAGGAGTGAGGAGGTAATATGGGCTCGTATCTATGGAGAGCAGGTTGGAGGAAAGCATAATGCAAATGATGATTCAAAAACACGAATGACATCTCTCACAAAACGTTTTGTGAATCTTTACCTGAACGCAGACGGCACCCGGTTTACTGATAATCCGGACTGGCCGACAATGGAATATCTGGAGGAATGTCGGAATCGTGACCCCCGCATGTCGCAGACTGTACTTTGCCCGGGATATATTCAGCAGGGTCAGGATAAGGTGCAGGCAGCCAATGTTACAGTGACTCAGGGTTGCTATCAATATATCAAATACGTTATGAGTGATGATTATGACGCATACAATCAAAGCCGCGCTTCAATGCCCATATTCCGTCTGGCGGAAATATATCTGAATTATGCAGAGGCACTCGCTGAATTGGGCACTCTGACTCAGAACGATCTTGACATATCTGTAAATCTTCTTCGTGACCGCGTGAAAATGGTACACCTCGACATGAATGCGGCAAATGCCAATCCCGACTCTTACATGATGAGTGAGGATTGGGGGTATCCTAACGTAACCCGCTCTGCCAATACAGGTGTGATTCTTGAAATCAGACGCGAAAGGTTAATTGAGCTTTCCATGGAACTTGTGCACTACAACGACATCTTGCGCTGGCGCGAAGGGAAGGTTTACGAGAAACCTTTCTATGGTATGTATTTCCCCGGACCCGGCAAATATGACATTACCGGTGACGGCAAGGCAAATATCTGCCTTTATACAGGTTCACGTCCGAGCGGTCTTGGTTTGAAATTCCTTGAGATCGGCAGTGATGTGATTCTCTCGGAGGGAGACCATGGATTTGCTGTGAGATACAGCAGTGATGCTTTCACCCGCACATGGAATGAAGACCGCGACTATCTGTATGGTATTCCTACCAACGAACGGTCACTTTCAGGGGGAGCTTTGACACAGAATCCCGGATGGTTTGACGGATTATAATTCATAAGTATAACTTTAAACATTTCAAATCATGAAAAAATTTACAATGATTGCAATCGCTGCCATGATGGCGGCATCGGCAAATGCAGAAACCTATTACTGCTCACCGACAGGTGCAGGTGATGGAGACGGTTCTTCATGGGACAACGCTTTCGCTGCTGAAGATATTCAGGAAGTGCTCGGATACATTGAGCCTGGAGATGTGATTTATCTTCTCGAGGGTAGTTATTACGGCACACAGATACGCCCGGTGCAGGGAATTACCGTGACCGGAGGATTCCCCTCAACCGCAAAGGGAACTGACCTGAGCGGCTATAACCCATGGACAAACAAGACAATCTTCAATGCGCAGAGTAAGAACGGATCGGAGGCATTTATCAAAATAAGCGTGGATTCAGGCACAGACGCCCTTCTCACCACTTTCAAAGGAATCACGATTACCGGAGCTGTAGGAGTAAAGGACGACAGTGATTCATATCACGGTTCTGCTTTCAACTGCACCAATGCGTGGGTTGTAATGGAGGATGTGGTATTCAACAACAATACATCTATCAAGGGTGGCGTTGTTGTGCCGGCATCCGGTTCCAAATTCCATGCAAAACATTGCGTTTGGACCAACAACAGGAACATCCGCACAGACGTTGCTTCATCAGACGGCAGCAACAACTGCTTCCAGCCGATTCTCAACGCACGTGGCGAAGATGCCAACAAGACTAATGTTATACTTGAAGGATGCGTGATGGTAAACAATACCATTGAAAATGATGATGCACGTGCCGCAGCCTGCTACGGAGGCGGTCTTAGCTTTCAGGATGGAGCTTGCAACCTTGTAATGGTCAACTGTTTTGCTGATGGTGGTGGTCAGACAATAAAACAGAATGGCGGTTTCTTGCGCACAGGTAACAGCGCAAACTGGGAACCAAGCCTTTATCTGTTTGCATTCAACACCTTATACAACTACAGCACAGCACATGCAACAGAATCCAAAGGGAAGATTCTTTCCATCAATGGAAATGCGCCTTATTATCTTCAAGGTAATATTATTGTAGACAACACAGCAGGTACTTCCGTGACACCAAACTACGATGCCGGAACGGTAGCTAACGGCAATAAGGTTGATATCGCCATATTCACACAGGGTTTCTCTAACAACTGGGGACAATATGTACCATTGATTACTTCAGCCGGTGACAATACCGTTGGCGGCTTCCTCGTAGCCACCATTCAGAAGGATCAGAACGGAGAGGAGGGGTCAATGTATAAGACTACATTCCTTACCGATTTTGCTACCGACAACTGGTCAGCACCTGCGCAGTCTGAAATATTTGAAGGATCTACTACAGCCAAGGACGGCCGCTATTATATTCTTCCGAAGTCGCAATATTGCGATGTAAACACAGAAGATGCGGTAAGCTATTTCGAAAGCTACAAAGATCTTGACATCTATAAGAAATGGTTTGCATGGGCTGATGATGTGGATATCTCCGTAGACCTCTTTGGCAACAAACGCGCTACTACAACATATCGCGGTGCTTATGATCCCAATGGTTCTGCTACTTTAGGCGTAAACAATATCGCCGCATCCAACGCCGTTAAACTTAATGTAAAGGCTCTCGGCAATGGAACATACTCACTTGAGGGCGCAGAAGGAGAGGCAGATGTGTATTCGGTAAGCGGCGCACATATCCTTAGCTTTGACGCTGCCGAAGGTTCTTTCTCTCTCGCAGATGCACCGGCAGGGGTATATGTAGTCCGCGTTGGAGGCTCATCCGCAAAAGTTGTGCGTTAACCGCATAAGGTGGAATTATTAATATATCTGAAAAGGCGCGGGGGCAACTCGTCCACGCGCCTTTCTCTTAAATAAAACATACTTATGATTCGAAAACTAATCTTTTCATTTCTGGCTATAGCCGCGGTGGCTTCAACGGAAGCTTCTACCCACAGGCTCGCCACTTATAATATCCGGTATACAGGAGCTTCCACCGACACTGATGGTAAAGACTGGGGACAACGTGGACCGGTATGCCGCGATGTGATTCTCAATTACGACTTTGACATTGTTGGTTTTCAGGAGGTGACAGGTGCCGGTCGTTCCTACCGCAATCCACTTACCAACAGAACACAGCTTGAAGACCTGAGAGCATGGCTGCTGGATTATGAACTGATTGCATGGGATCGCGACGGCACCAAGCAGCAGGAATATGTGGCTATTGCATATAAAACCGACAAATATGATTTGCTTGACCAGGGCTCTTTCTTCATCAGTTCAACTCCTGATCAGACTTCCAATGGATGGGACACTTATATTGAAAGCCATCCGCGCAGAGTCGGCTGGTTGAAACTTCAGGACAAGTCCACTGGTGAACAATTTATCTATGCTTGTACCCATACCAATGACGGCTGGAGCCTTGACGGGTCTTACGGCTCGCAGGTTGTCGCATCCAGAATCAAAGAGATAGCCGGAGATCTTCCCGTGATGCTCGTGGCTGATTTTAACACTTCGCGTATCGACCGCGACCGCAAAGGCCTCAAAGCCTATCAGGCAGCTTTCCATGATGCCGCACTTGAAGTGCCCTCTGACAAGAATTATTCCCTTCCTGTAACAAACCGCTCGGCTGACTGGACTTATAATGCGTTTTACCCTGTATCCGACATGTCATATACCGGCAAGGAAGTTGACATGCAGTTTTATCGCGGCATGAATATTCTTGAGCGACATATCGTTACCGAAGAATTCACCTACAATGGAGAGCAATATCCTTCGAGCGACCATTTCCCTGTGTATGTTGTTGCCGAACTGTCACCTGTCAGCAAAAAGACTCTTTATGTTGATGCCAGCTCAGGAAGCGGCAACGGATCCGTCTCTTCACCTTTCAGCACAATTTCAGAAGCAGTTGCAGTTGCCGATATTGATGACACAATACTCGTGGCAGCCGGTGAATACAATGAGTCAATATCCCCAAAATATTCCATTACTATTGAAGGAGGATACACTGCGGGATTCTCAAAAAAAGACGGAATTACAACAATCAGTGGAACAGGACTTTCCACTCCCCCTGTATACGCTGATTCAAATATAGATCTTACCCTTCGCAATCTGACCATATCAGGATACCAATCGCCCGACAATACTCTTGACGGTGCTATCCTTTTCCGGGGTTCTTCTCTGACAATGGAGGATCTTATTATGGAAGACAATATTGCCAAGGATTACGGAGGAGCACTGAATATCTACAATATTACAACCACAAAATATTGTGAATGCAACAATATCAAGGCAACAAATTGCATTTTACGCAATAATACTTCCAATTATGGAGGAGCATGGGCTGTAGGATTCTATGATACCATGGACATTGACTGCTGCTCTTTTGAAAACAACACAGCCAACAAATCAGCCGGTGCCATATATCTCACATTTGGCACTCCTGAATCCTCAAGAATATGGTTTACAGAAGCGAAGGCTCTAATTACCAATTCTTCATTCACCGGCAACAGTTCCAAAGGCTCCGGCACTTTCTATATCAATGATGAAATGCCTAACGTGCAGATTACAATCAGCAACACCACTTTTGCTGGGAATCAGATAAATGCCGGCAGTGGACTTGCCAACGTTATCAAAGGGTATGGAGGCACTGCCATTCATGCCAAACTTACAAACAAACCTTCAGATTCACAATTATCCAAGGTAAATAATTCAAGATTGTATTTAGGTCATGTAAGCGTAGTCGGCAATCATGCCGTATGCGTTGCTCCCGCCAACTTCAAGGCTTCGGCCTTGAATGTTGACAGCGGCGATCTCAAACTGATTAACAGTATTGTGGCAGCCAACACTACCAACGGCACGGATGCTCAGGGAGATGTATGTCTCGGCACATCAACCTCGCTGGTAAAAGAAACCCATAACGTTTTTTCAACAACAGTGACTGTGAATTTCAGCATTGACAATGATTCCCACACCGCAACCTCGGCTGAAGAAGCGGCATCCTACATCGCAGCCATGATGGATGGCGAGATTCAACAAAACAAGTATATACCCGCAATATCAACAATAGAGGGAGCCACTCCTTTTGTAAATCTCAAATCCACGCTTTTCGGCACGGAAGATTTGGCTTATCTGACTGTGCTTCAACGCAATCTCGAACTGGAATTCAATACAGATATTGACCGCGACGGCACCGTGGGCACTCAAACCAAAACCGACCAGCTCGGACGCGACAGAAATTCGAAATCTATGCCCGGAGCTATTGAATACTTACCGGAAGAATCCTCTGTATCAGAAATTGTAACCGGCGATTCCGGTGTTACATTCCGGAACTGCGGCAACGGTGAGATTCGTATCACATCAGACTCAGCTATCGGTCCGGCGAATGTTTTCGATGCAGACGGAAATATTTTATTCTCTCAAGATATCAGGGATTGCGAATATATTCTTGATCTTTCAAATTTCAACAGGGGAATATTTATCATCAAATGTAAAGACAGCTATTGCAAGATTCTACTATAATTCATAATTTTGCGAAGCCATACACTTTTGTAATACAACATAACAACTTTTATAAAGCAATTCAACATGAACTATCCCAAGAAACTTTTCCTCGCTGTCATGGCAATTATCTACATAATGTCAGCTCATTCAACCACGGCTTTAGCTTCAACAGAGGGAAATCCTGTGGCAAATGATGAGGCGGTAGTGACGTGTGGCAACGCACGGTTTACTGTGCTGACTCCGGAGATGATCCGCATGGAGTATAGTCCTGCGGGAACATTTGAGGATGGCAAAAGCCTCACTTTCATCAACCGCAATCTTGACGTTCCCAAGTTTAAGAAGTCTGTCTCCGGCAAAGGGGCAACCATAAATACCGGAGCTCTTACCCTGACCTATAAGAATGATGGCAAACCTTTTGATGCATCCAATCTGAAAATAGTTTTTTCTCTGAATGGAAAGAAAATAAACTGGAAGCCGGGAGATGTGGATTCCCTGAATCTGATGGGCACCACGCGCACTCTTGACCGTGCCGACGGGTATAAGCTCGGACGGGAACCTATGGAGACAGGTCTGCTGTCGAAAAGCGGATGGGTGCTTGTTGATGATAGCGGAAAGCCGGTTTTCACCCCTACTGATTCGCACTGGAATGAATGGGTGAAGGAACGCAATAATCCGGATAATCTCGACTGGTATTTCATGGCTTACGGGCACGATTACAAGAAAGCTTTGGCTGACTATCAGAAAGTGGCCGGAAGAGCCACCCTGCCTCCGAAAAAAACTTTGGGATACTGGTGGAGCCGCTATTGGCAATACAGCGATGATGAGTTGCAGGATATTGTGAACAAGCTGAGATCGTATGATATACCAATCGATGTGCTTATCGTGGATATGGATTGGCATGACACTTTCGGAATGAAGAAAAATAATCCTGCAAAGGATGAATATGACCAGCGTATAGGCTGGACGGGATATTCCTGGCAGAAACAGTTGTTCCCAAATCCTAAGAATTTCCTTGAGTGGACAAACCGTGAAAATCTTTACACAGCACTCAACCTTCATCCGGCTTCAGGCATCCAGCCCTACGAGAATTGTTATGAAACTTTCACAAAGGATTATGGATGGACAGACAAGGGTAAAAGCGTACCTTTCAAGATTGACGAGGAGAAATGGGCTGATACCTATTTCAACACGGTGCTTTCACCGATGGAGGAGATGGGAGTGGATTTCTGGTGGCTCGACTGGCAGCAGTGGCTTGAATCAAAATATACAAAAGGATTGAGCAATACATTCTGGCTGAACCATACTTTCTACAACCATGCAAAGGAACGCGCAGCCGAAGGCTCGGATGGCAACAACAAGCGTCCGTTTATATATCACCGCTGGGGCGGTCTTGGCTCACACCGCTACCCTCTCGGCTTTTCCGGCGACACCTATGCAACATGGGAGACTCTGGCCTTCCTGCCTTGGTTCACTGCAACAGCTTCCAATGTGAATTACGGATACTGGGGGCATGACATAGGTGGTCATCTTTTTCACAAAAAAGTGAAACAAACGGATCCGGAACTTTACACCCGCTGGCTCCAATATGGCGTATTCACCCCCATATTCAAGACCCACTCCACCAAGGATAACCGTATCATCCGATATCCCTGGGCTTTCCCGGAGCATCAGTTTGTGATGCGCGATGCCATGCAATTGCGCTATGCACTGGTGCCTTATATCTACAATGCTGCCCGTGCCAATTATGACACCGGAGTGGCGATGTGCCGCCCTATGTATTATGAATATCCAGAAACGGAGAAGGCTTACAATGTGCCTGAACAGTTCTTCTTCGGCGATGACATAATAGCCACATCCGTAGCCAATCCTGTAGACAAAGAGACGGGGCTTGCAAAAAAATCTATATGGCTTCCGGAAGGTGAATGGTATGAATATTCCACAGGTAATCTATATAACGGAAATAAGGATTATGATTTGAGCTTCACAATTGCGGAAAATCCATTCTTCGTGCGTGCCGGAGCTATCTTGCCGATGAATCCCGCCAATGTGAGAAGTCTGCAGGTGCCCTGCGACACTCTGGTGCTTACATTCATTCCCGGAGCTGACGGCAAGCTGCGTCATTACGAGGATGACGGAGACACGGATGAATATAAGAGCCGTTACGCTATTACTGAAGTTACGCGTAATTATGGTCATAATTCCCAGAATGTAAAGATTGCGGCTCGCAACGGCTCCTACAGCAATGCATCCGACAAGCGGGCGTATGAGTTGCGATTCCCTGCAACAATGCCTCCTGCCAAGGTTACAGTCAACGGAAAGGAGTATCCCTACGCAAGGTTTGCCAAGGCAGGCACCTGGAGCTATGACGGCATGTCGCTTCAGCCTGTAATTTACACTGAGATGCTGCCGGCAGATACCGATACGGAAATCACTCTTGAATTTGAAGATGGCAACGGCAAAGACAGTCGGCTCTACGGGAAGAAAGGGATTTTTCACCGCGGCCGCGTGTTGACACCGGAATTCAAGGAGGAGCAGTGCAACAACGGAGAGAGCTTTATAATGCTTCCGGAAGGGTATCTTAATGTGGTGCAATGTGCCAATTTCATCCTGGAAGATCCGATGAATATCAACCGCTATCTTTCGGATTTTGACAACGCATATACAGCCCTCCCCTCAGTTATTGACAATCACGAATACTCCGGCAACACTTTCAAAAAGCGCCTGAAATCGCAGCTCTTGATTTTGAAGAATGAATAATAAAACAGAAAAGCCAATAAACAGTAATAAATTAAATCTTACGGGTTTGGCTGCCCTTGTGTTCGGGATGATGGTGGGCAGCGGAATCTTCAATATTCCCCAGAACATGGCGGCAGGTGCCGGGCTGGGTGCCGTACTTATCGGGTGGGGCATCACAGCTCTCGGCATGCTGACCCTTGTGAACACATTCAGAATTTTATCCCTTCGTCATCCTGAATTGAATGAAGGGATTTTCCTTTACGCGGAAAAGGGATTCAACCGCTTTGTGGGATTCAATGTGGCATGGGGCTATTGGCTCTGTGCATGCTTTGCCAACGTAGCTTTTGTTGTTATGCTCAACGACACGTTTGGCGCTTTTTTCCCTTCTCTGTTGGAACATAAATTACCAACAATAATTTTCGCGACTGCCCTTATATGGACCGTCTATTTTATAATGTGTCGTGGGATACGCACATCATCCATAATCAATACAGTGGTGTCGGTATTAAAATTAATGGTAATCATATTGATTATCATTTTGCTGATACTTAACGCAAAATATCGTACCATGACATCTGATATCTGGTGTCTTGACAGCGGCATAGGCGGGATTGCAACTCAGGTAAAAAGTACGATGCTTGTGACGCTATGGTGCTTTATCGGGATAGAAGGCGCGGTGGTGATGTCCGGGCGCGCCAAGAGACAGAGCGATGTGGGGAAAGCGGGAGTGCTCGGCTTTTTATCCGCATGGATTCTTTATGTACTTGTGTCGGTGTTTTGCTTCGGCATTATGTCAAGGGCGGAGCTCGCCGGATTGGAAGACCCTTCAGCAGCGTACGCACTCAGAGCTGTATGCGGCGAATGGGCTTACTGGCTCGTGATTTTTTCGGTATTGATATCTATTACCGGAGGCCTTTTTGCATGGATGCTTGTCACGGCAGAGCAACCATACGCCGCTGCAAAACATGGCATATTCCCCAAATTCCTGATGTGCAAGGGCGGAAGCGACTCGCTGCAACGTAGTTTGCTGGCTTCAAGCATCACAATGCAGGCTTTTATGCTTTTGGTGATGTTTGCAGAAGACATGTATCTGTATGCGCTGAATATTACCGGACTCATGATACTTCCGGCTTATCTTTTCAGCGGACTTTTTCTAATGAAAATAGCACGTCAGGATTATAGCAACCACCTGATAGACAAAGGTCCGAAAAAGCATTTTGCATACGCTTTTTTTGTAGGAGCAGCGTGTACAATTTTCTGCTTATGGATGATATATTCCGCGGGCATATCACTTTTGATGCAGGCAATTGGATTCTACATCCTTGGTATCCCTTTTTATCGCCGCAGAAAGTAATTGACTGTGCTTGCAGGATCTGCAGATGTTTTGTAATTTCCGATAGTTTTGATTACCTTTGCCGTGCCTTAAAGGATTACGGGAGACAGGGAAAATGCGGGGCGTTTAGAGACTGTTAAAAATTTATTCTAAAAAATGTCTACTTACAATGAATATGCGAAGCCGAAAGTCACTACGGCTTCTTTGCGCAAGATGAAAATCAACGGTGAGAAAATCGCGTGTCTCACTTCTTATGATTTCACCATGGCATCACTGGTGGATGCTGCCGGTATAGACTTAATACTTGTGGGAGACTCCGCTGCTAATGTGATGATGGGTTATGACACGACAATACCCATAACTCTTGACGATATGATAACATTCTCAAAGGGAGTGGTAAAGGGTGTGAAGCGAGCATTAGTGGTGGTGGATATGCCTTTCGGCTATTATCAGGGATGTCCGGACAAGGCACTTGATTCAGCCGTGAGGATAATGAAAGAGTCGGGAGCAGGCGGCGTTAAGATGGAAGGCGGTGAGGAAATCAAAGAATCAATAAAGCGCGTTCTGACTTCAGGAATTCCGGTATGCGGACATTTGGGACTGACCCCCCAATCAGTGAATAAATTCGGTGGATTCGGAGTAAGGGCAAAGGATGAGGATGAGGCTACGAAACTTATTTCCGATGCCATGATGCTTGATGAAATGGGATGCTTCGCTATCGTTCTTGAGAAGATTCCGGCAGACCTGGCAGCTAAAGTAGCTTCTGCAGTGAGTTGTCCGGTGATAGGAATAGCTGCCGGTGGCGGTGTTGACGGGCAGATTCTTGTGGCACAGGATATGCTGGGTATGAACCGGGGATTCTCCCCTAAATTTCTGCGCCATTATGGCAGCCTTGGCGACGTAATTGAAAATGCGGTTGGCTCTTACGTGGCAGATGTCAAGAGCTCGGACTATCCTAATGCCACCGAGCAATACTGATTGCCAGCCTCCTTTCGCATATATAAAAACCGGGTTAGGATTAATCCCAACCCGGTTTTTAATTCACTGATATAATCAGTACGTCTTGTGGGTGAAACGATTAATTTCCTGTAATATTTCTTTACAAGAGGGATACCGAGCGCTTGATGAATGCAGACAAGGCCTCCCCTTTCAGCAATCCGCTCTGAAGCAGAGCAAGGTCGATAATCTGCTTAACCTCCGGTATCTTTTCAGCGTATTCCTTAATAACGGCTTCCTCTTTCTCGCGGCTCTTCCCTACTTCTGTCTCAAGTTCGGAAATTTGCTTGTTGATGGCTTCCTTGTCAGCGTCTTTCTCATCAAGCTTTTTGCGCATATCCGCGATGTTGGTATTGAATGTTTCCACTTCCTCCCGTAATGGTTTTACTACAGCCTCTACTGAGTCTTCAGCTCCTTTCAGTATCTTCTTAACTGCAGGTTGTTCTGTATTCACTACAAGAGAGTACATATCCGGCATCTGACCGTAGAAGTTCATCCCCGGTTGGAGAGCTGCCATATCTTTCATACGGCGCATCATCTCGTTCTGAGTGATCACAGCAGGAGCATCTTTCTCAGTAAGAGCGGAATATTCCACTATGAAATTGACGTTATTCTCCTGCGGCATCTGGCTGCGGAATATTCCTGTCAACATGTCTGCTTGCAGCGGAGTGAGGTCTGCCTTCTTGTCATTATCCTTTGGAATGAGACGCTCCGGTGTGTCGGAGTCTACACGCTCGAACCTTGTCTTCTCAAGCTTGCTTTCAAACATACCTACAACATGTTGATCAAGCTGACCATTGAGCAGGAGCACATTATAACCTTTCTCCTCAGCACCTTGCACGTATGCATACTGCGCAGTCTTTTCTGTGGCATAAAGATATATCACAGTGCCTTCTTTATCTGTCTGATTGGCTTCTACAAGAGTGCGGTATTCGTCAAGAGTATAGTAATTGTCGTTTACATCCTTCAGAAGGAAGAATTTTTTCGCTGATTCATAGAATTTCTCATCTGTCAGCATTCCGTATTTGATGAATACTTCAATGTCATCCCATTTCTTTTCGAATTCCTTGCGGTCGTCTTTGAACATCTTGTCGAGTTTCTCGGCTACTTTCTTGGAAATATAGGATGAAATCTTCTTCACCTGCTGATCTGCCTGCAGATAACTACGGCTGACATTAAGAGGAATATCCGGAGAGTCTATCACTCCTTGCATGAGCATCATGAACTCAGGAACAACACCCTCAACCTGATCCGTAACATACACCTGATTGCAATAGAGCTGGATGCGGTTGTGCTGGATATCTATATTGGTCTTTATTTTCGGGAAATAAAGAATCCCGGTGAGCGTGAACGGATAATCCACATTCAGGTGTATCCAGAACATCGGATCCTCCTCGCCAGGCTTCAACTCATGATAGAATTTGAGATAATCATCATCTGTAAGTTCAGAAGGCTTGCGGGTCCATAGAGGTTCGGTAGCGTTGATAACCTTGTCTTTATCGGTATCGACATATTTACCGTCTTTCCATTCCTGCTCCTTGCCGCTGATAACCGGCACGGGAAGGAAACGGCAGTATTTCTTAAGCAAGGTGTCAATGCGTGCCTGCTCAAGGAATTCCTTGTTGTCATCATCGATATAGAGGATAACATCTGTGCCCCGTTCAGCTTTTTCTATCTCCTCCATTTCGTATTCGGGACTGCCGTCGCACACCCATTTCACTGCTTTGGCTCCCTCTTTATATGAAAGAGTGCGGATTTCCACTTTTTTGGATACCATGAAAGCCGAGTAGAATCCAAGTCCGAAGTGACCGATGATAGAATTTGCCGTATCTTTATATTTCTCCAAAAACTCCTCGGCTCCGGAAAAAGCTATCTGGTTGATGTATTTCTCCACATCCTCAGCATCCATACCGATACCATGGTCGGAGACTGTGAGTGTGCCGGCAACTTTATCTACCGTAACTTTGACGTTCATCTCGCAGAGTTCCCCCTTGAATTCTCCGAAAGAGGAAAGGGTTTTCAGTTTCTGGATTGCATCTATCGCGTTGGATACGAGTTCACGCAGAAAGATTTCGTGATCGCTATATAAAAATTTCTTGATAACGGGGAATATATTTTCTGTTGTAACCCCTATTTTACCTGTTGCCATTTTTATAATTGTTTTATATTCTCTGCTACTTAATCATCAAATTCCGTGCCATTTTAGAAACAATTGTAATGAACTAAAAATCCTTTCATTATGTTAAGATTACATAATGAAGACGTTTTTTGTAAATGAAAATGGTTTTGTAGAGCGGGACTCCGGGATTTCTGGAAAGTGTTGCGGATGCTGACGAACGGTCACGCATAGAGCCTGATTTCATTCTGCGCATTTTATATTCTTCGGCTTACTGGTATCTGCGTTACCTGAAGGTTATCAATAATCATGTGGTGAGCGATGAGAAAAATTTAGAGAAGAGTATCCGTAATGAGGATCTTCTTCACGTGCTCGGAATTCAACGTACCCTTGTATTCTTCAATACTTCAATTCAAGGGAATGAGACTCTTGTGGGGCGCATCAGGCGTGTGTATGGTGACAAATATGACACAGATTTGCTGGATGATGTGGAAATTGAACTGCATCAGGCCGACTGCACTGTGAAAATTTACAGTGACATCCTTGAAAGCACAATGGATTCCTTCTCTTCGATTATCTCCAATAATGTGAATGCAATAATGAAGAAAATGACGGCTGTGTCCATTGTGCTCATGGTGCCCACGCTTATTGCAAGTTTCTATGGGATGAACGTGGAGATTTCTTACGGAAACCACAATTACGTGTTCCGGCTCATAATCGGATGCTCCATGCTGCTTTCTTGTGTTTTGTATTTATTTCTCCGAAAAAATACGCTGGTTCTGAAAAATTTGTTATTTTTGCAGAAAATAAGACACCCGCACCTTTTGCTATCGGGTATTATGATTCAATAAAGCGCTGTGTCATAAAGTCATGCGTTAAGGTGTACACAACAGATTCTAACATCAATTTTCTATAATATGAACCATAAACTGATACCAACATTAATTTTGGCCGGAAGCAGCCTGCTTTCTGCTCATGCTGCTTCGGATTTTGACCGTAATTTCTGTGATTCAACTTTGCGTCTGGATTATATAACAGCAGGTAATTCCAAGGATAGCCACGTATTCTTTGACAAAATGCATAAGTCGGCTGGATGGGCCGGCAAACGTAATAACCTCGAAAAGGTGCCTTTTATAGGCAATGGTATTATTACTGTAACAGACTCTGTAAGCGGTGATACAATTTACCGTCACAGTTTCTCAACTCTGTTCCGCGAATGGCAGAGCACTCCGGAAGCATTCACTACTTCCAAATCTTTCCAGAATACTTTCCTTGTGCCAATGCCCAAGCGCAAATCGCTGATTACCATCGAACTTCTTGATTACCGGCATGATATGGTGGCAAAGAACACTCATATCTATACACCGGGAGATATTCTGATCCATGAACCGAAAACAGAGGGAAAAGCTCCGTATCATTACATTTGGAAGGGCGGAGACCCGAAGGATGTGATAGATGTGGCCATTCTTGCCGAAGGATATACTGAAGCTGAAATGGATGATTTCTACAAACATGCTGAAACAGCGGTAAAGGCCATGTTTAATCATGAACCGTTCAAGAGCCGCAAAAATGATTTCAATTTTGTAGTGGTAGGCACTCCATCCAAGGATTCGGGGGTTAGCGTGCCCAGATTGAAGCAATGGAGAGAAACTGCTTTCGGCTCCAATTTTGATACATTCTATTCTGACCGTTATCTTACCACCGGCAATGTTTTCGATATCCATGAGGCTATTGCCCATGTGCCGTATGAACACATCATTATTCTCGCTAATGATCCGGTGTATGGTGGTGGCGGTATCTATAACAGCTATACTCTTACCACTACAGGTCATAAGAATTTTGAGCCGGTAGTGGTGCACGAGTTCGGACACAGTTTCGGAGGTCTTGCAGATGAATATTTCTATGAAGACGATGTAATGGAAGACAGTTATCCGTTTGATGTAGAGCCATGGGAACCCAATATCACCACTATGGTGGATTTCGATTCCAAGTGGAAAAGTATGATTCCCGAGGGCACCCCTATCCCAACTCCGCGTGCCGAGGCTGATAAATATCCTGTAGGTGTGTTTGAAGGTGGCGGCTATTCTTTCAAAAATATATACAGCCCTGCCGACCGCTGCCGCATGCGCGATAACAAGTGGCCATCGTTCTGCCCCGGATGTCAGGCGGCTCTCAACACTCTGATAGATTTCTACGTTAAATAAGTAGAACGCTCCTCTAATGGGGCTCTACTTTTATGCTTCTGAATATATTCTTCCTCATATTGGGATTGGCGCTGATTCTTATCGGCGCCAATGCCCTTACTGATGGTGCCTCGTCGCTTGCCAAGCGTTGGGGAATGTCAGATCTTGTTGTGGGACTGACAATTGTAGCTTTCGGCACTTCGGCCCCTGAATTGGTAATCAGCGTAATGTCGGCCATCAATGGAAATGCGGGACTGGCTATAGGCAATGTTGTGGGAAGCAATATATTCAATGTTTGCGCCATTGTCGGAATCACTGCTATGGTTGCTCCTATAAAAGTAACGAAGGGAGTGATGACTGCTGATATTCCGCTTGTGATTCTTTCAGCTATGGTGCTCCTTGTTATGGGTGACTCCTCGTTGCTTGATGGTAATTCAGAAAATGTAATCACAAGAGTTGACGGCATCATACTTCTGCTCTTCTTCGCAATCTTTATGTATCATACGTTTGCCGAGGCAAAGGAGGCTGATGCATCCGATCCAACAGCAAAGGAGGGAAATATGAAGCGGGAGATGCCCGTATGGAAAGCAGCATTATGGATTGTGGCAGGTTTGGCAGGCTTGATATACGGAGGCGACAGGTTTGTTGATGGAGCTTCGGGTATAGCTTCCGGCCTTGGAGTAAGCGATGCTGTAATCGGTTTGACTATAGTGGCTGCCGGCACTTCTCTACCTGAACTCGCCACTTCAATCACCGCTGCCATCAAAGGAAAGACAGGCATAGCTGTGGGAAACGTAATCGGCAGCAACATATTCAATATTTTTCTGGTTCTTGGATGCTCTGCTACGGTAAGACCACTGCCCTTCGGTTCTGTGGGAAACATTGATCTTCTCATGCTCACTGTAAGCTGCCTGCTCTTCTGGCTTTTTGCGAGGGTTTACAAAGAGAGAACCATCACGCGCGCAGAAGGTGCATTGCTTGCTGCATGCTATGCGGCTTATATAACTTATCTTGTTCTGACAGCCTGATTCCACTGAACATGAAAATAATCCGAAACAAATGGATACCGTTTCGAGGATTCACTGCAATAAACCTCTTTGGAATAATTTTCACAAGGGAGAACGGAAAAACGAACAGCATCACTATCAATCATGAGAAGATACATAGTGCCCAGATGAAAGAACTATTATTTATCCCCTTCTATCTGATTTATCTTATAGAATTCATAATTAGATTAATAATTGTTCGCAACTGTAACCAAGCCTATAGAAACATCTCCCTTGAAAGAGAGGCGTATGACAATGAATGCAACCCAGAATACCTGAAAAGCAGGAAACCATGTTCATGGCTGCGGTATTACCAATCATTTTCATAATTTTTTATAAAAATCTTTTTGAAAATTTGTATAATAAAAAAATTGTTATTAACTTTGCACTCGCAAACGGCAAAAGGGTCATTCATGACTCCTTGCAACAAAAAATAAAGATGGTGCCATAGCTCAGTTGGTAGAGCAAAGGACTGAAAATCCTTGTGTCACTGGTTCGATTCCCGTTGGCACCACCTCATCGAAAGACAAATCGCTAATTCATAACGAGTTAGCGATTTCTTTTTTTTACCCAAAACACCGAAGTTACCTATAAAGTTACCTATAGATTTGTGCATTAAATGTGCTTTCATCCGCCTAAATCGGATTGATTAAATGCCGTTAAATATGACCTTTTAATTTTCGACCAGATTAAAGACTCATTAAATCCACACCAAATTTCCCCTCTAAAAAATCCTAAATCAATTTTAACTTGTTTGAAAAATATTTTGTAATTTTGTCGCCGAATTGGTTCGCAGTCTTTTGGTTGCTTTCTTAATCATTCGACTTGCGACA
>CAZEUD010000028.1:0-26617 GCA_964515455.1 uncultured Sangeribacter sp.
CCACGACCCCAACATTAAAAGTGTTGTGCTCTACCAGCTGAGCTAGCGAATCATCGTCATTGCTTTGAAGCTTCCCTCAAAAGCGATGCAAAATTACAACAATATTTTTATTCCACCAAATATTTGGTAAAAAATTTTCAAATTCCCCCTCTTTTTTCGTAATTTTGCATCGTAGCTATTCGCGCATAATGCAGAAGAAACGTTTCTTCCGGCTTCAGTGCGATTATTATAATTATGGATATATCAGTTGTTGTACCCTTATATAATGAAGAGGAATCACTTCCGGAACTTGCCGCATGGATAGAGAGAGTGATGTCTGAAAATAATTTCTCTTACGAAATTATCTTTGTCAACGACGGATCGTCAGACAGCTCAATGCAGGTGATTCACAATCTCGCTGAAAAAAATCCAGGTATTCATGCAATATCCTTCTCAAGAAACTATGGTAAGTCTCCGGCTCTTAACGAAGGTTTCCGCAAAGCCCAGGGAGATGTGGTGATAACAATGGATGCCGACCTTCAGGACAGCCCTGACGAGATTCCGGAACTTTACAGAATGATTACAGAAGACGGATATGACCTTGTTTCCGGATGGAAGAAGAAACGCTACGACCCATTGTCAAAGACTATTCCCACAAAACTCTTCAATGCTACGGCACGCAAAGTCAGCGGCATCAGAAATCTCCATGACTTTAACTGCGGTCTGAAAGCATATCGCAAGGAGGTTGTAAAACACATAGAGGTTTACGGCGACATGCACAGATATATTCCGTATCTTGCAAAAAATGCAGGATATAAGAAGATAGGCGAGAAAGTGGTGCACCACCAGGCACGCAAATACGGTCACACAAAATTTGGTCTTGACCGCTTTGTAAACGGCTACCTTGATCTTGGCACCCTGTGGTTCCAGTCTAAATTCGGGATAAAGCCGATGCACATTTTCGGTTTGCTTGGCTCGCTGATGTTTATCATCGGCTTCATAGCTGTTGTCATCGTACTTATTCTCAAGTTGGTATCAATGAATTCAGACACTTATCATTTCTATCTTACCAACTCCGTATATTTCTATCTGTCGCTTGCCTTTATGGTGCTTGGTGTCCAATTTTTCTGCACCGGACTTATTGGAGAATTAATCACACGCAACTCTGCAGAGCGCAACAATTATCTTATATCGGAAGAATTTTGAAATCTCTGCTTTACATATTGTTGTCAATAGTCGCTGCTTTTGCCATAGCGGCATGCTCCACTGATGAATGTCTGCAAAACAACAATGCTCTTCCACTTGCAGGGTTTTACAGTTCTGCAGAGACTCCTCAGCAGATAAGCATTGACTCTCTGGAGGTTTACGGCATAGGAGCACCCGGAGATTCCATTTTATCCAAAGGAACCACAGCTATCAGCCAGCTGTATATGCCTTTCAGGCTTAACAGCGATACAACGCGATATGTATTCCGGTATCTGCAAAATGCAATTGCTGCCTATGACATTACGGATACCATAATATTCATTTATACACGTGAACCCAGATTTGTTTCTTCAGCCTGCGGTGTAAGCTATGTGTTTGCCATGGACAGCATATATAGCTCCAAAAATCTGATTGACTCAGTAACCTGCCCTTCGGGGGAGATCACCAACATGGCAATAGAGAATATTAATATATATTTCCAAGTTGCCGATGAATAAAATGAGTTTAAGGATTATACAAACATTGCTGCTATGTCTTTGCTGCTTACCACTTGAAGCGGCACTTATATTGCCGCCGGATTCAGTGGTCATGCCTCCTTTGGATTCAATAGAAACCAAAGCAGATTCCACCATTCGCGACAGTATACAGACAGCCGGCATTCCTCAGGACAGTATACCTGCAGATAGTATAAACACCCCGGTACGCCGCGAACCTAGAAAATCATCACCTGTTGATATTGATGATGCCAAGCCGGTGGAGACCCTTCATTATTACGACAAACACGGCAATGAGCTTCCGGAGCCGATACGCTTTCTGGCTGTACTTGACACTGTCACAAAGCCGAAGTCAAAACCTATATATCCACTATATAACGGATGGACTTTAGGTGCGAATTTCGGGGATCTTATTTTTATGGCAGCTGGACAGAAATATGGAAGTTTTGATGTATGGGCAGATGTCTCACTATTCAACTGGATTTTTCCTGTTATAGAAGTTGGAGCCGGTTATGCCAACAGCACTCCTAAAAATTCCAATTTCACTTATCGCACAAGACCATCGTTTTATGCCAAGGTTGGTTTCAACTATAATTTCATGTATAAAAGTGATCCTGCATATCAGGTGTTTGCCGGATTCAGGCTCGGCTATTCCAACTTCAAATACGATGTTGACAATGTAACAATTTCCGATAGCTATTGGGATCAGACAGAAAATTTCTCCTTGCAGGGATTGCGGGCAGCAGCGCTTTACGGAGAAGTGCTTGGAGGAATCAAAGTAAAAATTGTGGGGAATTTCTCTCTTGGGTGGACTGCACGTTGGCACATGAAATTCAAGGTATCATCCAAATCATTGTCAACACCTTGGTTTATACCGGGCTACGGAGCAAATTCTCCGTTCTCCTTCTCCGTGTCAGCGATATGGCGGTTCGGTCAGGGAAAGATTGAGAAAGAGGAAGAAACAAAATAGCCTTCATGATTGTTTTGTAGTTAAAACATTCCAACTAAGAAGACTATGAAGACTATGAAGACACTAAATCTGTTGGCTGCAGCAGCAGTCAGTGCAGCTGCCATTTTATCTGCGCCCCACGCCGGCGCTTGCTCGCGCGTAATTTATCAAGGTCAAGACTCTTTGTTCGTAATCGGTCGTTCACTCGACTGGAAAACACCCATTCCTACAAACATATATATCTATCCCCGAGGGATGAAGAAAGTTAGTTCCGACCAGAAAAAGCATATTTCGTGGACCTCAAAATATGGTGCCGTATATGCCGTAAGCTATGATGGTGGCATCACAGAGGGGATGAATGAGAAGGGGCTTGTGGTAAGCGGTCTCTTCTGCAAAGGAACAATATATAATGATGACCATGCTTCTGAAAAACCTCAGATGTCGCTTGCGGTATTTGTGGCCTGGATGCTTGATCAGTGCGAATCCACAGATGATGTGGCAAATCTTATGCGCAACACAGACTTTGCCATTCAGGGTGCCACCTTTGACGGAGGGACAGTATCTGCCTTGCACTGGGGGGTAACCGACAAAACGGGAAAGAGCATAATATTTGAATTTGACCATGGTAAAATCAATATCTATGATATGGGCGATTACCGCGCCATGACAAACGACCCAAATTGGCCACAGATGACAGCTATCATTGACTATTGGAACAGGATTGGTGGTCAAAATATGCTTCCCGGCACTGTGGCAAGTCCCGACCGCTGCGTTCGCGCCAACTATTTCGCACATCATGTAAAAGCAGTGGATGATCCGGATCTTGCAGTCTCGATATGCCGGAGCATTCTTGTGAATTCTTGTGTTCCTTACACCTATGAAATTCAAGGTCAACCGGAACTGAGCTCCACACAATGGCGCACTTATGCTGTACCCTGCAACCTGCGCTATTATTTCGACCTCGTCACCAATCCGGGATACTATTATGTGGATCTTAACAAGATTAATCTTGGGAAGGGAGCACCGGTTATGAAACTTGATACAAGCAAGACATCAAATCTTGTCGGTGATGCAACCGCAAGCTTGTTTATCAGCCAGCCTTTCACCCCTATGTACTAAGAATAACGTCTCTTGTTTATCTGAATCTCCATTTACCATATTTGTACCATGATGCAATTTCGGTAAATGGAGATTTGATTATCCCAAATCTTATGACAACTTTAGCTTTTTAATCGTTTACAACAGCTATTAAATTTGAGGAGAAGCTCTTGATAGTTGAAATATTTTTTGTAACTTTGAAAAGTAAAGAATATAAAGTATGAGCATTCCCAAATATCCGATTGGTATACAGACCTTTGAAAAGATAAGAAGAGAAAATTATCTGTATGTCGACAAGACAAAATTTTGACGTTATGATGGGATTGCCTGAGCGGAATTATATGGGCATGAATAATTAGACCTGATATTATGAAAAGATATATAATGATGGCAGTAATGGCTATTGGGACACTGATGGCCATGGGTAATTCAGGTAAGGGCACAATTGAGGTGACTATGCCGGATGGCACTGTGAAGACGGTGGAGAAGAAGGGGGGATGCCGCAACAAATTGCATCCTTCGATTCCTGCTTTTGCGCGTGAGTCAATGAAAGAGACACGCGGTCCGGGGCTGTTTGATTATTCATTCCCATCAAAGGGGAAGCAGAAAGTGCTTGTTATCCTTGTGGAATTCAGCGATGTGCAGTTTAATTCCAAAAATAAATCACCATACAACACCATAGATGCCAAAACCTTCTTTACAGATATGCTTAACAAGGAAGGGTTCGATACATACGAGGCATCCGGTTCCGCGAGAGATTGGTTTCTTCAGAATTCAAATGGTATGTTCGAACCCGAATTTGATGTCTATGGTCCTGTCACCTTGTCGCAAAACATGAAATATTACGGAGGCAATGACAGTTTGGGCGATGACCAAAGACCTTATCAAATGATTATTGATGCATGTAATGCATTGGACAATGAGGTTGACTTCAAGGAGTATGACCGCGATGGCAATGGATATGTGGATAATGTTTATGTGTTTTATGCCGGTTACGGTGAGGCTGATTACTATGGTGATGATTGCGAAGATACCATCTGGCCACATGCTTGGGAAATATCTTCCGCCGCGCCCAACAGAAGACCGCTGCAGCTGGATGGAGTATATATTGATCGTTATGCATGCTCTAATGAGACAATCGGCTATGGCGTGAGAAAGGATTGTCCCGATGGTATAGGAACATTTGTGCACGAATTCAGCCATGTGTTGGGTCTTCCGGATCTCTATTGCACGGATGATAATCTCTCTTCTGACAAAGAACCGTTTACCCCGGGAGATTATTCCATACTCGATTACGGGTCATATAATAATGAGGGTCTTACTCCTCCTAATTATTCTGCTTATGAGCGTTACGCCCTTGACTGGATTGTGCCGGAGATGCTTGTCAGCGGAGAACATCAACTTGTAAATATCGCTGATTCGAATAAAGCGTATATTGTAAAGACCGACAGAGAGCAGGAATTTTATCTTCTGGAGAATCGTCAGCAGACAGGATGGGATGAATATATTCCCGGTCATGGAATGCTTGTATGGCATATAGATTTTGATGAATCCGTATTCTATTATGGATATGTAAACAATACCAAAGATCATCAGTATGTGGATCTTATAGAAGCAGATAATGTGCAGAGTTCGCGTTCACAAGCAGCCGATCCTTTCCCCGGAACAAAGAATGTGACATCTTTCGGCTTTTCTACGACACCATCGTTGCAGTCGTGGAGTGGGTTAAATCTCGGGGTGGATCTGACAAATATTGCTGAGAATGAAGGATTGATAACATTTACAGCTGAAGTTGATGCAGAGAATCAGTATAATGGGTCAGCCGATGTAAAGGAAATAATAATTGAGGAGGTCATGACCTCTGCAGAAATCTTCAATATGCAGGGGATTCATGTAGGCACCATGATTGACGGAAATATACCATTGTTAGCTCCCGGCGTATATATTTTCAAATCAGGCAACCATACACTTAAACGAATAGTCAGATAATATGTATAGTAGTCATAAATTATGAAGGCCCGAAAATTTTCGGGCCTTCATAATTTATGACTGCAAATTTTATTGCAAGGTCACTTTGATACCTGAATTTGATTTCAGGTAAGAGCGTATGGAGTCAAGATTTTGCTGCGCGTCATTTATAGAGAATGGCAGTTCGCGCATCTCTGTTACTTTTGCTCCCGGAATGATGGCGGCTTTCAATTCCTGTATTGAGGGTACACTTTTCAGTTTGCTATATTCGCTGAAAGTATATTTGGTGAACACGGACCCCCTTGAAATGCCCTGACGGTTTAGATACCATCTATCTCCCAAGCTCACTGGTTTGGAATTTTCAGTAATATCGGCGGGATCAGGAAAATAACTCAGCGAGCCATCGCTATTGAGCGTTACTGCCACATTGTCGGCATAATCACCGCTCATACGGAATGCGGTGGCATTAGGGATATAGTTTCTCGGATGAGAATCACGGTATCCTACAGTCACGCCACCAATTATAGCTTGTTTTGTCACTACGCTGTTATCAGCATTATCTACTGCGTTCTTATGAGAGCATGAGGCGATCATCATCATTATCGCACAAAATGTAAATATCCTTTTCATGCCCCAAAGTTACTTATTTTAATTTATAATTCATAATTATCAATCTTCATCTTCCCGGAACAATATATATTATTCACTATACATTATCCCTCACTCACTATCCCTCAAGAGCGAGTTTGTAGATTTCGCGGCAATCATCCATTGACAAGGGCACATAGCTACCGAGAGTGTCACCCATATTGCGATGCAATGACTTAACCATAAGATCAATATCCGGTTCCTTTCCTACCAGTTCACGAAGATTCGTAGTCAATCCCATATCATGATAGAAATTCTTCAATTCGCTTATACCCATATCAATAATTTCCATAGTGTCCTTGTTGGCCGGATCCACAGACATCACATTTATGGCAAATCTCCACAATTTATCCGGATTACGTTTTGCGCAGAAAGACATCCATGCCGGGATAATCACAGCCAATCCGGCTCCATGAGCCACATCATAATAAGCTGATATTTCATGCTCCATGCGGTGGGAAGCCCAGTCTTCCACCTTGCCCACGCCACACAATCCATTGTGTGCCAGTGTTCCTGCCCACATTATATCGGCACGTGCACCGTAATTGTTGCCATCCAGTTTGAGAGATACCGCCTGATCCATGATATCGCGGAGTATCGCTTCTGAATAAGAATCCACAAGTTGGGTATCGGGAGTATTGGAGAAATAGCGTTCAAAAATATGCGCCATCATATCAGTAATTCCACATGCCGTTTGGAACCAAGGGAGGGAATAAGTCAGTTCCGGATTCATGATAGAGAATCTGGGGCGCAAGAAAGCCGGATAACGAACGGATATCTTCTGATGGGTCTTCTCATTGGTAATAACGGAATTTCCGCTCCCCTCACTGCCGGCAGCAGGGATGGTAAGAACCACTCCGACAGGCAAAGCTGCTTTGGGAGAGGAATGACCGTCATAGAAATGCCAGAAATCCTCATCAGTAACTGCTCCCAAAGCCATACCTTTGGCTGCATCTATAGGTGACCCTCCGCCAATGGCAAGCATAAAATCCACTTTCTCATCTCTGATCTTGTTTATTCCGGCATATACGCTATCGGCAGTTGGATTCGGAGAGATACCTCCGAATTCACAGTATTCAATGCCGGCTTTAGTGATCGAATCTTCGATCTCGCCGAGCAAACCATCCTTGCGGATCCGTTCGCTGCCATATACAATCATCACTTTTTTAGCACCATATCGATGCAAAGCGTCACCGGTCTGTTTCTGTGTATCTCTTCCGAAAATAAACTCCGTAGGGGAGCAAAAGGTGAAATTTTCCATATATAAGTGTACTTATCAGTTAATTCTTGGCATTGCAAATGTACTAAATATTTAACAAAAAAGAAGCATCGGAAACGATGCTTCTTTAAATTTTTATCATTTTACATTTGTTCATGCCTCAAATTTTGAGGAGATGGCTTCGCAAAGCTGCTTCATCTTTTCAGGATCCGGATTGGATATTTTATTTTTGAAATCCATATCCCCTTCCTGCTGCAGGGGCACGAGATGAATATGGGCATGCGGCACCTCAAGACCAAGCACCGTAACACCAACCTTTCTGCATGGTATTGCAGCCTTTATTGCTTTTGCCACTTTCTTTGCAAATACAGACATGGCAGCAAGTTGCTCATCATCTATATCAAAAATATAATCAGTTTCCTGTTTGGGCACAACAAGAGTGTGACCCCAATTCACGGGATTGATATCCAGAAATGCGAAGAAACGGTCGTCTTCAGCCACTTTGTAGCAAGGTATCTCACCTGCTATGATTTTAGAGAAGATAGTCATCAGATTTCAATTTTAATAATTTCAAAATCTATAACGCCGGCAGGAGCCTGCACTTGCACATGATCTCCAACCTTGTGTCCGAGCAAAGCCTGCGCAATCGGGGTATTGGATGCAATCTTGAATTCACGAAGATTGGCCTCGCTTTCAGTTACAATGGTATAGCACATTGTCATCCCCTTATTGTTCTTGATTGTAACCTTGTTGAGAATCTGCACCTCCTCAGTGTTGAGCTTGCTGTCATCAATGATTCTTGCCCCGGCTATCAGCTCCTTAAGCTTGGAAATCTTCATCTCAAGCATTCCCTGCGCCTCCTTGGCAGCATCATATTCAGCATTCTCGGAGAGATCTCCTTTATCGCGAGCTTCAGCAATGGCCTGCTTAATGGCAGGACGTTGGGCCTCAAGAGCGGAAAGCTCTTCCATTTTTTTATTATAACCCTCTTGGGTAAGATAAGTAGCCATTTTATTATTAGATTTTAGTTTTCAGTTATTAGTTTTCAGTTCGGGTACGGTAATAACTTTTACACGGAACCATTGACTGAAAGTATTAAAAAAATAAGAATCCTTTTTCTCGATTCGGCATCGCTCCCCGTCGGAAGACGATCCGGGAAAAAAGACCCTTATGACGGCAAGCCGTCGTATGATTTCGGGTGCAAAATTAATAAATTTCTTTTTATATAACAAATCTGTGAAGATTTTTATTAATTATATTTTAATTTTTATTAACTTTGAAAGCGAAACAACAGAAATGAACATGACAATCAACGAAACGCAGGACGAAATCATTGAAGAATTCGAAGGTCTCACCGATTGGATGGATCGTTATGCATATATAATCGAGCTTGGCAATACACTTCCTGAATTTCCTGAAGAGTTGAAAACTCCTCAGAATCTTATAGAGGGATGCCAGAGCAGGGTATGGATAGATGCAAAATTGCTTGAAAACGGGGAGATTGAATTCAAAGCCGATTCTGATGCTTTGATAGTGAAAGGGATTGTGGCTTTGCTGATGCGTGTGCTCAACGACCGCACTCCGGATGAGATTTTAGGATCCGACTTATATTTTATAGATAAAATAGGGTTGAAAGAGCATCTCTCCCCCACAAGGTCCAACGGACTTGTGGCGATGGTGAAGCAGATAAACAATTATGCCCGCGCTTTCAAATTAATTTCTTCCGAGAAAACTAAATAAGTATGGTATGTGTTCAATTTAATTTTAAATATAATATGAAAAAATTAGAAACCATACTTATGTAGCTATTCAAATTAAACCGATACAAACTTAACAACTTTAAATCCAATATTTATGTTTAAAAACCACCCCAAAGGCCTGATCCCCGCCGCGTTGTCTAACATGGGCGAGCGATTTGGCTATTACATCATGAACGCCGTGCTCGTGCTGTTCTTATGCTCTAAGTTCGGATTGAAAGAGGAGACAAGTGCCATTGTCTACTCATTTTTCTATGCAGGAATCTATATCCTGAGTCTTGTGGGCGGTATCATAGCAGACCGTACACAGAATTACAAAGGCACGATCATTGCCGGTCTTATGGTAATGACCGCCGGATATGTAGTGCTCGCAGTGCCAATCCTCGCTACCGCTGATAACACAGCCTGGCTGCTTACGCTCACATGTGCTGCACTTTTCCTTATTGCTTTCGGTAATGGTCTTTTCAAAGGAAACCTGCAGGCTATTGTTGGTCAGTTGTATGATAATCCGAGATATGCCGCACAGCGCGACTCCGGATTCCAGATTTTCTACGTATTTATCAACGTGGGTGGCGTTGCCGCTCCTTTCATTGCCCCGATGCTCCGCTCATGGTGGCTTGGTGTGCATAACCTCACATATAATGCATCTCTGCCCGCATTGTGCCATGAATATCTAAGCACTACCGGCAACATGAACCAGCAGAACGCCGATAACCTTTATGCTCTGGTTACTGATATGGGTGGCAACATGGAGAATATCTCGGCTTTCTGCACAGAATATCTTGATGTATTCAACACCGGTATCCATTACAGCTTCATCGCTTCCGTAGCTGCAATGCTTGTCTCCCTTACCATATTCCTTTGCTGCAAAAATGGTCTTCCTTCTCCAGCTAAGAAACAAACTGCTGAAGCAGTCAACTATACTACGGAAGAGAAAGCTAAAATGGCAAAAGAGATCAAACAGCGCATGTATGCTTTGTTTGCAGTGCTTGGTATCGCAATTTTCTTCTGGTTCTCATTCCATCAGAATGGTACATCACTTTCACTGTTCGCCCGCGACTTTGTAAAGACTGACAGTGTGCAGCCGGAAATCTGGCAGGCGTTGAATCCTTTCTATGTGATTATTCTGACTCCGGTTGTAATGTGGATCTTCTCCGCTCTCTCAAGACGCGGCAAGGAGATTTCAACCCCCCGTAAGATTGGTATCGGTATGGGTCTTGCCTGTCTCGCTTTTCTCTTTCTTCTGATCTTCTCAGCAGTGAAGGGTTATCCGTCGGCTACTGAATTCAAAGAGTTGGCTCCCACTGTGGCTGAGAGCTGGAAAACAGGTCCGTGGGTACTGTTCGTACTCTATTTCTTCCTTACCGTTGCAGAATTGTTCATTTCACCGCTTGGTCTCTCTTTTGTGTCAAAAGTAGCTCCGAAACACCTGCAGGGTCTTTGCCAGGGTCTGTGGCTCGGTGCAACAGCCGTAGGTAACCTTCTGCTCTGGATTGGTCCGCTGATCTACAACGCATGCCCAATCTGGGTAGCATGGACAGTATTCATGTCTGTCTGCGTAATATCAATGGGCGTAATGTTTGCAATGGTCAACTGGCTCGAACGCGTCACCAAATAAACGCCTCGAATCAACTGTTACAATATAGCACCAAGGCTCCGCATCCCGGATGGGATGCGGAGCCTTCGATTTAATATTTTTTAAGAAATAGCAAGGTTTATTAGAAAATATTGAATAACTTTGCAGCTGGAATTGTTACATATATGTAATGAATGATCTGAAGCAATTACTTGCAGTTATCATGGCACTGACTGTCGGGATGTTTATAGTCAGTTGCCGGAATTCTTCCTCATCAGCGGATACATCTGCCGCCGACACATTATCCGCATATAATGATGATTATCATGCCGATAACGACATCGCCATGACACTCCGGAGCATTACCGACGCCCTTTCAGTCGGCGAACCGCTTGATACGCTTGATTACAACTTCGAGGGAGTACTTACTGATGGTGCGGGGCATCCGTTATATACTGATATCCAAGGCACACCCGGCACATGGGAAGTTGACGTTATATCTCCCACCTCCGCAGTCATCCGGAATATTTATCTCGGCGACCTGCTTCCGGAAGATCTGGAGAGTTATATTGCCTCCAATCTGAATCTTACACAGGAAAACATTGTGGAAAGTTCCGATTTTGATGATGACGATGAAACCCAACTTGTGGTTTACAATCTTGGAAATTGCACACTGCGCATAGAGACCCGCGCCGCAGTAGCCCCCAACGGACTGGAGGGTCCGCTGATGCGCATAACAGCCCTCCGCAATTAAAAACATTCTATTAAACCCTAAAGTCCTTAAAGTCTTTAAGAGATTATTACCTGAACACAAACCAGCGCGAAGGCTCGAAACGAGGAAGCGCCATCAGCTGGATATCCGCCTTCCGGTCAAGAATTGTTTCCGCAGCATTTCCTACTGTCAGCCCGGCACTTTCCAAAGAGTCCCTTACCGCCTTCAATGCTTTGTTAGGCGTATTATTGTCTTGCGACAAATGACACAGGAATACATACCTTAACTCAGGATTTACTATCTCTTTAAGAAATTTACCCGTATCCTCATTATCCATGTGTCCGTTGGCGGTCTGAATACGCGCTTTCAAATATTCGGGATATCGCCCAAACCGAAGCATCTGCAAATCATAATTTGCCTCAATCACAAGATAATTAGCCCTGCTCATATAGTATCTGGCCCGATCGGCAACTGCACCGAGGTCTGTGGCAAGAACAAACTTTTTGTCAGCAAACTCTATAGAAAAACCCATATTGTCTGTCCCGTCATGAGGCACTTCGAAAGCTGTAATTTCAAAATCCAATACCTTGAAAGGTATCTCCTTGAATATGGCGTGATGGTAATCCTTTATCCGCTTTGAAATACTATGTCGCCTTAACATACCCCCTAACACGCGATTAGTGCAGAACAAACGTATGTGTTTGTAATTTCGCATAATATTATAGGCATATTTCACATGGTCGGAATGATCATGCGTAAGCAGCAATGCCTTTACAGAATTCATGGATACTCCATTGGAAGCCAACATGCTCACCATATCTTCAGTCTTGACACCTGCATCTACCAGTATCCCTCCTCTTTTTGTGCCGATATAGCAGCAGTTACCGCTTGAGCCTGAGCCCAACGACATGAAATAAAGATTGTTGTCAGATAATTTATCGGCAGCTTTATCCTCTTCCCCCAAATCAAGGTCTGTATATCCGCACTGTCCTTCTTGACTTTTCCCTTGGGCTACCGCTTCAGGCTGCCATTCTTCAAAAGGCAACTGCGGATTATTGCAGAATCGTATCTTTTTAGCGCACATGCCGCTTACCCCCTTTCCTGCTCATTTCCTGATTCGAGCCCCGATAGATAAGGAAAATAGCCGGACGCTTGTCATAATTTTCCGTATTTTTACGCCATTGGGAGGCAGGCATGGTCTTGATTGACTCCTTTTCAGGGTCTGTAATATCAGAAGCAACACACAGCAAAGTATCCGGTCTGAGGTTTTCACTCAGAAATTTCACCATACTGTTGTTGCGATACGGAGTCTCTATAAAAATCTCTGTTCTGTTTTTTGCCTGTGATTCATTCTCAAGCTCCCTGATTGCACGCACCTTCTGCGATTCATCAATCGGCAAATAACCGTTGAAAGCAAACCCCTGACCATTAAATCCGGAAACCATCAGCGACATCAGTATACTTGAAGGTCCCACCAACGGCACTACTTTCAACCCCTCCCTCTGGGCTATCTCCACTACAAGGGCTCCGGGATCTGCCACTGCCGGGCATCCGGCTTCGCTCATGACACCCATGCTCTCGCCATGCCTGAGAGGTTCAAGCCACTCCCCGACTTCCGACAGATCGGTATGCCCGTTGAGCTCATGAAAAATGATGCTGTCAATATCAAATGATTTGTCCCAACGCTTCAAAAATCTTCTTGCTGTACGCACATTTTCCACAATAAGATAACGCAACATCTTGACAATATGTAGATTCCCCGTAGGTATGACATTATTCAACGAGGCATCACTGATATTTACAGGTATAAGATATAGTGCAGCTTCTTCTTTCATACTACAAAATTAAGCATACATCGCGTAAATATGAAACGCGCAACGATAATATTTCAACTTTTTTTGTTAATTTTGATAAATATTTCTCCAAACGGTTTATGATTCTACCCGAAAGATTTATTCAGCAGATGTCGCATCTTTTAGGGGAACAATACCCTGAATTTGCTAAAGCGATGTCCGAGTCTCCGTCTGTTTCCATAAAATTAAACAGGCGGAAAACACTTGATGTATTTGAAGCCGGATATACGGATACAGAACCGGTAAAATGGTGCAATACCGGTTTTTATCTGAAAGAGAGACCTGCATTCACACTCAACCCGCTTCTTCACGCCGGTGTATTTTATGTGCAGGATGCTTCATCAATGATATATGAGGCTATTACCGAAAAGATTGTGTCTATGGCATTCGACACCGGCAGACCTTTGCGCATCCTCGACCTTTGCGCTGCCCCGGGTGGAAAAACCACTTCCATAATCAATGCCGTGCCGGACGGCACTCTTGTTGTTGCCAACGAGTATGCAGGCTCCAGGGCTAATATTCTGAAGGAAAATCTCCTGAAATGGGGATACCCCGACATTGTCGTCACCAACTCCCCTGCTTCCGGATTTGCCGCTCTTCCGGAATTCTTTGATATAGTAGCAGTTGATGCCCCTTGTTCAGGCGAGGGAATGATGCGCAAAGAAGAAGTTGCCGTCAGTCAATGGAATGAGGGACTGCAGAAGCAATGCGCATCACTCCAACGTCAAATATTGGATGATGCCTTCGCCACATTAAAACCGGGAGGATTCATGATTTATTCCACATGCACTTTCAATAGGCTTGAAGACGAGGAAAATGTCCACTATCTTGCCGAGAACCATGGAATGGTACCCATAGACATGGAATTTCCTGAGGATTGGGGTATTGCGTCAGGAATTGACCCCCCCTATCCTTGTCTGCGTTTCATGCCTCACATCACAAGAGGGGAAGGACTTTTTGTAGCCGTGTTGCGCAAGGAGGGTGAATCCCCCACACCCGGATATAACAAATCAAAAGACCCTGTCCAACTTTTAAAATCAAAGCTGAAGGTTATTTGCGATGGCATTCCGAGAATGGTGGTGAAGGGGAAAGATAAAATACCAACCACTGAATCGGTATTGGCCACAGATTATCAAACGGGCACACTCCCGGAGGTGGATGCAGACCTTGATATGGCTCTGTGTTACCTGCGTCATGAAGCTGTTAACCTTTGTTGCGATATTTCTAAAGGTATTGTTGTTATAACATACAAAGGGCATCCCCTTGGACTGGTAAAAAATATAGGTCAGCGTGCCAATAATCTTTATCCCTCTTCATGGAGAATAAGGATGACACGTAATGAATAATTTGAAATATTTTATTTGAGATGATAGAGTCAGGATGGGATTCCCGCACACGTACGCTTCTTGGAGATGCCGCTGTTGACAGACTGGCAGCTGCAAAGGTGGTGGTCATCGGAGTCGGAGGAGTCGGAGGTTATACTGTGGAGACTCTTGCCCGGAGCGGTGTAGGCAACATTAAGGTTGTGGATGCAGATGATGTTGCTGAAAGCAATATCAACAGACAACTCATCTCACTCAATTCCACCGTGGGACAGAGTAAAGTGGATTTATTTGCTGCACGATGCCTCGATATAAATCCGCAAATAAACATTGAAGCTGAAAAAGTGTTTGTAACTCCCGAAAATGTTGCGGACATTATTGGCAATGACGCTGATTTTGTCATTGATGCCATTGACACTGTTGCTCCCAAAATGGCTGTCATCACATATTGTCTGTCACATAATATCCCCATCATTTCTTCCATGGGTGCGGGAGGTCGTGTGCATCCCGAGCAAGTCACCTATTGCGACATACGGGAGACATCTGAAGATGGCTTGGCTCGTGCTGTGCGTCAGCGACTAAAAAAAGCCGGCATAAAAAAGAAGCTTAAGGTTGTGGCAAGTCGGGAAGCACCCCGCAGGAGGTCTGTCATTACCCTTGAAGAGCGCAATAAACGCAGTTCGTTCGGCACGCTGATGTCCATTCCCGCAATTTTTGGCATATTTCTTGCCAATCATGTAATATTAAAATTAACTGGCAGCTGTTCCGACCGGATTGCTGCTGATTCTATCTCATAAGAGTCTGTTAAAATATGATCAAACTAAGCAACATAAGCAAGTCGTATGGCAACCTCAAGGTGCTCGACAACGTCAGCCTTGAAATTGGCAGCAATGAGATTGTTACCATTGTCGGACCGAGCGGGGCGGGAAAAACCACACTGCTTCAGATTGCCGGCACTCTTGACCACCCTGACTGTGGAAGCGTAATATATGACAACGCTGATGTTTTCACGCTAAACGACCACCGTCTTTCCAAGTTTCGAAATTCCAATATCGGTTTCGTTTTTCAGTTTCATCAATTGCTTCCGGAATTCACAGCTTGCGAGAATGTTGCCATGCCGGCAATCATCGGAGGTATGTCACGCAAAAAGGCATTGAAAAAGGCTGAACAACTGCTTGATCTTCTCGGTCTCTCTGAGAGAAAGAATCATAAGCCTGCACAGATGTCAGGAGGTGAACGCCAGAGAGCAGCCATTGCCAGAGCTTTGATCAATGACCCTGATGTTGTCTTCGCTGATGAACCTACAGGGAGTCTCGATTCCCACAACAGAGATGAGATCAGGTCTGTGATTGCAAACCTCCGGGAGCGACTCGGACAAACATTTGTAATTGTAACTCATGACCCGACCATGACTACCATCGCCGACCGCGTGATCAGCATGGCTGACGGCAAAATAATATCCGAACATAATAACAAGGATATAGAACATGAACCCGGACAGGAAATCATTGAGGAAATCAAGCAAGACAGTGAAAAACGTTATGATACAGGATGTGAACATTGAATTTCATAATCCGGAAAACAATTGCTAATTTTGTTATCAATTCATAAATTAAAATAAAATGGAAAATAAAGAAAATCAACTTCAGATTCAACTCCGTCCCGAAGTGGCAGACGGTAAATATACAAACCTTGCAATGATTGGTCACGGACCCAACGAGTTCATCATTGACTTTATATTTGCAGCCCCCGGCATGCCTCAGGCTCCGGTGGTAAGCCGTGTGATGATGACCCCGGAGAATGCAAAGCAACTCCTCTTCGCTCTTACTGACAACATCAAGAAATATGAGGCTCAGTTTGGCGAAATAGTGCCCCGCAACATGAAACCGGGCATAGGTAACAATTGATTTTAAGAGTCATTCTTAAGTATGGTTTCCTTTTCTCAAATTAAATTGAACACATACTTACTTATATAAAAATTAAATAATCGTGGAACACAATTTATTTCTCTACAATTCGCTGAAACGAATAAAACAGCCATTCAAGCCCCTGCATGAGGGTCATGTAGGGATGTATGTATGCGGACCGACAGTATATGGCGATGCCCATCTGGGTCATGCCCGTCCCGCAATCACGTTCGACATACTGTTCCGCTATCTCCGGCATCTCGGATATAAAGTGCGCTATGTGCGCAACATCACCGATGTCGGACACCTTGAGCATGACGCAGACTCGGGCGAAGACAAAATTGCCAAAAAAGCGCGCCTTGAGCAATTGGAACCAATGGAAGTGGTGCAACTCTATCTCAACAGATACCACCATGACATGGAGGCTCTTAATGTGCTTCCTCCAAGTATTGAGCCCCACGCTTCCGGTCATATCATAGAGCAGATTGAATATATCAAGAAGATTCTTGCCTCGGGGTATGCTTATGAAAGCCGGGGTTCAGTATATTTTGATGTTGAGAAATATAACCGCAATCATAAGTATGGAATACTTTCCGGACGCAATATAGAGGAGCTTCAAAACAACACCCGCACCCTTGATGGTCAGGATGAGAAACGCAATCCGCTTGACTTTGCACTATGGAAAAAAGCCGCACCGGAACATATCATGCACTGGCCGTCTCCCTGGAGTGAAGGTTTTCCCGGCTGGCATCTGGAATGCTCCACAATGGGTGAGAAATATCTCGGAGAGAAATTCGACATTCATGGAGGCGGATTGGATCTGATGTTCCCGCACCATGAGTGCGAGATTGCACAGAGTGTTGCAGCGCAGGGACATGAGGCTGTAAACTATTGGGTTCACAACAATATGATTACCATCGAAGGTAAAAAGATGGGTAAGTCATATAATAACTTCATAACCCTTGAACAATTCTTTACCGGTGATCACCCGCTCCTTACGCAGGCATATTCCCCGATGGTGATTCGTTTCTTCATCCTTCAGGCGCATTACCGAAGCACTGTTGATTTCTCCAATGAGGCTCTTCAGGCAGCTGAAAAAGCACTGCAGAAAATGCTTGATATATATAGAAGACTTCAGAATCTTATGCCGGCGGAGAAATCCACTGTTGAAGTGCCTGATTTCTTAACACAGGCTTACGAGGCTTTGGACGATGATCTCAACACGCCTATAGTGATTGCCACTCTTTTTGAGGCAGGGAAAATAGTGAATGCTGCCGCAGATGGCAATATCAAGCTTAATGGTGAGGATATTGCCAAATTGCGTCATCTGTTTGACGTGATGCTCGTTGACCTTCTTGGTATAAAGACCGGTGCCGAGGATTCTGCCTCCGATCTCAAACCATTTGAAGGAGCGGTGGATCTGCTTATGGATATCCGTAAAAATGCCAAGGAACAGAAGGATTGGGCCACTTCCGACCTCATACGCGACAAACTCGCATCCCTCGGCTTCAACGTAAAGGATACAAAGCAAGGTGTGGAATGGAGTTTGAAATAATTTAAACTCCTTTCCCCTTCATTTACAATTTGTGGGAATTGGAGCCTTAGGACGGGAATTTTTTGATGAAGCCTAATCACTGAAAACTTCGGTGAGGATATCAAGTGATTTGAGATTGGAAATGCCGGGAAAGTGTATGGCATAGTAACGTAAAATCAAATCCAGCAACTTGCGACGTTCCGACCCCGTGAAGCGGAAACAGTGAAGATTCTTCAATGATATGCGCAAAAGGGATGCCAGCACTTTCGTATGCTCCGGTGAAAGGATATCACGATGAAGCCATTGGTCTGCCACCGGTATTCCTGCCCGCATATCGAAGCAGTCTCCCTCTTCATAAGTCTCCATGTCGGGAAAAATTCCGGCAAACTCCATAAAATGGATCAAGAACCATATATGAAAATTCGCAAGCCCCCGGTCAATATGATCGAGGGCTTTCATAGATGATACAATGAACTCCCATGCTGCTTCATCCTGCGAGGAATCCCTAAGGTAACGATTAAGAAACTCCGATAGGAATAATGTCAGTGATGATTTTACCGGATTGAAATATATATTGCGCCATATCTCCACAGGAGCAACGGTTCCAAGCATCTGCAATTCCTTTGAAGAGCGAAAATTCACATCAGCCTCCACCACAGATAAAGGTAAAAGCCGCGCATTCCTTTGTCTGCCGGATTTTCCACCATCCGCAGCCGACAAAAATGATATGCGTCCCCTTGTCCGCGTAAAAAGCGTTATGACGTTGTGACGGTCGTTGTGTTTCACAATATCCACCACAATCCCCTCTATCTTCTCAATTGCCATACCTGCGTCTGATTTTTAACAACAAAAATACAGATTTTTTTAATATTATTTGCAAAGCAAAAAATATTTGTCTAAATTCGGATGAAATACGCCAAAGATTTTCAAGAAAATCATGTCATAAAAAAAAGTCTACCTCTTTTCACAAAGAAATAGACCGAAACCTTAATCTTAATTTAATACTATGAAAAACACATTACAAAGTTAATAAAATTTTTATAGATTTTAAAAATTCAATCTTAGTTGTATCGTTTGAATTAACTTTTATTAAGAATTAAATCCAATTTTGCAGTTGCATCAACCGTTCAACTGCGATATAAAAGAGGGGCTTTCTCACAAGAAATGGAGAAATTATACCAATATTTATGGAAGCATCGCATGCTTGGGCGCGCATTGCAGCTGGAAGATGGCACAAATATCGAAGTCATATCCCCGGGTGTGCATAACACTGATGCCGGTCCCGATTTCTCCAACGCCATGGTTAAGATCGGAGACACCCTATGGGCCGGGAATGTAGAGATTCATGTACGCGCTTCCGACTGGTACCGGCATGGACATGATTCGGATGCCGCTTACGACTCTGTAATGCTTCATGTTGTGGCTATTGATGACAGGTTTGTGATGAGATCAGATGGCTCTGTCATTCCACAGGTTGTTGCCACATTCCCTGAAAATTTCTTCAGGATGTACGCATCTTTATGCAATAATATCTCAGGTGTAAGGTGTGAGAATCTGCTTTCAGGTATCCCTCATCTTGTCAAAGAAGACTGGCTTGAAACCCTTGCTATCGAACGTATGCAGATCAAAGCGGAACGCATTATCAATGAATATAAAGCATTGGACTGTGATTGGGAACACACCTGCTTTGTAACTCTTGCCAGAGCGTTGGGCTTCGGGCTTAACAGCACCCCCTTTGAAATTCTTGCCCGCTCAATTCCTTTGAATATCTTGCGTAAACATTCCGACAATCTGCTGCAACTTGAAGCGCTGCTTTTCGGACAGGCCGGTATGCTTGACACATCCCTGCATATCTTTGATGAATATTACCAGCAGCTGTGTCGCGAATATTATTTTCTGGCACGCAAATACGGGCTGCGCCCCATTCGCAAAGACATATGGAAATATTCCAGAACTCGTCCACTGAATTTCCCACACAGACGCATAGCTCTGCTTGCAAAAATTCTTTATGGAGGCAACTCTCTGCTTTCAATTATACTTTCCTCGGGCACTGATTTAGAAAAACTTAAAGAGATATTCCAATGGCAGCTTGAAGGTTATTGGCTCTCACATTCCGACTTCGACAGAGAATCTCCAATGGGTGCGTTTGCTTTGGGAGCAGGAAGCATTGACCTCCTCATAATAAACCTTGCAGCCCCAATGATTTATGCATATTCAGCAGCCCACGATGATCCCGAACAGGCAGAGACAGCACTGGATCTGTGGAGCAGCATCCCTCCGGAAAGCAACATGTATATCAGGCAATGGCTGAACAATGGTTTTGAATGCAAAAATGCAATGAGAAGCCAGGCCCTGCTGCACCTCCGCAAACAATATTGCGACCGCAACGACTGCCTGAATTGCCGTCTCGGTCATTGGCTGTTGCGCTCCTCCGCAAAAAATTAAGGGGAGATAGCGATGCTTCCTGTGTTATACCCTGTTTGTGTGCTTTATCAGCTCAATCAACGCCGGAAGAGCCTCCTCCGCAGGGATATTCTTCTTTATCAATTCCTTGCCACGATAAAGGCTCACGCGTCCCGGACCGGTACCAACATACCCATAATCAGCGTCCGCCATCTCTCCCGGTCCGTTCACTATACATCCCATCACCCCTATTTTCAACCCTTTCAAATCCTTCGTGGCCTCTTTCACCTCTTTCAATGTTTTCTGCAAATCAAAAAGAGTTCTGCCACAACTCGGACACGCAATATATTCCGTCTTGCTCATGCGCAGGCGCGCAGCCTGCAGAATTCCAAGTTCAAGTTCAGCAAGTGTATCATCATCGAAATTTGGATCCGACACCTCAATTCCGCTTGCATACCCGTTAAGCAACAGATACCCGAAATCTGCCCCTGCCTTTATGCGAAGACTGTCAAGATCCGCATCATCATATTCAAGCTTTACTATGAATGGGTTACGATACCCCTCCTCCGTAAATCTATCTATATATGACATGATCTCTGCCGGGGCGTTAATATGTTTTGAAGTGATTATCAACGCTCTATCTGTGTCGGGCTTAAGAATTTCACCGGATGCATCCAACACATTATATTCCTCTTCAGGCTTATCAGCATGCATTGACACCACTCTGTCTTCAAATCTCTTAATTTTTTCTGAGAAATTACGTGCTATGCCTTCAACCACTTTTTTCGGTTCCACTATACCCGGATGCCCGGCTCTTCCTGAGATATAATCCCGTAGCAAAGCTGCTACCGGAATCTCATTTTCCGGAGGTTCACTTAGTGACACACGAATGGTATCGCCTATACCTTCCGCCATCAAAGCTCCTATTCCAACGGCACTCTTTATCCTCCCATCCTCGGCATCTCCAGCCTCGGTGACACCTAAATGCAACGGGTAAGTCATCCCTTTTTCTTCCATGCGTTTCACAAGGAGATTCACCGTTTCAACCATCACTGAAGTATTGGATGCCTTTATGGAAATAACAACATCCTCAAAATTCTCCTCCCCGCACACCTCCAGATATTCCATCACAGATTCCACCATTCCCGCCGAAGTGTCTCCGTAACGGCTCATTATGCGGTCGGATAAGGAGCCGTGATTCACTCCGAGACGGACTGCCGTACCATTTTCACGACATAACCGGAGGAATGGCACAAGAGCTCCCCTTATTCTTTGCAATTCCGCAGCATACTCCTCATCAGTGAATTCCAGTTTGCGGAATGTACGGGCAGCATCCACAAAATTGCCCGGATTTATCCGCACCTTATCGGCCGTGGAGGCAGCAGCTGTTGCAGCTTTAGGATTGAAATGCACATCGGCTGACACCGGCACTTTGCATCCGAGTTCCCTCATGCGCTTGCGTATTTCCCCCAATGCCTTCGCTTCTCTTACACCCTGCGTGGTAAATCTCACCAATTCACCTCCTGCTTCTGCTATTCTTACAGCCTGACTTGCACTCTCCTCCACATCATTGGTGTCAGTATTTGCCATTGACTGCAACAATACAGGGTTCTCCCCTCCTATATAGGTATTCCCTACTTTTACAGCATGTGACTTTCTGCGTATATAATTATATCTTGACATTTTGTTAGGTATTAAGGGTTAGGTATCAGGGGCGGATATTTTTTCGAAAGTTCCTGTCAACCGCCGGTTTTCTATGCAATGAGGGTCATAAGGATTACCGATGTGAATCCAACTGCATATCCTGCAATTACCTGCCATACAGTATGACGACCGAGCCAAACTCTCGAGCTCCCTAAAAGTCCTGCAAGAGCAATGGTCACTATAAGCCAGGTAAAAGTACTCTGCATGGAAAACATTGTGTGCATGATACGTATCAGCAATGCCACCAAACAGGCTATTCCGTCAGCATGAGCAGATATCTTCCAGCGGAAATTTATCAGTAAATTCACAAGCCCTGCAACGGCACCGCCTGCAAAAAACATTACAAGCCACATCGGAACTCCTTTATACCACATGAAAATCCCTGTTCCCGCAAGACTGAGAATAGAAATAATATATGGTATCAGTCTCTCTTTCTGTCCATTCAGACCTATATCCTGAACAATACCGATACGCTTCAGAAGTAATACCATAAGAGCCGGAATCACAACAGTAATTCCCACCGTGATAAGTACAAACACCGTCTTAACGGCAACGGGCGTAAAATTAAGGATAGAGAGATTGAATGCAAAGAGCACCCCATAAACCGGCATCAGTAATGGCACAAGCACCCACGATAAAAACGTGGCAACCTTGTCAAGAAAAACCCCTCCGGCTGTTGGTGGATAATCAAGCCGTTCATTATCCGGCTTCACATCATCCAATTTTATATTTTCTTCCGCTTCATCAGTCTCACGGCTGATCGCTTCCTCTATAATTGTGGAAACCTCCTCCGGTTCGTCATCAAGTGGCGACGGGGGATAATATGATGTCGTGTCTAATTTCATATTTCAATTTTCTTTTTTAGACCTCTTCATTAATGTTTTCTAAGAGATGAAATTGCCCTTATTTCAACTGCTTGTGTATGGCATCCTCAAATTTATGCGGAATAGGGGTCTCGAAGTTCATATCCTTTCTGGTGACAGGATGCGCAAAACGCAATGTGCGGGCATGGAGTGCGAGCCTGTGCAGCGGGCTTTTGGTTGCTCCATATTTCTTATCTCCGGCAATGGGATGTCCCAATTCCTTGGCATGAACTCTAATCTGGTTTTTTCTTCCCGTATCAAGTGAGAATTGCGCCAGGGTATAACCATTTCCGCGCCCCAACACCTCATAATGCGTTACAGCGAGCTTACCCTCTTCCGGATTATCCGTGCTATAGACCACAAATTGTGAATTCTCCACCAATCTGCTCTTCACATAACCCATATCTTGCTTAAGATATCCTTCAAGAACAGCAACATACAGACGCTCCAGAATCATATTATTCCAATTATGACGGAGTACATCCTGCGCCTCTTCACTCTTTGCAAACATCATCAATCCCGAGGTATCCCTGTCAAGCCTGTGCACTATAAAGAGTTTATTCCTCGGATTTACGCTCTTTACATAATTGCGCATTATATCATAGGCATTATCCTCCTTTTTATGACTCAGGGTTGACACTGAAAGAAGACCGTAACCCTTGTTGATTACGATTACATCTTCATCCTCATACACCAATTCCACACGCGGGTGTCTGAATACGGGGAATTGACGCGTAGCATTGAATTCTACGGTTGCTCCGGGAGGCACAGGAGTATCAAATCCTTTGGCAATCATTCCATTCAGCCTTAACTGACCATGTTTCATCCATTTCTTGATATCCCCCTTCTTATTGTCAGGACGCATTTTTGCAACAAATTCCATCAGAGGAACCGCACTGTCTTCACGATTCTCCCATACAAAAATTCTGTCCTTCGTAGAGTCAATTTTCTTTCTATCGCTATATGTTGCCATCTTGAGTAGCTAATAAAAGATATATGATTAGAGCTTGTCCAATAGTTATATAACAATGTTTTCTCTTTTCTGTTTCAAAGCCGCCCCGCAAAATGATGAAAATGCTGCCTGTCAGCTTTCCAAATCCATTAGTTCGAGCAAACGCAATTCAGCTTCATCAATACGCGCTATAACTTCTCCTATACGGTTGCCGGCTTTAACAATCTCTTCGTTTGACAAAGTGCCGGACGACAGAGATGTTTCAAGCGCACATCTTTCTGCAGAGAGAGTCTCCACTTCTTTCTCAAGTGATTCCATCTCCCGTTTCTCTTTAAAGGAGAGTTTACGTTTCTCTTCGGGAACACGCCATGTATTTTTCTTGCTTTCAACCCACTTTTTAGCCGCCTCTTTCTCAGCTGCACGTTTTTCCTTCTCCTCCTCTGCCACACAATGTCGGTAGGTGGAATAATCTCCGGGAAAATCACGCACCTCCCCATCACCTTTGAATACAAAAAGATGATCAACTATTCTGTCAAGGAAGAACCGGTCATGGCTCACCACAATTACGCAACCCTTGAAATTAACCAGATAATCCTCAAGCACAGCCAGAGTCATGATATCAAGGTCATTCGTAGGCTCATCAAGAATCAGAAAATTAGGGGAACGCATCAATACAGTGGCAAGATAAAGGCGCCGGCGTTCTCCACCGCTTAGTTTGCTGATGAATTTCTGCTGGGTGTCGGGGGTAAAAAGGAAATGGGAAAGGAATTGGGATGCTGAAAGACGTGTCTTGTCATCTATCCTGACATCCTCGGCTATCTCGCGAACAACATCTATCACCTTCTTATTCTCGTCAAAACCCGTCATCCCTTCCTGGCTGTAATATCCCCATCTTACAGTCTCGCCGATTTCAAAATATCCTGAATCAGGCTGTATCAATCCTTGCAAAAGCTTTACAAAAGTAGACTTCCCTGCTCCATTATCCCCTACAATCCCCACTTTTTCGTATCTCGCAAAAGTATAATTCCATCCATTAAGGATTTTCTTATCCCCGAAAGCCTTCTTCACGTCATGGGCCTCGAATATCTTTGAGCCTATATACGTGCCTTTTACATTGAGCGAGACATTGCGCTCGGTTAGATTGACATGGCTTCGCTTCTCAAGTTCGTGAAAATTATCTATCCGGTAATTTGCTTTGGAACCGCGCGCCTGAGGCTGACGCCGCATCCATTCAAGCTCTGTGCGCAGCAGATTCTTCACCTTTGCCAATTCCGCTGAAAGGTTTTCCTGACGCTCATCCCTTTTACGCAGATAATAATCATAGTTGCCATCGTAGGTATACAGTTGGCAACGGTCAATCTCTATTATCTTGTTGCAGACTTTATCAAGAAAATAGCGATCGTGTGTCACCATCAGCAGCGTAACCTTCTGTTTGGCAAGATACTCCTCAAGCCATTCTATCATATCTATATCAAGATGGTTGGTAGGCTCGTCAAGAATAAGCATGTCCGGATTTGAAAGGAGCACACGTGCAAGTGCTGCCCTTTTGACTTGACCTCCCGACATTTTACCCATCGGGGTGTCATAATCCGCAAGCTTGAATTGTGTGAGCATCTGCCTTGCGAGATCCCTGCCGTTCCCCTCCTCGTTATCTTTTATATCCAAAGAGGTATAATCAAGAGCCGACATATACGGATCAAATGGTGGCAACTGCTCAAGATACCCTGCACGGATATCATTCCTGAATGTTACGCTTCCGGAATCATAATCCTCTTTTCCGGATATTATATTGAGAAAGGTGGTTTTGCCGGCTCCATTGCGCGCCACAATACCTATCTTGTCACCTTGAAACACACCAAGCGACACATCCTCAAAGAGGATGCGGTCGCCAAATGATTTCGTAAGCCGGTCAATCTGAAGATAAATCACAATGCTGCTATTACTTCTATCTCAACAAGCGCTTTCTTTGGAAGCTCCTTGACGGCAAAGGCACAACGCGCGGGATATACAGCCTTGAATTCTTCGGAATATACCTCATTCATCGGGGCGAAATATTCCATATCAGCGAGAAAAACTGTTGTTTTCACCACATTATCAAGAGTTGCCCCTGCTTCAGCAAGAATAGCCTTGATATTGTTTATAGACTCGCGCGTCTGGGATTTTATATCGGAAGGCATCTCTCCTGTGGCTGCATTGATGGGGAGCTGACCCGACACGAATATCAGATTACCACTCTTCACAGCCTGGCTATAGGGACCGATGGCACCAGGGGCTTTCTCCGTTTTTATCTCTTCTTTCATCGTTATGATATTTATGAAAACTAATGCAAAATTAACCAAAAGTTTCCAAACTCTCATAATCATTACCGCTAATTATCCGGGCAACGGCATCAAAATCCCGGTTTGTCTGCCGGAAGACGCAATGGGTTTTAATGACACAAAGGCGCAAAGGCACGAAGTCTTTTTTCATAATT
>CAZEUD010000029.1:0-26047 GCA_964515455.1 uncultured Sangeribacter sp.
TTTTTATGCCCTTATCTCTCAAACCATATACTTGCGAAACTTAAATTAATTAAAACTTAAAGATTGAAAATCTGATAAAAATTTAGTAAATTTGCAGATTGAAACAAAAATATGGAAAAGATATTGAGCCCCGAAAGTGTGAAGGAGTTTTCAACTCTGTTGGATCAGAGCGATAAAATCGTTCTTACTTGTCATGTACACCCCGATGGAGATGCAATAGGAAGCACTTTGGGACTATGGCATTTATTGAAGGGAATTGGCAAACAGCCATCGGTTGTAGTTCCGGATATACCACCACGTTCCCTTCGCTTTATGCCGGATTTCAACGAGATAGCAGTATATTCACGTCATGATCCATACTGCACTCGACTTGTTGATGAGAGTGATTTGATCATCTGTTGCGATTTCAACAAACCCTCCAGACAAGATCATCTTGCTCCCCTTATTCAAGGATCAAAAGCTCCCAAAGTACTTATAGATCATCATGAGGAGCCGGATATGGACTGCCGTGTCGTATTTTCTTTTCCAGAAATGTCTTCTACTTGCGAGCTGGTTTTTCGTATAATTGCCGCAATGGGTTTATACAGCGATGTTGACCGCAACTGTGCTACCTGTTTACTTACCGGGTTAATAACCGATACTCAGAATTTTACAGTAAATTGCAGGAACAATGAAATTTACGAAATCCTCCGTTTGTTGATGGACAAAGGTGCTGAGAAGGGGAGAATTATAGAGGAATGTGTTAAAGCTTGCAGCTTATCCAGTTTGAAATTGAAAGCGTATGCATTGTATGAAAAGTTGGAGATTTTCCCTGAACACAAATGCTGTCTTGTAACTCTTTCTAAAGAAGAGCTGGACCGCTTCAACTATGAGAAAGGAGATTCTGAGGGATTGGTTAATGAGGGATTGAATATCCGAGGTATGGTATATTCCATATTTATGCGTGAAGATCCGGATTGCATAAAAGTTTCAGCTCGAAGCAAGGTTAATTTCCCAGTATCGAAAATATGTGCTGATTTATTTAATGGAGGGGGACATATTCAGGCTTCAGGCGGTGAATTTAAAGGCACGTTGGAAGAATGCAGGAATTTATTGATTACAAAAATGGATAAATACGATGTATTCCTTCCAAAAAGATATGACAAACTTGAGATAAAAACAGAAAATAACAAATAACGAAACGAAAAAACTGATGAGACTGATTTCAAAAATAATGCTTTTACCGGCATGCCTGATTCTCATAGGATTGGCATCATGTGATGACACTCAAAGTTATTCCGATTTGCTAAATGATGAGGAGCATGCCGTTAACTGGTATCTTGCCCAACATAATGTTTACCTTGATATTCCGGAAGATGGTAATTTCATTACTGCCGAAGATGTGGAAGATATTGACGAACTTCCATATTATAAAATGGATGGTGATGGTTACGTTTATATGCAGGTTATCAACAAAGGTTCGGAAACAATGCGTCCGAAAGAGGGGGATCTCATTTATTTTAGATTCATGCGAATGAGCTTGTTGACTTATCAATCAACAGGTGAGGAATCCTGGGATGGTAATTCAGAAGATCTTGAATATACCAGTTCAAGCCTTGTTTATGGAAATACTGTCCTTACATCTACCACGCAATATGGAGATGGGATTCAAGTGCCGCTTGAATATTTAGGATATAATTCAGAAGTTAATCTTGTCATTAAGTCGCCAGAGGGATTCACTACTGATCAAAGTTATTGTATACCCTATGTATATAATGTAAGATATTTCAAAGCAGAATATTGATTTTTTGAAAAATAATAATAACCATGTCATTGATAAAGTCGATTTCCGGAATAAGAGGAACCATAGGTGGACGTTCCGGTGAAGGATTAAGTGCTGTTGATGTAGTTAAATTTACAGCTTCCTATGCTTCATTTATTCGTGAGAATTATAAAGGTCAGAGCAATGCAATCGTTGTTGGACGAGATGCGCGCTTATCCGGGGAAATAGTAGAAAAATTGGTTTCCGGCACATTAATTTCCATGGGATTTGATGTTATAAATATCGGAATGGCTTCCACTCCCACAACTGAGCTTGCAGTGACAGGAGAGAATGCCTGTGGGGGCATTATTATTACAGCAAGCCACAACCCAGTGCAGTGGAATGCTTTGAAATTACTCAATTGTAATGGTGAATTCCTCAACGACAAAGAGGGTAAGGAAGTGATTAGAAAAGCTGAATCAGAAGATTATGTATTCTCTGAAGTTTTTGATTTAGGTAAAGAATATAAAAACGAAACATGGGCTCACCGTCACATTGAATTGGTAAAAAATCTTGATCTGGTAGATGTTGAAGCCATCAGGAAAGCTGATTTTAAAGTTGCTATTGACGGTATTAATTCTGTAGGCGGAATTGTTATTCCGGCACTATTGAAAGCATTAGGCGTTAAAAATATTATTGAATTAAATTGCGAGGCAACAGGAAAATTTGCACACACACCCGAACCCATTCCTCAAAATCTTACTGATATTTCAGAATTGATGAGAAATTCAAAAGCAGACGTAGGATTTGTAGTTGATCCGGATGTTGACAGGCTTGCTATTGTAATGGAAGATGGTGAGATGTTTATTGAGGAAAATACGCTTGTCGCGATTGCAAATTATGTATTGGATCATACACCTGGTGCTACGGTTTCAAATTTAAGCAGCTCAAGAGGTCTTCGTGATGTGACACGTGCACATGGATGCGAATACTATGCTGCTGCTGTAGGCGAAGTGAACGTAGTCACGAAAATGAAGGAGGTTAATGCAATCATAGGAGGAGAAGGTAATGGAGGTGTGATATACCCTGAATTGCACTATGGACGAGATGCTCTTGCCGGAATAGCGTTATTTCTTACGCTTTTGGCAAAAAGCGGAAAAAAGGTGTCTGAAATTAAAGAGGCGTTACCTAAATATGAAATTGCAAAAAATAAAATCGAATTGACACCTGAAATAGATGTTGATGCAATTCTTGAAGCTGTAAAATGTCATTTTTCCAATGAGGAAATTAATGATATAGATGGAGTGAAGATTGATTTTGAAAACAGTTGGGTACATCTGCGTAAATCCAATACCGAACCAATTATCCGAATTTACAGCGAAGCTTCAACAATGGAAGAGGCCAATGCATTGGCAGATAACATTAAAAATATTATCAACACATTGAAATAGTTTGTTATTCAAACGGCTATTATTAAAAACCGCAACAAAAACAACCAGATGCTTAAGAAATTTTTTCTGAATACACTTTCTTCCTTTGTTGGAACCTGGGTAGCCCTTGTATTGTTTGGAATAGTAAGTGTTATTGTAACTATTGGTATTTTAGCAAGATTTCAAGATTCCGAGCCATCAGAAGCAGTTAAAAAACATTCGGTGCTTACACTTGAATTGCAGGGGCAAATTGTGGAATCGGAAGTGCCGACATCCCTCGATTATACGAGCATTGTTGCCGGAAATATTGAAAAACCGCAGACTCTCAATGTTATAGTAGAAGGCTTGAAGCAAGCGGCTAATAATAAAGATATAGATGCTGTATATATAAAATGTGGAGCGGCTGTTGCTTCTCCGGCAACATTTAACGCAATACGCGAGGCGCTGATAGAATTTAAAAAATCAGGCAAAAAGATATATTCATACGGAGATGCATTTACTTTAGGCACTTATTATGTAGCATCTGTTTCAGACAAAATTTATCTGAATCCTTATGGCGAGATTGCAATTCAAGGTTTAGGTTCAACATCAATGTTCTTCAAAGGATTGCTTGATAAACTGGGTGTGGAATTTCAAGTTTTAAAGGTAGGAACATTCAAATCTGCAGTAGAACCTTACATATCATCTGAGATGAGTGAACCGGCCAGAGCTCAACTTGATACATTGTTTAACTCAATGTGGGAATTCATGAAAGAAGGTATATGTAAGAACCGAAAAGAGCTGACACCTTCAGAAATTGATTCTCTCGTTAATAATGGTCTGATGTTCTCTACCGCCGAAGAAGCAGTGGAAGCAGGATTTGTGGATGCAATAGCGTATGAGCGGAGTATGGATCAAAAAATAGCAGACTTTATCGATGTTGATAAGAAAAAATTAAATTATGTTTCTTTATCAACATTAGTTGGTCAAGTGCCATGGGCAGATGCATATTCCAGTAAAAACAGGATAGCTGTGTTATACGCAACAGGCGAAATTGTAGATGGGGCATCAACCGGGATTAACTATCAGAAACTTGTTCCAATAATAACAGAGCTTGCGGAAGATGACAATGTAAAGGGTCTTGTGCTGAGAGTAAATTCGCCCGGAGGGTCTGCATTTGGAAGTGACCAGATAGGCGAGGCCTTGGATTATTTTCAGTCAAAAAATAAACCACTTGCAGTTTCCATGGGTGATTATGCTGCTTCCGGTGGATACTGGATTTCATGTTGTGCAGATAAAATTTTTGCAGATCCATTAACTATTACCGGTTCTATTGGTATATTCGGACTTATTCCTAATGTTAAAGGTCTTACTGACAAACTTGGTATAAATCCTCAAACCGTCAGCACTAATCCAGCTGCAAATTTCCCATCCCTCTATAAACCGATGGATGAAAAACAACTCTCAATAATGCAAAAAAACGTGGATAACGGATATGAGCGGTTTGTAAACAGAGTTGCAAAAGGGAGAAAAATGAGTCCTGAAAAAGTTAAAGTTATTGCAGAAGGAAGAGTTTGGAATGCGATGAAAGCTAAAGAAATAGGATTGGTGGATTCTCTCGGATCCGTATCAGATGCAATAGAATGGACTGCTAAAAAAGCTAATATTCTTAACAAATATGAAGTAGCAGCATATCCAATATATAAACCCGGTTTTTGGGATATGATTCCTGTAGGAGAGATTGAGATTGCAAGATTCATGAATTCATCCTTAGAAGAGAAATTCACGGATGCAGGAATTAAATTTATGGATAAAATTTTGATGAGAAACAAAGTGTTGGCAATAATGCCTGAATTTGAAATCTCATTTTCAAAATAATCCTGATAGGAGAGCTGGGCTTTAGAGATTGTATAATACAATATCCTTCAAGACAATGACAGCTGAGACAAAGACAAAAATATTGAAATATGTTCTAACACCATTCTCATGGATGTATGGTGCTGTTACGTCTGTACGCAACTGGATGTTTGATAGTAATATTCTTACTCAAGAAGAATTTGATATTCCAGTTGTAAGCGTAGGAAACATCACTGTGGGAGGTACCGGAAAGACTCCGCATACTGAATATATAGTAGGGATGTTGTCCATGGATTATAATATAGCTGTATTAAGCCGCGGATATAAGCGCAAAACGAAAGGATTTATAATAGCCAATTCCAAGAGTACTCCAGACACTGTAGGGGATGAACCAATGCAGATTTATAATAAATATGGATCAAAAGTAAAAGTAGCTGTTTGTGAAAACAGAAGAAAGGGGATTCAGGAATTGATTCGTCAATTTCCAAATCTTCAGCTGATAGTGCTTGATGATGCTTATCAACATCGTTATGTAAAACCAAAGGTATCCATACTCTTGATGGATTATAACAGACCTTTCTATGATGATCACATATTGCCATTGGGAAGATTGCGTGAAAGTCCTCATCAGATCAATAGGGCAGATATGGTAATTGTTACCAAATGTCCTGAAACTATAATGCCAATAGACCAAAGGATATTACAAAAGAAACTGGATTTGATGAAGTTTCAAAAACTTTATTTCTCACGATATACTTATGGCGGTCTTACTCCTGTTTTCCCGGATGATAAGCCTTATAATGTGTCGTTGGGTGATCTTACCAAGAGAGATTCTGTATTATTGCTTAGCGGGATTGCGAATCCTCGAGGGTTTGTGAGACATTTCAGAAATTATCCATTCAAAATAAGGGTATGCCATTTCCCCGATCATCATAATTTTTCAAAAGAAGATCTGGAAAATATCAGAAAAACATTTGAAAATCTTCAAGGGGAAAGGAAAATTATTCTGACCACAGAAAAAGATGCCATCCGTTTGGCATATAATCCATATTTCCCAAATAGACTAAAACAACTCACATATTATACACCTATTTCTGTAAAAATGATAAATGGACTTGATAACTCAGATTTTATATCCGATTTAAAAAAATCAATTGATTCCAATATAAACTGATGCACCTTTTTGTGTTTTCAGTTGTTTATACATAAGTGAATAACCAAAAATCGAAAACAAATGGAAAAATCGTATTTAGAAAAAATTAAAGAGACAGCCGGCTATATTAAAAATGAAGTTGGAGAACTCCCCAAAGTGGCAATAATTCTTGGGACTGGTCTTGGAGATCTTGTAAATCACATTGAAATAAAGAAAGAGATAGATTATCATAATATTCCTAATTTTCCTGTTTCCACAGTAGAGGGACATTCCGGTAAATTGATATTCGGAAATCTCGGTGGCAAATATGTTATGGCAATGCAGGGAAGATTTCATTATTACGAGGGATACGATATGAAAGAGGTTACGTTCCCGGTACGTGTAATGAAAGAACTTGGAGTTGAGAAATTATTTGTCAGCAATGCGGCCGGCGGCATGAATAAGGAATTTAAAGTTGGAGATGTTATGGTTATCACCGACCACATCAACCTATTCCCGGAGAATCCCCTTCGTGGCAAAAACTTTAATGAACTTGGCCCGCGTTTCCCGGCAATGACGGAAGCTTACTCGAATGCTCTTATCAATATGGCTGATGACATAGCCAGAGAACAGCAGATCAGGCTGATGCATGGCGTGTATGTAGGTACGACGGGTCCTACATTCGAGACTCCTGCGGAATATGAATATTTTAGAATTATTGGCGGTGATGCAGTAGGAATGTCTACAGTTCCTGAAGTCATAGTTGCAAATCACGCAGGCATGCATGTGTTTGGTGTTTCAGTTATCACAGACCTTGGAGGGAAAGATATAACGGAGGTGCCTACACATGAGGAAGTTCAGAAAGCAGCAGTAAAGGCTCAACCTGTTATGACAACTGTTATAAAAGAGATGCTTTCAAGAATCTGATATGAATCAAAAGCAAACAGAAATTTCAAGTATTGGTGAGTTCGGTCTTATTGATCGGCTCACCAATGACTTTTCTTTGAAAAATAATTCCACAAAGAAAGGCGTTGGTGATGATGCTGCCGTTATGCATTATGGGGATAAAGATGTTCTTGTCACAACCGATCTTCTGCTTGAAGGTATTCATTTCGATTTAAGGTATGTTCCCCTTAAACATCTTGGATATAAAGCTGCTATAGTTAATTTCAGCGATATTTATGCCATGAACGGTGCTCCCAAACATATTACTGTCAGCCTTGGGGTTTCAAGCAGATTCACGGTTGAACATATTGAGGAGCTATATTCCGGAATTAAGCTTGCATGTGAAATATATGGAGTAGACCTTGTAGGCGGCGACACATCTGCGTCTGTGACTGGACTTGTAATAAGTATAACCTGTATTGGAGAAGCAGATAAAGCAGATATAGTTTATCGCTCCGGCGCACATGCCACAGATTTGATATGTGTTAGCGGAGATCTCGGAGCTGCCTATATGGGGCTGCAACTACTTGAAAGAGAGAACAGAGTAGCTGCCAAATCTAAAGAGGGTCAGGATTTTAATCCTGATTTTGCCGGAAAAGAATATATATTGGAGCGTCAATTGAAACCTGAAGCGCGGAAAGATATAGTCGCTCTTCTTAAAGAAAACCATATAAAGCCAACATCCATGATGGATGTAAGTGACGGATTATCTTCCGAACTATTACACATCTGCAAAGCATCCAATGTAGGTTGCCGTGTCTATGAAGACAAAATTCCAATAGATTATCAAACAGCGATTATGGCTGAAGAATTAAACATGAACCTTGTGATGACTGCCATGAATGGGGGGGAAGATTATGAGTTACTCTTCACTGTGCCTTTGACAGATCATGATAAGGTTGAGAAACTTAAAGGCGTTTCAATTATTGGATACATAGTAAAGCCTGAATTGGGAGCAGCCATGGTGACAAGAGACGGAGGTGAAATACCGATTACAGCGCAAGGATGGAATGCTTTCACGTAGTAATAAATAACCGGGATAATTGTTAAAATTCCCGGTTTTTTATTTTTTATATTCTGTTAAACTTTATTTAACAGAGAAGATTGCAATTTTAGGTTAATAAATGCTATTTTTGCAATTCGATATGGAATACATATAAATTTATATGAAACCAATCGAAACAACAGATGTTAGAAAAAGTACAGAGGTAGTTAAAATTAGAACAACCGTATAAAACAAATCTACCAGAACATGGAAGAAACAGTAAATATTAGAGAGCTAAACGATTTGATAGCCTCCAAAAGTAATTTTGTAAGCATGATCCGCAGCGGTATGGATCGCAGGATTGTTGGTCAGAAACACCTTGTAGATTCATTGTTAATAGCGCTTCTTTGCAATGGACATATATTGCTTGAAGGAGTTCCCGGTTTGGCCAAGACACTTGCAATCAAAACATTGGCAAATCTTGTGTCGGCAAAATACAGCCGAGTTCAATTTACACCGGATCTTTTACCGGCTGATGTGGTGGGAACACTGATTTATAGTGTGAAAAAAGAGACATTTGAAGTAAAAAAGGGTCCGATTTTCGCAAATTTTGTTCTGGCTGATGAGATTAACCGAGCCCCGGCAAAAGTGCAAAGTGCCTTACTTGAGGCAATGCAGGAGCGTCAGGTCACAATAGGCGACGATACATTTAAACTTCCGGATCCATTCCTTGTAATGGCCACTCAAAACCCCATAGAGCAAGAAGGTACGTATCCACTTCCCGAGGCCCAGGTGGATCGTTTTCTTCTAAAGGTAGTAATCGGATATCCGAACAAAGAAGAAGAAAAAGCAATAATTCGTCAAAATATAAAGGGCGAGCAATTACCTGTCAATCCTGTAATTGATCCTCGTGAAATTATTGAAGTTCAAAAGATTGTAGAGAAAATATATATTGACGAAAAAATTGAAAATTATATTGTCGATATAGTGTTTGCCACACGTCAACCATCCAAATTCGGATTAAATGATCTTCAGAGCATAATTTCTTTCGGTGCATCTCCACGAGCATCAATAAGTTTGGCACTTGCATCAAGAGCATATGCATTTTTGCAAGGTAGAGGGTATGTAATTCCGGAAGATGTCCGCTCTGTATGCCATGATGTTTTACGACACAGAATTGGTTTGACATATGAAGCAGAAGCCAACAATATTGGCACAGATGAAGTAATCACTGACATATTAGATAAAGTAGCAGTGCCCTGATATCCTGATTGGTTATAAGGTTATTTATGCGATAAACGGGGAAGAACAGATACTTATTTAATGGAAGCAAACGAACTATTAAAGAAAATACGTAAAATAGAAATAAAAACCCGGGGGTTGAGTCAGAATATCTTTGCGGGTGAGTATCATAGCGCTTTCAAAGGTCGCGGCATGATATTTTCCGAGGTCAGGGAATATCAGCCTGGCGATGACATCCGGGATATCGATTGGAATGTAACCGCTCGTTATAACAAACCTTATGTAAAGGTATATGAAGAGGAGCGAGAACTGACTGTTATGTTGCTGATTGATGTAAGCGGCAGCAGGAATTTCGGAGCATACGGAGAGATTAAGAAAGAAAGGATGGCAGAAATAGCTGCAACCCTTGCTTTCTCTTCTATTCAGAATAATGATAAGGTTGGTGTCATATTCTTCAGTAACAGAATAGAAAAATTTATACCTCCAAAAAAAGGGAAGAAGCATATTTTGCTAATTATACGTGAGATTATAAATTTTGAGCCGCAAAACACCGGGACAGATATTGATGTAGCTTTGCAATTTATGACCAATGCCTTGAAAAAGAGGTGCTCTGCATTTCTATTAAGTGATTTTATAGACGATCATGATTATTTCAAGAGTATGTCAATTGCCAATCGGAAACATGATCTTGCATCCATACAGGTTTATGATCGCAGAGATGCTGAATTACCGGATGTTGGTCTCATGAGGGTCAGAGACGTAGAGACAGGGAAGGAACGATGGATTGACACATCTTCTTCTTCTGTAAGGAAAGCTTATGCAAAATCATGGTATGACCGTCAGCAAACACTCACATCCATCACGACAAGAAGCGGTGTGGATATTGTTTCAGTAACTACCGATGAGGATTTTGTAAAGGCTCTCCTTGGACTTTTCCGTAGAAGAGGCGCGAGATAGCAATAGAGTTTGATTGTTCATTACATTATGAAGTGTAATATAAAAATATTTACGACACTAATTTTGGCTATTTTTACGATTACGGCAAATGCTTCGCCTAATATTGTAACAGCCAAACTTGATTCAGCTATTCTAATGATGGGTCGGACGACTCATCTTCAGCTTACTGTAAGCCAGCAGGAAGGAGAAAAAGGGTCATTCCCTTTATTCAAGAGCATAAAAGAGAATGGCATAATAGGAGTGTGTGGTGACAGTGTAGAATTGAGAGCTCCAATAAAGGTAGATACTATAAAAAATGGAGGGAGGTTACGCATAGAATATACCGTTCCTGTCCAAGCCTTTGACTCAGGTTATTATCAGCTTCCAGAGATAGCTTTTGTTAATGGCAGAGATACAACTTATTCCAATCCGGTTGCATTGAAAGTAGTCCCTGTAATGGTAGATGAAAAAACTCCTATTGATGACTATGCAAACGTAGCCGACCCGGAGAATAAATCAATATTTGATGTTGTACCTGATTGGATTATAAATTATTGGTGGTTGTTGTTGATTATTGCTCTTGCCATCGCGGCTTTTGTATATGCATGGATTAAATACAAAAAAGATGGAACGCTACTTGAAAAAAAACAAGAGCCGACACCTTATGAAGTTGCTATATTCGCTTTACGCGAACTCAAATCCAAGAAATTGTGGGAGCAAGGTATGGAGAAAGAGTATTTTACAGAACTCACGGATATCTTAAGAATATACCTATTTGGCAGATTTGGTATTAATGCAATGGAAATGACTTCCCGTCAGATTCTTGCATCCCTTCGAAATAATCAGGATATAAAAGATAAACGCGATTTAATACGACAAATTCTGAATATGGCAGATTTTGTGAAATTTGCCAAAGTAAGACCATTGCCTGAAGATAACATTGCATCGTACGATAATGCAGTGAAATTTGTTGAGCAAACAAAGCCTGTAGTAATTGAAGAAGAAAAAGATTTGCAAAAGGAGAATGGTGTCAATGCAACCAAATTAAACCGGGAAGGAGGAGAGTCATGATGTTTCTACACCCCGGATTTCTGTTTTTACTGCTATTGCTTATACCATTAATCGGGTGGTATATATGGAAATGGAAAGGCTCTAATGCCTCAATAGGAATGTCTTCTACAGACGCATTCGCAAAGATTCCTGTGTCATGGAAAATAATACTGATGCATTTCTGCTTTATATTGCAACTATTGGCATTGGCATGCATAATAGTGGCTTTGGCACGCCCACAAACGCATGATTCGGAAAGAAAATCACGAGTAGAGGGCACAGACATTGTGATAGCATTGGATATATCAAGTTCCATGCTTGCCACGGATTTGCAACCAACGCGCTTTGATGCAGCTAAAGATGTTGCTCAAAAATTTGCGAATCAGCGGACAGATGATAATATAGGCTTTGTTGTATTTTCAGGAGAGAGTTTGTCATTGATGCCACTTACAAATGATAAGCCGGCGTTAATAAATGCAATTGCAGGAGTAAAGACAGGATTGCTAAATGATGGCACAGCTATAGGCGATGGAATATCAAGCGCTATTAACAGATTGACTTCAGGAATAGCAAAATCCAAAAGCATTATATTGCTCACAGACGGAACGAATAATGCCGGTGATATTGCTCCTTCCACAGCTGCACAAATAGCCAGACAGAAGGGAATTAAAATCTATACCATAGGCGTAGGAACTAATGGCAGCATTCAAATCACTGACCCATACGGATTTTCCACAACTACAATGGAAACAAAAATTGATGAGTCGGCATTGAAAGAAATTGCAAAAATTACAAATGGAAAATATTTCAGAGCAACTGATACCAAGATGCTCCGTAATATATTCAATGAGATTGATTCTCTGGAAAAGACCACACTTGATGTGGATAAAATAACAAGGACAGAAGAAAATTTCATGCCGTGGATTTTTGCAGCGTTGTGCTCAATAGTGATTCAGCTTCTTATAAGGTATACACTACTTAGAAGAATACCTTAAATAATGTCTTGTACAATATAAATATCTTATTTATGTTTAGTTTTGCATATCCTTCTCTATTAATATTGTTACTTTTGATTCCATTCTTTGTAATGCTTTATGCATGGGCAAGGTATGTGAGGAGAAAAAGGTTGAATAAATTTGGTAAAAAAGAATCAATTTCAACTTTGATGCCGGATGTTTCTCCATATAAGCCACCAATAAAGCTTACACTGGAGATGTTGGCTTTATGCTGTCTTGTGATAGCTTTTGCCCGACCATGGGGAGGAATAAAAGATCAGAAAACCACCAAGGAGGGTATTGAAGTAATAATAGCTGTAGATGCTTCCAATTCAATGTTGGCTTCGGCTTCAGACGATCCGGATGGTACAGACAGAATGCGCACAGCAAAACTCATATTGGAGAAACTGATAAATCGTCTTGATAATGATCGCGTTGGTTTGATAATGTATGCAGTCTCGGCATATACGTTAATTCCTGTAACAAATGATTACGTATCAGCCAAGATGTTTTTAAATTCCATAGACCCTTCACAAGTGGCGGATCAAGGCACCAACATCACAGCTGCCATTGATATGGCGTCATCTTCATTTAGCGAAGATAAAAATATAGGGAAAGCTTTGATATTAATCACAGATGCTGAGCAACTTGATGATATGGAAAGCGTGATGAGTGCATCCAAGGCTGCTGCCAAGACAGGAATTCAACTTGATGTGGTAGGAGTTGGAAGCCCGGTTGCTGTTCCTTTAAGAATTAATGGGGCACCGATGATAGATGACCGAACAGGCGAACAAGTTATGACGTCATTGAATGAGGATATGGCAGCTGATATTGCCAAAGCTGGTAAAGGAATATATGTGAATGCGGCAAATAAAGACGCATTAAATGAGCTTGACAAACAGCTTGACACTTTAAAAAAATCAGCTTTTGAGACAAGTTTGTATGCTCAGCATGATGAATTGTTTCCTACGTTTGGCTGGCTTGCATTGGTATTTATAATTTTGAATATTCTTGTCCTTGATAGAAAAATCAAATGGCTCGATAAGTTTACATTCTTTTATAAAGAGGATAAAAAATGAAATCAAGATATATAAGGTTGTCTGTATTATTGATAATGGCAATTATATGTAATGCCGGATTCAATGCTTTTGCCCAATCTGTAAGAGAAGAGCGCAAGCTCATTATGGAGGGTAATAAATTATATACTGAACGGAAATATGCCGAGGCTGCAAAAAAGTATGAAGAAGCTCTCGGTGTCAATTCCTTGTCGGCAGTAAGCAAATATAATCTTGGGTTGTCTCAGATTAAACAAGTGACAAACCCCCAGGATACAACACCAAAGTCGAAGACTCTTCTTGAAGGGGCTCGTCGCAATCTGTCATCAGTTGCTGCGATGGCAAAAGAAAAGCCGGGGTTGGCTTCAAAGGCAAATTACAACCTTGGTAATCTTGAATTTAATGTAAAAGAGTATAAGAATGCTATTGAGTATTATAAACAGGCGCTCAGGATAAATCCTGAGGATGAATCTGCACGGAAGAATCTAAGGATTGCTCAGAAACAGCTGCAAAATCAGGATCAGAACAATAATCAAAATCAGGAAAATCAAAATAAAGATCAAGATAAGCAAAATCAGCAGGATAAGCAGAAGCAACAGGACAAGCAGGATCAACAAAATAAAGATCAAGATAAGCAAAAAGAGGAACAGAAGGACAACAGTATAAGTCAGCAGGCAGCAAATCAGATTCTTCAAGCTATGGATAATAAAGAAAATCAAACAAGAGCAAGAGTGAATCGAGCAAATAAAGGAGAGAAATCAGCAAACAGCGGAAGTTCGAGAAGAAGATGGTGATAAATAATGAAAAGATGAATTTAATGCTGCATAATATAAAGATCAAGCTTTTATGCGTGATAACATTCCTTATTCCGTATTTAGCGCATGCTGGTAAGAATGAAAACCTGTTTATAAAATTCCAACTCAACAAAAATGAATTTTATTCTCAGGAATATGTAGCTGCTGACCTGTGGCTTTACTCTAATAATCCAAATATACAGTATATTAAAGAGATTAAGAAACCATATTTAAAGAATAATAAAGAATTTTCATATTTTTCTCAGATATCAAGGCGTCTTCAACCACATGTTGAAGATTTCAATGGAAAAACTATTTACGTGATTCCCATTGGATCATTTATTATAAAAATGGATAAGGCGGGAAAATATGAATTCAAAGGGGGAGAGTATGAAATAGGTTTAAATGTACCAACCGGATATGTTGATCCATATTTTGGAAGGGGAGCATATTATGAGACAATGGCCCAGACCGCAATTATGAATCCGGCATATTTCAAAGTTATCAAATTACCGGATACCACTTCAACAGACACCTTTTCCGGAGCCGTAGGTGAATTCAAAATAAAAGCTACTATACCTCCCGGAGATATCTTTGTAGATGAAGATGCATCTATTATTGTAACTTTGGAGGGTAAAGGTGTTTTACCGGATGATATATTGCCGGAATACCAGGATGCGTTTGGTTCAGGTAACAAGCTGAAATCTTTTGAGGTAAACTCTGAGGTATACACGGATGGTAATGATATCATCAGTAAAAAGGAGTTGGAATGTGTGTTCATACCTATAGACATAAATAATTGTAAGATAGGGAAATTTAGATTTGGATTTTTCAATCCCTCCACCAAGAAGTATGAGATTGTTGAATCCGATCCCATAGATGTAGAAGTAAAATCTTCTGCTGTAAAAATCAAACCGATTTATATCTGATTAAATATTTATATTGAATTATGTCAAGGAGAATAAGTATATTGCTTTCGATGTTGGTAATTACGTTTATATCATCGTTTTCAGCATCTGTAAAATTATATGAGACTCCTGCACGAGGGAAGCGTTCAATTGAAGTTGGTGATGTATTTTATATTTATGTAGAGGTTAGCGATATTGACGGAACACCCGAAATACCTGAAACAATAGGAGGTGCGAAAGTGATGTATTTTTCGCAAACAGGTCGGTCTTCAAGCATGACAAATGTGAATGGTCATGTGACGCAATCTGTTAGAAATACATGGACACTGACTTTAAGGGCTCAAAAAGAAGGAACTTACACATTGGGACCAATTTCAGTTGGCAGCGTTAAAAGTAATAAATTGACATATACAATTGGCAAACAATCTGCTGCTTCACAAAAAGATTCAGGAGAAACTTCAATAGCAGATAGCCACAATAAATCCACAGAGGCGGACAGCGACAAGCCCAAATTTATAGGCAAGGGAGATGGTAACCTGTTTATGAAAGCAACGGTTTCTGAATCCACTGTATATGAACAACAAGCATTGGTATACACTGTAAAACTGTATACAACATACGATGCTATTAAGTTTATAGGTGCTACAGCAGCTCCAAAATTTGATGGATTCGTGGTAGAAGAGTCAAAAGCCGTTTCCAATTCATTGGAGTTTGAAACATACAATGGCAAATCTTACGCTACGGCAGTAATTGCAAGATATATTATTTTCCCGCAGATGACAGGGCAGCTAAAGGTTATTGGTAATACCTACACGGTATCTGTAGATCAAAGGGAATACTATCACGATCCATTCTGGGGAAATATGGCAGTCAGCAAGCCACTGCAGCTTAATGTAAGCCCCAATGATTTGGTAGTAAATGTAAAGCCGCTACCTTCACCCAAACCGGCGGACTTCTCCGGAGGAGTTGGGAAATTTACAATATCTTCACAATTAAAATCAAATACATTCAAGACCAATCAGGCTGCTTCAATAGAATATATAGTAACAGGTACCGGTAATTTGAAATATATTCAACTACCGGATCTTTCTACACTCTATCCATCAGAACTTGAGGTATATTCCCCTGAAACAAATGTTAGGACAACAGTTGGAGCAAGCAATGTATCAGGTTCTGTAACATTTGATTATTCATTCATGCCTCTTGAGGAGGGAGAATTCAGGATTCCCCCTGTAAATCTTGTATATTTCAATCCTCAGACAGGGAAATATGAAACATCTGTATCTAAAGAATATACTATAACCGTTGGAAAAGGGAAATCTTCAGGAAAATCTCAAACAAACACTAAATTGAAATTTATAGATGGACTGCAGACTGTAAATCCCAAAGATTTATCAAACTCTCACACACCAATAATATATAAATTCATATATTGGCTTTTCTATATAATACCGGCATTAATGCTGATTACTTCGGTAATATTATATCGTAACTATATCAAGGCTCATGCCGATATGGCATCCTTCAATAGTAAGCGTGCTGACAAACTTGCACGCAGACGACTTAAAAAGGCAGCAGCCGCAATGAAGGCAGGTAATTCGGACAAATTTTATGATGAATTACTCATATCAATGTGGGGATATCTTGGTGATAAACTTAAAATGCCGACATCAGAACTAATGCGTGATAATATTAAATCTGTATTAAACACTAATAATATATCTGAAAATGTTATAACTGAATTGTTGAATGTACTTGATAATTGCGAATTTGCCAAATATTCTCCGGAAGCGGGAAAGACAGGAATGCAAGAGGCATACAATTCAGCAATTCACTCTATCAACTCTCTTGAAGACAGTTTCAAATCAAATAGAAATAATAAATCAGTATATCTGATGAGAACCATTATATTATATATTTTAATTTCTACCGTATCAATCATTTCTGCTGCAAGCGAAGTTGAAAAACTCGATTCAGCATCTGCTGCATACAAGGATGAACGGTATGCAGAAGCTGCAAACATTTATGAATCTGTTGCCTCACAATACGGAGTCAATGCAGAGTTATATGCAAATATGGGAAATGCCTATGCAAAAGCCGGGGATTTTGGTCATGCCTATTTATGCTATGAGCGTAGTCTGTATCTTGATCCGTCTAACAAAGAGGTTAGAAACAACAGAGCATATATTCAAAGCAAAATAGAAGATGGGAACAAAGCGAATGCAAAAGGTTCTAAAATATCAGTAACAGAAGATACTCCTACATTTTTTACTCGTCTGAAGCAATATATTACGCATAACCATACTTCAAATACATGGGCTATATGGGGAGGAATCTCTTTTGTGCTTTTTATAAGTTGTGTGGCAATGTATATATTTAGAAGGGAAGTGATTGTGCGTAAAGCAGGATTTTTTGGAGGTATTATTATGATGTTTGCATGTGCATTATTTATGATATTTTCATTTTCTTCAGCAAAGGCTTGTAATACTCATAATCAGGGAATTATTACTGGATTCAAGGTGAATTTACTTAGCGAACCTTATAGCTCTGCAAAGCCCAACGCGACTCCTCTTGAACGAGGTACAAAGTTATATATCCTTGATACAGAAAATGATAAAGATGGAACTGTAAACTGGTACAAGGTTCGTCTGAATTCTGAATTTGCCGGATGGATACAAGCCAAAGATTTCGAAGTTATTTAAAAAATGTTTTAAAACACTAAAAATATTATCGAAACTCTTTGTAGAAACAAATATTATTTCTTAATTTAGCAAAACGATAAGAAATATAAACAACATGGAATTAAAACCATTAAATAAAGAAATAATGAGCAAGACAATCACATTCAACGAACTCCGCAGACTAAAAGACAGTTTGCCAGATGGTTCAACCCATCGAATTGCAGATGAACTCAATGTCACTGTTCAGACAGTTCGCAACTATTTCGGCGGTGTCAATTATCAATTTGGGAAAAATGCCGGAATGCATATAGAGCCGGGTCCGGATGGTGGCATTGTTGTATTAGATGATACAACCATATATGATATGGCTGTAAAGATTCTTGAAGAGCAGAACGCAAAGCACTAAAAGATTGCAAAATAACCAAGCTGCTTATGATTGATATTGACGACTTCATCACTCTTGTAATCCATACTCCTGCAAGGGCTCAGAATTTAAAAAATATTCTGGAAAGTCATGGTATTGAAGTTATGCTTGATGATTTTGTGTCGTATAAATCTCCGGTAGCTGTAGCGCAAAGGGTTAAGATTCGTCCAAAGGACTTGCCCTTGTCGTTGAAAATTATAGAGAGTGGAGAAGGGTATTCTCCAGCTCTAATCGAAATGAGAATGGCGGGAATGAGCGGTAATATGCTCATCCCCGTCGATTTCTCGGAATCAAGTATGCTTTCCGTATCCATCGGCTTCAAGCTTGCAAAAAGAATAGGGGTACATCCGGTAGTGCTTCATTCATATGTAGCTCCAATTTTTAAATCACCCGTGAGTTCTGATATGTCGGAAGATTTAGATGAGGAGATCGCAGAAGCAGAAGGTACCCGAGATATCCGCAATTTAGCGTCAGCAAAGCTTAACAAATTCAAGAATGAAATAAAAAAGTTTCAGTCTGAAGGGAAACTACCGGATATAAAATTCTCTACACTTTTGCAAGAGGGAGTAGCGGAAGAGACTATATTAGACTATTGTAAAGAAACGCCACCGGTATTGGTTGTAATGGCCACGCGTGGTATAGGTCGCAAAGAAGAGGAGCTGATAGGAAGTGTTACAGCTGAAGTGTTGGATTCATGCCGTGTACCCGTTTTTACAGTACCAGAAAATTGCAAAATAGAAAATATAGAAGACATATCGCATCTTATGTTATTCTGTAATCTGGATCAACATGATATTATGACAATGGATGCATTAATGCGTATGTTTGATTATCCGAAATGCGATATTTTACTTGTTCCTGTAAGTCAACGGAAAGAGTCCAGAACTGATGATAAATTAGAAGCATTACAGGAATTTTTCAAATCCAATTACCCTACAGCAGAATTAAAGAAGATTATTCCCTTTGGAGAAGACTATAGAAAGGAAATAGATAAAGCAATCTCCAATAATTTTATTGATTTATTGATTGTTCCTAACAAGAAGACAAACGTATTCAATAGAATATTCAGACCAACAATAGCGCATAAATTCTTGTTTGAAAGAGACATGCCGATGTTGGTTATTCCGGTTTAGTAATTTTTTGATATGATATATCCATCTGATTTTGAGTCAAAAATTGGATTTGACCATTTACGCACATATGTTTCAGAAAAATGTAACAGTGCTATGGGAAAGGAAGAGGTTTTAAAAATGTCATTCTCTTCCGATTATAATCACATAAAATCAATGCTTGAGTGTGTGGATGAAATGATGCGTATCATTTCATCACAGCTAAAATTTCCATTAGACACAATCCACGATGTCCTTCCTTATTTGTCGGAAATAAGATCTGATGGATCATACATGTCATCCCAACATCTTATAAAATTAATGAATATGCTCATTTTGATGAATGAGGTATCAAAATTTTTTAAGTCTGCTAAAAATTCGGAATCGGGAATAACCAACTATCCTGCACTTGACAAAGAATTTTCAAACATATCATTATTCCCTTTTCTTATTGATGAAATTGATCGAAGTGTAAATAAATATGGTGAGATAAAAGATAATGCATCTGCCGAACTTAGCAATATACGGTCACAGATAAAAGCGGCTTCAGGCTCCATGCAGAGGGCAATGAAAAGAGTGCTTGACCACGCTGTGCAGAATGGAATACTTGATAAAGATACGACCCCGGCAATTCGAGATGGACGAATGGTTATACCTGTAGCTGCAGGGAATAAGCGCAGTATTAATGGTATCATACATGACGAGAGTTCAACAGGAAAGACGGTGTTTATAGAACCGGCAGAAGTGGTAGAGGCGGGTAACAGACTCAGAGAGCTTGAGATGGATGAACGCAGGGAAATAGTAAAGATTCTTAAGAATATAGCTGATTCTTTGCGACCATACATTGATGATATATCAAATAGCTGTCACGATATAGGGAGATTGGATTTCATCCGGGCAAAAGCATTGTTTGCAATAGAGACAGATGCTCAAATGCCCAAATTAAATAAAAATATTGAAATTGAATGGTATCATGCAATTCATCCGGGATTGTTGCTCACTCTTAAGCCGCAGGGTAGAGAAGTGGTTCCATTGAATTTGCATCTTGATCCCAATAAGCGAATTCTGATAATATCCGGTCCAAATGCCGGGGGTAAGTCTGTTTGTCTTAAAACTGCTGCTATTGTGCAATATATGATGCAGTGTGGCATGATGCCTACTCTTTACAGCAATTCTCACATGGGTATATTTCATAATTTATTTATAGATATTGGTGATGAACAATCATTTGAAAATGATTTGAGTACATATTCGTCTCATTTGAAAAATATGAAATATTTTATCTCCCATACCAATAATAAAACTTTTATATTGGCTGACGAAATGGGATCCGGCACAGAACCTCAAATAGGTGGGGCTTTAGCTCAGGCAATACTTCAAAACCTTGGCAAGACCGGATGTATGGGAATTATTACGACTCATTATCAAAATCTTAAAACATTCGCAGAAGAAGAACCCGGTTTTGTGAACGGTGCAATGTTATATGACAGACAGCATTTACAACCAACATTTGAATTGTCCATTGGCACTGCTGGAAGCTCCTTTGCATTGGATATCGCAATGAAAACGGGATTACCCAAAGACATAATAGAGAATGCAAAGCAGATAGCAGGAAGCGATTATGTTAATCTTGATAGATATCTATCAGAAATAACAAGAGACAGGCGATATTGGGCAACAAAACGCCAAAATATTCGGGAAAAAGAGAGTAAACTTGATTCCCTGCTTTCCAAATATGAAGAGACTGCAGGAGATTTAAAAGCTCAAAGAAAAGCTATAATTAGTGATGCTAAAAAAGAGGCCAGAAGTATTCTTGAAGGAGTCAATGCCAAAATAGAACGTACTATTCTTGAAATAAGAAGGGTCGATGCAGAGAAATCAAGAACTAAAGAATTACGCTTGCAATTGGATGAATTGAAAAAAAGTATTTCTGAGGAATCAGAAGATGATAATAAAGAAAAGCTTCCAAAAGCACTTGCTCCATTAAAACATAAGAGCAGGAAAGCAAATTCAAAGAATAAAAGTGCTGTAAAAGTTGAAAGAAAAGAATTATCAACAGGCGATTTTGTTAAATTAGATGAAGGGGCGACAATCGGCAAGATACTTTCAATAAATGGGAAAAAAGCTGAAGTTGCATTCGGATTGCTTCGAACAATAGTTGATATCTCAAAATTAAAGCCTGCTCAAAAACCAAAAGATAGCGCTTTAAATTCAACAAGTATAATTTCAGCAACTACAACTGAAGAAAGCCGTCAACGACAATTGAATTTCAATAATGAAATAGATGTAAGAGGGATGAGGGCAGATGAAGCTTTGCAAGCTGTTACTTATTTTATGGATGACGCTATCCAATTTAATGCATCAAGAATTAGAATATTACATGGCACCGGTCATGGAATACTGAAAACACTGATTAGAGAGCAACTACGCGGGAATCCGGCTGTATCAAATTTTGGGGATGAAGACGTTAGATTTGGTGGTGCCGGAATTACCGTTGTAGATCTTAAGTGATTTTATTAAAATCCCAGAATCAAAAGCTCCATCCCCAAAATTTTAATGCAGGGGGATGGAGCATTAATTTTATAAAGATGCGGGGAATAAATATAATTTGGTAAAAATGCGTATCAACTGAGTTTAAGCAATTCAAGGATTTTATCAGCTGCCTTGGATAAGCCTTCTGCATCCTTACCACCGGCTTGTGCAAAGAATGGCTGACCACCGCCACCTCCTTTTATGAGTTTGGCGGCTTCGCGCACAATCTGACCAGCATTGTATCCTTGTTTAACAAGATCATCAGATAGTGCAACGGTAAGCAATGGTTTCCCCTCGGATACTGTAGCTGCTACAAATGCTGTATGCTCAAGACATTCTTTCCTTACAGTAAACGCCACATTCTTGACAACATCTGGCAAGCGAAGTCCGAACAAAAGTGCAAGCTTCACACCATTTACATCCTTGGCGGAAGCAATCACCTCCTTACCGAGGGCATTTATTCGCTCAGTCATAAATTCTTCAACCTGATGCTTCAGATCAGAATTTTCAGAAATTGCGCGTTTTACAGCAGTACGAATATCAGCACTTCCTCCGAGCATTGTTGTAACATCTTTTGTAATATTCTGAAATCCATCAAGCAAGTTCTCAACGCCAAGACCTGTAACTGCTTCAATACGACGGATTCCGGCTGCAATCGAACTTTCATTCAAGATACGGAGCATACCAATATTCCCGGTATTAGCTACATGCGTACCACCACAAAGTTCTACAGAAGTACCATATTTTACAACACGCACCTTGTCACCATATTTTTCTCCAAAAAGAGCCATTGCTCCCAATTTACGAGCTTCTGCAATCGGCATTTCTCTGCACTCTTCAAGATTCATCGCCTTACGGATTCTTGAATTAACAAGATGCTCTACACGACGTATCTCTTCGGGGGTCACTTTTTGGAAATGAGAAAAGTCGAATCGCAATACTTCAGGAGAAACGAAAGATCCTTTCTGCTCCACATGGGTTCCAAGCACCTCTCGTAACGCTTCATGAAGCAGGTGTGTAGCAGAATGGTTGGCAGATGTAGCCGCTCTGGCATCCGTATCTATAGCGGCAATAAATTCTTGTGTCGGATCAGAAGGCAAATCATACGATAAGTGAACTCCGACGTTATTTTCCTTCTTGGTATCAAATATCTTAATAATCTCACCATTAGCTGAGCTAAGAGTTCCCTTATCACCTACCTGACCTCCCATCTCGGCATAGAAAGGAGTTTTTGTAAGCATTATCTGAAAATATTCTTTACCTTTCTGTTTCACTTTGCGGTAACGAAGAATCCTGGTAGGAGTTTTAAGAAGATCATATCCGACAAATTCCTCTTCACCCGGATTAACTTCAATCCAATCTGAGGTCTCTATCGATGCTGCGTTTCTTGCACGATCTTTTTGCTTCTTCATCTCATTGTCAAAACCTTCACGGTCAAGACTCATATTTTGTTCCCGCAATATTAGTTCTGTAAGGTCAAGGGGGAATCCGTATGTATCATACAGGACAAATGCATCTTGTCCGGAAAGAGTGTCTGTACCTGCATCTTTAGCTTTCTTTATAAATGAATCAAGCAATCGGATTCCATTGTCAAGAGTGCGCAGGAAAGAATCCTCTTCTTCCTTTATAACTTTCTTAATAAGATCTTTCTGAGCAGGAAGTTCAGGATAAGCCTCACCCATCTGCTCAACAAGAGTATCAACAAGTTTGTATAAGAAAGCTTCTTTCTGGTCTAAGAAAGTATAAACATATCTTACGGCACGACGCAATATTCGACGAATTACATAACCGGCTTTAGCATTGGAGGGGAGTTGAGAGTCTGCGATAGAAAATGCGATGGTGCGGACGTGATCGGCTGCAACACGCATAGCTACGTCAACTTTAACATCAACTCCATACTTTTTCCCGGAAAGTTCTGAAATTTTATTAATCAGTGGGGTAAAGACATCAGTATCATAATTAGATTTCTTACCTTGAAGCGCCATACATAAACGTTCAAACCCCATACCCGTATCTATTACCTTGGCAGGCAGGGGCTCGAGATGACCATCAGCCTTCCTGTTATATTGCATGAAAACAAGATTCCAAATCTCAATAACCAAAGGATTATCATGGTTGACAAGTGTTGCTCCATCTACAAGCTTTCTCTCTTCATCACTTCTCAAATCTATATGAATCTCAGAGCAAGGACCACAAGGACCGGTCTCACCCATTTCCCAGAAATTGTCATGGCGGTTTCCGTTGATAATATGTGATTTGGGAAGATGATTCTCCCAATACCCGGCTGCTTCATTATCGCGTTCGAGACCTTCCGGAGCATATCCTTCAAATACCGTAGCGTATAAACGGTCCGGATCCAGCTTTACAACTTCAGTAAGATACTCCCATGCCCAGTCTATTGCTTCTTTCTTAAAATAGTCACCAAAACTCCAGTTACCAAGCATTTCAAACATTGTATGATGGTAAGTGTCGTGACCAACCTCCTCAAGGTCATTGTGCTTACCTGAAACACGAAGGCATTTCTGCGAATCTGTGATGCGCTTTGATTCTGCCGGTCTATTTCCAAGGATTATATCCTTAAACTGGTTCATACCCGCATTGGTAAACATCAAAGTGGGATCATCTTTGATCACCATTGGAGCAGAAGGTACAATCTTATGTCCTTTTTGCTCAAAAAATTTTTTGAATGATTCTCTAATTTCCTTAGATGTCAACATCATATAATCTTATTTTGGCGAATTATCGCTATAATCAATATTTCAAAACAGGTTGCAAATTTAACCATAATTTAGTATTTTTGCAATTCTATTACGAATTTGCAGCATGAAACGGCCGATATATTATATTTATAATCCGGAAACGGATAATTTTGAGCGCGTTTTTCCCTCGCTGAAGGGACGTTTGCTGCAATTTTTGAAAATTTCAGGAATATCACTAACAATCGGTATAGGAATTTTTTTTATTTTGTTTTATGCCTTTGAAGCGCCTACTGAAGAAAATCTGCGCAAAGAGAATGCCACATTGAAAAGTCAATATAATATCCTGAATCGACGTCTTGATAATTCACTCAAAGTGATGGCTAATATTCAAAACAGGGATGATAATTTCTATAGAGTCATGATGCAAATGGATCCTGTAGGATATGGTCAACGCATGGCTGGACTGGATAATGAAAAACGTTATCGTGAATTACAAAACATACCTGATGCCGGACTTGTAAAATTACTGACACAGCGTCTTGATCTTTTTGAACGACAATTATATGCTCAGTCTCTGTCGTTCGACCAATTACGCACCACGGCATCTGACCAGAAAGACAAACTCGCACATGTCCCGTCAATAATGCCGATTAATATTAAAGATTTTACAATGTCATCGGGATATGGTGTTAGACGGGATCCCATTTACGGGAGTTCCAAATTTCATGCGGGTCTTGACTTTGCTGCAAAAAAAGGCACACCGGTTTTCGCCACAGCAGACGGTAAGATTTCAGAAGCCGGCCGCCAAAGCGGTTATGGTAATTGCATCGATATATCTCATGGTTACAATTATGTTACGAGGTATGCACATCTTAGTGAAATCTTTGTTAAACCGGGGCAGGAGGTGAAGCGAGGGGAGATGATTGGCAAAGTAGGATCAACCGGAAAATCTACCGGCTCACATCTGCATTATGAGGTTAGATTCAAAGATCAGCCACAAAATCCGGTAAATTATTATTTCATGGATCTAACTCCCGAACAATATGCCGAGATGGTGCAATTGGCAGAAAATGCCGGTCATGTTATGGATTAATTAACCCAATTTAAATGTATAAGCAATATGCAGGATTTAGATAAAAAATATTACAAGATAAAGGATGTATCTGAATTATTGGGAGTGACGGCATCAACGCTTAGATATTGGGAGCAGGAGTTCCCGGAATGCAGCCCACGCAGAAGCGCAACCAACATACGATATTACAAAGCCTCCGACATAGAAACACTGAAGATAATACATTATCTCCTTAAGGTGAAAGGTCTTAAAATAGAAGCAGCAAAGGAGCAGTTAAGAGCCAACCGCACCAACATGTCAAACAGGGTGAAAATTATAGATACGTTAAAAGATACGCGAGATAAACTCGAAGAGATACTTCATGCACTTAACAAGCGCAAATAAATAACTCCGCTTCATGATTTGGAGCGGAGTTATCTTTATAACAGGGGGCTTCTATAAATTAAGTGCTTGTAAATTAGAAAAATAATTTGTATCTTTG
>CAZEUD010000030.1:0-24931 GCA_964515455.1 uncultured Sangeribacter sp.
TAAATTTTACAATTTGTCACCCGCAAGTTGAACTTGCGAAACTTAAATAATTAATACATTTCGATGCTAAAAAAGTCTGGAAGCTACAATTATCAAAATTATTTTTTTAATTTTGCATTATAAATTTGTAATCAAAATTGCACATGCATTCTAAAAATAATAAAATTGAGGCTTTCGGCGAATTGCTTGAGGTGCTTGACACATTAAGGGTTAAATGTCCATGGGATGCCAAACAAACAAATGAATCTTTGCGACCCAATACAATTGAGGAGGTTTACGAGCTTGCAGATGCTTTGGTATCAAATGATATTCCAAACATCAGGAAAGAATTAGGTGATGTACTCCTCCATGTGGCATTTTATTCCAAAATTGCAGAAGAGAAAGGAGAATTTGATATTGCTGATGTTTGTAAGTCCCTCGTAGATAAACTTAAATTCCGTCATCCTCACATTTATGGAAATGTTGAAGCGGGGGATGCTGAACAAGTTGCCCGCAACTGGGAACAAATCAAACTTAAAGAAAAAAAGGGGAATAAAAGTGTGCTTGGAGGCGTTCCGGCAGCGCTTCCTGCTCTTATAAAAGCTAAAAGAATACAAGAGAAGGTACGGAATGTGGGTTTTGATTGGGAAAATAGAGAGGACGTTTGGGAAAAGGTGAAAGAAGAAACAGCTGAAGTAGAATCTGAAATAGATTCAAAAAACAAAATTGCTTTAGAAGAGGAATTCGGAGACCTGCTTTTTGCTGTTATTAATGCAGCCCGTTTATATGACATTGATCCGGAGAATGCTCTTGAAAAAACCAATAGAAAATTTATTAAACGCTTCAATTACATAGAACAAAAGGCTAAGGAAAACAGAGTTCAAATAAAAGATATGACTCTCGCCGAGATGGATCATCTTTGGAATGAAGCCAAGAAATGCATTCATAATTCTTAATACCCTTCATCTTGATACTTTGTATTACTGAGAAACCCAGTGTGGGTAGAGATATTGCAAGAATATTGGGAGCCAATACACAACGGCAAGGATATTACGAAGGTAATGGTTATTGTGTAACCTGGACCTTCGGTCATTTGTGCACTCTCAAAGAGCCAGCTGATTATACTGAGAACTGGAAAAGATGGTCTCTTTCATCTTTGCCTATGATTCCTCCAAAATTCGGAATAAAACTCATCCCACAAAAAAGCATTGAAACACAATTTAATACAATAAAGGCTCTTATTGAGCAATGTGATGAGGTGATTAATTGTGGAGATGCTGGTCAGGAGGGTGAACTCATCCAGAGATGGGTGATGCAGAAGGCCGGATGCAACAAACCGGTGAAAAGATTATGGATCAGCTCACTTACTGATGAATCTATCAGGGATGGCTTTAAGAATCTTCGCACTGATAAAGATTTGGAGCCATTATATATTGCCGGATTGTGCAGAGCCATAGGTGATTGGATTCTCGGAATAAATGCGACAAGACTTTACTCAATCAAATACAGTACAAACGAAAAAAACAAGCAAATTTTGTCTGTTGGAAGAGTGCAGACTCCAACTCTTGCTTTGGTTGTAAACAGGCAATTGGAAATTGAAAACTTCGTGCCTAAAGATACATGGGAATTAAAAACCATATATCGCGAAACAATGTTTTCTTCAACATTAAAACCATTTGAAAATGAGAATGATGGAAGAAGTATTGTAGATGATGTGGCAAAATATGAATTTGTAATTAAAGATATAGAGAAGAAAAACGTAAAGGAAGCTCCTCCAAGGCTATTTGATCTTACTTCATTGCAAGTAGAATGTAATAAAAAATTCGGTATGGGAGCAGATGCAACCTTACGCAGCATTCAGTCTCTATATGAAAAGAAACTTGTTACATATCCACGCGTTGACACAACATATCTGACTGAAGACATGTATCCCAAGTGCAAGGGGATTTTGAATGGTATTAGTCAACATTTTAGTGACATTCTGCAACCACTCAGGGGTACAAAACTCAAAAAAAGTAAAAAAGTATTTGACAATTCAAAAGTTACGGATCATCATGCTATAATCCCAACCGGGCAATCTCTGCCATCAAGTCTGACAACTGAAGAACGCAATGTTTTCGACACAATTGCTTTGAGATTTATTTCAGTGTTCTATCCCGATTGCTCTTTTGAACAGACGGTTGTAAAAGCCGAAGCTGGTAAGTATAAATTCAAAACATCCGGAAGAATTATAACAGATTTAGGTTGGAAATTTGTTTACCAATCCCGCAAGGGTATATATGCAGAGCAAGAAGATATTCAGGACGGAACAAAACAAAAAGTTGATGAGACAACCGTACTTCCGGCATTTACTATTGGAGAATCTGGTCCGCATACTCCAAAATTGGTAAAAAAGACAAGTCAACCTCCCAAATATTATACTGAGGGAACTTTACTGAAAGCGATGGAAACAGCCGGAGCAACAGTTGAAGATGAAGACCTTAGAGAAGCACTGAAGGCAAACGGAATAGGTCGGCCTTCTACAAGAGCTGCCATTATCGAAATATTATATAAAAGAGGTTATATCCGTAAAGAAAGAAAATCACTTCGTGCTACTCCTGCCGGTATAGAACTAATATCTCTGATTCAGGAAGAGTTGTTGAAAAGCGCTAAACTCACCGGTATTTGGGAAGGAAGACTCCGGAAGATTGAGCATGGAGAATATAGTGCTTCTGAATTCATCAATCAACTTAAGCAAATGATTTCTGAAATTGTTATATCTGTTATAAAAGATAATTCCCAAAGGAGTATAGATGCCAACCAGCAAAATTACGGGAAAGACTCAGGCGTGACATCAAAAAAGAACAAGTAAATAGAAAATAAGATGGATACCAATATAATAATACAATATACTATCGTAGGTATTATTATTCTTGCGGTAATAGTTTGGATACTGGTAAAATTTCTTAAGAAAAACAAGCGCAGCGGTTCCTGTTGCTGCACTGATTGCGGCTTATCCGAAAAATGCACAAATAATAAGGCTAAATTCCCTCAAAATAAAAATAGTGAATAAACCGATCAAAGCAAAGAATATACCATCAGATAATATACCATCAGATGCCATAATACTCTCCTTTACCTTTGCGAATTATATCAGGTGAATCGCCTGTCATATCTATAATCGTTGAAGGCATTGTAATCCCTTCTTCACCTTCAATCATTAAATCAACTTTATCTTCATACTCTTCTGCAATAAGATCAGGATTTATGGCGTAATCATCCTCCATAAATGTTATGGAAGTTGATAGTAGTGGATGCCCCAGCCTTTCAGCTATTTGGCGTGCGATATTATTGTCCGGTATTCGTATACCAACCATTTTTCTCCCTTTGAATACCTTTGGCAAAGATGTTGATGCTTTTAGTAAAAATGTAAACGCTCCGGGTGTATATTCCTTTAATATTTTATATGCTTTATTTTCAATGCGGGAATATTCGGAGGCCATGGATATATCACTACATATAATAGACAAATTATTCTTTTCCGGATTTATCTTCTTCAAACGGCATATTCTGTCTTTTGCTTTGGAATTAAGAGCATCACAACATATAGCATACAATGTATCTGTCGGAATTATAGCAATTTCTCCTCTTTCCAGATAACCACATATCTTGTCAAGTTGATCGTCTGATATCTGTTCATTCCATATCTTTATTTTTTGCATGATCCTATGATTTATGATATATTAACGAATATATGTTTATTTTTGTTAACTAAATTAGTTAATTTTGCCGAGTTAATAAAGAAATTTAATTAATTTTTATGAAGATTGCCATATTAGTTGCTATGGACAAAGAGCTTGCTCTTTTGCTTAATACCATGCAGGATTATAAAGAGATTAATATTGAAAATAAGAAATATTTTAAAGGCACTGTCAAAGATAAGGAAATCATTGTTGGTAAATGCGGAATAGGTAAAGTGAATTCTGCTTTGAATACTTACCAACTCATTCAGGACGAGCATCCGGATATCGTTATTAATACTGGTGTAGCAGGTGGTGTCGATGGTGCTCTGAAAGTAGGTTCCATTTTGATTGCCGATGCCGTATGTTACCATGATGTTTGGTGCGGACCGGGCACTGCGTATGGAGCACCGGATGGATTCCCTCAGATTATGAAGCCAATGGATAGTATTATTGAAATTGGTCATAAATTGTATGATGATGATAATAATGTACATTTTGGAAAAATTTGCAGTGGTGATAAATTCATACATCTTAAAGATGAGGTAGATTTGATAAAATCCATATTTCCTGATTCTTGTGCTGTAGATATGGAGTCGGCTTCCATAGCCCAGACATGTATCAAATGCAATGTGCCTTTTTCTATAATCAGGGTAATGAGTGACACTCCGGGAGCTTCAGAAAATATATCTCAGTATGAAGATTTCTGGAACAAAGCACCCGAAAAAACTTTCGAGTGTCTCTATGAAATAATACAAATACTCTAAACATAAGTATGTATTAATTTAAATTATAAACATGAAAACTAAAAATCGATTTTTAGTTTTCCAAAATGGTCAATTATGGTCAAATCGGCACAATTTTAGACTTTTTAACATTTTATCACGATTTAAATTGTTAATTTTGCAGGTTGAATGTTAAATCCTACTGAATTTAGCGCTTGCAAACATCAGTTTGCTGTTGTAATATTGAATATAACACTATAACAGGTAAATAATTAAACAAACCATATTGAATATGAAAGTTAGGAAATTGTATGCTTTGTCACTTTCGGCTTTGACAGTGGCAATGATTCTTCCCTCATGTAAAGGGAAAAACCAACAGCAACAGGCGGTGGCGCCCGAGCTTGCGGTAATGACAATTGGTGAAGTGGATTCTAAACTCGAAACCGGTTATCCCACATCTTTACGCGGTGAGAATGATGTTGAAATTCGTCCGCAGATTTCAGGATTTCTTACAAAAGTAAATGTAGAGGAAGGACAAAAAGTAAGCAAGGGACAAGTTCTTTTCACAATAGATCAGGTAAGTCTTCAGGCAGCTGTCGATGCTGCCAAAGCAGCAGTCGAAGTGGCTCAGGCTAATGTAAATACTGCGCAGACCAATGCTAATAATAATAAGATACTACTTGATAAAAACATTATCAGCGCACCTGCATACCAAACATCAGAAGATGCATTGAATGCTGCAAAAGCACAGTTAAATCAGGCAAATGCTAATTTGGTAAATGCTCGTAAAAATCTGTCATATTCTGTTGTTACAGCTCCGGCATCTGGGATAGTTGGCAAAATTGACTATCGCGAAGGTTCTCTTGTAACACCATCAACTCTTCTTACTGTTCTGTCTAACAGTTCGGATATGAGGGCTTCATTCTCTCTTAATGAGAAAGATATTCTTAATATGACCGATAATGGAAGCCGCTCTTTGGATAATGCAATTAAAGCTATGCCTGCTGTTGAACTTCAGCTCGCAAATGGCGAGAGGTATGAATATCCCGGGAAGATTATCTCCATTTCAGGTGTAATTGATCCCTCGACTGGAGCTGCATCTGCCACTGCCATATTCCCCAATCCTAAAGGGATGCTCAGAAGCGGCAATACCGGACAAGTCATGATTCCGTCCCTGCGTACCGGCGTAATTCTTATCCCTCAAAATGCCACATACGAAGTGCAGGATATGAAATTCTGTTATGTAGTGGGTGATTCAAGTAAAGTTCACTCAACACCTATTCAGATAGCGACTGAAAATGATGGTCAGAATTACATTGTTACTGGCGGTTTGAAACCGGGTGATGTCGTTGTGACCGAAGGAGTAGGTATCTCTGTAAAAGATAATATGGTAATCACACCCAAGAAATAATTTAGATCTACGATGAATTTATCAAGATTTATAAACAGACCTGTTTTATCTACCGTAATCTCGATTTTTATCGTTTTGTTCGGTTTGCTGGGTCTTATGTCTCTCCCGGTTGAGCAATATCCCGATATTGCCCCACCGACTATTCAAGTTTCCACAACATATACCGGTGCTAATGCACAGAGTGTGCTTAATTCGGTTATTGCCCCTCTTGAGGAACAAATCAATGGTGCGGAGAATATGGATTATTTGTATTCGTCCGCAACCAACACCGGTTCTGCCACAATTACTGTTTATTTTAAACCGGGTATGGATCCCGATATGGCAGCTGTGGATGTTCAGAACCGTGTTGCGAAAGCTGCAAGTTTTCTGCCTTCAGAAGTAAATCAGGTGGGTGTTATTACTCAGAAACGCCAGAGCTCAATGCTTATGGTTTTCAATATGTATGATGCTACCGGCAACTACACTGAAGAGTTCATTGAAAACTACATGGCTATAAACATCATACCGGTTATCAAGCGTGTTTCTGGTGTAGGTGAAGTCATGGTGATGGGCGCTGACTATAGTATGAGAATATGGCTTAAGCCTGACGTAATGGCTCAATATAGTCTGATGCCTTCTGATATATCTGCGGCTTTGGCAGAACAGAATATTGAGGCGGCTCCCGGTCAATTTGGAGAGAATTCCGATCAAAGTTTCCAATATGTGATGCGTTATAAAGGGCGTCTGCAAGATGAAACGGAATTTGGTGATATTATAATTAGAGCCTCTTCGGACGGTGATATTCTGAGATTGAAAGACGTTGCAGATATTGAGCTTGGACGTCTCTCCTATGGATTCCATTCAACAACCAATAGTCACAAGGGTTGTGCGGCAATAGTATTCCAATCAGCAGGCTCCAATGCTACTCAGGTTGTTGAAGATATACAGAAGGAACTTGACAAATTTCAAAAAGATGCTCCGGAGGGTATTAAAATTATAACACCCATGAGTGTAAACGACTTTTTGTTTGCATCTATTCATGAAGTTGTCAAGACTCTTATTGAAGCGTTTGTGCTTGTGTTCCTTGTGGTGTTTATCTTCTTGCAGGATTTACGTTCGACATTGATCCCTATCATTGCAATACCCGTGGCGTTGATTGGTACTTTCGCTTTGATGAGCATTTTTGGATTCTCCATCAACCTGCTTACCCTTTCAGCACTTGTTCTGGCGATTGCTATTGTAGTGGATGATGCCATAGTGGTGGTGGAAGCGGTACATGCAAAACTTGATGAGGGTTATTCATCATCCAAACGTGCCGCCATAGATGCTATGAGCGAGATAGCAGGTGCCTTGATATCAATTACCCTTGTAATGATGCTTGTGTTTATTCCAGTGTCTTTCATGGGTGGCACTTCCGGTGTGTTCTATCGCCAGTTTGGTCTTACAATGGCGATGTCAATTGGACTTTCGGCCATCAATGCCCTTACCCTTTCCCCCGCACTTTGTGCTCTTTTCCTGAAGCCTCATAATAAAGAGAATGAAAAGCCGCTCAAGGACAGGATGAAAGAAGCATATTCAACTGCCGGAGAGGTTGTGAAAGAAACATATAAAAAACGTTTCAGACTCAAATTCCCTCCTTTTATCACTCTTATCCTGATAGTTGCCTCCATCGCTTTTCTGATGATGGGTTGGTTCGACTTTGAGAATATTATTGAAGGTGTTATAGCCGTTGTTGTAGCGGTATGCGCACTTATCGGAATGTTCTCCAAAGAATTTATTAATTTCTTCAACAATGGATTCAGCAAATTGCTGAAAGCATATAATGCAGCCTCAGGATGGTTCATCCGTCACAAAATTACAGGCTTTGCAATTGTAGCTGCATCAATTGGCGTATTGGTGTGGTTGATGAGTACCACTGCCACATCAATGGTGCCTCAGGAAGACACCGGTACAATTATGGGTGTAGTGGATATGCCCCCTGCCACATCTCTGAGTAAGACTAAATCCATAATGGATAAAACTGACAGCATATGCGGCACTGTTCCGGCAATTCAGACAAGAGTTGCAATCACCGGTTATAGCTTTGTGGGTGGTCAGGGAAACACTTATGGATCTTTCATCATAAGGCTAAAACCATGGAGTGAGCGTGACAACAAGACAGAGAGTGCCAATGCCGTTCTCGCCACTTTGTATCAAAAATGCTCACAAATTAAGGACGGACGTATCATGTTCTTTATGCCCCCTATGATTCCGGGATTTTCTGCAACAAGTGGATTTGAAATCAAACTTCAAGATAAGACTGGTGGAGACCTCAACAACTTCTTCCAGGTTTATCAGCAGTTTATTGCAGCACTAAATGCCCGACCTGAAATCCAGATGGCTTATTCAACGTTTAACCCCACATTCCCTCAATACCTTGTGGAGCTTGACGTGGCTAAAATTAAACAGGCAGGTTTGACCCAAAGCACAATCTTGTCTGCTCTGCAAGGCTATTACGGAGGTATGTATATATCAAACTTTAACAAGTTTGGTAAACTATATCGAGTAATGATGCAGGCTGCCCCGGATGCACGTGTTTCTCCCGAAACGTTGAAACGCATAAAGGTTAGAAATGGTACTACAATGGCGCCAATCGACAACTTTGTATCTTTGAAACGAATTTATGGTCCTGATATCATCAATCGTTTCAATATGTTTACTACTATTGCGATTACCGGTCAGCCGGCGTCCGGTTTCTCTTCAGGTGATGCTATAAATGCTATTGAGGAGGTAGGTCAGCAGACTCTTCCTGTCGGATTTGGATATGAGTTCTCCGGAATGACACGTGAGGAAGCAAAAGGTGGAAGTGGACAGACCGCTTATATCTTCGGACTTGTACTTCTGTTTGTTTATCTCCTTTTGTCCGCACAATATGAAAGCTATATTATTCCATGGGCTGTAATTCTGTCTGTACCTTTCGGTCTTATGGGCACATTCATATTTGCAAGGTTTATGGGTATTGACAATAATATCTACATGCAAATTGCACTGATTATGCTTATCGGTCTGCTTGCCAAGAATGCCATTCTTATTGTGGAGTTCGCCCTTGAGAGAAGACGCACCGGTCTGAGCGTAGTTCAGTCCGCAATTCAGGGTGCTACTGCCCGTCTTCGTCCTATTCTCATGACATCTCTCGCCATGATTATAGGTTTGTTGCCTCTAATGTTCGCTACAGGAGCCGGTGCCAACGGATATAATGCATTAGGTACCGGAGCTATCGGTGGTATGCTTATAGGTATGATTCTTCAGGTGCTTGTCGTTCCTGCTATGTTCGTAGCATTCCAGTTGATACAGGAAAAGATTTCTCCGCTCAAATGGAAAGACAAAGATAATACATCTATAACATCTGAAATTGAGCAATATAGTATAACAAGAGAATAATAAGATAATGAACAGAATAGTCAAATATACTATGCTGGTAGTGTTGGCAGCTGCTATGGGCAGCTGCAACATCTACCGCAAATATGAATTGCCTGCTGAAGAAAGTTCTTTTGTGGAAGACTATAAGAAAGCAATAGATGCCCCGGTTGATTCCACAAGTCTTGAATATCTCGGATGGGAGAAAATATTCACGGATCCACTTCTTCAATGCTATATTCGTCAAGCACTTGCCAATAACAACGATCTTGACGATGCACGACTCAATGTAGAAAAAGCTCAGGCTCAGTTGAAAGGAGCTAAGCTAAGCTATTTCCCTTCTCTTGCACTTAACCCCAACGGTGCCGCTGCAAGTTATGGAGGCAGCCACATGAATTGGAGCTATACAATCCCTTTAGCCGCTGCATGGGAAATAGATGTGTTTGGCAAAATTCTAAATCGCAAAAGAGGTGCCAAGGTTACTGTTGAACAAATGCAGGATTATGAGCAAGCTGTAAAGTCTCAGATTATTTGTGGCGTGGCAAATACATACTATGCACTTGTATTGCTTAAGCAGCAGCTTGCCCTTACAGAGAGAACGGCTGTGATATGGAAAGATCAGGTAGAATCCATGAAGGAAATGAAAGAAGCTGCTTATGTGAATGAGGCTGCGGTAGTGCAAAGTGCTGCAAACTACTGGAGCATAATGGCTTCTATCCCTGATATAAAATCCAACATTACAACAACCTCAAATACTCTGTCTGTGCTCCTTGGTACATATCCTCAGGATTGGGAGGTGACTTCGGATCTGAATTTCGCACTTCCCGTTGATGTACGGAATGGCATACCTATGTCATACCTTGCTGTAAGGCCTGACGTTCGTGCTGCAGAGCGAGGACTGGCAGCGGCATATTACACTACTAATAGCGCAAGGGCTGCTTTCTACCCTACTCTTTCAATCTCTGCTCAAGGCGGTTTCACAAACTTAATTGGAAGTGTCATCACCAATCCCGGCAAGTGGTTTATCCAACTCGCCGGTCAATTGGCCGCCCCTATATTTTCAAGAGGTCAAAACATTGCCACTCTTGAAGCTGCCAAAGCAAGTCAGAAGCAGGCTATGAATGCATTTGAAACGACTGTGTTGAATGCGAGTGCTGATGTAAGTGATGCCTTGTCACAGATAGCAAATAACGAACAAAAAAAGAAATCTATCGAAATGCAGATAGATAATTTGGAAAAAAGTGTAGAATATACTCAGGAATTATTAACTTTGGATCAGAAAACCACCTACCTTGAAGTGTTGACGGCTCGCTCAAGTCTTTTGAGCGCACAGTTGTCAGAACTTGCTTGCTGGCACACACAGGTCGCTGCTCTCATCAGCCTGTATCAAGCAGTTGGTGGTGGAAGATAAAAACTAAAAACCTAAAGGTATGTTTCAGATAAGTCCACTCGCGTTTGTGCATCCGAACGCAAAAATAGGAGATAATGTCACGATTAATGCATTTGCTTATATCGATGATAATGTTGAGATCGGAGAAGGTTGTGTAATCGGTCCTCACGCAAGTATACGTTCAGGAGCTCGAATTGGCAAAAATAATATGTTTTTCGATGGATGTGTAATTTCTGCCGCACCTCAGGATTTCCGGTGGAAAGGTGAAGATTCATTCGTGGAAATCGGTGATAACAATTGTATCCGTGAGCATGTAATAATCAATCGAAGCATATTCCCGGGGAAGGCCACCAAAATTGGGAATAATTCATTTATTATGGCTCAATGCCATATAGGACATGATTCCATAATAGGCAACTATGTCGTATTGGGTAATGCCGCCAAGATTGCGGGAGCATGTAAAATTGGTAATTATACAATTCTATCATCAAATGCATTGGTGCATGAGAATTGTGATGTTGCCGAGTGGGTACTCGTTAAGGGCGGATGCCGTGTCAACAACAATGTACCCCCCTTCTGCATAGTTGCACATAATCCTATAGAATATTTTGGTGTCAACGCTTATATTCTCCATAAAGGCGGAAAATCGGATGATATAATAGATGATGTTGCAAAATGCTATCGTCATGTTTATCAAAGTCAGACATCTCCGTTCAACGCTGTAAAGAGAATAGAAACCGATGTTATGCAAAGTGCTGAAAGAGATGCTATTCTAAATTTTATAAAAAAACATGAATATCGTCTCGCTGCTCTTCCTAAAGCTGTGACAGAAGATTAATTATGGATTTGAAGAAGCTCACAACACGAACTCTCTCCGGAATTGTATATTGCGGAATTATAATATGCTGTATTCTACTCGGAAGAGATGCCGTGGCTGTTATGGCGTCTGTTTTTGCTGTAATTTCCGTGTTGGAATTTTCTAAAATATGTTCGGAGTTATCAACAAGACACATCCCCACTTTACTGCTTGATATAGCCGGGTGCATTTGTTTATGCTTCAGTCCATATAAATATCCTGTGTTACTATGGGTTGCCGTTATGACAGCTCGATTTATTGAGGAATTATATATCAATGATCAAAATCCATTACGTAATCTGGCTCATTCTTTAATGAGCCAGATTTATATTGGTGTTAATCTCGGGTGTGCAGTTGGCATAGCCTCACTTTTCAATCGACCTGAAACATTGTTGGTTGTGTTCCTGTTCCTTTGGATTAACGATACCGGAGCATTCCTTGTAGGATGCACATTTGGCAAACATCGTCTCTTTGAACGTATCTCTCCAAAAAAATCATGGGAAGGTTTTTTCGGAGGTTTGGCTTTTAATCTGATAGCAGCGTTTATATTTTGCAGCTATTGTAATGAATTCTTCGGATTGGAACGCAATATACTGATGTGGATTGGGTTGGCAGCAGTGGTTACAGTTTTCGGAACATGGGGAGATTTGGTTGAATCTCTAATAAAGCGGACCCTCCAAATAAAAGATTCAGGAAACCTTATTCCCGGTCATGGGGGTATTCTCGACCGTATAGATTCCCTGTTGCTTGCTGCGCCTGCTGTGTTAATATACCTTACTTTGTGGATTCTATAAATGTAATTCCCTAATATTTGCGTTTTTGAGCAATTTTAAGAATATGCATTTGGCTATTTAAAGAAAAAGTATTAATTTTGCAAGCCATTTGATGGGATCGCGACCTGTCAAGAAAAATTTTTAATAAATTAACTGCAGTATTTTTTAATTAAAATGAAAAAAGACATTCATCCCAAGGAATACCGCGAGGTGGTATTTAAAGATATGTCTAACGATGAAACATTCATCACACGAAGCACTGTAGCTTCAAAAGAGACTATCGAAATCGACGGTAAGGAGTATCCTCTTGTAAAACTTGAGATCACAAGCTCCTCCCATCCTTTCTTCACAGGAAAGCAGAAACTCGTCGACACTGCCGGTCGCGTGGACAAGTTCCGCAGCCGTTACGGCAACCGCGCAAAGAAATAAATTTACCACTGCGCAAGCAAAAAACCGTTGGAATTCTCCAACGGTTTTTTGCTTTTTTATCACATCCGGTATTGTAAAAACAGGTCTGAAGTGTTATCTTTGCATACGCGTTTTCATATTTTAAACGACACCGTATCCAATGAGCAATATACCTTTCACACACCTGCATGTACACTCACAATACAGTTTGCTTGATGGTAAAGCCACCATCCCTGAACTTGTAGATAAAGCATTAGCTGACGGTATGCGTGGCATAGCCCTTACCGACCATGGCAATATGTTCGGCATTAAAGAATTCTTCAATTACGTTGAGAAGAAAAATGCCGGGAAGCCTGAAGATGAAAAATTCAAGCCCATTATAGGCTGCGAGATGTATGTGGCTCGCGACAAGATGACCGACCGGAAGGATAAGACGGATAATGGCTATCATCTGATTGTACTTGCCAAGAATAGTGTGGGATATCACAATCTTGTTAAACTTGTGAGTAAAGCCTGGACTGAGGGGTACTATTACAAACCCCGAACAGATCGTGAGGATCTTGCCCGTCATCACGAAGGGCTTATTGTGTGCTCTGCATGCCTTGGTGGTGAAGTGCCACAGTTTATTCTTCACGGAGACCTCGACAAAGCAGAGCAACGTATTTTATGGTACAAGGAAACATTTGGTGATGACTATTACATCGAGTTACAAAGGCATCAGACATTCAAGGAGAATGCAAACAGGGAGGTATTTGCGGAGCAAACAAAGGTCAACGAACACTTGATACATTTCGCACGCAAGCATAATATAAAGATGATTGCCTCCAATGATGTGCACTTCACATTTGAGGATGATGCCGAAGCTCATGATAGGCTCATTTGTGTATCCATGCAGAAATCATACTATGAGCCAAGAATTCACTATACCAAGCAGGAATGGCTCAAAACCACTGCGGAGATGCGCGAAATTTTCAAAGATATTCCTGAGGTTATCGACAATACTAAGGAGATTCTTGATAAAGTGGAATTCTATTCGCTCAATCACGCTCCTATAATGCCATTCTTTGATATTCCCAAAGAATTTGGCACAGAGGAAGAATATAGATCTCGCATTACAGAAAAAGAACTTTTTGATGAATTCACGCAGGATGAGAATGGGAATGTTGTGCTTTCTGAAGAAGATGCTAAAAAGAAGATAGAACGCCTCGGTGGCTATGACAAGTTGTACCGTATTAAATTTGAAGCAGATTATCTTGAAAAACTTACCATGGAAGGAGCATTGGAGCGTTATGGAGATCCATTGCCCCAAGATATAAGGGAACGTCTTAAGTTCGAATTATATATAATGAAGACCATGGGGTTCCCGGGATACTTCCTTATCGTACAGGATTTTATCAATACCGGTCGTAAGAAACTTGGAGTAAGCATTGGTCCTGGTAGAGGTTCTGTTGCCGGAAGTGCTGCAGCATATTGCCTTGGAATTACACAGATTGATCCTATCAAATACGATCTTCTGTTTGAGCGTTTTCTAAATCCTGACCGTATATCTTTACCGGATATTGATGTGGATTTTGATGATGATGGAAGATATGAGGTATTAAAATATGTCACAGAGAAATATGGAGAGGAAAAGGTAGCTCACATCATAACATATCAAACCATGGCCACAAAGATGGCTATAAAGGATGTAGCCAAAGTATTGGAAGTACCCCTGTCTGAAGCCAATCGCCTTGCCAAACTTGTTCCGGATCGTCTTCCTGAGGTTAATGGTAAAGCCCCAAAAGTCAATTTCAAAAATTGTCTTCTTTATAATAAGGAATTTGCCGCTGAGAAAAATAATGAGAATGAGGGAATAAGAGAGACAATGAAATATGCCGAGCAACTTGAGGGAAATATCAGGGGTACCGGTGTGCATGCCTGTGGTGTTATCATTTGTCGCGATGATATAACAGATTGGGTTCCGGTATCAATGAGTACAGATGCTGATGGCACTAAAGTAATATCCACACAATATGAAGGAAGCGTAATTGAGGAAACCGGTCTTATCAAGATGGACTTCCTTGGTCTGAAAACGCTTTCTATCATAAAAGAAGCATTGGCAAATATTAAACATACTCACGGAATAGACCTTGATATAGATCACATCCCGCTTGATGACAAGGCTACCTTTGATCTTTATTGCAAAGGCAATACAACTGCAACATTCCAGTTTGAGTCTGAAGGTATGCAGACATATCTTCGCGAGCTTCAACCTTCTTCTTTTGAAGATCTTATTGCGATGAATGCCCTTTATCGTCCGGGACCTATGGATTATATCCCTTCATTTATCAAACGCAAACATGGTGAGGAAGAGATAAAATATGACATTCCAATTATGTCCAAGTATCTGGAGGAAACATATGGAGTAACCGTATATCAGGAGCAAGTAATGCTCTTGTCACGTTTGCTTGCTGATTTCACTCGCGGTGAATCAGATATGCTACGCAAAGCCATGGGTAAGAAGCAAATTGACAAAATGCAGAAGCTCAAGAAGAAATTTATGGATCAAGGCATGAAAAATGGACATTCAGAACATGCCTTGGAAAAAATTTGGGCAGACTGGGAAAAATTTGCATCTTATGCATTTAACAAAAGCCATGCCACATGTTATAGTTGGGTTGCTTACCAGACAGGATATCTTAAAGCTCATTATCCCGCAGAATATATGGCAGGCGTATTAAGCCGGAATCTTACCGCGGCCGATAAGCTGCGTAAATTCATGGACGAATGCAGAAGGATGGGAATTACGGTGAAAGGACCTGATATAAACGAATCTATGGAACGCTTTGGCGTAAATAAACTTGGAGACATCCGTTTTGGTCTGGCGGCCGTAAAAGGTGTTGGCTTAAATGCCGTAAATGCTATTATTACAGAACGCGAGAACAATGGTCCGTTTAAGGATATTTATGACTTTGTTGAGAGAGTAAATCTGTCGGCCTGCAACCGCAGTGCTATCGAAAATCTTGCAATGTCCGGTGCATTTGACAGTTTCAACATGAGACGTGAAATATTTGTGCATCCGATGTTTGATTCTACATATACCGATATTCTTGTTAAATATGGGCAGAATATTCAAAACAGTAAGAATTCATCGCAATGGAGCCTATTCGGAGATGAAGATCCTATAGAAACAGACAAACCACCCTTCCCGGATGCTGTACACTGGGATCGCCTTGCGCTTCTTGAAAAGGAGAAAGAAATGGTGATGATGTACCTTTCAGCCCATCCTCTTGATCCATATTATATGGAACTTACTTATGGATGTAACACTACATGTGAGGATTTTAAAAGAAAGCAGGATAGACCATGTAAAATTACAATGGGCGGACTTGTTACAAAAATTACAACCAAAACTTCACGACGAGGCACTGATTTCACAATTGTCGAAATGGAAGATTTTTCCGGTAAAACGGAGATTGCTTTATTCGGGATGAACCATAACCAGCACAAGGATAAATTTCACATCGGTGAACCAACATTTGTAAGAATTAATATTGTGCCGGGCCGTTATAATAAGGATAGAACTGATATGCAGATAGAAGAGGTGTCTTCACTTGAAGGAAAGCGCGGTAAAGTGGCTAATGGAGTGCTTGTATATATGAATTTTAAATTCAATAACAACGACTTCTTCTCTGCTATTAGTAAGATTCCGGATAATGAGAGAAAAGGAGAGCTATATTTCGATATTTTTGATCCGGATACACATCAGTCGATTAGAGTAAGGTCTCGCAAAAAGATGCCCATTACTCGGGAGTTGATGGATATTCTCAGCGAATATGGAATGAAATTTAAAGTATCATCAATATAAGTATGTGTACAATTAAAAAAAGAAGAAACTTTACTTATAAATTAAATTGAATACTTAAATATAATAAAATTATGGCATTACAATTCACAGATCAGACAGCTCTTGAGGCTATCAATTCAGGCAGACCGGTAGTAATTGATTTTTGGGCTACTTGGTGCGGTCCATGCATGAAACTCGGACCGGTTGTTGAAGAACTCGCTGAAAAATATGCGGATAAAGCTATTATCGGCAAACTGAACATTGATGAGAATGATGAGGTAGTGGCACAACAAAGAATCCGAAGCATTCCGACTGTGCTTTTCTTCAAAGATGGCAAAGTGGTGGATCGCATTGTTGGTCTTGTAAAACTCGCAGACCTTGAAACCAAGCTTATTCCGCTTCTTTAGGCTCTACCCTTCCGAACATCATAAATGTACGGATATAATAAGGGGTGTCGATCCGTGAGATCACCACTCCTTTTTTTGTGGAGGAATGTACAAAATTCACACTGTCAATCATTATTCCAACATGAGATATACGATTCGGATCGCTACCCGTGGCAAAAAACACCAGATCACCTATTTCAACATCATCTGTTTTTAGTCGGCGGCAAAATTCAGCCTGTTTTGCTGAGTTACGGGGAATTTTTACACCTGTAATATCTTCGTAAACTTTCATGACCAAACCCGAACAGTCTGTTCCGATCCCTTTGTCACACTTGGCATAAACATAGGGTGTCCCAACCCATGTGATTGCCTCGTCTGCAATTTCATGCTGGAGTTTTGACGCTTTAAGTGATTCGCTATGTTTTATATACTCTTTAATAATATTATGATTATTACTTGATTTCTTTGAAGAATGACAAGATAATAAACCACATGAAAAAATTATAGTTATAAGTAATGCTATATATGTATATGGCTGTGTTGATTTCATATTACAAATTTAATCCTTTTATGTGAACTAATATAATTATTAACGTATTTAAAGAGTTTGTATTGGCATGTTTAAAAAGTTTTAATTTTAACAATTTAGTGTTAAGAGACACATTGTTGGTGAAAATTTTGTATTTACTTTGTAGTCGGAACATAAAATTGATGTTCCGCTTTTAATTTCGAACAAAACTGAAAAATCAAAAGATATGAAGAAATTCACAGTGTATGCATCGGCCGCACTTGTAGCCGTTCTCACTTCGGCCGCATTCCAGGCCGCCACATCCACCAGAACAATTGCTTCGGATTCGAATCCATCATTCATCCGGACTTCTGCTCCGGCAGCTGCATTTGAAACAGACTTCACGGTAGCAGCAGAAAAGACTGTAAATGCTGTTGTCTGCGTAAAGAGTTATACTACGCAGACTCGCGGTAACTCTTACGGAAACCAAGGGGGGTATGATCCCTTTGGAATGTTTGACTTCTTTTTTGGTAATCCCCAGCAGCAACAGCGTCAGCAACGTCAACAACAGAAGAAGAGTGAACCTGTGCAAACTGGTCTTGGGTCAGGTGTGATAATTTCCGAAGATGGATACATCGTCACAAATAATCATGTAATTGCCGATGCCGATAAACTGGAGGTGCTTATGAATGATAACTCCACTTATGACGCCAAAATCATAGGTACAGATGAAGCATCAGACCTTGCCCTTATTAAGATTGATGCCAAAGGTCTTTCTCCAATAACTTTCGGTAATAGTGAGACTGTAAAGGTTGGTGAATGGGTACTGGCTGTAGGAAATCCTTTTGGTTTCAATTCTACAGTTACCGCCGGAATCATCAGCGCAAAAGCTCGCAGTCTTGGTCAAAACGGTCAGCGCGGAGGCTTAAGCATTGAGTCCTTTTTACAAACCGATGCCGCCCTTAATCCAGGCAATTCCGGAGGTGCGTTAGTTAACCTCAAAGGTGAATTGATAGGTATCAACTCCGCAATTTACAGCAATACCGGTAGCTATTCAGGTTTCTCATTTGCCATACCTACCACTATTGTCAAGAAAGTAATGACAGACCTTCGTCAATATGGAAACGTGCAACGTGCCGTACTTGGCTGCTCTGTACGAGAACTTGATGCCAAGATCGCAAAAGAGAAAAATATCACTGCCACAAAGTCTGGTCTTCTCATTGCAGAAGTAACTGACAGAAGTACAGCTAAAGAACTCGGTCTGCAAGAAGATGATGTGATCACTGCCATCAATGATATTCCGGTTCACAACCATGCCGAGCTCGTGGAGCAGCTCAACAAATTCCGTCCCGGTGATAAGATTAGCGTTACTTATGTTAGAGACAACAAGACCGTTACCAAATCCGGAATCCTTCGCAACATGCAGGGTAATACAGGAATCACAAAGAAAGGTGACTTCTCTGAACTGGGATGCGCATTCATGAAGATTAATGCTGAAACCAAACAGCACCTCGGGATTTCGAATGGAGTGAAAGTGACCGGTATCAAAGGTGGCTCCATTAAAGACTCAGGTATCAAAGAGGGTTTCATCATTACAGAAATTAATGGTGTGGCTGTTAATTCATCTGATGATGTAGAGCGCATCTACAATCAGATAATGAAAGGAGACGATGAAGATAAAGTTATGTTTATCACAGGAATCTATCCTACCGGTAAGAAATACTATTATGCAGTCAACCTCGCAGGTGAATAAACCTCACTATTAATGCACATATCAAACCCCGGTTATATCTTCGGATATAACCGGGGTTTGACTATGACAGGGTTTCTTCAAGTAATTTGAGGAGAGCCTTGTCTGCATAAGAGAAGACGTTATTTCAAGGCTCGGGCAATCCTTTCTTTATCATATATATCAATTTATTTTTATTAGCTGCTTACTTGATTCTAAACCAATAACCAACAGTTGCCATTACTGACATTGAATTTGAACCTCTGAAATCATGTGTCCTTCCTGATACCAAAACATTTCCCAATCCATAATAGAAGCGACCCTCTATATATATGGAATTCCGTTTATTTAGGCTGAATTCGCCACCTAAACCTGCTGAGATACCATAGTCTACCTTATTTTCTGCTGCTAATTGATATTGATAAGTTATGCGCAAAGATGTTGGGAATCCTGAAACTGAAGATAAATTTTTATAGTCGAAATTCGCTTTGGTCGATTCTCCTATCATAAATCCAATTTCCGGACCTGCATTAAAAAAGAATTTTCCGCGCCTTCCGAAATAGATATGTGCCAAAAATGGGATCTGCACGTAATTAAGTGTTCGGGAATATTCATACGGATATTCTTCAAAATTTTCACGCCATCCTCTTTGCTCAAAATTTACTTCTGCTATTAATCCGAAATGGTTTTCTTCAATATAGCGGAATGTTATGCCGGCATTTCCCCCAAGTAGTAATCCTTGCTTTACACTCGGCGTGAATGATACCCTTGAAAGATCTACTCCCCCTTTTAATCCAATAGACACATTAGAAGAATAATGAGTCTGTGCATTGCATACAATTGCTGAAATGCAAATCAATAACGAAAGCCCTAACTCCCTCAATGCTATCATTTCACTGCTATTTTATCAATTGTTCCAAATGGTGTGAACCTCACAAGATAAACCACAGGATTCAACATTCCAGTCCAATTTCCGGGTCTATATATTTCAAAAGCACTTTGCACTCCATTTTCGTAGCTACCTATATTATTGATATCCAACTCTGCATTAATAAGGGAAGGAATAAAATACATTGATGTATCATAGCCCAAAGCGGCATACATTGGGAAAGATTTGGCCGGCTCTCTGTCAAACAGAGAATTATAGTGATTCTCAAAGGTGCGGGCTTGTCCGGAATCTTTATCATAATAAAATCTTGAAGGAATCAGCACATCTGCAGTGTGGTACTTTTCCTCCATTGCGGCATCATCATATACAATCCAACCTGGTCGGCCAATTACAGAAATATCAGCCAATGGATGTTCTCTCTTCAGCTCATTCACGGTATTAAGAAGTTCAGAAACTTCATCTTTCTTGTTTGCATACCCGTAAATCAGATAACGACTGTCATCTTTTACATTTAATGCGCCAAGACCATCTATTGACATATCTTTAATATCTGTACTGTTCCATACATCTTTCAAAGAAGCAGCAAGTTGGTCGCTGCTGTATTCAGTTCCAACCATTATAAGATTTCTCCCAATAAAATCCTTTGCAATGCGTGCCGCTATTTCTTCATTAAAATAATTTGAAGGAGTAAGCAATTGGATTATGTATGGATTGGTGGCATAGAGTTCATTTTTTACATCAAATGTATTAACGGTTGGAGTTTGACTGACTTCGGCATACTCTGATATGTACGCCGGGATTCCCTTCTCTGTAGTAAGCAATAATAAATCAGGATCTATTTCTGATAATTCAGTCAATATCTCAGTTGATGTTCTATTCCCATTTAGTATTGAGACATTGACTTTCATACCGGAACGTTTCATCCTGTCAAGACCGGCTAATACACCTCTTGTAAACTCAAGATCTTTTCTGGATGCCGGTTCGGAAAGCAGTAAAGTCATTTTAAATTCCCTGTCTCCATTAATTTCACTTATTCCATGAACATCCTCGTAAATTTCAGCAATTCCGGCTTCCGATTGTTCTCGAGGGTCTTCTTCGATTATTGTTTTCTCTACCATTTTTGTTTCTATATTAGGCACAGAAATCAATGACTTGTTTTTAGGTTTCGAACCGGTTCCCCTATTAGCCTCTACTAAATCTTCTTTGTCTACACCTGTTTTTTCTGATATAGATTCCCATGTGTCATTTTTGCCAACCTTTAAGGTTGTAAATGATGCAAGATTTTCTTCAGCAACGGATTCAACCATACTTTTTACCCCCTCTCCTTTAGAAGGAAGCAATATGGTGTCGCCGGCTCTGAAATTCTTCTCGGTCACTCCGGGATTCTTTTTCATGATTGCTGCTACAGTCGTTGAGTTGTTTTTGGCAACACTATACAAGGTATCCCCTTTCCTAATAACATAAAATTTTATATCTTCACTATTAGGGTTGTTTTCAGATAGCAAAAGCAGCTGCCCCTCTTTTATACCGGTATTGCTTCCCGGATTTAATTTGAAAATAGTTTCCTGAGGAATATCATACATCTTTGAAATTGCAAATACTGTCTCCCCTCTTTTTACAAGGTGGTTCAAAGTCTGGGACTCATGAGACGCCGAATTATTATCTGAATTATTGACTACTGTCTCTTTTACGGGATAATAAATTTTCATTCCTTTCTCCAAAGGAGATACGGCACTGGGATTCAGTTTACACAATTCATCATAATTCCATCCATATTCTCTGGAAATGCTGAAAAGAGAATCTCCTTTCTTAATTTCATATATATAATATGTCTTTCCAAGAATATCAACAGTAGTCAGCTTCTGAGTAGCCATTACATCAAAAGCAATGGAGATTGTTATTATAATAGCAAATAAAGCTCGCGATAATATCTTCATAATCCAAAAAATTGTAATTTAAGATCTTATATGCATATAACGCAAACAGACCGGACTATTCTACAAAATTACAAAAAAAATTAGAATTTAAGACTATTCCCCAAAAATTGTAATTGCAGGAGAATGGAGACTTAATATTATTAAAATGAAAAATGAAGAGATATGCGCAACCCACTTTTGTCAATATCAGGACGGTCTCTATATGTCAGACGCCAAACATAATCCACACGAAGAATAGTAAGTATATTGTCAAGACCCACACCTATCTCCATATATGGTTTATTCCCCATGTCAATGGTATTTGACTCAGTTGGAAAACGATATAGATTGGGATTATATTCAGGATTATTCTTGTCGGTTAATTTCCCCATAAATCCTTTGAATGTCAGAATCTCCCTTAATTTTAGTTTATTGATATATGGTATCCTGTTGAATATAAGTCCGTTCATATAATATGAAAAATCAAGGGATGCAAATCTGTCCATAGCAAACTCCATAGGATTCAGCAATGTATATGATTCCGGTTGTATCGTATATGAGATATTGGCATTCTGCCAGAGTAAAGCCGGAAACTGGACTTGACTCCAAATGATTCCACCTTTGAGCACTATATCGGAATATCCAAAAGAGGAAAACCAAAATCTTTTTTGTGCAGACAATTCAGTCTTATTCAGTGTAAAATCAGCACCTAAGAATCCTTTCGGACCAAACTCATGTGTCAGCATGAAGATCGGGGCATCAAGATTTATAGGCATTCGGCTTGTGGCAGCTTGTACAAATTTCTCACCGGGTGCATACCTTACTGTCAATTTTGCAACAGACTGCGTAAAACGCTTATCATTAACACCTCCCGGCAATATAAAAGGCATCCATTGTGTGGCCTCCTGAATCTCACGTCGAAGTTCAATACCAAAAGAAAGATTGTTTCGCAGTTCAAGATTATATTCAATTTTTGCAAGTTTGCGATATGTGATAAAATCACTTCTCATACGTCTTAATGAAAGGAAAACATTATCTGAATTAGTAAATAGATAATGTTGTCCCAATTGGTCAGTATCATATTGATATGTGGCTCTTATCGAATTAACAGGAAATTCACGTGAATAGTAAGTCTTGGGTATGAAGGAGTATTCAAGTTCACCGGTGTATTTGATTTTTTTATCTCTTAAACCATAAGCTATATGAGCACGTGCAAACACATGAGGAGAAAGAGCCGGCGTTGTAATTCCCCCTACTCGGAATCTCCACCCCTCTGCTGTGTTATGGCTTATAATTGTATTTACCGGACCTATATCAAATTTACTGGGGTTTCCTGTTGTTATATATCCATTTACAAGAACTTTCAAAACTTTCTCAGTCCAATATAACAAGGGTTGTTTGCGAAACATACTCATCATATTCTCCATATTTGATTCTGCATGGCTGAGAGGAATACTTCGCAATGACTCCCAAAAAAGATTATCTCTGTTTTCCGCATCTTTTGTAATGATCTCTTTGCCTGATAATGCTGAAATTTCGGAATATTCTTCTATGTCATCATATGAGAAACCCGAATAGCGCACCTGACGCATTCCATATAACTTTGGAGTTCCGGGGATAAACTGCATCTCAAGACACAAGTCATCTAATGTTTTATGAACGTTTCCCAATGAATCTTTTTTGAAGTTCTGGCTAACAAAAATATTGTCAACATAATTAAGATTTATTGCCTTTGGTACTCGCATGGATATGCGTTTCACATATTTTATAGAATCTTCAACCGGAATATAAATTTTGCCATTAAAACTGAAAGACTCCGGATTCCGAGGCACGAATGACAATTCTACACACTGTTCTCCGCCAATATTCAAAGTATCAACTATTTCATATTTATAATAGTCGGCAGCAATTACCGACAAAGGACTGACAAATCTGTTTTGCATCAATGCTATATCATTCCCATATATGTCAATTTCACGAAGAATATCCTCAAATATTTTGCGCACATTATCCTGATTAAAATCATCATCTAATCCTTTGCTTCGCAACCCTTTTACAATTTCATGATCATGTGCTCTTTTACTTCCTGAAATAACAGTGGAAGCTTTTTCTTTAAGAGAAACATCAAGTATGGTTTTTCCGGTCCACGCTGCTGTATCTATAAAATTTGAGAAAAAATTGAATTGTTTACCAATTTTCCCGCTATGCTTTAACAAATTTTCATCAAACTCATTTAGTGCAAGTACAGTCTTTTCATATTTATCATAGTTATAGTAGTTCTCATTTTGCGGGTTTGATTTGTTACGATCCAAACGTACCTTCTCCATAAGATCTACCGCCGGATTATTTTTCTTTGAATATTTTTGCCGCTTCTTCTTTATTACCACTTCCTTCAAGTCGCTGGCTTTTGCATTCTCAAAATCAATGGTATCTTGAATAATTTGTATTTCTGAAGATGCATAAGAATTAAGGCATGCGACTGTAAAGCCACATACCATTAATATTATTGTTATTATGTTATATCTGATTCGCAAGAATTTATGACAATTGAGAATTATAATACCGGGCATCTCCGGTTACCTCCTTGTCAATAAACGCTGGAATTTTGAAATTAGTATCTAAGGAGGGCAATTCAATTTCTGCCAAGACAAGAGGGCTCAGCTTACCTTTGAATTCATCAACCTCCCACAATAGGCCACCATATTCAACTTCATATCTCAATTTGTCAAGAATCATACCTTCGCACATGTTCAATAACTCTTGAGCCTCTTTTAAAGATATCTTATATTCAAACTCCTCCCTTACAGCACCATTATTTATACCTTTTATGGTAAGATATCCCTTATCATCACGTATCCGTATCCTTACAGTGCGTTCCGGATCCCTATTAAGATATCCCTGTCTTATATGACTTACCTTGTTAGCCATATTTTTATAACTTTGATCCTTTACCAGGAATTTTCTTTCTATCTCAAGTGCCATTTATCTGAATTGATTTATTTGGGGGACATATTCAAAACCGACTGATTTCAATTTTTCAA
>CAZEUD010000031.1:0-22695 GCA_964515455.1 uncultured Sangeribacter sp.
TAACTAAGATGGTGATTTTTAGTTACCATCGCCTAATATAATTTTCGAATGAAAACTTTTACTTATGCATCAATACTAATGGCGACAATCCTTGTCATGGAAGCTTGTGGTTCGCATGGCTCGGAGCAGCAGGCTATTGTAGAAGAATGGATAGGGAAGGAGATAGTGATACCTCAGGGATTGACCTTTCAAATTCAGGACACTCCCATAGATTATAACTTTGATAATGCAGACTTCAAAATTGTGACATATATTGACAGCACCGGTTGCACAAACTGCAAGATGAAACTTCGGGAATGGGACAGGCTAATAAATGAATTCAAATCGGATCCGGATGTGGATGTGGAATTTCTGATGGTGGTAAATTCCGGAGACAATAAGGAAGTCATAAACTTATTGAGAGAGAATAATTTCCAGCATGTGGTTAGTTTTGACTCTTCCGGAGAATATGATAAAAGCAATCAACTTCCCACGAAAAGTCAGTTTCAGACATTTTTGCTTAACAGCGAGAATGAAGTGTTAGCGCTTGGAAATCCTGTTACAAATCCCAAGATTAAGGATTTATATAAGCGGATTATATTCGATGAATCCGAGAAAGCTTCAGATATGGAAGAATTGTCGGTTTTGTGCGACAATCCCGTAAGAGCGCTGGGTGTAGTAAACAAAGGGGATACAATACGGAGAATGTTCAGACTGACAAACGAAAGATTTGACAATCTGACATTGCAGGACATTGTTGCATCTTGTTATTGCATAAAAGGGAATGCCACATTTACATCCATTTCCAAAGGTAATTATGCTGATATTTCTGTAGAATATGTAGCTGACACAGTTGCACATCCCGTATATCAATATCTTGAAGTGTATTTCAAAGAATCCGAAAAGCCTGTGCGATTGATATTGCACGGGTATGCTAATGTTAGAAAAATTGTTGTGAATACAGATTAATACAAATCTTATGTTCACTTTATTGTAATAAATTTAATATTAATTTAATTAAATGGTTAAGATGGGAAAGTCTTTTATTTTTTCCATGATAGCTGTATGTTTTTGTATAGCTATTTATGTAGGGTTGAAATCTGTAGAAAACTCAAAAGTTTTATCAGATATGGAAATTTCTAATGTAGAGGCACTTGTAAGAGGTGAATCGGATTGTCATTACAATAATGGGTATACTGCCTTTAAGAAAGGCAGCGGAGGTGCATACGATTGCTGCGGGATTTGGCGAGACCTCGAACCTAATGCAAAAGAGGGTAAGTGTCAGTAAATAATTTTGAATCATGAATATGCGAAGGCATATTCATGATTCAAAATTCCAATCTAAACTTTTTTGATTCGGGAGTTACTTTAAATGTTAAATAAGACCTAAATGAAAAATATTTTTTTGCTGATTAGTTTAATTATTCTTATAAGTTGTTCTCGTAATACTCATACAGATAACATTGGTATCATGCAGCCCGAAAAAAAGGTGTTTGAAAATGTAATTGATATTCATCCCTGTGACAGTATACAGATAAATGAAGTTTTTGATCTGGTAGGATGTAAGATAGTTGGGAACAATATATGTGTTTAAGATAGAAGCCACAGTAATACTATATTAAACATATATTCGATTGAGGATGGAGCAAAAATTCAAAATGGATTAAAATACGGGATTGGACCTGAAGAATTTATTGTGTTTAATTATGCCACATCACATCATCCTGATTTGGTAGCAGGATATGATATCATGAGGAAAAGTTTATATCTTTATGATGTTACAGTATGCCCTTTTGCCAAAACCTCAGAATATGAAATACCTCTTGACAAAGATGGTAAAGCCAATCCATATACTTATATAAGTCAATACAATGACAGCCTTTTCCTATTAAAAATGGATTCTATGGATAGCTCAGAATGGCATTTAGCGGATTTAAAACATAATCATATTTTATGGAAGCAGGTAAATAGAATACGAAATACTGAAGACAGCTATACTCCATACAATTTCCATCAAGCTTTAAATGATTCAATTTTAATAACATGCTATAAATATATGGATTTGGTGGAATTTTACAAGTTGTCGACTGACAGCTTAATATTAATGAATTCATATGGCAGCCTATCTAATCAAGCACAATTAGAAGATTATGACGATTTAAAATATTCTTATTTAAGCGTAACAAGTGGACCGGATAAATTTTATTGCCTTAAGTCTTGCAATGGGTCTGATGAAGGTTCTGAACTTGAAACATATGATATTTCAAGTCTAAGTCCTATCTCTATATATAATATAGATAAGCCGATTAAATCAATTATATATGATAAAAATAACAAGAAATTGGTAGGCTATTCCGCTCAAGAAGAAAAAACTGTGTTTTATTTTTGGGAAATATAATACTAACATATGTCAAGAACTATCTCAATTGGACATATTATCATTTATATTGTATTGATTATAGCAATTAGCTCTTGTCGCTTTAACCATACGCAGCAGATGGCTGTATTGGCTGCCGGCACGAATGCACCCGAAATAGAGAAGGTGCTTGGCTATTATGACGATGAGCGAGGAGAGGCTGCTGAATATATGGTGGAGACGATGATTGGTAGATATGGCATTAGTGGAGAGGGGCTGGATTCCATTGAGATGCTGTATACTTTCCTGCCTCAGAAAAACCGCAGCTGGCAGTTCGATTCTCTTCAGTTGGCAAAAGCAAAAAAATTCAGCTCAATGCCCGTGCAGAAATCCATTGACCTGCAGACTCTTTCTTCGGAGTATCTAATCCGGAATATTGACGATGCATGGAGATTGAAGAATGAAAGGAAATGGAATAAGGATTTGTCGTTCGCTGAATTTTGCGAACTGTTGCTGCCGTATCGCTCTGGAGATGAAAGGGCGACAGATTGGAGGGAAGCCTATAGATCTGCTCTCGACAGCATCGCCGTGCCGGTGAGCAAAGCTGATAATTCAGTGGAGGCGGCAAGAATAGTGGCAGAAACATTAGGCGAGATTCATTATAATAACCAGGTGAGGACTCCGCACCGCCCTGCTACAGGTCTGCTCAGTGCTCCTGTCGGATATTGTCGTGAGGACTGCGACAGGAATCTGTATGCCATGAGAGCTTTCGGCATTCCTGTCGCCATTGACGAGATACTCGTTTCTCCCGACAACGGCACTCCCCATCAATGGAATGTGGTGTATGACAATATAGACAGGCGATACAGGATGTTTGACAATCTGAAATATTTACCTATCCGCGACAGTGTGCATTATGACGGTCGCCGAAAAGGTAAAATATACAGGCGAACCCAATGTCTCAACCATGACAGGCTGAAAAAATATGAATCTGCCTCTAATCCTCCGGCAGAACTGTTGAATCCAAGGCACAAGGATGTGACAGCTGAATATTTCGGACATAATGAAGCGAAAATTGAGGTGGAAAAGGGGGTGGAGGATGTATATCTCGGAATATTCACACCTCAGGGTTACAGACCCATTGATATTGCGAAGCGCAAAGGCAGGTATGCTGTGTTTAATGACATAGAACCTCAACTCATATATTTCCCGGTGACACCGGAGGGGAAGGATTTCCGTACTTGTGGAATGCCGTTTATGCTTGATACTAACGGAGAGGTGAGATATTTCAATCCGGAAGCAAAGAGCCACGATATTTCGCTGATACGCAAAATGCCTTTCTGGCTGCATCATGCAGAAAGAATGGGTTCCATTACGGGATGCAAGATTCAGACCGGCACATCCCCTGCCGGACCGTGGACAGACATTGACAGCATCAGTAAGATGCCGGACCACAGCTTCTATCGCATTCCTGTGGATATGGACAGAAGGACAAGATATATAAGGATTCTGCCTCCTCCTGCAGGCATCGCGCAGATTGGTGAAATCATGGCAGCCTCTGATTCTCTGGCCATCAACCGCTTTCCATTGTCAGTAATTACGAACCACATGACAGCCGGCAAAAAGAAGCTTGTTGACGGAGATATCCTTACATGGACCAAGTATAAGAAAGGGAATCGAGACCTTGTATTTCGTATTGACTCTCCGAAAAAAGTCGGCAGTCTGTTTGTTATACCACGCAATGACGACAACTATGTCATACCAGGTGAAGAATATGAATTGCTATACTTCAGTTCAGGAGGTTGGAAATCAGCCGGAAGCAAAGTTGCAACCGATTTCCGTATAGAATTCAAAGCTCCATGCAACGCAGTGTTATGGCTCCGGAATCTTACCAAGGGAAAGGAGGAACAAGTTTTTATATGTGATGGAAACAGACCTCTGTTTAATGCTGATTTAAAAAATAATCCAATAACTAAGTAATAATTAACTAGCCGCACACATGATCATGAGAAACTCATTTTACGTTCCTAAAAATGCTATTGTCCTTTTGTTTCTTTTGACTTATTCATTTTCGATATATGCACAGGAATCAAAATCAAAGCAGAAGGTTGACAGCATAGCATTAACCGGCAAGGTATATGACTGCACCACATCCCATCATATCCTGAACACCACTGTCGAAATCTTGACACCCGACAGTGCAGTCATTAACACTGCCAAGGGAGGTAAAACATATTATCGTTACATCAGAAACGGTAAAGCTGTTTCATATGTAAATGACTCTACCTCCCAATACAATATAAATATACCGAAAGTGGAAGGGAACTATCTCATCAAGGTGAGCAAGGATGGCTATGAGTCCGGATTCCTGTCATACACCCTGAAAATCAACCGCAGGGATGCTGAAAAAGAGATTCCAGACATATTCATAAAAAATCAGAAGGTCACCACACTCGGTGAAGTGACCGTCAAGGCCAGCAAGGTGAAGTTTTACAATAAAGGGGACACCATAATCTACAATGCCGATGCTTTCGCATTGCCGGAGGGCTCGATGCTCGATGCCCTTGTGGAGCAGATGCCGGGTGTGGAAATCAAGGATAACAAGATATATATGAACGGCAGGTTTGTTGAGTCGTTGCTTCTCAATGGTAAGGATTTCTTCAAAGGAAACCAGAATGTGATGATGAAGAATGTAGGAGCGTATGCCGTGAAAGATATAGCTGTGTATGAAAAGAAAGATGAGATGGCATACGTGCTGGGCGACCGGGAGGATGTTGAGAAAGAATACGTGATGGATGTCCGTCTTAAAAAAGATTACATGACAGGATATTTTCTAAATGCCGATGCAGGCGGAGGTACGGATTCGCGATATATAGGTCGCCTTTTTGCCATGCAATATACCAACAATACGCGGCTTGCCCTGTATGGCAATGCCAACAATATCAACGAGTCAGGCAATCTGTCGGATGATTCCGAGGCATGGTCGGACAGCGATGACGGCATCAACCGCAGGCTTAACGGAGGCATTGATTATCGCGCAGACAACGCCCGACATACGTGGGAGGTGAGCGGTAATGTAGACGCTGCATATAATGACAACAAGAATGATGTTGTGACAAATGCGGTGAACTATCTGCAGACCACCGACACCTATGACTTCTCCAATGTCAACAGCTGTGCTAAAGATTTCTCGCTTTCAACCCAGCACAATTTCAAGCTCAAGAAGAAGAGATGGAACATGACGCTGAAACCTAAATTCTCCTACAATAAAAACCGCCACAATGATGAAACCGCGGCAGCTACCTTCAACGAAGAGATGCAAGGCTTGAATCAGGATATAGTAAAAGCGCTATATTCAGGCGAATACCGTAGCTTGCGCCAATCTCTTATCAACAGGAATCTGAAGATTTATGAATCCGATGCGCATGGATACAATGCACAGTTCAATGGAGAAACCAGATTTAAGGTTCCGGGCAGTCCTGACGGCGTAGCCATAAAATTCCAGACCAAATATTCACGCACCACAAGCCACGGCAACACGCTTCAGGATATATGCTACGGCTCCGAACCGACATCGTCCATGCTTTTGCAGCGTTTTTCATCCATACGCCCTGAATACACTTTCAATATACAGGGATTGGCCCGTTACTATTTCAACGTGCCGGTAGGATCGCTGCATGCCAGCTATGAATTTGTGCATATACAAAATCGCAAAAATTCAGATATCACTCTCCTTGAAGCCATGGCGGAGAATGACATGGCGCAATTCGCACCGGATGCTATACCTGTGCCCGATTACGCCAACAGCTACACAAGCAAACTCTACCGGAATGAACACCGCATAAAGCTGATGTGGTATTACGACAAGAAATTCACCTCCGGCAAACTCTCCATATCCCTGCAGCCAAATTTCATTATAGAAAGGCAGCACCTCTACTATCATCGCGGAGATGTTGCGGCAGACCCTTCGCGCACAAACCTGAAATTCAATATACCGGAAGCAAAAATCTCCTGGGATTCCAAGGACAACAACCAGCGGTATCAGATTTCATACGAAATGGAGCAGAAACCGGTGAACCTCGTGAACCTTGTGGATATCCGGAACACTACTGACCCTCTCAATATCATCCTGGGCAATCCCGATCTTAAAAATGCCACAAAGCACGCTGCACGCGCCTCTGCCTATTTCCGAAATTCAAATAAATTTTCGAATCGTCTGGCGGTCTATGGCTATTGGACAGACAATGATATGCTGAGTGGATACAGATATGATTCCCGGACCGGCGTACGCACGTCAAAAACATATAATGTGTCGGGAAACTATGGCTTGAGTCTGGATTACAATTTGGATTTCTGGTTTGGCAAGTTGGAGAGATTTTACATTCGTAACTGGTTGTCTTTCGGCCTCGGACAATACGCCAATATGATTGGTTATGACGAGGAGCCTTCTAAGCAGATGGTAAAAAGCAAGGACATTGACGAACATTTTACCATTGGTTACCAGATACCCAAGAAAGCGGGTGTCAGCGTCAGTGCGAATGTATATGCTGAAAACTCCAAGTCAGACGGTATTCTTCCCGTTAAGAATACTTCCGGAACTCTGATTGGAAGATTGAATGCATGGTACAACCTTCCTTTGAATTTTTCAATTGATACAGACTTCGGTGTTCGCAAAAGGTTCGGATATATAGAAGACAGCATGAATTCCGCGGATTTTATATGGAATGCCGAACTGTCATATTCTTTCTGTCAAAAGGCATGGAGAGTCAGTCTGAATGCATACGACATTCTGAATCAGATGAAAGGTATAACTTATCGGGTAAATGCCGAAGGAAGAACGCAGACTATGAACACAGTATTGCCCCGGTACCTGATGCTAAAAGTGGCCTATAAATTCGATTTCAAACCGAAGCGCAAACACTGATTGACTTCATAAAGAATCAGGCCGATTTTTTTGAACCGAGTCGTTGAGTTGACGCAACTCCCGCTGCATATCGCTCACTGCGGGAGAGGATACCTTGATCTCCAGGTGCATGGCATCATTATATACGTTGCGGAATTTTTCAGGTGAGAAATATCCGGAAGACGCATATAGTCCGGCAAGAAGATATCGAGGGTATAGTCGAGACGGCAGCCTGTTGATGGAGCGGAGATAATATTTCTCCGCTTCTTCGTATTTTCCCATATCCTGCATGTTGCGTCCAATAATGTTCAGAAACATCGGGTCGCTGCTGTATGTCATCCCTTTGACTAATTCTTCATTGGATTCGGTGAATTTACCTCTCCGCCGAAGGGATTGACCCGTTTCGAAGTATAATTGCGCCTTTTTGTCCGGGAGTTCGATATTTCTTGTCAGAATCCAGCCGGAGAATATGAGAAGAATGCAAATTGCACATTTTGTCAAGTTTATTGCAATAATATTTTGATTCAAGTTTTTGGGGTTAAAACCTATAACTGTCATAAAGCCGTAAGCCACCAGCAACCACCTGAATTCCGCAAATTGAAGAGGATAGGATGCGATGCAAACAATGGCAAACGCTATCCAACCTCCGGCCAAACCGTAAAGTCCGGATTTGGAAGAGAGGTATATTCCGAATGAAATCAGAATTATAAACAATAACAGTCCGCCCACTCCGCAGGCAATTGCAATCTGCAGATATTCATTGAAGGCATATTCCGGGCATCCGGCCACCATGGCAAACGCGGAGTCCGGATGCGCAGCGAAATATTGCTCCTGCGCCAAACCTATCGCCCCTGCTGCCTTGTCCCATCCTGTGCCGGTCCAAAAGTGTTCAAACCAAGTATTGATATCTATTATCCAAAGGAAAATACGCCCGGAAGCTGATTCCGGTTTAAGCAGAATAAACAGCAGTATGAAAACTGCAGTGGCAATAGACAGAGCAATTACCCAACCTTTCCAGCGGCAGAAAAAACTTTTGAATTTTATAAGATTGTAATCTGATTTCAGATATACATACATTACTCCGCCAATTGCGGCAATCCACCCTGTGCGCCCCATAAGTATGGGCATGAGGGAGACAGCGATAAAAATGTAAACCCATCCCGCATATTCCGAGAGTTTATGACGTCGGGTAATCACCTCATAAGCAGCAAAGGGAAGAATGCAGGCGAGAAAAGCGCAATATGGACCCGGATTGAAAAAGTTGCCGGTGGCGGGAAATCTTGAATTGCCGCTTGGCAGCATCCCGAACAACTGCATATAACCGGCAGCAGCTTCATATATCCCGAAAATAATAATCGCAAGGGAAATAATCTGAGCCATATGCCATGCTTGCAGTTCCTGTTTCAATCTTTTCATCACATATTTCATTTCAGAAAAGTCATTATCCTGCCTCTATTTATTTCTCCATCGCATTCCGACCACCATATTATTAACGCTCTGCCTACAATATACTTGTCAGGAACAAATCCCCAATACCTTGAATCCTGAGAATCGGCGGAATTGTCGCCTGCCAGAAAATAATAGTCTTCAGTGAATTCATAGCGGTCAATGTTTTTGCCGCCAAGAGTGAGAACACCGCTCCGGCATCTGAGTTTCTCCTTTGTTTCCCATTCTATGGCTTTTTTATATGGCAGATAATTTCCGGCATCAAGCTTTATGGTTTCTCCCTTCTTGGGAATATATAAGGGTCCAAGATTTCGGATAGTCCAATGAGTAATGGAATCGCGTTTCATTGCGCGGTATCCGGGCATCGAGTCAAGCTCAGCCGTTTCCCTGCCATATATGCGTCGTGGAATACTGATATCTCCTCCTCCAACAGAGGGCTTCCCATTGATAAAATATTGAAAATTCCGTATTTCAAGGGTATCGCCGGGAAGACCTGCGCAGCGCTTCATGTAGTAGACATGATAGTCCATGGCAAGTTTGTTCCATTTCCCTTGAAAAGGGAAATTAAACGCAAGAATGTCGCCCCGTTTATAGTTGCGAAAACGGGGGGTGCGTCTGATTTTCACCTCCTTGCCGGAGGCAGCCTCAAATATGTCAAACAGCCTTGCTCCCGTGGAAATCTTGTCTACGAGCACCACATCACCGGGTTTCAATGTCGGATACATTGAATAACTTGGAATAGTGAAAGAAGCGAAAAGAAAGATATGCCATACAATGAATCCGATAAACGCAATACAGCCAAAGAAGAGGATATTCACCACCCAATTCTCCACTCTTTTAAGAACTCTTTCCCTCCTGTGTTCCATTTTCATCAAGTAGCAATTCTGTCTACTTTATGGAGCCTAAGAAATCAGAAATATCCGCTTTTAGTATTTGATCTTCAATAGAATCAAACACATATAATATGCCATGAGATATGTCTATCGTGGCTCTTTGTATATTTATATTCCCACAATCGATTTTGCCGAGAGTTTTCCCGTCCCAATTGAAGAACAAAAGATTGCTGCATGTAAATTGAGAATCTGAATCGTATGATGGTTTAATGACCATGAAGAAATCCTTGCATGAAAATCCTCCTTGATATTGAACCTCTCCTTTTGCAATGCGTGAATTTATCTTCTTTTCGGTATTGTCACTATTGCATGGAGTCAGATTATAGGCATACCCATTCTTGCAATCATATACAATTATTGAAGAATTATAGATTCCTATTTCAACAATCATATCGTTGGATGAATTGACAATCGGAAAATTCATTATTGAAATTAAACTTTTCAAATTTTCGGCCCTTTTCTGATTAAGGATATCCAGACAAGTCAGATAAACTTCTTCATCTCCGTTATACAAGTGTCTTTTTATTCTTGCCTCTTGCTGATCCACCTCCATGGTTAGAATCCTATTTTCACCTAAAGAATAAGACATATATGTTATAGGTGAAAAAATCTGCATATCAACTTCCTTTCCGACAATTGAATCGTTTTTTATCGTATTAGTAAGATCTATTTCTATAGTCTTGTTGGCAGATATTTGAGGTATTGACAGAATAGTATTTCCATTCTGATTATTTTCTTTAAAGCTTGTCTGATATCCGATAACAGGCATGTCCACTTCCAGCGGACCGCTCCCTACCGATAAGAATTGTTTTATTAGCTTTTTGTCATTTACATTGTAAATATACCATCCATCCCTATTGTTTTTTGTGGATACAATCAATAAGGAATCTTTAATTAATACATCACTAATTCCAATAGCTTCAATATCCAGCTTTTCAAGTTTATTATGAATATTCTCCACAACCGGAAATTCGCAATACTCAATATTTCTTTCAAACAAATCCCCTTTTCCTTCTTTTTTGCATGAATATGTGACGGATACAATGGTTGCAAATACCAGCGTGCCCAATAATATATTTAAAAGTTTCATATCAAAGTTATTAAATTACCTTGAACAGTAATTATTGTCTTCAAAAGAATCTGCGAACATATAAGAGCAATTTTTGCAGTATAATTCAAATGAAGCTTGCCCTGTTCCGTTACGTTTTTTATAGCAACTCATTTTTCCCTCTCCCTCATTATTTACGAGGGCTTCGATATTTGCCAATTTTATCTTACTTTCAGGATTGATTTCTCGTGAGTTATATCTGTATAATATTACACACGCAAAAATTAAGCTTACCGACAGAATAAATGTCTTTTTGTTCATTTTATAAAGTTTTAAAGGTGATTTATATATCTTTGGAAGGAGTTTTCATGATATAAGGCTCAGCCAACATGTGACCACGCATTAGTGATATATGCAAAAATATGAAATATTTAATAAACTAACAAATGTTTATAGTGAATTTCCAATAGTATAAATAAATGAAATTTAGGCTCCATTCTCCAAAAATTGTTTATGACGAGGAATCAACAGCAGAGGGAGCAGGAACAAGATTGCTGCCAGAGACATGACAAGCCCGCCCATTGTGCCGGCAGCGAGTGGAAACCAGAACCCTTCCATTGTGTCGCCGATAAGGAATGGGATGAATCCCAACACTGTAGACAGCACTGTAAGCATTACAGCAGTTATCTTCGCACGGAACGCGCGCATATACAGTATGCAGGGTTCGGAATGGGGATTGCGGCTACGCAAAGCATTGTATTCGTTGATAATGTATATGGCTGCATTTACAGTTATGCCGCAAAGCAGAATCATCGCGGCAAACCCACCCTTGTCAAATTTAAGGGAGAACAGATAGAAGGTAAGAAACAATCCTATATATGAAACAGGAATTACAAGAATGACGGCAAGAGGCTGGCGCAATGAGTTGAACATAACAGCCGTTATAAAGAAAATTATCACAGCGATCAAAGCTAACAGAAAATATTTCTTCCCTCCCTTGTCATCTTTCCGTGAGTAATCTTCCTTCTCTGCATGATATCCCATAGGCAAGGTCGGCACGTATGAGTCAAGTATCTTGTCAAGAACCTTTTTGCCCTGTATGTCCGAACCAATATATTCATATTGCAGACACGTCACATATTCCTGATTCTCCTTCACTACATCATGCGGTGTCTGGCGTTGCTCAATAGCGGCATAATCTGCCAGTTTGACCTGCCTGTCTCCAATTTTCATGGGAAAATTCATAAATCCCCAGGCATCACGGTTTTTATCTTCAGATTCTATCCGGATGGTCTCCGTGCCATCGGAGGTGGAAATATAACCGGCGCTAATATCTCTGCCGGTTTCCCGCTGTATTGCAGAATATAACGAGGACACGGAGAGACTGTCCTTGGCGAGTCTGTCACGGTCAATGTCAAGATAAAACTCTGTGTAGTCATCTTTCCACCAAGAGAATTCCGAACTTATTGTGACATCCTTGATTCTTTTATGTTGCAGAAGAGTATCGGCAAGTTCACGCGCGCGTGCTGACAATTCATCATAATTGTATCCGCGCATCTTTATACGATAATTACCGGCATTTTCCCTGACATCATTGTTGAATCCCTGATCCTCCAACCCATACACACTCCAGCTCCCCCCTCCCAAGGTGAGAGCCTTGCCCACTATCTCGGATTTCAGCCTGTAGGGATAGCTGCCAAGATATTCAGACTTGAAAAATATTGAGACCGATGCCCTGCGTGGACCGGACACATAGGTCTGGAATTGCCGGATACCCTCTTCTCCTGACAGAAAAGATTCCATCCCTGAGATGAGTGTATTCATTTGTGACAGTGTGGCTCCATTTGGCAAAGTGGCATTTACATAAAGCACCGGTTCGCTGTCATTTTTGTCGAAATACCCACCTTCATATACTTTTGTGGCAAATATATAGACAGACCATGCAAAACCTCCGGCGAATATAAAAAATAACACCCATTTAAACCTGCAAATAAACCGTAAAATAAGCCGATATCCTGAATTTACTTTCAAAACAAGAATTCGTCTCCATCTTTTTGCCTGAAACAAGCGTTTGCCGTGTGCTGTCAGACGCATACGTTCCACCAGTGCCGGGACAAGAAACAAAGCGGTCAATAACGATACCGACAAATTTACAATTACCACAATGACAAAGTCCTTAAGACTCAGCATCGTCTTATCATCAAGAAAAAAGACTACGGAGAGGGCTCCTATTGTGGTAAGGGTGGCTCCCAATATTGCAGTGAATACCCGTGCATTGCCGCGTCTTACAATATGCTCTGTCATCACAATCAGATTGTCGATTACAAGATTGAGAGAGATTGTAATGCCGGCGAGGGAATAAAGCTGAATCTCCACATGGATCAGATAATACAAAAGAAAAGCAATTCCCATGTTGAGGGTCAGACTTATGATCATCACCATAAGATACCGGATGTTGGCTGTGATCACAGCCATGAATACAAGGAGAATCAGAATTGTCAGTCCGGTGCGGAAATATATCTTGTCGAGTTCTCTAGAAATGCTTTCAGATGCATCGTAACTTTTATCAAGCATGAAACCTTCCTGGAAATTTATTCCGTTGAGAATTTCTGTTATTTTACGGCTTAAATCAATTTGGTTGGCATCCTCGGCTGCCGTGACATTCAGATAAATGGAATTTAGACCGTTTATACGGAAATAATCCATAGGCTCCGCTTCCTTTCTTGACACTCTTGCAACGTCCGCGAGAGTAATGAATCTTCCCGTTTGCTTCTTCAGTAATATTTTTTCCGGAAGGAGCCCGGCTTCATTCTTCCCATCCCCGTCAAGATAATCCGAGATGGCAGTGCGGATGTCATCCGGCGTAAGCGACAGCGATGCCAGTGCGGATGGATCATACGTTACCCTCCATTCCATTGGCATTGCGCCGGATATCTCAATAGATGCAACTTCCGCAACGCGGCTGAGGGCGGGACGAACATTATTCTCGACAAACTTCAAAATTTCTCCCGAAGGAGCTGAGGCGTTGACGGTATAGCTCATAAACGGTCGCGAGGCATTATTGTCAACTTGTTTTACGGATATGGAAGGGTAGCTGACACCATCCGGAAGCGATGACCGCGCTTGTCTGACATACATAGCAGTCTCAAACCGTGCCTTTTCCATGTCAGAGTTTCTATCGAATTCAAGTGTAATTCTTCCAGAGCCGTTGCGGGATACTGATCTGATATTTTTTACTCCAGAGATCCGAGAAAGCATGGATTCGAGGGGAGCAGTGACTTCTGATTCAACGGTTCGGGGAGAAGCTCCGCGAAAAGAATAGCTTATGCGTATGGAGGGCAGCGTTTCAGAGGGAACAAGTTTGACAGGAAGATTAAATGCGAGGACATATCCCAAAAGGGCAATTGCGATAAAACTCACAATCACTGAAAACGTTGATATGACTCTTCCTTTTGCCAACTTGACTAACAACTAACAGCTAAAACCTGAATCCCCCCAGAGCCGCATCGAATTGTGCCTGAAGCGGGACATTGAGCTCGAAATCATGAAGCGTGAGCTTCCGGATCTTGTAATAACTCAACCAATAATTCTGCAGCGAGGAGATATAGTTTTTACTCGCTTCCTGCTGCCGATTGTGGGAAAGAGTAAGACTGTTGATGTCTGCTTTGCCGATAATGAATCGCTGGCGTGTCTGCGCGTATGCCGTGTCGGCGAGGTCCAGAGCCTCCAACGCTGTGGATACCAGCCGCTGGCGACTTTCAAAATCGCGCAAAGTGATTGTTACATCCTGCTCAATGGATAGTTCCTCCTGACGAGCAGCAATCTGAGCTACGTTCATAGAGTTGCGGGCTATATTGTATTTCCCTTTACGCACTCCCCAGTCTACCAAAGGCACGGAAATGGAAAGCGATACAAGATCCTGCTGCAGGGGATTCCTGAATGCCTCTCCGAATGTGCGCGCCACCTGATTGAAACCAATTGATGCATCGAGACTTGCATTAAACCATGATTGGACGCGTGTGCGGTTCACTTCCCGCTCTGCTTCAAGCACATCTTGCCGGTGTTGCATAATTACAGGACTGTTTTCCAAAGCATATTTCAACGCTTCGCTCTCCTCTATTTCGACAATCCTTGGTTTGCCGGGGAGGGTGACCTCTATTTCGGTGTCGCTGTCAAGCCCGACATAAGATGCCAAAGAAAGGCTGGCACGTTTGATCTCGATTCTGGCATTTTCCAACGCATTCTCAGCATTTACCTTGTCAAGACGCAAAGTAAGCAGGTCGGCCTGGGAGATAGAGGCAATCTTGAATCTACGTTCTCCTATTGCGAGAAGAGTGTCGCTTGTGGCGAGGTTTTCTTCGGCAAGCCGCAACTCGGTCTGGGCAAGGGCGAGGTTGAAAAAATGGCTGACCACCTCCTCCGACACCGTCTCCATATTATAAATGAACTCCTTTTTCACTTTCTCATATTTAATTGGCTCGATACGCCGTTCCCATCGAAAGGCATTGAAACCTATAAGATCCTGCTGATATCCAATGCGGACCGGGATAGTGGAAAACTGATTTCCTGATAAGTTGCCGAAATTCCTCATATATTCGAATTCACTCTGAAGATAAAGAGAACCGCCCAAGAAATCCACATTCTGTGTTACAGATAATCCCGCGGAAGCAGTATACATCTGCTGACTTCGATAGACATCTATATCATTCTGAGAATCATATCGCTGGGTGATATAGCGGTAATATCTTGCCGGAGTGATGTCAAGAGACATGCTTGGCAACCTGTTTGCCTTGAAGGTGCGCCATTCCCAATATCCGGAAGCGTAAAGGTTGCGGTTGCGGAATGATGTGAGCGAACTGTCGTTGGCAAGTCTGATTGCGTCTTGCAGTGTCAATTTCACCCGGTTAGCGCCTGAGGCGTCAATCGCTGCGATGAGACCAATAATCAATAGCGGTATTATTCTTGAATATGTTTTCATTTCATTTTTTTTGACAAACTCTAAAATACAGCAGGGGAATGACAAATATGCTTACAAGGGTTCCGATTGTCATTGAGCCGATCAAGGCGATGGCGAGAGGTCGCTGAAGCTGCGAACCCATATCGGATGTAAAAAGCACCGGCATCATGGCAAATATTGTGGTGATGGATGTCATGAGTATCGGCTTGAGACGGCGTTGCCCCGCGGTGTGCACTGCCTCCATAAGAGGAAGACCTTCTTTACGAAGCTCGTTGATGGAATCAATCTTCAGAATGGAATCGTTGACAACAATCCCGCATGTGACAATAATACCTATGGCAGACATGAGATTGAGCGACTCTCCGCAAATAAGCAAAGTCAACAAAGCAAATGCCAGATCTATGGGAATCTCAAAAAGCACGATGAGGGGTTGCACAAAGCTTTCGAATTGTGCGCATAGAATAAAATACATCATCAGAAGTGACACCAGCAAAATAAAGGTTAATTCTTTCATCATTTTGCGGTTGGAAAATATCGAACCTGTAAATGTCACGTCCGCAATATGCTCTTCATTAGCTATGTCTCTTATTGTCTGCATGATGCCCGACGCATCCTTCTCATCCACGTCCATTTCTATCGGGATATACTCGCCGGCAGAAGAGGAGTGGATAATTTTGAGGGTTTCGCTTTGGTCTGTTTCCGTAAGTGCAGATAATGGTATTTCTGAAGAGATGCCATCCTTGCCGGTAGTTCCGTTAACAAGCGTTGATTTCAAAAATTTATCCGCATCATCGCCAAAGTCGTTGATTTTTATCGGGATATAGTCCTGATATGAACGCAGGGTTGCAGCATGTTCTCCCTCAAATGCAGCAGTGATAAGTTTTCTGACCTCAGATTGGTTCACGCCATACAAAAGCATTCGTTGCCGGTCAAGGTTGATTTCCCGCTGCTGCTGTCTGGGTATATCCTTGATATAAAGACCTGTTTTGCTTTCTATAGCGCTTCGCAGGCGTGTGGCTGTCAACACTGCCGATTTATCAGAGCCAATGCCGTTGAAACGCGCCTCAAGAGGGGATTCCGATGAGGCGAAAATCCTGTCGAACGGGTTTGCCGGAATCTTGAATTCATATACAGCCTCCGGATAACTTTTCTTCATCAGTTTTGAGATATTGCCTTTCAATATCTCAAGCTCCTTGGAAGTGCCGGCGCGAAGATAAATTTCAGAACAAGTAGTTTCCTGCCCTCCTGATTCATCCAGCATATAACCTTGTCTTCCTACGTATGCGGAATGTTCCAGTACTACATCTGTGCCGTTGTCGGTCAATAATGAGGAAAGATCGGTAACGCGTCTGCGGTTTTCATCTGCATTTATATTCTCGTTCCAATCTATGGCAAGTATTGTATCAGTATGATCCACATGCGGGAGACGCTCTGTGTCAAGAGTCCTGAACAAGGGCCATATGGATATCAAAGTCAATGCAATCAGAAGAAGTGTGACTGCTTTATGGGAGAATATATAATCCATCCCCTTGTCATAAATCTGAATGAGTTTGTTATGCTCCTTGCCTGCATCCTGTTTTTCAATTACTTCCCTTTTTGAGGCAAGCACATAGTAAAGCACCGGCAGCAAGGTAATTCCCACAATATAAGACGAGGCAAGACCTGCGGTAACGGCGAATGCCTGGTCGGCAAAAATAGCCCCGGCTATCCCGCTCATGAAAACAAGAGGAAGAAATACCGCCACTGTGGTGAGCGATGAACTCAGCATGGGAGTGATCATCTCTGTAGTGCCTTTTACGCAGCTGTCAAACAAAGTGTATCCTTTTGCTCGGAATTGAGAAATATTTTCCGCCACTATCACAGAATTGTCTATCATCATGCCGACTGCGAGAATCATGCCTGCAAGAGATATTATGTTTATGGATACATGACCAAGGTAAAACAGAAGGAAAGTTATGATAACCGCGACTATGACTGTAAAACCGATGACAAGTGGCAGCCTGATGCTTCGCATAAACAGCACACAAACCAAAAAGACAAGCAGGAGTCCTATGAGAAGATTTTGAAAAAGATTGGTTATGGTGAAATCAAGAAGTTCGGTCTGGCTGCGGGTTTTGACAATCTTTATGTCCGGATATTGGTTTGCGAAATATTCAATAGCGCTGTCTATGGCTTTGTCAAACTCTCCCATTCCTGCACTTTCATGCTTGATGACAGCCATCGTGACCGCCTGCTTTCCATTGAAAAGAGAATATCCGGTTGCATTGCTTTCTGTAAGACGCACATCGCAAAAATCACCGAGGGTATGCATCCTGTTGTTTTTCATCAGCGGTATGCTGATGACATCTTCCGGAGTACGCAGCCGGTTGGAGATGTGTATGTTATATTCGTAATACCCATTCCTGATAGTCATGCTTCCGGGCTCCGCGTTGTTTTCCTGCAGAGCTTTTTCGATATCGCTGATTGACAATCCCGCCGAGCGCATTTTGTCATAGTTGGGAGATATGCGCAATTCTTTGCCAGGCACTCCGGTAACATCAACCATTGATACCTCTGGGAGCTGTTCCAATCTTCTACGTATAATGTTGTCGGTGACCTGATGGAAAGCGACTTCGTCCCCGTCTGATGTGATCTGAAGATAAGTTGCCGGAATATCGGAGACGGAAGATTTCACGGCTTGTGGACGGTCCACTTCCCGTGGCAGTGAATTCATGGCAGCGTCAATCTTCTCATTTACTTCTATGAAAGCCAGGTCGGTGTCAACACCATAATCCATTGCAAGATGAATAATGCAGGAGCCATCCCTTGTCTCACATTTTATATCCTCAAGACCGGCTGTCTGCATAAGTTCGCGGCGCAACGGTGATGTTATGGTGTTTTCGATTTCCCGTGCCGACATCGTGCCGGCGTTTGCACGGACAATTATGCGGGGCACGGCAACATTCGGCAGCAATGACACCGGCAGGGTGGTGAATGTGACACACCCAAGAATCACCAGCCCCAGAAATGTCATTAAGACGGCTATCGGTCGTTTGAGCAGAAAAGAAACCATATCATTTTGAAACCGGGGTCTGGTGGGCAAGATTCTCGTTACCTTCCGTTATGATTGTCTGACCGGCGGACAGCCCTTCCAGAATCTCACGGCTGTCAAGGTTTTCAATGCCGGTCTTGACGTAATTCCATATAGCCTTGCCATCTTCAAGAGTGAAGACCACATCGCGACCGGAGCGTTGCACTATTGCGCTTTTGGGCACAACAAGTCTTTTTCCGAGATTTTTTGTCACTCTGATTCGTGCATTCATTCCATCCACAAGGCCCGAATGAGATGAAAGCGAGGCATGAACCCTCACCAATCCTTTGTCGTCTACCATGGGATTTATTCCCGAGATCCGCCCTTTGTAAGTATCCCCTCCGGCAAAAGTGGAAACTTCCACCAAATCACCGGAATTCAGCAAAGGAAGTTCACTCTCAAGGACGGGGAATTCCACACTCATCACATCGTCTCTGATAATACGCATGGCTGCTTCAGATGTGCCGGCCATGCCATGACGTTTCACCTTCAGATTAGCAACAACGCCATTGAAAGGTGCTCTAAGGGTGGCGTGCTCAATCTCTTTTGCATTCGATGACAAAGAGGATTCCACTTCATCGAGACCGCTGCGGACACGGGCAAGACGCACTACATCATCAGGAATCTCCGACATACGCGACGGGTCGTAACCCTGACCTATAAGCACGTCCTGCATTTCGAGACGTGCGCGGTCGCGCGATGATATCAATTTTGTGCGTTCCGACTCCAATCTGAACAGGTCAAGACGTGCCAACTGCTGACCGTGCTTCACTCTCTGTCCCTCCTTAACCCATAGCTCGCTCACTGGTTCCGCGCTACGGAAATAAAGATCCGCACTTTCATGTGCAGCTATTTTGCCGTTGCTCACTATGTCGTGTGTTATTTCGGATTCCTCAAGCAACATAACCTTCACCTGAGGCTTTGCAGATGATGAAGTGGCGGACAGTGCCTCCTTTTTTTGCTTCACCGGGCTTCCCTCTTTCTCTCCGGATTTACAGCCGCACATTATTCCGGATAAAGAAAAGACGGCTATAACCGCAGCAATCAAACTGATATATTTACTGACTCTCATCTCATGTTGTTAGCTTTATTCAGCGAATATACAAAATTCCGATATCAACGCCAAAATATATGTAACAATTTTGTGCAATGAAGCCTTGTAATTGGGCTAATCTTCCAAGAGTTGAAAACTTTCACCTCGTAAATCCTTCAATTTTTTCAAGCGGTAGCACCCCAAACTGTATGCTGTCAGGCGAACTTATATAAAGATTGTCTGAACTCGGCGAGTAAGCCATTTTTCTAATGGTAATGCCAAGATTTAAAGTCTTTAGATAATTTCCCTCTAAGTCAAACACCAGAATGTGATCTCCGTAAAATCCTTCATTTACCTTCTTCCCGGCATATGAGACCAATATGTGCCTATTGGTGACAACGGCTCCGGTGTAGAAAGACATGGTTTTGTCAGCAACAGGTTCAAAGGCATCGCCTCTTATCTCTTTTATAGGATTACCATCGGAATCGTACATGACGATGAGATCTTGTGTGCGGCAAGTCTCAACTATCATTTTCCCATCAGGCGATACTGAGACCGATGAGCGGTTGCCTTCTCCTATGGCTTTGCATGTTCCGAATTTCTTTATTTCTCCGGTTATGGCATTATAGCGGCATATTGTTTGTCTATATGAATTCTTGCCATCAGGAATTATAAGGCGTCCGTATCCTGTTGAGTCATTTACATAAACGTATGAGTCGGGAAACCCTGACATCTCAAGGCTTCTCAGGGTTTGTATGCCATATTTGCTATCGGTTATGACACTATCCACATTAAAGGTCACAATTCTATTCTGTCCATAATCAAACATTAGGGCATCACCGCTATCGGCATTGACGCCAAAGGCACCAGGGTCTGTGATTTCATACGGGGATGGACCGGGTTTAAGTGCACTACCTAGGTATTTGCCATTATCGGTATCAAACACATAAAGAATCCTATTATTGGGTTTGGTGTCAACAATATAAAGCCGATCACCATATACATATATATTCGAGGAACCTCCAATTAGAAGGTCTTCAGTGTTTAGCGCCTTTATATGTTCAGATACATCAGTCTCGTTCCCTTCTCTATTATATGTTCCCTTACTGCATGAACCGACCATCATTGCAAGTGAAAGGATGGTAATCATATATCTATTCCGCATTGCCATGAAGCTTGATTATTGATGGATTCTTGACATTTTGGTAATGTATTATCATTTCGGCGTCAAAAGGGCCCTTTTTATCAGGCACTCTTAGTTTGAAATTAACAGCTATGAGCATCCCCGGTTCTATGGAGTCAAGCGATGGCTTGCATTTGCTTATAAGTTTGTCTCCATCAATGCCCGTTATTCTTGCGCCTCTATTGCTGTCGAAGTTGCATATTACTGTGGCATGGCGCACTTCTGTTCCCGCCGTGAAATTTCCCATATCATATACATCAAGTATCTTAATCTTATCATCAATTTGATGTATGGGTATTGAGTCAATGACTTTCGTTACAGCATCGGAAGTAGAGGAAGATGACGAACCCGAGCATGACATAGTCATGCTTAGGAAACATCCATACAACAAAATTCTCATTAATGTTTTCATTACATGTCTTTAGGTAAAAGGTCTGGATACCAACGGCTGTAACTAAGTAAACAGCCATCTCCGTTATTCAAACAGCCATGGTCATAACCCCATTCGTCATAGGTCAGAGCCTCAATATTAGCGATTGTGAGATCAGACTGAATAGGCTTCTTTGTCTGATTGTGATTGCTGATTGCAGTGCCGACAGCTAAGATTAACGCTATTGCGGCAAAAATACATTTTGTTTTCATTTTATTGATATTTAAGTTGTTTTGTTTTGTTAAATATTTCAGCTCGTGTGTCGTCGGGATATGTCATAATGTTCCCTAAAACTGTTATTATAGTTGGATACTCAAAATCCGAATAATATACGTGAATTGTTCTTTCAAAGTTGCCGGTGAGTGTGTCTCCAGCAAATAGCAATGTGGCTTTTATGTCTGATTTAGGAGCAATGAATCCTTTCGGGAAAGACAATTGAGTGCAATCACATGATGAAATTACCTTGTCTATCCATATTGTGTCATTACCATGATTTGAAAATACAATCTCCCGAGTTTTTGATTCTTTCACATTGAGATTCCCAAGTGAGATTTGTTTGTCGATAACCGATATGGTATTTTTTGAGTTTGTTGATAAAGACAATCCATCAGAAATTATGTTCTTATATAACTTTTCTATTTTAGATGAGTACACCGGGTTGCCAATAGCCAGAACTTTTTCATTTTCATCAAGTAGAAATGTCTGTAATATATGCTCCTTAGGGATTGAATTGAATTCTGCTACATTATTGTTGGAGTCAATATATACAGGATAATCAAAACTATCTCTTTTGAGAAGGTAGCGTAACTCCCGGATATTTGAAGAATTCACGATCATCAAAAATCGAATATCCAAATCACAGACAGTGTCAAGGGAGTTAAGGAATTCTTTCCATAGAGGAAGTTTCATTTTACATCCTGTGCATCCGGTACTATCCACGTAAGTAAGTATTGTGAAATCGGCATCATTCAGGTCAATTGTGTTGCCCGTTAAGAAATCCTCCATGTCTCTTGGTAATTCAAGATGTTTCCCTTGCCATTCCTCTACAGCTTTCTGAATTAGTTCCTTGTCTGTTGGCTTATAACATGCACAAAACAATGCAGTAAGAAATGTGATATATATGTATTTCATGGGATGCATAGTTCTGTAAATTAGTTATATATTATAAAGTATGATTTTATTTTGAAGTAAAAATAACATCAATATACAAAGAATTGTTGTAAAACAGTACAAAATTATGAAATTTAATTTATATTTCAAAATTTAGGATATTTCGTTAAGTACATTTCGTTAAGTACACGACAAAAATTAAATGTCTTTAAATTTTTGTCGTGTACTTAACTAAAACTTTCCCAATGAGTGGGACTATATCTTGCTCTTCTTGGGTCGTCCAGGCT
>CAZEUD010000032.1:0-21868 GCA_964515455.1 uncultured Sangeribacter sp.
ATATATTTATTTTATAAGTATGGTTTCAATTTAATGATCACATACTTGTTTGATTTTATTTGCAAAAATAGCAAAAATTTTTTAGAGTCGATACAGGAAACTTACCGTATTGTAAAATTTAAAGAAAAAAATGTTGAAATAATTGGAATAAAAGATGTAAAAGAGGCGTATTTTAACTTTTTTAACATAAATATCTTTTGGCATAATTAAAATTTGTTTAAATTTGCAGTGCAAAAAGTCCGGGAATGATTTCCCAGTTAAAAAAGATGGCAAGTCAAAAAATCTTTTAAGTAATAGTGATATAAATTTGTAAGTTAGTGGTTGAGTAGGATAAACGTTAGCTTGAGAAAGTCAGCATAGTCTAAAAAATCACATAATTGGGCGCAATTGTGAAATTGTGCCCAATTTTGCTTGTATATTTTGATGAGGTTGCCATGAGATATGTCGGGACGAGTAAGATGTTTTTCAAAAACTTTGATTACTTTTGTAATTGACTTTCATGAAACGAATATTAGAAATATGGATAAGATAGTATTTTTTGACACGGTGGAATCGTTTGAGAATCTCCTGCCTTTGTCGTATACCAGACCTGTGCCTCTTTTCAGAGTGGGAATCACGACAATACAAGAGAAATGGGAGCGTTTGCTCCCTGCAAGTTACAGCTACCTGACTGTGGAGTATCTTCGTGAGAAATTCCCCATGGATGTGAGCCGGAGTGAGATTACTACTTTTATCTCCGGTTGCATTTTGCCTGATGAAGAGCTTGTGGCGGCCATAAGATCATTGCGTCATAGAGAATGCCTCTTTGACATTGAGGGTATCGTGGCATATCGTGGCACATTCGATGAATTCAAAGTATTTGGCAATGAGGTATGCCCGGATGAAGATTTGTGCAAGGTTGTAAGGGTATATTATGGCAAGAGATGCCGTAAGATATGGTTTGTCTACGATATTTTCCAACTTAACGGCGAAGAGATAAAAGAGGACTTCAAATTTCTTGCGAAAGGGGAATCCCCGTCAAAACCGGATAAATCGGTGACAATTATCGGACCTGAAACCACTCCCGAAGGTTTTCCGTCTGTATATATGGAGGAGGGCGCATCTGCAGAAGGGTGTGTATTGAATGTTAAAAATGGTCCTATATATATAGGAAAGGATGCCGAGGTGATGGAGGGATCCTGTCTTCGCGGTCCGATGGCACTTTGCGATAATGCAAAAGTGAGAATAGGGTCCAAGGTATATGGAAGCACCACGATAGGTCCTTTCTGCAAGGTGGGGGGAGAGGTAGACAATGCCGTGATGTTCGGATTCAGCAACAAGGCACACGATGGATATCTGGGGAATGCCGTGATAGGAGAATGGTGTAATATAGGAGCGGGGGCAGTGGCATCCAATTTGAAAAACGACTACAGCAAGGTGCGAATATGGAATTATCACACCCAGCGCTTTATGCGCACGGATCTCCAATTCTGCGGATTGATAATGGGCGACCATTCAAAGGCGGGAATCAATACCATGTTCAATACAGCTACTGTGGTCGGAGTAGGGGTGAATCTTTACGGAGCCGGTTTTCCGAGAACATTTATCCCCAGTTTCTCCACCGGTTCGCCCGAGGGAGGATTTGACAATGTCAGCATCGACAAATTCATGGAGACTGTTGGTAAAGTGATGGCTCGCAGGGGTAAAATTCTGAACGATGTGGACAGACGCATTTTTGAGACCATCTATCGCTCTGCGGCTCGTTTCAAGTGAGGTCAGGTGCCGGTCATAGTAAAAGAAGGAAAGGTAAATAAATAAAAAATAACTAAATTTTAGAGGTTAAATGTTTGTGTAATTCGCTAAAGTTTAGTAACTTTGCAACGCTTTAGGAGCGATTTTGCCCCGGATATGCGGCTAAACAATTGGAGAACAGTTGTTTAGTTTGCATTGTGACGTATGGTTGAATTGCTTTTAAAAATGATAGAAATTTAGATTAACAAACCAAATAAATCAAAAAAAGAGACTAAGAATGCCAACAATTCAGCAATTAGTAAGAAAAGGACGCACTGCTCTCAAAGACAAGAGCAAGTCGCCAGCATTGGATTCCTGTCCTCAGCGCCGCGGCGTGTGTGTGCGTGTGTACACCACCACCCCCAAGAAGCCTAACTCAGCAATGAGAAAGGTGGCACGTGTGCGCCTTACGAACGGCAAGGAAGTGAACAGCTACATTCCCGGAGAGGGTCATAACCTGCAGGAGCACTCCATCGTGATGGTGCGCGGCGGTCGTGTGAAAGATCTTCCGGGTGTTCGCTATCATATCGTTCGCGGCACACTCGATACAGCAGGAGTTCAGGGTCGCACTCAGCGTCGTTCCAAATACGGAGCAAAGCGTCCTAAGGCAGCCAAGAAATAAGGTGCCGCTTACATTAAAAATCAAATCGTAAACAAAACCGTTTTTGATTTATTGGATGGCTATGGTTGAGTAAACTGCCGCAAGAGAGCAGACGGTTGAAGATTGCAAAAGCAGCCAAAAACAAAAACACTAAACTAACAACAATGAGAAAAGCAAAACCAAAGAAAAGGGTAGTGCTCCCTGATCCTGTTTTTCATGACGTCAAGGTTACAAAATTCGTTAACCATTTGATGTATGACGGAAAGAAGAACACCGCTTTCACAATTTTCTACACTGCATTGGAGACTGTGAAGTCGAAAATGCCTAATGAGGAGAAGAGTGCGCTTGAGATCTGGAAAAAAGCGCTTGAGAATGTAACTCCTCAGGTGGAGGTGAAGTCACGCCGCGTAGGTGGTGCCACCTTCCAGGTTCCTACAGAGATCCGTGCTGACCGCAAGGAATCAATATCAATGAAAAATCTCATTATCTTCGCCCGCAAACGTGGTGGTAAGACGATGGCCGACAAATTGGCGGCAGAGATCGTAGATGCCTTCAACGACCAGGGTGGTGCATACAAGAGGAAAGAGGATATGCACCGTATGGCAGAGGCTAACCGCGCGTTTGCACATTTCAGATTTTAATATTGAGATAAGAGAAAATGGCAAAACACGATGATCTTAGATTAACCCGCAATATCGGCATCATGGCTCACATTGATGCCGGCAAAACCACCACATCCGAGCGTATATTGTTCTATACCGGTCTTACCCACAAGATCGGTGAGGTGCATGACGGCGCCGCCACCATGGACTGGATGGAACAGGAGCAGGAGCGCGGTATCACAATTACTTCCGCCGCTACCACTACGTTCTGGAAATATGGTGATGACAAATTCAAAATCAACCTGATTGACACTCCCGGGCACGTGGATTTCACCGTAGAGGTGGAGCGCTCGCTGCGTGTGCTCGACGGTGCTGTGGCTGCCTTCTGCGCAGTAGGCGGTGTGGAGCCTCAGAGTGAGACCGTATGGCGTCAGGCAGACAAATACAATGTGCCCCGTATCGGTTACGTCAACAAGATGGACCGCTCCGGTGCCAACTTTTTCGAGGTTGTGCGCCAGGTGAAGGAGGTGCTCGGCGCTACTCCGCTTCCCATCCAGATACCTATAGGTGCTGAAGAGACATTCAAAGGCGTTGTAGACCTTGTAGGAATGAAGGCTATCTTCTGGCACGATGAGACTATGGGCGCAGAATACAGCATCGAGGAAATTCCTTCCAACCTTCTTGCGGAAGCTGAGGAATACCGCGACAAAATGCTTGAAACTCTCGCAGAGCTTGACGAGACTCTGATGGAGAAATATTTCGATGATCCTTCCACAATCACAGAGGATGAGATTCGCGCCGCTATCCGCAAAGGCACACTTTCGATGGCTATCAACCCGATGATCTGCGGTTCTTCTTTCAAGAATAAAGGTGTACAGACATTGCTTGATGCTGTTTGCGCTTATCTTCCCTCACCTCTTGATTCAGGTGCGGTAGAGGGCGTGGCTCCCGGTACAGATGACGTGGAAGTTCGCGAACCGGATCCCGAGGCTCCTATGTCGGCATTGGCATTCAAGATTGCCACTGACCCCTATGTAGGTCGTCTCTGCTTCTTCCGTGTATATTCAGGCGAGGTGTCGGCCGGCAGCTATGTGCTTAACAGCCGCAGCGGCAAGAAGGAGCGTATCTCACGTCTGTTCCAGATGCACTCCAACAAGCAGAACCCGAAAGAGGTGATCGGTTGCGGAGATATCGGTGCGGGAGTAGGTTTCAAGGATATCCGCACAGGTGACACACTCTGCGATGAGAACCATCCGATCGTGCTTGAGGCTATGGAATTTCCGGATCCTGTGATCGGTATCGCTGTAGAACCCAAGACTCAGAAAGACCTTGACAAACTTGGAGTAGGGCTCCAGAAGCTTGCTGAGGAAGACCCGACATTCCGCGTAGAGACAAATGAGGAGACCGGTCAGACCGTGATCAGCGGTATGGGTGAGCTCCATCTTGATATCATTATCGACCGTCTGCGCCGTGAATTCAAGGTAGAGTGCAATCAGGGACGTCCGCAGGTAACATACAAAGAGGCTATTACCAAGCCCGTAGAACTTCGCGAGGTATTCAAGAAGCAGACCGGTGGTCGCGGTAAATTTGCAGATATAATCGTCCGCATCGAGCCTGCTGATGAAGACTTCGAGGGCAGCCTCCAGTTTGTCGACGAGGTTAAGGGTGGTAACGTGCCTAAGGAATATATCCCGTCAGTGCAGAAAGGTTTCCAGACAGCCATGAAGAATGGTGTGCTCGCCGGCTATCCTGTAGAGCGTCTGAAAGTGACGCTGCTCGATGGCAGCTTCCACCCCGTAGACTCCGACCAGCTTTCATTTGAGCTTTGCGCAATCCAGGCCTTCAAGAAAGGTTCTGAGAAGGCGGGTCCAGTGCTTATGGAGCCTATCATGAAGATAGAGGTGGTAACTCCGGAAGAGTCCATGGGTGATGTTATCGGCGACCTTAACAAGCGTCGCGGTCAGGTGGAAGGTATGGAGACAAGCCGCAGCGGTGCCCGCATCGTAAAGGCCAAGGCTCCGCTGGCAGAGATGTTCGGTTATGTAACCGCCCTGCGTACCATCACTTCAGGACGCGCTACGAGCACCATGTCGTTCAGCCACTACGCTGAGGTAAGCAGTTCAATCGCAAAGAACGTCTTGACAGAATGTCAGGGTCGTGTAGACTTACTTAAATAATAATAAAGTCATAACAACAATATGAGCCAAAAAATCAGAATCAAACTTAAATCTTACGATCACAATCTCGTGGACAAATCCGCTGAGAAGATCGTGAAGACGGTCAAATCGACCGGCGCAGTTGTGAGCGGCCCGATTCCATTGCCCACCCACAAGCGTATCTTTACCGTGAACCGCTCAACGTTTGTCAACAAGAAGAGCCGCGAGCAGTTCCAGCTGTCATCCTATCAGCGTCTGATCGATATCTATTCGAGCACATCGAAGACAGTAGACGCGCTGATGAAGCTTGAGCTTCCGAGTGGAGTAGATGTATCCATCAAAGTATAAGTAAGGAAAAACAACCAACAAAAGATCCGGACGGCGAGTCCGTCCGGATCAATAACCACAAACAGTTAAAAAGAAATGCCAGGATTATTAGGAAAGAAAATCGGAATGACATCCGTTTTCAGTGCCGACGGAAAGAATGTTCCGTGCACTGTTATCGAAGTAGGTCCTTGTGTGGTTACCCAAGTGAAGACTTTGGAGAAGGACGGTTATGAGGCAGTTCAGGTAGGTTTCATGGACAAGAAAGAGAAACATACCAACAAGCCGCAGGCCGGACACTTCCAGAAAGCCGGAGTAACACCCAAGCGCCACTTGGCCGAGTTCAAATCGTTCGAGACCCTGCCGGGTCTTGGCGAGACGCTGACTGTGGATCTTTTCCAGGAGGGAGGTTTTGTCGATGTAGTCGGCACTTCCAAAGGTAAAGGATTCCAGGGCGTAGTAAAACGCCACGGATTTGGCGGCGTAGGCCAGAGCACCCACGGTCAGCACAACCGTCTCCGCGCCCCGGGTTCTATCGGTGCATGTTCGTATCCAGCAAAGGTGTTCAAAGGTTTGCGCATGGCAGGCCAGATGGGCAACGAGCGTGTCACAGTGCAGAATCTGCAGGTGATCAAAGTGCTTCCGGAGCACAATTTGTTAATGATTAAGGGTTCCGTACCGGGTCCCAAAGGTTCAATCGTTTTAGTTGAGAAATAATGGAAGTAGCAGTTTATAACATCAAAGGAGAAGATACAGGACGTAAAGTCACTCTCAACGACGAGGTGTTTTCACGCGACCTCAGCGAAGGCAATGCCGAGCACACTATTTATCTCAATGTAAAACAGTATCTGGGCAACCAGCGCCAGGGCACTCACAAGAGCAAAGAGCGCAGCGAGGTATCTGGTTCCACCCGTAAGCTCGGACGTCAGAAAGGTGGCGGCGGCGCACGTCGCGGTGACATCAACTCTCCGCTTCTGCGTGGTGGCGGCACAGTGTTCGGTCCCCGTCCCCGCGACTATCGCACAAAGCTTAACAAGAAAGTAAAAGCTCTTGCACGTCGCATCGCATTGACATCAAAAGCACAGGAGAAGCAGATCATCGTGATCGAAAACTTCACATTCGATGCTCCCAAAACCAAAAGCTACATGCAGCTTGCCAAAGGTTTCAAACTTGAGGACAAGAAAGTGCTGCTGGTAATGTCAGCTCCGGATGAGAATGTATACCTGAGTGTGCGCAACGTTCCTAACGCGCTGCTTTATACAGCAAAGGATCTGAATGCATACACAGTGCTCAACAACGATGCCATTCTTCTTACAGAAGACAGCGTTGCAGTTCTTAATGAATTTTAAACCTTAGGAGAGAAAAGAAATGGATATACAGATCAAACCGGTCGTTACTGAAAAGGCCACGGCCTACAGCGAGAAGCAGAACTGCTACACCTTTGCTGTTTCTCCCGAGGCAAACAAATTCCAGATCAAGGACCTTGTGGAGAAGCTCTACAACGTCCGCGTGGAGAGTGTAAACACCGCCAGCTACGCCGGCAAGCGCAAACAGCGCTATACCAAGAGCGGAATTATCCGCGGACAGCGTGCAGCCTTCAAGAAGGCTTACGTAACAGTGGCTGAAGGGCAGAAGATTGACTATTATAGCAATATTTAAGAGTAATGGCAGTAAGAAAATTCAAGCCCACTACGCCTGGGCAAAGACACAAGGTTATTGGTGTGTTCAAAGGAACAATCACTGCTACCACACCAGAAAAATCTCTTACAGTCGGGAAAAGTTCCACAGGTGGACGTAACTCCTCAGGCCATCTGTCGACACGCTATCGTGGCGGCGGCCATAAGAGAAAATTGCGTCTCATCGACTTCAAGAGAACCAACGATGGCGTACCGGCAACGGTGAAGAGCATCGAGTATGATCCCAACCGCTCGGCACGCATCGCGCTCCTTTATTATCAAGATGGTTCGAAAGCCTATATCATTGCCCCCAACGGCCTTGAGGTAGGTCAGACCGTAGTGAGCGGTCCGGATGTAGCTCCCGAGGTAGGCAACACGCTTCCCTTGTCAGCAATACCCGTGGGAACCTTGATCCATTGTATCGAGTTGCGTCCCGGTCAGGGAGCGAGCATGGCCCGCTCTGCCGGCACATTCGCGCAGCTCACATCACGCGAAGGTGATTACGCAATCATCAAATTGCCTTCTGGAGAAACAAGAAAAGTGCTTCTGACATGTCGCGCCACAGTAGGAGTAGTCGGCAATTCCGACCATGCACTGGAGCAGAGCGGTAAAGCCGGTCGTTCACGCTGGATGGGACGTCGTCCTCACAACCGTGGTGTGGTAATGAACCCTGTAGACCACCCGATGGGTGGTGGTGAAGGCCGCCAGAGCGGTGGACACCCGCGTTCACGTACAGGTCTTTATGCAAAGGGCAAGAAGACCCGTTCACTGAAGAAGCATTCTTCGAAGTATATAATTGAAAGAAGGAAAAAATAATTTGATTAATTGAGACAAGTATGAGTCGTTCGCTTAAAAAAGGACCATTTATCAGCGTTAAGCTCGAGAAGAAAGTGGCAGCCATGGAGGAGAGCGGAAAGAAGAGCGTCATCAAGACGTGGAGCCGTGCATCCATGATCTCCCCCGACTTCGTCGGACACACTTTCGCCGTGCATAATGGCAACAAATTCATACCGGTATATGTGACCGAGAATATGGTAGGCCACAAGCTGGGAGAATTCGCCCCCACCCGCACCTTCCGCGGACATGCCGGCAACAAGAAAAAATAATGGCCCGAATCATTAATTCAGAAAAAATAGAATAACATACAATGGGTTTAAGAAAAAGACAATCAGCCGAGGCTATCAAAGAGGCACGCAAAAGCGAATATTTCGCTAAATTGCACAATGTGCCCAGCTCTCCGCGCAAGATGCGCCTTGTGGTCGATATGATTCGCGGTCAGGAGGCTTTCAAGGCACTCGGAATACTGAAATTTTCCAATAAAGAGGCTTCCCGCAAGGTAGAGAAGCTGCTTCGTTCGGCAATCGCCAACTGGGAACAGAAGAATGAGCGCAAGGCAGAAGCCGGCGAGCTCTATGTGAAGACAGTCTTCGTAGACTGCGCACCGATGCTCAAGCGCCTTCGTCCCGCACCCCAGGGCCGCGGCTACCGTATCCGCAAGCGCTCGAATCATGTTACATTGTTCGTGGACACAATTAATAACGAAAAAGCTTAAATTGCAAAGATGGGACAGAAAGTTAATCCAATCAGCAACCGTCTCGGTGTAATCCGCGGTTGGGACTCAAACTGGTATGGTGGAAAGAAATACGGCGACACCCTTCTTGAGGACTCGAAGATCCGTAAATATCTCCACACTCGTCTTGCAAAAGCAAGCGTGTCCAGAATAATCATAGAGCGTACCCTGAAGATGGCCACAGTTACAATCTGCACATCTCGTCCGGGTATGATTATCGGCAAAGGCGGCAAAGATGTCGACGCCCTGAAGGAGGAGCTCAAGAAGCTCACCGACAAGGAAGTTCAGATCAACATCTACGAGATCAAGCGTCCTGAACTGGATGCCGAGATCGTGGCTACCAGCATCGCACGCCAGATAGAGAACAAAGTGGCTTACCGCCGCGCAGTGAAGATGGCTATCGCCTCAACAATGCGCATGGGTGCCGAGGGTATCAAGGTTCAGGTATCCGGTCGTCTTAACGGCGCCGAGATGGCCAGAAGCGAGATGTTCAAGGAAGGCCGCACACCGCTCCACACACTCCGTGCAGATATCGACTATGCATTGGTAGAGGCTCTCACCAAGGTGGGAATCATCGGTATCAAGGTATGGATCTGCCGTGGTGAGATCTATGGCAAGAAGGAACTTACCCCTACCTATGCTATCGGTCAGAAAGAGACCGGTCGTCCGCAGGGCGGTGGCAGGAAGGGCGGATTCCGCAATAAGAAAAACAACAACCGATAAATAGCTCAAAAACATGTTACAGCCTAAGAAAACAAGATACCGCCGTTCTCAAAAAGGCCGTATGAAAGGTGAAGCCCAGCGTGGCAACCAGCTTGCATTCGGTTCGTTCGGTATCAAGACACTCGATTCAAAATGGATCACCGGTCGCCAGATAGAGGCAGCCCGTGTGGCCGTGACCCGCTATATGCAGCGTCAGGGTCAGATATGGATCCGCATTTTCCCGGATAAACCGATCACCAAGAAGCCTGCCGAGGTCCGCATGGGTAAAGGTAAAGGTAATCCGGAGGGATTCGTGGCGCCCGTAACTCCGGGACGCATCCTGATAGAAGTGGAGGGAGTGCCCTACGATGTGGCCAAAGAGGCATTGCGTCTGGCAGCCCAGAAGCTTCCGGTAATCACAAAATTTGTGGTTCGCCGCGACTATGATCCCAGCCAGAATGTCTGAGAAATAGAAAAAAAGCTCCGCTTCCCGAAAGGGGAGTGGAGTTTTTTTATATATAAAAGCGATAAAAATCAAAAAAAATTTTCATAATCGCAATATTTTCAGTAAATTTGCGGTCGAATTTGGATTTTTTGCAGGTTTTTAGGGTTGTCCGGCAGTGCGGACAGCCGTGAAGGCTTGCGGAATATTTGTGAATTATACGACCTAACCGTCAGACATTCTGGAATATTCAACAAACAGTATTAATAACAATAATGAAAAAGGAAGAAATCAAGGAATTAAGCATTCAGGAGCTGACAGCCCGGATAGAGGTTGCAGAGAAGGCTTATCGTGAATTGAAAGTAGCGCACGCGATATCTCCCGTAGACAATCCCTCGAAGATCACCAAGGATCGCCGTGAGATTGCCCGCTTGAAGACAGTGTTGCGCCAGAAGGAAATCGCCGCCGCCAAGGAGGGGGCTTCCGCAGTAGATTAATCCCCGGAAATCATTTTACAAATGGAAGAGAAAAGAAATTTGAGAAAAGAGAGAATCGGGGTTGTTTCGAGCAACAAATGTGACAAGACGATCACAGTTGAAATCAAGTGGAAAGAGAAACACCCGATTTACGGAAAATTTGTCAACAAGACAAAGAAGTATCATGCTCACGATGAAAACAACGAATGCTCTGTAGGCGACACAGTCCGTCTGATGGAGACCCGTCCGTTGAGCAAGACAAAGAGATGGAGACTGGTAGAAATTATCGAAAAAGTTAAGTAATCATGATCCAGACAGAATCCCGATTGACAGTAGCGGACAACAGTGGCGCCAAAGAGGCACTCTGTATCCATGTGCTCGGCGGCACACGCCGTCGCTATGCAAGCGTAGGCGACATCATCGTGGTAAGTGTGAAGAGCACTATCCCGTCGTCAGATGTGAAGAAAGGCACCGTATCGAAGGCTGTTGTGGTTCGCACAAAGAAAGAGGTTCGCCGTGCGGATGGCAGCTACATCCGTTTCGACGACAACGCTTGCGTGCTTCTTAACAACGCCGGTGAAATCCGCGGCACACGTATCTTCGGCCCTGTTGCCCGTGAGCTGCGCGCCACAAACATGAAAATCGTGTCGCTGGCACCAGAAGTTCTTTAACCGTCTTAAACCGTAAATAGAAATGGCAAAATTGCATATAAAGAAGGGTGACACAGTCTATGTGAACTCCGGCGATGACAAAGGCAAGACAGGTCGCGTGCTCCGCGTGCTTGTAAGCAAGAACCGCGCAGTGGTAGAGGGTGTCAACATGGTGTCAAAGAGCACCAAGCCCAATGCCAAATATCCGCAGGGAGGCATAATCAAGATGGAAGCCCCCGTGCATATTTCAAATTTGAATGTATTGGATCCCAAATCCGGCAAGCCCACCCGCATTGGACGCCGCTTGAACGATGCCGGAAAGTTGGTACGTTATTCTAAAAAATCAGGAGAGGAGATTAAGTAATGAGCACAACTCTTAGCAAAGACTATAAGGAAAGAATAGTTCCGGAGCTCACGGAGGAATTCAAATATACCACCGTGATGCAGGTTCCCCGCCTGGAGAAGATCGTGATCAACCAGGGACTCGGAGCCGCCACACAAGATAAGAAACTTATCGAGACAGCTATCAACGAGCTTACCGCCATCACCGGTCAGAAAGCAGTTGCAACAGTGTCAAGAAAAGATATCTCAAACTTCAAGCTTCGTAAGAAAATGCCGATCGGCGCCATGGTTACATTGCGTCGCGACAAGATGTATGAGTTCCTTGAGAGACTGGTACGCGTGGCATTGCCCCGTATCCGCGACTTCAAGGGTATTAACAGCAAGCTTGACGGTCGTGGCAACTACACGCTCGGTATCACAGAGCAGATAATTTTCCCCGAGATCAACATTGATAATGTTCCGAAGCTTCAGGGTATGAACATCACATTCGTCACCTCTGCAAAGACCGACGAAGAGGGATTCGCCCTTCTCAAGAAATTCGGACTTCCTTTCAAAAAATAATACGACATGGCAAAAGAATCAATGAAAGCCCGCGAGGTGAAACGCCAGCGTATGGTTGCGAAATATGCTGAGAAGAAAGCAGCGTTGAAGAAAGCCGCATTGGCAGATGCTGAAGGCAACATCGATTACGATGCTCTTGCCAAGCTTCAGAAGCTTCCGAAGAATGCATCCAAAGTGCGTTTGCACAACCGTTGCGAGATCACCGGCCGTCCGAAAGGCTACATGCGTCAGTTTGGCATCAGCAGAATCCAATTCCGCGAGATGGCAAGCGCAGGTCTGATCCCGGGTGTGAAGAAAGCAAGCTGGTAAGACAACATTCGCCCGGCTTCGCCGGACGGCGTCAACGAAACAGCCGCCGGAGCGGGGACATTCGCCCGGCTTTGCCGGACGGCGCCAATGAAACAGCCGCATCAAAGAAGCGCCGGGTAATGACAATAGCAAAAATAAGAGAGTAATTAAATATTGTTCAGTATATCTGAATCAATTTAACAATCTAAACAATGACTGATCCAATAGCAGATTATTTGACAAGACTGAGAAACGCCATCCACGCCGGACACCGCGTGGTGGAGGTTCCGTCTTCAAAAATGAAAAAAGAGATCACAAAGATCCTTTTTGAGCAAGGCTATATCCTCAACTATAAGTTTGAGGAGGGCAATACCCCGCAGGGTACCATCAAGATAGCCTTGAAGTATGATCCGGTCGACAAGGTGAACGCTATCAAGAATCTTCTCCGTGTGTCACGTCCGGGTCTGCGCCAGTATACAGGTTACAAAGAGATGCCGCGCGTGCTCAATGGTCTCGGAATTGCGATTCTCTCCACCTCACAGGGAGTGATGACCAACAAGGAGGCAAAAGATCGCAAGATAGGCGGCGAAGTATTGTGTTACGTTTATTAAAGAAGGAGGTATTATGTCAAGAATAGGTAAATCACCGATTGCGATACCTGCCGGCGTAACCGTACAGGTTAAAGACAATGTAGTGACCGTAAAAGGTCCCAAAGGAGAGCTTTCACAGGAGGTAAATCCTGATATCACAGTCAAAGTGGAGGATGGTCATGTAGTGCTGACCCGTCCTTCCGATGACAAGGAGCACCGCGCCATGCATGGCCTTTATCGTGCGCTTGTCCACAATATGGTGGTAGGTGTATCTGAAGGTTACAAGAAAGAGATGGAGCTTGTAGGTGTAGGTTATCGTGCCACAGCCACAGGCCAGGTGCTTGAGCTCGCCCTTGGATATTCACATGCTATCTATATCAAGCTTCCCAAGGAGATCAAGGTAGAGGCAAAGACTGAGCGCAACAAGAATCCGCTCATCATTCTGGAAAGCAGCGACAAGCAGCTTCTCGGACAGGTGTGCGCCAAGATTCGTTCGCTGCGCAAGCCCGAGCCTTACAAGGGTAAAGGTATTAAGTTTGTCGGTGAGATCATCCGCCGCAAGAGTGGAAAAACGGCTAATGCCAAATAAAAATTGAGGAACTATGATATCCAAGACAGCAAGAAGAAATAAGATAAAGAGTCGCATTCGCGGCAAGATTTCCGGCACAGCAGCGCGTCCCCGCATGAGCGTGTTCCGCAGCAACAAGGGAATCTATGTTCAGCTGATCGATGACCTTGCAGGCAACACCTTGTGTGCTGCATCTTCCAAGGGACTCGAAGGTGGCACCAAGACAGAGGTGGCTGCCAAGGTAGGAGAGCAGATAGCAAAGAAAGCCCAGGAGAAGGGAATCGAGGCAGTGGTTTTCGACCGCAACGGTTATCTTTTCCATGGTAGAGTTAAATCATTGGCCGATGGAGCCCGCAAGGGAGGTCTTAAATTTTAAATTAGAATCATGGCAAAAAGAAATAACAGAGTCAAGTCCACAAATGATTTGGAATTGAAAGACCGTCTGGTAGCCATCAACCGTGTAACCAAGGTTACCAAGGGAGGTCGTGCCTTCAGCTTCGCAGCCATCGTGGTTGTAGGAAATGAAGACGGCATCATCGGTTGGGGTCTCGGCAAAGCCAATGAGGTTACCGCAGCAATCGCCAAAGGCGTAGAGACGGCAAAGAAGAACCTTATCAAAGTGCCTGTGCACAAAGGCACCATACCACACGAGGTAAGCGCCAAGTTCGGCGGCTCACGCATCTTCCTGAAGCCGGCGAGCGAGGGTACCGGAGTAAAAGCCGGTGGCGCTATGCGTGCGGTTCTTGAGAGTGTAGGAGTGACCGACGTGCTTGCCAAGTCGAAAGGTTCATCCAACCCCCACAACCTGGTAAAGGCTACACTCGCGGCATTGGATGAGCTCCGCAGCCCGATGCAGGTGGCACAGAACCGTGGCGTGTCGGTAGAGAAAGTGTTTAACGGCAAATAAGAATCAGACATGGCACAGATAAAAATCACTCAGATAAAGAGCCGCATCAACTGCCCCAAGACCCAGAAGCTCACACTTGACGCTCTCGGTCTGCACAAGATGAATCATTCCGTAATCAAGGAGGATAACCCTTCAATCATGGGAATGGTAAAGAAGGTTCATCATTTAGTTGAAGTGACAAAACTCTAAAAGAACGAAACGCAAATGGAACTACATAATTTAAAACCGGCACCCGGCAGCAACAAGAGTAACAAACGCGTTGGACGCGGGCCGGGTTCAGGCTTCGGCGGGACATCAACGCGCGGTCATAAAGGCGCCAAGTCCCGTTCGGGATATTCACACAAGGTAGGTTTCGAGGGCGGACAGATGCCTCTTCAGCGCCGTGTTCCGAAATTCGGTTTCAAGAACATCAACCGCGTTGAATACAAGGCTGTCAACCTTGACGCACTTGAGGCTCTGGCAGCAGCCACCAACCTTACCAAGATCACGGTAGACGATCTCCGTCAGGCCGGACTCGTATCAAAAAAAGCATTGGTGAAAGTGCTGGGCAACGGTTCTGTTACCAAGGCTCTTGAGGTAGAGGCCAACGCCTTCTCGAAGTCGGCTGAGGAAGCCATCAAGGCAACCGGTGGAACCGTAATCAAAAAATAAAACAACAAACAATGGGATTTACTAAAACAATAAAGAATATCTGGAGTGTGGAGGATCTTCGCAAGCGTATCGGCATAACGATGCTGCTTGTGATCATCTATCGCTTCGGATGCTACGTGGTCCTGCCGGGCATCAACCCCGACGAACTGCTGGCGCTAAAGAATTTCACGTCCGACGGACTGATGCAGCTTCTGGATATGTTCTCCGGAGGTGCATTCTCCCAGGCCTCAATCTTCGCGTTGGGTATCATGCCCTATATCACGGCATCAATCGTGATACAGCTGTTAGGTATGGTATTGCCGGCGTTCCAGAAGATGCAGAGAGAGGGTGAGAGTGGTCGCATGAAGCTCAACCAGTATACACGCTATCTGACAGTGTTGATTCTTTTGCTCCAGGGGCCGGCCTATCTGATGAACCTGAAATATCAGGTGCAGGCAGCCGGTGGCCATGTAGAGTTGGGCTTCTGGACGCTTGCATTCATGACCATAGTGCTTGCAGCCGGCTCAATGTTCATCATGTGGCTCGGTGAGCGCATCGACCAGAAGGGTGTGGGGAACGGAATCTCGTTCATCATCCTTATAGGTATCATCGCCCGCCTTCCGGAGGCATTCATACAGGAATTCACCGGACGCCTGATGAATTCTCAGGGTGGCGGTCTGGTGCTCTTCCTTGTGGAGATCATCATCCTGCTCGCTGTGATTGCCGGAGCAGTGCTTTTGGTGCAGGGCACACGCAAGGTGCCTGTGCAGTATGCAAAGCGCGTGGTAGGCAACAAGCAGTATGGCGGTGCCCGTCAGTACATTCCTTTGAAAGTGAATGCAGCCGGCGTAATGCCGATCATCTTCGCCCAGGCGATTATGTTTATCCCTGTAACTCTGTTAGGCTTCAGCACGAACCACACCGGCGTCTTCGGTGCGCTGACCGATATGTACGGATTCTGGTATAATTTCATCTATTTCATAATGATTGTGGCGTTCACATATTTCTACACTGCAATCACAGTGCGCCCGGCGCAGATGGCAGAGGATATGAAGCGCAACAACGGCTTCATCCCCGGCATCAAGCCCGGCAAGCCCACAGTGGATTATCTGGATTCCATCATGTCGCGCATCACGTTGCCCGGCTCCATATTCTTAGGCATCGTGGCAATACTTCCGGCCATAGCCCACATCTGCGGACTCAACCGTAGCTTCGCTTCCTTCTTCGGCGGCACATCGCTGCTGATTCTGGTAGGCGTGGTGCTTGACACTCTCCGCATTATTGAGGGACATCTGCTGATGCGTCATTACGATGGTCTGATGAAAGACGGTCGCATTAAAGGACGCACCACCGGCAGCGGTGCTTTTTAAAAGATTGTAACTCGTTGGCTGATTGATATGATTTATCTGAAGACTGCTGAGGAAATAGAAAAGATGAGAGGTGCGTGCGACCTTGTGAGCCGCACACTCGGCGAGATGGTCCGCTGGGTTGCTCCCGGAATCACCACTCTCAAACTTGACACCATAGCAAGAGAGTTTATCCTCGACAACGGGGGTAAGCCCTCATGCCTCGGTTATCAAGGTTTTCCAGGCACTCTGTGCATAGAGGTCAATGAGACTGTGGTGCATGGGTTCCCGTCAGCTTACGCTTTGCAGGAAGGAGACATAGTAGGTCTAGACTGTGTGGTGGAGCTCAACGGGTATCACGGCGACAGCTGCTACACATTCCCGGTAGGCGAGATCAGCGAAAAGACAGCCGCTCTTCTGAAAGTCACCAAGGAGAGCCTCTATAAAGGTATAGAGGCAGCTAAGGCAGGGAAGAGGATAGGCGACATTTCGAATGCTGTTCAGACCTATTGTGAGCGTCACGGCTACAGCGTGGTAAGGGAGATGTGCGGACACGGCATAGGCAAGAGCATGCACGAGGATCCGGAGGTGCCCAATTACGGACGCCGCGGCATCGGACCTGTGCTCAAGCCCGGCATGGTGATCGCCATCGAACCCATGATAAATCTCGGAAGCAAGAATATAGTGATAGGTCAGGATGGCTGGCAATGCCGCACTCGCGACCGCAAGCCCTCCGCCCATTATGAGCATACGATAGCCATTCATGAGAATGGTCCCGAGATTCTGACCACATTCAAATATATAGAAGAGGCACTCGGCATAACAGAGGAAACAGAAAAATCATAAACAAAGGAATCAAAATGGCAAAACAAGCTGCAATAGAGCAAGACGGAGTGATTCTCGAGGCATTGTCAAATGCAATGTTCAAGGTCGAGCTTGAGAATGGGCATGAGATCACAGCCCATATCTCCGGCAAGATGAGAATGCACTATATCAAGATTCTTCCCGGTGACAAGGTGAAGGTGGAGATGTCTCCCTACGACCTTAGCAAAGGAAGAATATCATTCAGATACAAATAAACCTTACTTTCTAAAAAGATACAAGATATGAAAGTCAGAGCATCAGTGAAGAAACGCACCGCCGACAGCAAGATTGTACGTCGCAAAGGTCGTCTTTACGTAATCAACAAAAAGAACCCTAAATTTAAAACCCGTCAAGGATAATACGCCGTCATCCCCGGGAAGAGTATGAAAGAGCGATAAAAATCGCGTAAAATGCTCTGAATTTGGGGAGCCGCGTCAAAATTATGGTGCAAAATTTTAATTTTGGCGGATGGATTATTAACTTTGCAAAAAATTTATAATACCAGATATGGCAGTAAGAATCGTCGGCGTAGATTTGCCGCAAAATAAAAGAGGCGAGATAGCCTTGACTTACATCTTCGGCATCGGCCGGAGCGCAGCCAACACCATCCTCAGTAAGGCAGGTGTAGACCGCGACATAAAGGTTAAAGACTGGACAGATGCACAGGCAGCTGCCGTGCGTGAAGTGATCCAGCACGACTACAAAGTGGAGGGAGACCTTCGCTCTGAAATCCAGTTGAACATCAAGCGACTGATGGATATCGGCTGCTACCGTGGCATCCGTCACCGTATCGGTCTTCCTCTGCGCGGACAGAGCACAAAGAACAATGCCCGCACACGCAAGGGACGCAAGAAAACAGTCGCCAACAAGAAGAAAGCTACAAAGTAAAATAATTAAAGTATGGCAAAAAAGACAGTCGCAGCAAAAAAGAGGAATGTCAAGGTTGATGGCCAAGGTCAGCTCCATGTGCATAGCTCTTTCAACAACATCATTGTGTGTCTGGCCAACAGCGAGGGTCAGGTTATCTCCTGGTCTTCAGCAGGCAAGATGGGCTTCAGAGGCTCAAAGAAGAACACCCCGTACGCAGCTCAGATGGCAGCGCAGGATTGCGCCAAGGTGGCCTATGACCTGGGTCTGCGCAAGGTGAAAGCATACGTGAAGGGTCCGGGCAACGGTCGTGAGTCAGCAATTCGTACGGTACATGGTGCCGGCATCGAGGTTACTGAGATCGTTGATGTTACTCCGCTTCCCCACAACGGATGTCGTCCTCCTAAGAGAAGAAGAGTCTGATTGATAATAATCGTATAAAGATAGATTATAATCCAAAAGAGTCCGCAAGGCAGATCCTGAATGCGAATAGACCGTCTGTAACACTTTCTCTCGACGGTCGCGGCTGCGCTAAGGGATCAGAGCCCGGGGCCCGCTTTAATTAAAGAATAAAAAATGGCAAGATACACAGGACCAAAAACGAAGATCGCCCGTAAATTCGGCGAGCCGATTTATGGCGATGACAAAGTTCTGGCAAAGAAGAATTATCCGCCGGGACAACATGGCATCAACCGCCGCCGCAAGACATCAGAGTATGGCTTGCAGCTCCGCGAGAAGCAGAAAGCCAAATACACTTATGGCGTATTGGAGCGTCAGTTCCGCAATCTCTTTGAGAAAGCAGCTCGCACCAAGGGCATCACAGGTGAGGTGCTTCTGCAGCTTCTCGAGAGCCGTCTTGACAATGTGGTTTACCGTCTGGGCATCGCTCCCAGCCGTCCCGCAGCCCGTCAGCTCGTGCTCCACAAACACATTACAGTAAATGGCAAACCGGTCAATATCCCTTCTTATAAGGTAGAACCCGGAGATGTAGTGGCTGTGCGTGAGAAATCAAAATCACTTGAGGTGATTGCTGATGCTCTTGCAGGCTTCAACCATAGCAAATATCCCTGGATTGAATGGGACGAGAGTGTGAAGGGCGGAAAATTCCTCCACCTGCCGCAGCGTGATGACATCCCCGAGACTATCAAGGAGCAGTTGATCGTCGAGTTATATTCTAAATAATAAACAATAGATACCCATGCCAATTTTAGCATTTCAAAAACCCGATAAGGTAATCATGCTTGAATCGAGCAACTTCTTCGGAAAATTTGAATTCCGTCCGCTCGAGCCGGGTTACGGACAGACGATCGGCAATGCGTTGCGTCGCATCCTGTTGTCATCGCTTGGCGGCTATGCCATCTGTTCGATCCGCATCGAGGGAGTAGCACACGAACTCGACACGATACCCGGGGTGAAAGAGGATGTTACCAACATCATTCTCAACCTTAAGCAGATACGTTTCAAACAACTTACCGAAGACCATGACACAGAGAAAGGCTCGGTAAATGTTTCGGGCACGGATGTGTTCACTGCAGGCGACTTGGGTAAGGTTCTTTCCGGTTTCCAGGTGTTGAATCCCGACTTGGTGATTTGCCACCTCGATCCTTCCGCGAATTTCGACCTGAATTTCACAATCAACAAAGGACGCGGATGGGTGCCCGCTGATGAGAATCGTGAGCTTCTGAGCGGCAATGACCTCAACGAGATTGCCATCGACTCCATCTATACCCCTATCAAGAATGTGAGATACGCAGTGGAGAATTATCGTGTGGAACAGAAGACCGACTATGAGAAGCTGGTGATGGAAGTTACTACCGATGGCTCAATCATGCCTAAAGAGGCATTGAAGGAGGCTGCCAAGATACTGATCCAGCATTTCATGATGTTCAGCGACGAGAAAATCACTCTGGAAGCTCACAATGAGGATGCTCCGGAGGAATTCGATGAGGAAGTGCTTCACATGCGTCAGCTCCTCAAGAGCAAACTTGTGGACATGGATCTTTCAGTCCGTGCCCTCAATTGCCTGAAGAGCGCGGAAGTGGAGACCCTTGGCGAACTCGTAGGCTTCAACAAAAATGATCTTCTCAAATTCCGCAACTTCGGAAAGAAATCGCTCAGCGAACTCGACGAGCTTCTTGACAAGCTTCACCTTTCCTTTGGAATGGATATTTCGAAATATAAATTAGATAAAGACTAATTCCCCATGAGACATAATAAAAAATTCAACCACCTCAGTCGCAAGAAAGGACACCGCGAGGCCCTTCTTTCCAACCTTGCGATAGCTCTTATCGAGCATAAGAGAATCTATACGACTGTGGCCAAGGCCAAGGCATTGCGTGTATATGCAGAGCCTTTGATCACAAGGTCGAAGAAAGACGATATGGCAAATCGCCGTCTCGTGTTCAGCTATCTTCAGAATAAAGAAGCTGTGAAGGAACTCTTCGGAGTGATTGCAGAGAAAGTGGCTGACCGTCCCGGTGGCTACCTCCGCATCATCAAGACCGGTCATCGTCTCGGCGACAACGCAGAGATGTGCATGATTGAGCTTGTAGACTTCAACGAGAACATGCTTGAGGCTGCAGCTCCCAAGAAAACGAAGAGCACCCGTCGTTCACGCTCAAAGAAAGCCGCAGAAGCTCCCAAGGCTGAAGAGGCAAAAGCCGAGGCACCCAAGGCAGAAACTCCTGCAGCAGAGGAGCCGGAAGCAGAGGCACCCGCAGCTGAAGAACCCAAGGCAGAGTAATTCCCCGGTTATAATAAAACCAACATATCGAAAGCCGACTTCCTGCGAAGCCGGCTTTCGTTGTCTCCCCCTCCCCGAATCTTTATAGGGTCGCATTAGAGAGTAATGCTTCAGCACCCTTGGTAGCTTTTCTATAAGGTAATTCTTAATCCGGTTCTTGACGAGTGCGGAATTGTGAGGTGTTAGCGAGCCAGCAGTTTTTCGGTTTTTGCGCCGATGCGGCGAATGTATAGACCGCTGTTGGGCTTTTGAGGGAGACGTCGGCCAAATATATCGTAATATTCCACGGTTGATTGTGCTGAGTGCTCAATCTCTTCTACTATTGTGGGAATATCATCCTCCTCTTCTGTGCTTGAGCCGGATTCCAATTCACTCGCGTCAACAGTGCCGTCGTAATATATCCTGAAACCATAAAATCTGCAATTGTCTGCCACTGATTGATAAGGTATTGAGACCTTAATTGAATATGCCGCTTTGCTTTCTGATTTGTCGGATGTGTATGTGAAGTAAGGTGGCATTCCGGATCCTTTGGTAATTGCAGTAAAGATTTTATCAATATCTTGCTGACTGGAGGTTGTATAATATCCCCATTCGCCTTCTTTTATCATGGTATCGTTAAGATAAATCTCTACTTTTGTAGTCTCTACATCCATACCTGCGCCAAATGCCCACAAAGTGTACATTTTCATCAATTTCTCTTTCTTAAAGTTGAATTTAATATAAGAGGAATTCTCTCCGGTAGTATTGCTACCTATTATGACACCGGCGTATGTTGGATTAAGATTTATGTATTTGCATTCGATACTTTCCACCCATTCGAGGGAGGCATCGTCAAGAAGATCCATAAGTTGGTCGGGGGTGCAGTCCGTAACACTCTGTTTTGGAAGGGATTTCAGTAAGGAGATTACTTGCGAGTCCGCATTAGCTTTGTGCGTGGGTATAGCTGCAATTATGACAGCTATAAACATGGCAATGACAATTTGTTTCATGTGCTGTTTGATTTTGGGTTAGTAATTTCTATCGAAATAATATTAATATCGCTGATATATCGTTGATTATATATTATATATCTGTATTGATGTTGCGGTAAAGTTATGCAAAATTATTTTAATTGCAAAATAATTCTGAAATAATTCTAAAATAATTTAAGTTTCGCAAGTATATGGTTTGAGAGATAAGGGCATAAAAAAACG
>CAZEUD010000033.1:0-21177 GCA_964515455.1 uncultured Sangeribacter sp.
GTGGAGCTGGAGGGGATTGAACCCTCGTCCAAACGTGGAACCAATGGGCTTTCTACAAGCTTAGTCTGTGGATTGATTTTCGTTAATGAACAGGCCCACGACAGCCAATCCATTACTTAGTTCCTTAATTTCGGAAATGTACCGGAACTTTACATCTCCTATTTCCGAATTTCTCTGCACCTCCTTGTCCAAACGTCTCGGAACGGGGCAATGGGGAGATGTCTCGTTCATCTCACTTTGAGACGAATTAAGCTGTCCTACTATACTTCAGACTACGCAGCGAGAGCGTAATTGTTATTTTCGCCAATTATAGGTCGACGCTTTTGCTATTATAGAGCTTAAACGCCAAAGCTCTGCATGCTTACCTACCGCTTCTACACGCTGTCAAAGCCAGTCAGCCCCGAGCGCATTCGCATATAGATTTGCAAAGTTAATACAATTTTCTCAATATTTAAAATATCTTCGAATAAATTTTAAAAACACAACACAAATGTGCTTTATAATTCCCCTCAACAACGCTGCCACAATCATGAGTACGAACTGATCAGGAAACAACAGCCTCGTATAGCTTTTTGACAAGTAGCTAAGAAGAATAACTTAAAGAACCAAATTCTAAGGTAAGAACTCTCTGACTATTTCTTTTTTCATCCCTCTCCTTTCGGCATAATCCTCCAACATCTCATCCGATATACGTCCTACCTCAAAATATCTTGATTGAGGGTGAGCAAGTATCAGCCCGGTGGTGGTTGCCGATGGAGATAATGCACCTCTCTCAGTAACCGTAATACCCATCCCTTTATAATCAATAATCTTATCCAACTCTTTAACAAGACTCTGATCCGGTAATGAGGGATACCCTATTGCCGGACGTATACCTTGTCTGATACCTATACCCCACATATACTTACGCACATGCCGGTGCATCCGATCTGTAGCCGCCTCCACCAATCTGTGAGACAAAGATTGCAACAGCAATGACCTGTATTCATCCTCTTTGCTCAGTTCTTCTATTCTTTCCTCAATACCTGATCCCGCTACTGTAACGGCAAACAACCCTATATAATCTCCTTCCGAGCGTATAAAATCACTCACGGCAAGACATATCCCTGTTACAGGATTAGGAGTACAGCTCCTTAAAGTTGGCAAACGCAAAAATTTCCCTCCCGCATATTCTACAACTATATCATCTCCCTCAGAATGGCATGACAGTAAAAAAACCTTTGCCTTTATCGTTCCCTTTATATCCATAAGGAGCATACGTGCATCAAAAAGTAATTTCTTCGCCTCCTCGCTTTCCATATCCTGAGGGTCAAGATTCCACTCCTTAAGCATAGCTCTCCAATTAATACGGGGAGACGCCTCCGCTATAGAAATTTCAATTTCATGTTCTCCCGGTAAAATTGGTTCTATTACCTCCTCAACCACCTTCATTGATCTATTCCTTGCATCTTCCAGAGAGATTTGTGGGACTGCAGACATATATTCTCTCATAAGTAACTGCTGATCTGAACGCAATGCTTCAAACATTTCATCTTGCGTACCAGGATCAACAAATCTGGCAAGCACACCCGGCAAAGAAGCGGCCTCTCCTGTTCGTACTACGGGTCCGGAATATCTTGGAGCCAGCTTTACGGCTGCATGCACATCCGAAGTTGTCGCACCTCCCACAAAAAGAGGTATTGTCATCCCTTTTTGCTCCATCATTTCAGCCACCACTCCCATCTCATGAAGCGATGGCGTTATCAGTCCACTCAAACCAATTGCCACAGCATTTTTTGCAACAGCAGTCTCTATTATCTTCTCCGCCGGGGTCATTACTCCAAGATCCTCCACTTCGTAACCCGCACAACGAAGCACAGTGGCCACTATATTCTTCCCTATATCATGAACATCACCCTTAACTGTAGCCAATACCACCAACTGGCGTGCGCTCAACTCGTTCTGACTACTCCCGACCTGCTCCTTTTCAATCACCGGAGTAAGGTATTCAACCGCCTTCTTCATGACGGAAGCACACCTGACTACCTGAGGCAGGAACATCTTCCCCTCACCAAACAATTCTCCAACTCTGTTCATACCAGCCATCAGAGCTTTGTTGACCACAGTCATCGCACTTCCGCCGCTTTCAGCCAGTGCTTCATCAAGAGTTTGCTCCAAGCCTGACATATTTCCGGTTACGAGCATATCTGACAAGCGCTCACATGATGTCTTCATGTCCATGGTATCCTTACCCTCTGCAATAACTTTCGGATCCCTGACTTTATTTTTCTTAGCCTCATCAAGCTGCTGCTTCAGTTTGACGGCATAGTTCACCAGCCGCTCATCTGCATCAACTCTACGCATAAGAAGTACATCATCAATAAGTTCGTGTAATTCAGGATCAACCCATGCAGAATCAAGAGGCGTATTCGGATTTATGATTGCCATATCCATCCCCCGTTCTATAGCATGCTCAAGAAAAATTGAATGCATCGCCTTCCTTACCGGATCAATTCCACGGAAAGAAAACGACAGATTGCTGATTCCTCCGCTTACTCTTGCACCCGGAAGATTCTGCTTTATCCACTCCGTAGCTTCCAAAAAATCCAGAGCATACCTTCGGTGAGCCTCAATACCTGTCGCTATTGCAAGTACATTGGGATCGAAGATAATTTCACTTGCCGGCACAACTGCTTTCTTTGTTAGCAGATTATAGGCTCTAGAACAAATTTCAATTCTCCGCTCAAATGTATCAGCCTGTCCTTTCTCATCAAAGGCCATTACAACCATCGAGCACCCCATGGCATGTATTTCCGATGCACGTGCAAGAAACTCCTCTTCTCCATTCTTAAGACTTATTGAATTTACCACTCCATGTAAAGGCAACAATCTCATCCCTGCTCTAATCACATTGAAATCAGATGAATCTATCATTACAGGAGTGGATTGTGCACGCGGGTCGGAAGCAAGCATTGTGAGGAATGTTGACATCTGCATCCGGGTATCAAGCATTGCATCATCCATATTTATGTCGAGAATATCCGCACCTTTTTCAATCTGGTCAGCGGCAATGTCAAGACATTCGCGGTAATTCCCCTCTCCTATCAAACGCAAGAATTTACGGCTGCCGGCAACGTTGCATCTCTCCCCTATTTTTATAAAATGCTTGTCAACCAATGCATGCGTTATTTCTCTGGGTTTCCATTTCTTAGCTTCCCTCACGATAAGATGAATATGTTCCGGGGTTGTGCCACAACATCCCCCTATAATATTTACACATCCCTGACGCATTATCTCCCTCACCTCATCACACATTTTCTGCGGATTATCAGTATAGTTACCCAAAGCATCAGGCAATCCGGCATTGGGATGAGTAGAAACAGAAACAGGTACTATCTCTGACAAATTTTTCACATAAGGTATTAATGCCGAAGCTCCGAATCCGCAATTAAGACCTATACTGACAGCACCGCTGTGAGCAAGCGATTCCACAGTCTGCTCAAGCGTTTGACCCGACAGCAAGCGTCCTTGCTCTGTAAGGGTTGCAGAAATCATCAGCGCCGTCTCAACTCCCAATTTCTTAAACGCGGATTTTATACCATAAACTGCCGCTTTGGCATTCATTAAATCAAATGCCGTTTCAAGAAGCAATATGTCAGTACCACCCTCTATCAAAGCTGCCGCCTGCTCCTCATAGGCATCAACCATCCTCTGAAATTCCGTCTGGAAATTTCCAACCTCCTGCATGGCGATGGAAAGAGAAACACCTGTTGGTCCCATACTTCCTGCCACAAGGGGTCGCTCGGAACAGGGCACCTCGTTCTCCCTGCAATATTCATCTACAGCATCTTTGGCAAGGCGAACCCCGGCACAGCACAGTGATGACGCCTGCCCCGACAAACCATACTCTTTTAGTGAAATACTGTTGGAATTAAAGGTATTGGTGGATATGATATCAGCACCGGCATCAAGATAATCTCTATGTATTTTTTTTATTATCTCAGGGCGTGTCAATACAAGCACATCATTGCAACCTTTCACGGAACTGCGTGACACACTTTGCAAGCCAATATGAAAATCAGCCTCAGACAAATGCTGACGCTGAATCATTGTGCCCATAGCCCCGTCAAGCACCAGTATCTTCTTTTGAAGCCGGGTTATAAATTCATCTCTTGTCATCAATAACTAATCTTATTCAACCTTAATCCAAAACATGCATAATGCGCTCCCGCAGCATCAATACACCATTCCTGCTACTTTGCTTACGCTATCCACTGCATAGTGGGTATAAAAATGTATCCCCTTTACACCATGATTCATCAATTCCCGGCATTGATTTGCACACCATTCCATGCCACAGGCGGCCGCACTCTCATCAGATTTGCATTCTCGCAACTCAGAAGCGAATATTTCAGGAATATCAACATGAAACACTTTTGGCAACAATGTCATCTGCCTTACCTTTGTGATTGGCTTAATACCCGGAATTATAGGTACTGTAATACCTGCACGCCTGCAGCGGCTTACAAAATCAAAATATTTTTCATTATCAAAAAACATCTGAGTCACAAGATAGCCGGCTCCATTATCCACCTTTTTCTTTGCAAATTCAAGATCTATATCCGGGTTCGGAGCCTCGTCATGCTTTTCGGGATAGCATGCCATACCATAGCTGAAAGGTGTATCTATACCTTCTATTTTTGTGCCATCAATTCCAATTCCTTTATTGAAATCATTTACCTGCTGCTGCAAATCAGAAGCATATAAATTGTATTTTTCCCCATTATTCCATTGAGGTTCATTTGATTTTGAATCCCCTTGAAGCAGCAGAATATTTGTAATTCCGAGAAAATTCAGATCGAGCAGGGCGTATTCCGTCTCATCCCTGCTGAAGCCTTTACATATTATATGGGGCACAGCCGTAATACCATACTTGTTTTGTATAGCTGCTGCAATTGCCACTGTGCCCGGGCGACGCAAAGTTGACACCTTGCGATGCGATCCATCGGGCTGAGGCATATATATGCTTTCGCTGTGATGCGATGTAATGTTAATATATGCAGGATTATATTCAAGCAGTTGGTCTATGATTGAATAAACCCTGTATATGCTGTTTCCACGCAATGGTGGCAAAATCTCGAAAGAAAACAAGGGAGATGATGCTCCCTTGATTTTTTCGACTACTGTCGTCATTGTCATCTCGCAACCTCTATCATAAGTTATTTTTTCATCTCCTTTGCCCATGAATCCTTAAGACCAATGGTCTTGTTGAATACGGGATGTCCATCGGTTGAATCCTTATCCACCACATAATATCCAAGACGCTGGAACTGATAGTGGTCACCGGCTTTTATTCTTTCAGCAAACCATGGCTCGATCTTTGCATTGTTGCGGATTTTCAGTGAGTCCGGATTCAGCAATTCCCTGAAGTCACCCTCCTCTGCACTCGGATTCTCCACAGCAAACAAGCGGTCATAATCGCGGATCTCGGCTGTAGTGGCAGTAGGCACAGAAACCCAGTGAAGTGTACCTTTCACCTTACGGTCGCTGCCCGGCAAACCGCTACGCGTCTCAGGGTCATAAGTAGCATAAATTTCTTCAATTTCACCTGCCTCATTTTTCTTAACGCCGGTACATTTAACAATATATGCACCTTTCAACCTAACCTCCTTATCCGGGGACATACGGAAGAATTTTTTAGGCGGATTCTCCATAAAATCCTCTCTCTCTATCCAAAGTTCACGGGTAAAAGGCATCTGATGTTTTCCCTCAGCCAAATTCTCCGGATTATTATACATTTCCATCATCTCTGTCTGACCTTCCGGATAGTTCGTCAGAATCAGTTTCACCGGATTCTGAACAACACTAACACGTGTGGCCGTCTTGTTCAAATCCTCCCTGACAGAGTGTTCAAGAAGTTCTATATGATTTAGAGCTTCATATTTTGTATAGCCAATCCTGTTTACAAAATCCTTTATTGACGATGGTGTATAACCGCGACGGCGCAAACCGCGCAGGGTCGGCATGCGGGGATCATCCCACCCGTTTACAAGCCCTTCCTTCACAAGTTGCAGCAATTTACGCTTGCTCATCACTGTATATGTTAGATTCAGGCGGTTGAATTCAATCTGTCGCGGGCAATAGCTTTCATCAGCCAGTTCTTTCACAAAATATTCATAGAGCGGGCGATGAGGCACAAACTCCAAGGTGCAGATAGAATGAGTTACACCCTCAAAATAATCGCTTTGACCATGTGCAAAGTCATACATCGGATATACCTTCCATTTATCTCCCGTACGCCAGTGCGGAGTCTTGAGGATACGATACATAATAGGATCGCGGAAGTGCATATTGTCACTTGCCATATCTATCTTGGCACGGAGCACCATGGCGCCCTCATCAAATACTCCGGCATTCATCTTCTCGAAAAGTTCAAGATTCTCCTCTATGGGACGGTCACGATAAGGGCTTGCAGTTCCGGGAACGGTAGGAGTGCCTTTCTGGGCAGCAATCTGCTCACTTGTCTGTTCATCCACATAAGCTTTCCCCTCTTTTATCATCCTTACAGCCAAATCATAAAGCTGTGGAAAATAGTCGCTTGCATAGTACAACCTATCTTCCCAATCAAAACCGAGCCAGTGGATATCCTCCTTAATGGCTTCTACGTATTCTGTATCCTCCTTCTGAGGATTTGTATCATCAAAACGAAGATTGCAGGTGCCACCGAATTTCTCGGCTGCTCCAAAATCCATAATAAACGCTTTGGCATGACCTATATGAAGATATCCATTGGGTTCCGGTGGAAAACGGGTATTCAATCTTCCACCATTTTTACCGGCCTCAAGATCAGCCTTTATCTCCTGTTCTATAAAATTGAGACCCCCTTCCGCAGCAATCTCTTCTTCTTTTTTGATTTCTTCCATAATTACAAATATGTGAGAAATATTACTCTGATTAAACTGCAAATTTAATCAAAATATTACAATTTTTGCCAAGCCATGACTAAAAATAAATAATTTGCGATTTACAAACTCAGGTTCCCTTACCCCAAAATCATGCACAAAAAGAGAGAGTCCCGTGCGGAACTCTCTTTACTTTGGTATCAGTTGATGCTCATCGCCGAAAATGCAGTGCCTGAAAGTATGGCATAAGTACGGGCGAACTGCTGCAAAAAACTGATTGTCGCTTTGCGCGGCCGTGGATCTGCATTGACTTGGCAATCCACATTTGTTGTTAAGTGGGAATCGTGCGTCATAGGCAATCTATTTTATATTTAAATCATCTATATAACGCGCGCAAACCCTCTTTTATTATTACAAAGTTAGAATTATATCTTTTTTCTGGGCTATTCTTCGTAAATTCAAGACCGCATAACGCATTCTGCCAAGTGCCGTATTTATGCTCACACCTGTTGTCTCTGCAATCTCTTTGAAACTCAATTCCTGATAATAACGCATCACCAGCACATCCCTTTGCAACGAAGGAAGCTCCTCTATCAGATACTTCACATCCTCACGAATCTGTTCGGAGATTATCACATCTTCTATGGTTTCCTCGCAAAGTTCCTTGCGGTTCAAAATATCCACATCCTCAAGATCCGCACTCTGGAGATTCTCGGATTTCTCCTGCCTGTAATAGTCTATGATAAGATTATGGGCAATACGAGTAATCCACGCTGGAAATTTTCCATTCTCCGTGTATCTTCCCTGGCGAATAGTCTGTATCGCCTTGACAAACGTCTCCTGAAATATGTCGTTTGCTATGTCTTCGTTTTTTACGATGCGCAAGATATAATTGAAAATTCTATCCTGATGGCTCTTCAAAAGCACATCAAATGCCTCGTTACATCCTGATGCATACGCCTTGACCAATTGCTCATCGGTCATACCTGAAAAGTTTGCCATTGCTAATGCTTGGTTGGTTCGGTAAAATTTTTCGATAGGCTGTCCTTTTTTCTTATTTCTCCTAATTATGTTTCTCTAAGTTTTCGGATGCAAAGATAAAGCCTAATATGCGTAAAACCAAATCAATTGGCAGTTTTTAACATTAAATTTTGTTAATTATACAATATTACACATTTTCAGGAGTTCGATTTTTCAGCATGCGAAGTGCCGTCCATCCGGCATCAGAAACGAGTCTTGCTACTTCCTTTAACCCATATTTCGCACATTCCTTCTCAATCATATCCACATCCTGCTCGTAAAAGCCACTGAGGAGCATCTCGCCCCCGGGTTTCAGATTTTCCGAATATTTGTCAATATCGGATATAATTATATTTCTGTTGATGTTTGCAAAAAGGTAATCGGCAGGTTTCAGTTTTTTCAAAGAACCGGAATCGCCATGGATAATGGTTATGTCAACATTATTGAGCGTTGCGTGCTCAATGGCATTTTCATAAGCCGGTCTGTCTATCTCTATCCCTGCCACGCCGGATGCACCTCTTTTCTTTGCCAGAATTGACAATATACCGGTTCCGGTACCCATATCTATCACGCTCTTTCCCTCAAGAGATAAATCCAATATCAGACGCATCATCTGCGAAGTAGTGTCATGATGCCCGGTGCCAAATGCCATCTTCGGATCTATAACTATGTCATATTCCGCCTCAGGCACATCCCTGTGAAAAGTGGAATGTACCGCCACTTTGTCACCAATCAAAATAGGCTTGAAATAATTCTTTTCCCATTCTGAATTCCAATCCTCGCCTTTGATAAATTTTGTGGCAACACTGAATTTCACCGCCATTGGGAAGTTGGCAAGTGCTTCCATTGCAATTTTACCGCAATCCATACCTTCTTCAGCGTGTATATACGCTGTCAAGCCGGTTTGATCCGGCTCAAAACTTTCGAATCCGGCATCTGCGAGGAATGCAGCTGCAAGATCGGTAATATCCTCATTACACGGAATTGCCTCTACTCTTACTGAATTGTAATCGTTCATTTCTTGCCTCGGAAAAACTTATAAATTTTTCTGCCGGTTCCAAACATTGACACCCCTATCATGACATAATCAAGATAACTCAATCCTGAGATCACCTTGGAAGCCAGATTCCCCGCATGAGCCATACGAGATGTAGAGCTATTCCTGCAAAAAAAACCTTGTTTGCGAATGCGATGGGCACTATGTGCTATTTTAGACTTGCAGAATTCTTTGCGCATCGCCACAAGAGCACGCTGATAACGAAGATCTTCCATCGAATACCCCTTGAAAGAGTCTTTATTACGCGGAGCATCTTTCTGATGCTCATCAGGCACTAAATCTTTTGTCATAACTCTTATTTATTAATGAATAAACGGGTTATAAATCGCGCTATCGGATTAAGCAATATAGGCTTTCTCATCACATACAGCAACACGATCAGGATACAAATCACACCTGCCACCGACAGATATGCCAAACCGGGAGCCATAAGCATTTTAAATACCTCCACCAACGAGAATGCAAGCAATATCAGCACCACCATCCCCATCAGAAGACACACAGCTCCGATTATCATGGCGGATGCCAGAATTGTAAACTTTTCGGCAAGCGTAAGTTTTGCATATTCCACCTCAAGTTTTATCCAATCTCTGCCTTGAGAGAAAAGATCCTTTATCTCATCTGTCAGTTTATCCTTCATCGTCCGATAAATATATATGTATACACCAAATCCCCGTCTCGAAAATTATATTTTAAGAACCGGGGGTAAAAGCAGTTACCTCCGGATTAATCCGGAGGTCTGTCTGCATTATATTTTCCGTTATTCTTCAGCTCCGGCAAGTTCTGCCACAAGGGCATCTACCTCCTGGTCGCTGATTTTAATACCTTTTCTTTTAAGAAGTTCGCAAATTTTATTTCTTACATCAGAACCTTTTTCAGGGGCAAAAAGCAAAGCTGCGCCGCATCCTACTATCGCACCGCCTACAAAAGCTGATATTAATGTCAATGCTCTCATTTGTGTATTATTTTAATTTTTTAAATTTTACAATCTTATTTCTGACAAGAAAAAGATTGTTTCAAATTGATGATTATAAATTCTTCTCCATCTGATCCTCTATCTCATCAACAAGCTCTTCCATCTTATCCTTCTTGAGATTGATCCCTTTCTCTTTCAGAAGTTTGGTTATTTTATTACGGGTTGTCGCCCCTGTCTCCGGAGCTACCAAAAGACCTACTGCGGCTCCGGCCACGGCTCCGCCGATTACTGCTAAAATTACATGTAATGGTTTCATAATCTATATTTTTTATTTTACATTATTCTTATCAATTATCATAACAAATAAACCGCAAGTTTGGTTTTGGCATTACGTTTTCAGCTCAAAGCTTAATTAACGAATGCCATCAATCCGCGTTCAGATAATTCCACAAGCCTCATATCTCCATCGGGGCTAATCATCTTCACATGATTGTCATCAACAAATGTCATGAAGGGCACCAGTTCCCCCTCTGCATTCTCAAATGCCCAACTCTGCGTATCTTCAATAAATTCAAGTCTGGTCTTTTCTCCGGTTGAAGCTAATGTGATAGTGTATCCTTTACCATCGCAATCAATAAAATAACGACCGCTTTCAGTATCTATCACCTGTGTGGATGCCGTCATTGGATTTGTGCCGCTCCAAAATTCGATGGAATTGATCACGAGCAAGTCGGCTATGCTTGTCACTTCATATACCGGCAAAATCCAAAATGCAAAAAACACCAGCTCGTTCACAAATTTATTACCTACCTGCTTATTCCAGGATAGAACCTTGTTGGTCATTGCAAAAGATCCGATACATGAGCTGAAAGTCATTGAGGCTCCGGCAAGTAATATCGCTGCTACGGCAATCTTATATTTCTTCATATGGCGTTTGGTTTTTGGTTTTTAGTTTTCAGTTACCGCTTTCAGATATCAATTTGAAATCAAGCGTAAATTTAATAATAATTTTTGTCTTTTCAATTTTTCGTCCTATATTTTTTATCATCCTCCCCTCACTCCGGAATCAGGCAGAGGAGCTCCGAATGATGATGAGTATCCATCATTATGTCCCTCCTCACCCTTGGTAAGTTGGGTGGCAAGTTTTACAACGTGCTCTTTCACTCCGAAATTAAGATTATCCACAACATCCATCAATTTGCGGGATTTCCCCCGCCGTGCCGCCAATCTGCCATCTTCATCAAATAATGACCCGCACACACTTCCTCTTCCCACAATCTTGTTAAGTACCACTCCTGCCCGCTTGTATTTCAGCGCCGGATTATATATGCTTTCAAGACACTTCACAGCTGCTGTAGTAATTTCGGCAGCATCATCCAAAGGCTCCTTAAATTCCACAACTGCCTGGGGCGCATAATATCCCTTTTCTGTATGAAACCTGTTGGTCCGCAAAAATACCATTAACTCTCCGCACAACCCTTCCATGGCTCGAAGCCGCTTTGAAACATGAGCACAATATATGGCTATTCTTGAACGCAGATAATCAAAATCATCCACATCTTCGGGGAATGTACGCGTCTCGCTGATAGAATCCTGCATCTTTCTTTCCACATAGTTGAGTTCTATACAAGACTGTCCATGCAATTCAAGCCATACCCTCTCCCCGTTCACCCCCATATCCTTGCGAATACGGGATACCGGCAAACGATAAAAATCGCCTACCGTGAAAACTCCTTTGGAATATAATTTTTTTGCCAGTCTCCAACCTATACCCCAAAGCTCTCCAACAGACAATTTGTCAATTAGTTCCACTAAATTTTCACCAGCATTGAGCATTATCACGCCTTTGCCGCTCTTTTTCCCCGTTTCGGTTGCTATCTTCGCTAATGTTTTCGTAGGGGCAAACCCTAAAGTAACAGGTATTCTCTCCTCCTCCCAACAAGTTTCCCTTATAGCTTCCCCTATTTCATGAAGCGCACTATCCGGAATACCGTCAAGCTCAAGGAAAGATTCATCCACAGAATAATCAATAGTGGAGGGCACAAACCGCCGGAATATATCGTGCACCTTAAGACTTTTTTCACGATATAAAAGATGATTCCCGGAATACGCTATTATTTTACCGGAATTTATCATATCCCGTATCTCAAAAGCAGGCTGCCCCATTCTTACTCCCATCTTTTTTGATTCATTGCTGCGCGCAACTACACATCCGTCATTGTTTGACAATACAACAACAGCCTTACCATCAAGAGATGGATCTACCGATCTCTCACATGACACGAAGAAATTATTACAATCACACAACCCTATCATATCAGTTACGATTCTTTCAACCTATATACAGATACATCCCGTCTGCAGTATCTACAAATCCTTCCCCGGTTAGAAATGCCAGCAACTCCGACAATCTCGCCGGACGAATTTTCAAATCCCTCTCCATTATCCTTATATCCACCCCTACAGGGTGCTTCGCCAAATAATCTGTTATTCTTCGGATCAGCTCTTCGCTGTCATCCTTTTGTTGTGACCGGCGATCCCTGCAGACATCACACCTTCCGCAATCTTCGCCATCAGTCTCTCCAAAATATTCCAGCAGCATCTTTTCACGACACTTATCAGAACTAAAGCCATAATTAATCATCGACTCAGTGCGCTTACTCAATATAGCCTTCCGTTCTTCATATATATTTTTCCCTATCATCAGATATCTCTTTTCCTCACGTGAAGTAGGAAAAAATATATATGGTGATCTTGACCTCGGCACATAGCTCATCACCTTTGCCCTGCCAAGCTCGAGCAAAGCCTCATATACATCTTTTCTGTCAAGATTCGTTTCGCGCGCTATGATAATCTCATCAATGGAAACATATTCGGCAAACAAGCCGGTATAAATCCGAAGTATCGCTGACAATACTTTTTCGGCATTTGCGGATATTCTTCCAATATGATATAACTCTTCTCGTGTGCATGATATCATCACTCGTGATCTGAACCCTGTTTCCTCAAGATATTCCAGATACCCGGCCTGACCAAGGAGATGCAGTGCCGCCAGACACCGCTTCCTCTGATATTTGAATATTTCACAAAACCTGTCAAGGTCAAATTCCGCAAGTTTCTCATACCCTTCATCTATGGCTATATGCAGGTAATTGCACACCCGCTCATATATCTGTTTTATCTCATCTCGCGGAGGGAAAGCCTCGGTAACGCGCCGACGCAAAAGACCTGCATCTGCTTCCGACGTAAGGAGCACCACATACGATAATTTTCCATCCCTGCCTGCACGCCCGGCTTCCTGATAATATTCCTCAAGGGAAGGGGGCATATCGAAATGTATCACCACCCTTACATCGGGCTTGTCAATACCCATACCGAAAGCATTGGTAGCCACCATAACACGCACCCCCGATTGCTGCCACAGATTCTGGCGTTCCTCCTTCAATTCGCTCTCCAGCCCGGCATGATAAAAAGTGGCCGGTATTCCTGATGATGTAAGATATTCTGCAATTTCCTTAGTGCGCTTGCGGCTCCTTACATATACTATGGCTGAACCTTGAGTCCTGCTCAGTATATGAAATATCTCGTAAATTTTTGTTTCAGTCGGACGCACTATGTAATTCAGGTTCTTGCGCGTAAAACTCATCCTGAACACGCTCGCATCTTTCATCTGCAACTCGTTCAGAATATCTTTCTCAACCTCGGGTGTAGCTGTGGCTGTAAGAGCCATCATCGCCACGGTTGGGAATAATTTGCGCAATGATTTTATATTAAGATAGGATGGACGGAAATCATAGCCCCATTGGGAGATGCAGTGTGCTTCATCAACAACAATCAGCGATACTTTTATTACCCGTAATTCCTGAATAAAACGCTCATTGCGCAATCTTTCGGGAGAAACATAAAGAAGTTTCGCACCTCCATTCAGCACCTTTTCCCTTGCTATTTTCATTTCCCGTCCGGACATTCCCGAATGCATGCAGACAGCCTTGATTCTGCGACGCTTCAGATTGTCAACCTGATCTTTCATCAATGAAATCAACGGCGAAACAACCAACGTCACTCCATCTTGCATCAAAGCGGGAACCTGAAATGTAATTGACTTTCCGCCTCCGGTAGGCATGAGTCCCAATGTGTCTCTACCGGATATGACAGACGTGATTATGTCTTCCTGCAAAGGTCGGAAAGAATCATAACCCCAATATTTTTTCAGAATTTCGTGTGGCGTCATGAGGAAGGTCGGATGTCGCGTATCATCAATTGTATGGAATCCGGATTGTTGCTGCGCTTGGTCTGCTCTATAGTGTAGCAGATATCTATCGGACGATGCAAGTGTATATGCTCAAAATATTGCGACATATTGAATGCTATGGCGTTTAGCACATGGCTGGTGCTGTTATCTTCCAACTCCAGTTTGATATGCTCCAGATTTTTACCCACAAGCTTACTGGTGCCGAAATCAAAGACATTGCGTGAACAGAACACCGGCTTTTGATTGCCCGGTCCGAACGGATTGAATTTTTTAAGATACGACACCAATTCGGGAGTGATATCTGCAAATTCAATTACAGCATCAATATCAAGATGTGGCGACAATTGGTTGGGCTGTATGTTTTTCGCAACATACTCTTCAAACCTGCGGCTGAATTCCTCAATATTTTCCTCCTTCATTGACAAACCTACCGCATACGTGTGACCGCCAAAATTCTCGAGGATGTCGCGTGTAGAATTCACCGCCGAATAAATATCAAACCCTTGTACGGATCGTGAAGAGCCGGTAGCCATTCCGTTGGAATATGTGAGCACAACCGAAGGCTTGTAATACAATTCTGTAAGGCGCGAGGCCACAATTCCAATTATCCCCTTATGCCAGTCTTTATTATAGATTACTATGGAACGTTTCCCCTGCACGATTCCCACATTATTCTCAATAAGCTGGTTTGCTTCTTCTGTAATCTGCTTGTCGAGTTCCTTACGATCGCGGTTATATTGATCTATATCCTTCCCTTTCTCGTAGGCATCATGCAGATCGCGACTCACAAGCAAGTCTACAGCCTCCACACCGCTCTGCATCCTTCCTGATGCATTCAGACGCGGACCTATTTTGAATATGACATCGCTTATGGTGATATCCTTGTTGGTGAGCTTGCACAAACGGATGATACTGCGCAAGCCAAGATTAGGATTGGAATTCAACCGGCGAAGACCATAATGTGCCATTACCCTGTTCTCCCCTACGATCGGCACTATATCCGCTGCAATACTTACAGCCACAAGATCCAGCAATGAGTCCAATTCGTTGTGATTCGACAAACCGTTGCTCATGGCAAACGCCTGCATAAACTTGAATCCCACACCACAACCGCTCAGATACGAACACGGATACGTTGAATCCGGCATCTTCGGATTTAGTATGGCAGCAGCATCAGGAAGTTCTTCATCAGGCATGTGGTGGTCGCAAATTATAAAATCCATCCCCTTCTTTTTGGCATACGCAATCTCCTCTATGGCTTTTATTCCACAATCAAGCACAATAACCAGTTTCACTCCGTTTTCCGCTGCATAATCTATACCTTTCATGGATATGCCGTATCCGTCATCATAGCGCGTGGGTATGTAATATTCCACATTGGAATAATAATTCTGAAGATACTTGTAAACCAAAGCCACTGCCGTAACCCCATCCACATCATAATCTCCATATATCATGATGCGCTCTTTGGCTCCCATAGCTTTGTTAAGACGATTCACAGCCTTGTCCATATCTTTCATCAGAAACGGATCATGCAGTTGCGACAACGATGGCGAGAAAAAATGGTCAGCCTCTTCTGCTGTGGAAACCCCGCGACGAGTAAGCAGCTCCGCCACAACAGCATTGCCGTCAACGTGCTCAGCCAGCTCTTCTGTCTGACGCCTCTCCTGATTTGTCAGGGGTTGATAATTCCATTTTCCTGCTATCATTTCTCCTCTTGTTTCTCTTCTCAAATTCTCACAAAATTAACGAAAAATTTTATAAGCAGCAAATAAGATTTGACTTCCTCTCCTCTTTTTATCTATTTTTAATCGTTTTTTAACTATCCCCCACGAAAATATATTAATTTTGCATTGATGAATTTTTTCAAATATAAACCTATAGACAGAGAAATTCTGCGGCTTGCCGTTCCGGCAATTACCAGTAATATCACTGTGCCGCTACTCGGCATTTGCGACACGGCTGTCACCGGTCATCTCGGCAGCGAACTCTACCTTGCTGCCGTAGCAGCAGGGGGTACTATCTTCAACGTTATCCTCTGGCTGTGCGGATTCCTTCGCATGGGCACCACCGGCTTGGCAGCAGAAGCCTTCGGAGCCGCAGACAAGCATCGTATTTGTGCCATATTGTGGAGAGCCATACTTCTCGCTATGGCGCTTGGTTCGCTGTGCGTAATTCTCCGAAATCCAATTTTAAGCCTTTTTATAGATATTATATCTCCGGAAACTCAAACAGCTAACCTGGCGTCTCTCTATTTTTCAATATGCGTATGGGGTATCCCTCCCCTCCTCGTCACTCTCTCTATTAATGGATGGTTCATTGGTATGCAGAACACTATGGTTCCGATGATCATTTCCATATCCATGAACGTGCTTAATATCCTCGCCTCGCTTTTTGCAGTATTCGCGCTCAAGGCGGGGTTTGCCGGGGTTGCTTACGGGACTTTGACGGCCAACTGGTTCGGTATGCTTATCGCTGCAGGATTCCTGATTTTCTATTCAAAAAAATTTAAGTTGAAACCGGATCTGCAACAGATTCTGCACGGTGGCGGTTTCAGTAAATTTTTTCGCGTCAGCTCTGACCTGTTTTTTCGCTCGGCGTGCATAATGGGTGTATCCCTTGCTGTTACCTCGATTGGAGCACGCATGGGGGATCTTACAATGGCTGTCAACACTGTGATGCTGCAGTTCTTTCTGTTTTTCTCATATTTCATGGATGGTTTCTCTTTTGCTGGAGAGGCAATAGTCGGCAAAAATTATGGTGCGCACAATCTTGGGAATATGAGAATTGCTGTAAAACGTCTGCTATTGTGGTCAGCCGGAATGGCTGTGGTCTTCACTCTGATTTATATGATCGACCTAAACCCAATAGTTAATCTTCTGACAGATGTAGAGACTGTGCGACAAACAATTGATTCAATGGGGATATTTGTCCGTATATTACCTCTAATTGCCGTGTGGGCCTTCATCTACGATGGATTTTATATCGGAATCACAGCCACTCGGCGCATGTTTGTCACAACTCTCTGCTCTGTTTTACTTTTCGCTGCAATACTTGTTGCCGGTAATTATGTGGGAATAAAACCAGGTTTTGGCAATCATCTTCTCTGGACTGCATTCCTTGGTTTTTTGGCACTGCGTGGCGCTGGATTGGCGTTGCAACTCCCGCATATTTTTCGTAATTTTGCATCACAATGGAAAAAGACATAGAAATAAACGGCTTACAATTGCATTATGAGCTCACCGGCCCGGAAGATGGAAAGCCTGTGCTCCTGATGCATGGCTGGGGATGCGACCATACCACAGTCCATTCCATAGCCAATGCCCTTAATAAGCGCATGAAGGTATATAACATAGACCTTCCAGGGCATGGAAAGAGCCAGGAACCACCTGAGGCGTGGGGTGTGGAAGAATTCACAACCTGCATGGAGAATTTCATCAGAACGTTGTCCATCAGCAATCCGGTATTGATTGGTCACTCTTTTGGCGGAAGAATTGCAATTCTTATGGGTTCACGCCATCTTTTGAGCAAAATAGTGCTTGTGGATGCAGCTGGCATCAAGCCCAAACGTCATTTGAAATATTACATAAAGGTATATTCTTTTAAAACTGCCAAAAAAATCCTGCCTTTGGTTTTCGGCAAAAAAATCGGGAGCAGAATGATTGACAAATGGCGTGGTAAAGCAGGATCTGCCGATTACCGCAATTCTTCTCCTGTAATGCGTGCCGTAATGAGCCGTTGTGTCAATGAGGATCTATCTGACCGTCTTCCACTCATAAAAGCTTCCACATTGCTTATATGGGGAGAAAAAGACACAGCCACCCCATTATCTGATGCTAAGAAGATGGAACGTCTTATCCCTGATGCCGGGCTTGTAAGCTGGTCCGACTGCGGTCATTACTCATTCCTTGACAATCCGGCTGGATTCCGCGCTGTAATCCAATCTTTCCTCTTCCCTGATTAAATCTTGTTAAAAACTATAACCGGAAATTATCAGAAAACTCAAAAATAAATATCGATTTATTTTTATTAGCTACATAATAATATGACATATTTCATTATAATTTATGCCATCTGCGGCATATACATGATTCTGAATTTCAAATACGATATCCAGATGTTTCAGCAGAATTCCTATCGCCCCGAGCGCTATTGGAAATGGCTGAAAATGAATTTTACATCCATGTGGAGGCTTGTGGATCTTGCTGCTCTTTTCCTCATATTTTCCATTATGCTTATTTCTCCTTTGTCAGCCGGTATCGTGGCAATCATGGCTATTATAAAAATATGGTTGATCCTCAAGAAGAAATACAAGAAGCCCTTGGTATTCACAAAAAGAGTATGGCGTCTGTATTCCCTTACAGCTATTTTGGCTTCTGCATCTTATGTGGCTGTTGCAATAGCGTCTGCAAAATCCGGAGGATGGTTGAATTATTCACCAAACACACTTACTTTAGGCTTTTTGTTTGTTCTGACAATTCTATCCTTCGTACCTATGCTTGTAGCCTACACGATGTTGATCCCTGTAGAAAAAATGATTCAGCAACGTTATGTCAACGATGCAAAAAGGATACTAAAATCTATGCCGGATCTCAAAATAATTGGAATTACAGGCAGTTACGGGAAAACCAGCACCAAACATTATTTACACCGCATTTTATCTGAGAAATATGATGTTCTGATGACCCCGGGCTCTTTCAATACTCCTATGGGTGTGGTACGCACTATCAGGGAATATATGAAACCATATAACGAGGTTTTTATATGCGAAATGGGAGCTAAGCAAAAAGGGGATGTCAAGGAAATATGCGATATTGTACATCCTGATATGGGGATTATTACAGCTGTGGGACCGATGCACCTTGAATCTTTCAAAACCATAGAAAATGTGCAGTCTACAAAGTTCGAACTTGCAGATGCCCTTCCTGCCGATGGGGTGGCCGTCATCAACAATGATTTTGAGATGTGTGCCAACCGAGAGGTTTCCAACACTGGAGTGATCCGCTATGCTGTCACCAATCCGTCAAATGCCGATTATGTAGCCACCAATGTGCAATATACCCCGCAAGGCACCTCCTTCATAGTTTCCGGACCTGATGGATTCTCGCTGCCACTCGAAACTCGCCTGTTGGGGGAATGTAACGTTTCCGACCTGTTGGCAGCCGTTTGCATCGCCCTGCAATTGGGCGTTGAGCCTGAAAAGATCCGCTATGCAGTAGGATCCATCGAGCAGGTGGAGCATCGGTTGAGCATGAAGCAGACACCGGGCGGTGTCACAATCATCGATGACGCCTTCAATTCCAATCCCGCCGGCTCAAAGATGGCTGTAGATGTGCTCTCCCACTTCAAAAATGGGAAACGCATTATAGTAACTCCCGGAATGATAGAACTTGGTGACAAGCAATTTGAACTAAACAAGAATCTTGGCAAAAATATCGGTGCAAATGTAGACATTGCAATAATCGTTGGCGAATACAACCGAACACCATTGAGCGAAGGTATTCGCGAATCCGGATTCAAAACAGACAACCTCTACGAAGTAGACACCTTCAATGATGCTCAGGCACTTCTCTCAAGCATCCTGCGTAAAGGAGACACCGTCCTTTACGAGAATGACCTCCCTGATACATTCCATTGATTTAGAGTGATTTTTACTAAATTTCTGAGGAATTTTTGAAAAAATTTTGCTGCAACGAAAAATATTGACTATCTTTACAGCGAAAAAGGGGTATTAGCTCATCTGGCTAGAGCGCGACACTGGCAGTGTCGAGGTGAGCGGTTCGAGTCCGCTATACTCCACCAACGGCAGATTTGGAAGCGATTCCAAGTCTGATTTTTCTTTCTCACCAGTCGTTGCGGTCATCGTAGAGGTAGCGGTCTAATCTCTGTTCCAACTCATCAACCTTGTTTTGCAACGCATCAACATCCGAAACACCTGCTCCGAATACATACCCGCCGAGACCAAGCACTGCTAATGCGCCTCCTGCATTATCCCTGCCTTCATTCATCCCCATTGTCAACCCGAGTTGCACCACAGATGCCGAGCAATCGAAATAGCGTGTCGTTTCAGGAAGCGATGGCAGATACATATCATTTACAAATGAGCCGAACGCACTCAGCCCGACAAAAATGCTATCAGGTAAATATAATAAACTTTCCCATTAGGATATTGCAATGTATTTGTGTTTTCCATAAGTAGCTAATATTTTTTTGTTGTCAAGCTCTTATTATGACAACACCCGACAAGGAGAAAATCTCTAACATTCTGCACCTTTGGAAAAACGCAGCAAAGTGGGAAGATTACAGCCGATAAAATTCCCGGCTACCGACATCAGCCACGCAATCCAAGGTATGTCACGAGCCACGCAATAGTAAGCTATATCAGCTACGCAATGAGGAAAACCGCACATCACAAAAGTCGGTATACCCAAAATCAAAGGAAGCCACTGCCCCTCTCTTGCACACTTTACACTGACAGTCATGATCAACCCCGTGAGTATTGAAGGCAATATTACCATAACGCCGGCAGCTCTGCGAATTTCTATAATTGATTGGGCATTCTCGTCAAGCACTCCGATTGTATTCGATAACACTACGGCTGCAGCAACACCTATTGCGTTATAAAAGAGTATAACCATCAAATTAATAAATTCTTTCAGATTGGCTGCAAATCCGGCTTTTCCTGTAAAAAGGACCCATTTGCAACAGACTATGGCAGAAAGCGCGAAAGCAAACAATGCCGCCCCTATTATTCCACCTGATCTAAGATTGCATATTCCGGCAATCCCAATAGCCATTCCTGCCAATACTGAGAAATAAAAATTTTTCATACCTTGAATTTTAATGCAAATTTAGCTAATTTATACGGCTTTTTCCAAAATCTTGATTATCTTTGCACAAAATTCACCAACTTATGATAACATAATGAAAAAACGGTTATTTCCCATTGCTTTGGTATGCATGGCAACTGTCGCAATCCCGGGTTTAGCAAAAGAGCCTGTCGTGGGTAAAGGAGGAATCTCCGCTGATATGCTCTCACGCATAAGCGCTT
>CAZEUD010000034.1:0-20687 GCA_964515455.1 uncultured Sangeribacter sp.
CAGGACGGCCTAAGAAAAACAAAATATAGTCCCACTCATTGGGAAAGTTTTAATCAAAAATAGTTTATAATATTGGGGCACAGATCGGAGATATTTCCAAGGGGGATACGTTCTCTCCGGATTATTCATCTTTGTGAATTCCGCTAAATTTCACTAATTTTGCATAAAAATTAGAAAGAACACATATTTACAGATGAAGAATATAAGGAATTTCTGCATTATTGCCCATATAGACCATGGCAAATCCACTCTTGCCGACCGCCTTTTGGAACGTACCAACACTGTTACCGGCAAGGATATGGAGGCGCAGGTGCTTGATGATATGGAACTTGAGAAGGAGAGAGGAATCACTATCAAGAGCCATGCCATACAGATGGATTATGAGCTTGGCAGTGTGAAATATGTGCTCAACCTTATAGACACTCCGGGGCATGTTGACTTTTCATACGAGGTGTCACGTTCGATAGCTGCTTGTGAAGGGGCGTTGCTGATTGTAGATGCTTCCCAGGGGATACAGGCGCAGACTATTTCCAACCTCTATATGGCAATCGACAACGATCTGGAGATAATTCCTGTTATCAATAAATGCGATCTTGACAGCGCAAAACCGGAAGAGGTGGAGGATCAGATCGTGGATCTGCTTGGATGCGATCCCGAAGAGATTATACGGGCGAGCGGCAAGACAGGTATGGGTGTGGATGAGATTCTGGAGGCTATCGTCAAGAGGGTGCCTGCTCCGAAGGGAGATCCAGAAGCTCCGCTGCAGGCTCTTATATTCGACTCTGTGTTCAATTCATTCCGCGGTATAATCGCCTATTTCAAGATTGTCAACGGCACGATCCGCACAGATGATTTTGTAAAATTTGTATCCACAGGCAAAGAATATCATGCCGACGAGATAGGAGTGCTGAAGCTCGATATGTCACCTCGAAAGGAATTGTCGGCGGGCAATGTAGGATATATCATCAGCGGGATAAAGAGTTCGAAGGAGGTAAAGGTGGGGGACACCATCACCCATGTGAACCGTCCATGCGAAAAAGTTATAGAAGGTTTCGAGGAAGTTAAACCAATGGTGTTTGCAGGTGTTTATCCTATAGAGACGGAGGATTTCGAGAATCTGCGTGCTTCTCTTGAAAAGTTGCAGCTAAATGATGCCTCGCTGACGTTCCAGCCGGAATCGTCGGCAGCTTTGGGTTTCGGCTTCAGATGCGGATTTCTCGGATTGCTGCACATGGAGATTGTGCAGGAACGCCTCGGTCGGGAATTTGATATGGATGTCATCACCACTGTGCCCAACGTGTCATATCTCGTATATGACAAGAAGGGAAACAAAACGGAGGTGCACAATCCCTCCGGTCTGCCTGAGGCCACACTTATAGACCATATCGAAGAGCCTTATATACGTGCCACGATTATCACACAGGCTGATTATATAGGTCCGATTATGACGCTGTGTCTCGGCAAGAGGGGAGAGCTTGTGAAGCAGGAATATATATCGGGCAACCGTATGGAATTGACCTTCGATATGCCGCTCGGTGAGATAGTGATAGACTTCTATGACAAGTTGAAGAGTATTTCCAAAGGGTATGCTTCCTTTGACTATCATATACATGACTTCCGCGAGTCGAAGCTTGTAAAGCTTGATATTCTTCTGAATGGGGAGAGTGTGGATGCCCTCTCTACACTGACACATGAGGCAAACGCCGTAAGATTCGGGCGCAGGATGTGTGAGAAATTGAAGGAGCTGATACCGCGCCAGCAATTCGACATTGCCATCCAGGCGGCGATAGGGGCGAAGATTATTGCCAGAGAAACTATCAAGGCAGTGCGTAAGGATGTGACTGCCAAGTGCTACGGAGGCGATATATCACGAAAGCGTAAATTGCTTGAGAAGCAGAAGGCCGGAAAGAAAAGAATGAAGCAGATTGGTTCGGTGGAAGTGCCGCAGAAGGCATTTTTGGCTGTGCTGAAGCTTGATTAGAAAAAATTTGATAATGATAAATAGGGTCTTAAGGTCTACAAGGTCTTAGGGTCTTTACAATTAAAATAGAAATTACTATGAATATCGGTGATAAATTTCCTGATTTGCTCGGCGTGGATGCTGCCGGGAAAGAGATTAAATTGTCGGATTATCCGGGCAAGAAATTTATAATTTATTTCTATCCGAAGGATAACACTCCGGGATGCTCCGCGGAGGCGTGCAGTTTCCGCGACAATTATTCCGTTTTTGAAAAAATGGGGTATCAGATAATCGGAGTTAGCAAAGACTCTCCGGAAAGTCATAATAAATTTGCCGCCAAATTCGGTCTGGAGTTTCCTCTGGTGGCAGATACAGACCATAAGCTGTGCGAACTCGCGGGAGTATGGCGCATGAAGAAGATGGCCGGCAGGGAATATATGGGTATCGTGCGCACTACGTTCGTAACCGATGAGAACGGTGTCGTAACTGATGTGATAGAGAAGGTCAACACCAAGACCGCCTCCGAGCAATTGTTCGGCATCCTTGACGACCGCTACGATCCGAATCAGGCGTAAAAGGATTCAAGTGGTCTTGAATCCGGCTTATGTGTGATGCCGGTTTCGTTTGAGAGGGGAGCGAAGCTCCGTTAAGTTTTACATTTAATACTATGAAACATGTCCGCATTCAGCCACCACGGAGAGCCGATGTCTATTATGGCATTTATTAATGATGCGCTGATGGCATTGTTTTTCTTTTCGGTCGGTCTGGAAATCAAGAGGGAGGTGCTCGTAGGAGAACTTTCCTAGTTTCGCAATGCATTGCTTCCGATAGCAGCTGCTATCGGTGGAATGTTGATGCCGGTTGGTATCTATTATCTTATGACCAAGGGAACTCCATACTCCGGAGGAACAGCTATCCCGATGGCTACCGGTATCGCCTTTTCTCTGGGCGTGCTTGCTATGCTTGGAAAGAGGGTGTCCATAGGATTGAAAGTATTCCTTACCACATTGGCTGTGGTGGATGATATCGGAGGTATCCTTGCAATTGCCAGATTCAATGCATCAATACATTCTGTAGTTGGTTTCTAAATAATATTTCGGTTCATGTTTACAAATTATATTCCATATAGCTACTTACTTATAAAATAAAACGTGGCAGTGAAATTTAAATTGTTTAAATGATTTGTAGTTTCGATTTAAAAGCTATATATTTGCACTGAGAAATAAAATTCTTTCACAATAGACTTTTCATAACCTAATATTCTTCACATGACGATTAAATTCAAGATGTGCGCGCTCTCTATTATGTGTGTGTCTGCAATGCTTAATGTTTTGGGACAGACCCTGAATTCTCCCGATGGAAATCTTTCCCTGAATTTCTCTTTGACCTCCAATGGTGAACCTACCTACACTCTTGATTATAAGGGTAAGGAGGTAGTGAAGCCAAGCCGTCTCGGTTTTGAAATTAAAAAGACCAATCTCATAAAAGATGGCAGAAACCTCAAGGATGGTTTTGAGGTGGTTTCCGTTGAAAATGCTTCTGCCGATGAAACGTGGCAACCGGTATGGGGCGAGGAGAAGGAGATCCGCAACCATTATAATGAGATGGTGGTGAATCTCAAGCAGAAGGATACGGACAGACAGATGTCGGTGCGTTTCCGCCTTTTTGACGATGGTCTCGGTTTCCGATACGAATTTCCTATGCAGAAGAAACTGGGCTATTTTGTAATCACTGATGAGATTACGGAATTTGCCATGCCGGCAGATCATGAGGCTTACTGGATTCCTGCTGATTATGATACCCAGGAGTTTGAATATACCCGCAGTCGAATGTCGGAGATTCCTTCCAAGATGGGTGAGGTGAGAGGCCCGACGTATGATTGGACCACAGTGCCGGTGGATAATGGAGTGCAGACGGCGCTGATGCTCCACACAGATGATGGTCTCTATATAAATCTTCATGAAGCCGCTTTGGTGAATTATCCGTGTATGCATCTTGAATTGGATACCAAAACCAATACTTTTAAAGCTATGCTTACGCCTGATGCAGTCGGCGACAAGGCATATATGCAGACGGATTGTGTAACACCATGGCGCACAATCATCGTCAGTGATGACGCGCGCGATATCCTCGCTTCCAGAATTACCCTTAACCTTAATGACCCGTGCGCCATTGAAGATACGAGCTGGATAAAGCCGATGAAGTATGTTGGCGTATGGTGGGAGATGATCAACCGTAAAAGCAAATGGAGCTATACCAACGATCTGCCCAATATTCATCTTGACAAGGTGGATTACACTAAGACCAAGCCCCATGGCAAGCATGGTGCAACTACGGAAAATGTGCTGAAATATATTGACTTTGCTGCTGAACATGGCTTTGACGGAGTGCTCGTGGAAGGCTGGAATATCGGCTGGGAAGACTGGTCGGGTAAGATGAAGGATGAAGTGTTTGATTTTGTAACACCATACCCCGATTTTGATCTGGAGAAGGTGCGCGATTATGCCAAAGAGAAAGGTGTGAAGATGATCATGCATCACGAGACCTCAAGCTCTGTGCGCAATTATGAGCGCCGCATGGATGAGGCTTATAAATTTATGAAGGATAATGGCTATGATGCCGTAAAGAGTGGGTATGTGGGTAATATCATCCCGGCCGGCAGCAATCATTTCAGCCAATGGCTTGTTAATCATTACCTTTATGCAGTGAAGAAAGCTGCAGATTATAAGATTATGGTGAATGCGCATGAGGCTGTGCGCCCAACAGGATTGTGCCGCACATGGCCTAACCTTATAGGCAACGAATCAGCTCGAGGCTCTGAATATCAGGCTTTTGGTGGCAGCAAACCGAGTCATACCACAATCCTTCCTTTCACCCGTCTTGTCGGCGGTCCGATGGACTATACTCCGGGATTGTTTGAGAATGACATGCGAAAATATAATCCTAAGAATACATCCTGGGTGAATACTACTCTTGCGAATCAATTGTCGCTGTATGTCACAATGTCGAGTCCTCTGCAGATGGCTGCGGATTTCCCCGAAACATACGAGAAATTTATGGATGCCTTCCAATTTATTAAGGATGTGGCTTTGGATTGGGACAAGAGTTATTATCTTGAGGCTGAACCCATGGAATATCTGACAGTGGCACGCAAGGCCAAAGTTGAGGAGAAATGGTTTGTTGGGGGTACAAATGGTGCTGACCCGCGCACGGCTGAAGTAGATTTCAGCTTCTTGCCTGCCGGGAAATATAAAGCCGTGATATACAGGGATGGCAAGAATGCACATTACCGCAATAATCCCCAGAGCTACGAAATAGAAACAAAGACCATCACTCCCAAGACAAAACTGAAAATCTGGGAGGGAGCCGGCGGCGGATTCGCTATCTCTATCCTCCCGGAGAAATAACAGCCGCAGATAAGGCAGCTGCTCCGCCATCGTGGGGCATCAAAGCTCCGTCATCGTGGTAGGGTAAGCTTCGCATCGATAGATAAATGTCACGGCTCTTTTTCTGAATTTTTGGAGGGAGGGTGTTGGATTTATGAGAAAATATTTATAACTTTGCAATTGCTGACCGTCACGCAGAAGCCCGGTCGTGGGCTTAGCGGGAGGGTCGGTGGTAGCGGGAATTGTCAGCTTTGTGACAAGGCTGCTACAAGACATTGGTACATGCGTTTACTTAACGCTTGTTTTTGACACTTTGAAACCTGGAAACTTTCAAAAATCTCAGTCAAGAAACTCGCGGACAGTAGATGCCTTGAGGATATGTGTATTTTAATTTTATCTGAAACGAATGTGAATGATAAAATTTATATATCATATTCTGCGTGAGGCTTCTGCACGTCTGCTCGTTCTTCTGAGATGGGCAATTCCAGGGCCTCAAAGTGTGGGACGGGCAGCAGCTATGGTTCTCACGCTTTTTTTATTGGCTTGTGGTGCAATATAATGCCTGGTTGGATTGAAAATTTAAAATTGAGAAATAAATATATTTAGTTATCTCTGAGGAATTTGCGTTGTAGATTTATCAGTAAGCAGCTGTTCAAATTAAAACAATACAGTAGCCAATGAAAATAAATCTATTAACGCTGTTCCAAACGAATATTTGACTTGCCCTACTTTTGCGAAGAGCGGACCCTCCTGTGGTGGAGTGTCCGCTCTTAAATGTTCATGACAGTATGATTATCAGGGAAGGAGGATTTTTTTGCCTCGGGTGAGGTATAGTCCCGGCCGGGTTGGGGTTGTGATAGGTTGACCCTGAAGGTTGTACCATTGGATCGTGGGGTCGCTGAGGAGGTCTTGAATGGAATTTATATTTAAGTCGGAATCCTCGTCACCGTAGATTTCATGCACTCCGGAGTCTTTGGCATAGCTGCAGATGGTGGTCAATGCCGGGAGCGCTTTGCCATCACGGCTGTCAAACAATGGAGCGTTGTACCATCCTGACAAACCGCTGCTGTATGCATTATATTCCAACCACCACCAGTATAGCCCATCGGCATTCTGGTATTTCTCAAGGGTAGAAACCAATTCGGTGGCAAATTGATTTTGTCCGGCAGCGGAATAGTCATAATCAACATCTTTGTCTGTTCCAGACACCTCCCATGCGTAAGCATAACCGGTCTCAACAATCATGATATTCTTGTCGGGAAAATTTGTCTGCAACATTGACAAAGATGAGTCGAGGACGCTTATTTTGCCGTGAAAGTGAGGATAATAGCTAAGACCAATAATGTCGTAGTCCACATTTAACTCTTTCATCTTGTTATAGAAATTCTTCTCCACACTCTGGTCGGCAACGCGCTCTGTGTGCAAAACTATCTTCGCATCCGGGCAAACTTCGCGGCAAGCCTTTATTGCCTGGCTGAGCAAATTTCCAAACCGTTCCCAATTGGCTGTGCTGTTGATATATACTTTCTTAGGCTCGGAGGTGCCGAGGGGTCCCCACAACATACCGTAGCTTATTTCATTGCCCGGCTGGATGAATGCAGGTACAATGCCATTTGCTTTCAAATATTCGAGAGATTCCTTTGTATAATCATAAATTTTTTGATACAATTCTTCATCTGTAAGACCTTCCCAATCAATGGGAGTCCATTGTTTTGCCGGGTCAGCCCAAGTGTCGGAATAGTGGAAATCGAGCATCAGATCCATACCATTATCCACAATTCTCTTACACAGAGGTGTGATATATTCAAGATCCTGGCAGGCATTGGTGTCATACTTTGTGTCGCCGGTGTCGCTCTGATGCAACTCCTTGTATTTGCTTGGATTGACAAAGAGGCGTACACGCATTGAGTTCATCCCCTGATTTTTCAACCAGGGAAGCAGGTCGTTTATGCGTGTGCCATTGATATCCCTGTAAACAGATCCGGCATTTTCATAATCAGGAAGCAGGGATATATCTCCACCTACATAATGCTGTGCATATACAGAGGTGGAGAATAAAAACAAAGAAGAGAAAACGAAAGTAAAAAAATTTTTCATGTATAAGAATTTTTAGATAAACCGTAAGAGGAAGCGCATTGCCACGCTCCCTCTAATATAATAATAAAATATATAATTTTGTTTTGAATCGGATTCAAATTAACTCAAGGCAGCGATAGAGGCTTTTATTGCTTCTATTTTCTCAGTAGCATCAGCTTTTTTCTTACGTTCAATGGCCACAATAGCTTCCGGGGCATTGTTTACAAATTTCTCGTTTGAGAGTTTCTTGTCAACTGATGCGAGGAATTTTGTGAAATAATCCAGATCTTTATGGAGTTTAGCCAATTCTTCTTCAACATTGATTTTGCTTTCAAGCGGAACGCTGTATTCAGTAGCACCAACTATGAATGCCGATGAAGCAGGGGATTTCTCATCTACAATGTCAATTATGGAAAGGTTTGCCATCTTGATAAGGACACAATCGAGGGAATCATTATGCGCACCCTTTACATGTAGCTGCAATTCCTCCTTTTGGGGAATCTGCTTTTGTTTGCGGATAGTGCGAATTCCGGCAATAATCTCCTTTAGCGTGTCAAATTCAGATATGATTGGAGCATCGTAAGCATCTGTCTGCGGAATAAGAGCATACATAATACTTTCTCCGTCCTTACGGTCGGCAAGATGTTGCCACAATTCCTCTGTAATAAACGGCATGAAAGGATGAAGCAGACGAAGCAAAGTATCAAAGAAGCCAAGGGTGGCATTGAAGGTTGTCTCATCTATTGGGGAGCCATAAGCCGGTTTAACTATTTCAAGATACCATGCCGAGAATTCATCCCAGAAGAGTTTGTAAACAGCCATCAGCGCTTCCGATATGCGGAATTTGCCCATGAGGTCATCAACTTCAGCAATAGTATTATTAAGCACAGCAGCAAACCACTCCACACCCTTTTTCGCGCTCTCGGGCTGAGGGATGTTTCCGTCAACCTCCCAACCTTTGACAAGACGGAAAGCGTTCCAGATCTTATTACAGAAATTGCGACCTTGTTCGCATAGGGAATCATCATACATGATATCGTTTCCTGCAGGGGCGGCGAGCATCAGACCCATACGCACGCCATCAGCTCCGAATTTCTCAATCAGCTCAAGAGGATCGGGGGAGTTGCCGAGAGATTTCGACATTTTTCTGCCTATCTTGTCGCGGACGATACCGGTGAAGTAGACATTGTTAAATGGTTTGTCTCCTGCAAATTCGTATCCTGCGATAATCATACGCGCCACCCAGAAGAATATTATATCCGGAGCAGTAACAAGATCGGCCGTCGGATAGTAATATTTGAAATCCTCGTTATCGGGGTCCAGAATGCCATTAAAGAGAGAGATAGGCCACAGCCATGATGAGAACCAGGTGTCGAGGCAGTCCGGGTCACGTTTCAAGTCAGCAAGAGAGAGAGATGCGTCTCCGCTCTTCTCAATAGCCTTTAGAAGCGCCTCCTCCTCATTTTCAGCCACCACGTAACCACCGTTTGGCATAAACCATGCCGGAATCTGATGACCCCACCACAACTGACGGGAGATGCACCAGTCTTTAATAGTTGTCATCCAATGGCGGTAAGTATTCTTGAATTTTGCCGGTATGAAGCGGATATCATCCTCCATTACGGCAGCAAGTGCCGGTTTTACTATTTCCTCCATTCTGACAAACCATTGCATGGAGAGTTTAGGTTCTATTACAGCGTCCGTGCGTTCGGAGTGTCCCACTTTGTTGACGTAATCCTCAACCTTCTCGACAAGTCCGGCCTTATCAAGATCCACCATTATCTGCTTGCGTACATCGAATCGATCCATGCCTACATACATGCCACCGGTTTCAGATATAGTGCCGTTATCATTAAAGATATCTATTGATGGAAGATTGTATTTGTCTCCGAGCATATAGTCATTGACATCATGAGCCGGAGTGACTTTCAGACATCCCGTGCCGAAATCCATTTCCACATACTCGTCCATGATTATCGGAACAGCCCTCCCTACAAGAGGCACAATCACTTTCTTACCCTTAAGCCATGTATAGCGCTCATCATTAGGATTTACACACACAGCGGTATCACCGAGTATGGTCTCCGGTCGGGTAGTGGCCACCACTATATATTTATCCTCACCCTCTACATAATAGCGCAGATGGAAAAGGTGGCTCTGCTCCTCCTTGTAGATAACCTCCTCATCGGAAAGTGCAGTGAGGGCTTTGGGATCCCAGTTGACCATGCGCACACCGCGATAGATATATCCCTTGTCGTAAAGTTTGTTGAAAACCTTTATCACGCTTGCCGAGCGTGTCTCATCCATAGTGAAGGCGGTGCGTTCCCAATCGCACGATGCTCCGAGTTTACGCAGCTGCTGAAGGATGATACCTCCATATTTGTTGGTCCAATCCCATGCGTGGTTGAGGAATTCCTCTCGTGAAAGGTCAGATTTCGCTATCCCTTCGTCAGCGAGTTTGGCCACAACTTTAGCCTCTGTGGATATTGCGGCATGGTCAGTGCCCGGCACCCATAAGGCGTTTTTGCCGAGCATACGGGCGCGGCGTGTAAGGATATCCTGTATGGTATTGTTGAGCATGTGACCCATGTGAAGCACGCCCGTAACATTTGGCGGAGGGATTACAATAGTGTATGGTTCGCGATGGTCAGGTTCAGAATGGAAAAGGCGATGTTCCATCCAATATGCATACCATTTCTCCTCTACTGCCGAGGGATTATATTGAGATGCTAATTCATTCATAAGAAGTTATTATTGATAATCGATTGTTTGTGCAAAATTAATAAAAAATCAATTATTGAGGTCATAGTTTGAGCATTTCGGTATGAGAAGCTATATCCGCGAGGTATTTGCTGCGGTCATCTTCAATCAAACTATCGTATTCGGCGGCACGGGCCGCAATCTCATCTGATGTTATGTTCCAACTCTCACCGAAATTTCCGGCTATCCATTGCATTTGCAGTTTCCCGTATTCCAGAAAAGCCTCATCAAAAATATTTTCCATATCCTGTACACTTTGCTGGATCATGGCTTTCTGCAACATATACCTTGGCATTGGCAATCCTGCAATGTCCACCCATTCTGAAGCTTTTACTTCAGTATTTAAGGAAGAGAATTCAGAGCCTGCTGTGTGAAGGTGAAGATATTTACAAACTGCAAGATAATAAATCTTTTTTGCTCTTACAAGTGCCTTTCGCGTGAATTTCAAACCTTTATAGATGAAAGAATCAAGATTATCCGGAGAATTAGCGAGGATATTGTGAATAATGTCAATACCCTTTACTATCTTACCGACAGTTGCCGGGTTTAATACTTCAAATATAATACGGTCGTGGCATGGAATCTGCTGAGGTTTGCGACGGTCGCGTTCCGGCCATTTATGCTCATCACGCACAAGACCGCAACTGCGCAGCATCGCTCCCGGATCCACAGTAGTATTGCCCCTTTCATCACCGAAAAGGTAAGAGAAAGGGAAATCTGAAGTATCGGGATGTGTCTTATGCTGACCCATGACAAGAGAATACGCCCCAATTCTCGCGCCTAACATTATGTAAGCACCGGAAGAAGTTTTAACTCCACGCTCAAGGACGCCCCAATGTTGGGGTCCGAGCTTATACATGTGATTGCTCTGATTAGTGCCACTTCCGGCGTTGAAGAAGCTTGTCTGACAACCTATGAGGAGTGTGGATTTATGCATGCTAACCGTATAGGGACCTGCGAAAATGGCACATCCTTCGCCATTTTCGAGAGAACAGTTGGCAAAAACGAGGGAGTCGTGGATGGAAAATCCCTTTTCCAAAACAGCTCCCTGCCCTATATAGCAGTTTCTAATGATTACTCCCGAGTCAACAATGCCGTCTTCAATTATAAAATTTTCGGCATTTACTTCCGCTCCGATTCCTGCGAGGGCTTTTCCGGAAGGAGCATTGTTAACAATCATTCCATTTCTAAGGTTGACAGCCCCATCGATAATTACCTCACGACCGATAGCAACATTGCGGATAGATCCGCAGTTGGTAATTGAAGCGCCATCACCAATGGCGCGTATTACCGGATATTCCTCTATGTGCTTGTTTATAATTGGATTGGCATGAGTTTGTGCCCACTCCGGATCTCTGGCAATCAGCGTGGCGAGTTGGGCAGACAACCCCGGGAAAATTTTTACAGAACGGGAGCCGGTTTCATCGAGTACGCATACTTCGGTGCCCAAACCGCACATAGCACTGCTATCCATTTCCAGCAACCCTACATTTTCAATGGTGACGTTCGCACCGATATGCACATCGCCCGACAGCCGCACATTGCGAATACGACCGAGATCTGTATTTTCAGATATGCGGATGCGGTTCCAGTCCGAACAAACCACGCCCCGGCTTTCCAATTCGGATTGTTCCCGAGCGGTGAGGTTTCTAAACAGTTGTGTCGAGGTCGTCATATTTTTGGAAAAGGAAGTCGTTGTAGGGGAAGCGTTCGGTATGGATCTCTTTGGCTTTCTCATAGAGCATCTCCTTGAGCGCATCAATGTTGATTTTTTCTTTTGCAGATATAAAGACGCAATTATTGTTCATCTTCGACATCCAGGTCTGTTTGAATTCATCAAGAGAAATATTTTCCCTCGTTTTCGGAGTGAGATCATCAGGATCTTTGGGTGTATAAGAGAAAGCATCAATTTTGTTGAATACAAGAATCATCGGTTTGTCGCTTGCTCCGCACACTTCAGCCAATGTTTTGTTGACCACTTCTATCTGCTCCTCGAATTGCGGATGACTAACATCCACCACATGCACAAGAACGTCTGCCTCCCGCACTTCATCGAGTGTAGACTTGAAAGAGTCTACGAGATGAGTTGGAAGCTTGCGGATGAATCCCACCGTATCCGACAATAGGAATGGAAGATTGTCTATAATCACCTTGCGTACGGTAGTGTCAAGGGTGGCGAACAGCTTGTTCTCAGCAAACACATCGCTCTTGCTTAAAAGATTCATAAGGGTGGACTTTCCAACATTAGTGTAACCTACGAGAGCCACACGTGTGAGTTTGCCCCTGTTTTTGCGCTGGATGCTTTTCTGGCGGTCGATGCTTTTGAGCTCCTCCTTAAGTCGTGCTATTTTGTCGAGTATTATACGGCGGTCTGTCTCAATCTGCGTCTCACCCGGTCCGCGCATTCCGATACCACCACGCTGCCGCTCCAAGTGTGTCCACATACGTGTAAGGCGAGGAAGAAGGTATTGATATTGGGCGAGTTCCACCTGGGTGCGGGCAGTGGCAGTCTGCGCCCTTTTTGCAAAAATATCAAGAATAAGACTTGTGCGGTCAAGTATTTTGACCTTCAATTCCTTTTCTATATTAGCCACTTGTTTAGGCGAAAGATCGTCATCGAAAATTACGAGTCCTATTTCATTGTCATCCACATATTGGCGTATTTCCTCGAGTTTACCGGTGCCAACGTAAGTGCGTGGGTTTGGGTAATCGAGTTTCTGGATGAACCGTTTTTCAGGTTCTGCGCCTGCGGTACGGGCAAGAAAAGCCAATTCGTCAAGATACTCGTTGGCTTTGGTTTCATTCTGGGCTTTAGTTGCCAATCCGACAAGCACCGTACGCTCATTCGTTTCCTTATTTATTATATTATCCTCAATCATACGTAATCTCTATGCTGTAAGCAATGCAAAATTAGCAATATTCAATATAATAAACAAACAAAGAGTCAAAATCGCGGTGCGATTCCGACTCTTTGACAGCTTTTATTATGTTGAGCCTCGTTGGAACTATAAAGACTCTAATTTTTAACTATTATTTTTTTACCTTGTTGTAACGGGCGTTGAGACCTTCAATTACCTCATCGGTGATGTCAAGTTCGGGATTGATGTAAAGCGTGGAAGCTTTCTGGAAGATTGCATCGTATCCGCGTGTTTTGTTGTAGTCATTGATGAAAGATGTAATTGAGTCGATTACTGCCATCTGTGCCTGAGCGGCAGAGGTTTGGAAATTATTCTGAAGAGTGGCGAGATTCTTCTGGGCCTCAGCCTGCATGTTGTTGATAGTCTGCTCATCCTGACGATAGGAAGCCTCAGAGAGGTATCCGTTGTTCTGCATTTTGTTTTGCATGTTGGTGGCAAAATTCTGGATTTTATTTTCGTGACGTTTTGCCGCGCTCTCCATATTATTTTGCATGCGCAGCATCTCCTCATTATAATCCTTTGCAAGGTTGTATTTACTCAATACAGAATCAAGATCCACATATCTGTAGTTTGGAAGATTGGCATCAACCTTTTTCTCTGTCTTGGCTTTGGCAGCAGGTGCCTCCTGCTTTGCATTTTCAGAGTTGCATGCAGTGGCAACAAGTGAAAGCAAAGCTATTGATGCCACGATAAAAGTTTTGATTTTTTTCATTTTTATTATGATGTTATTATTTTCAATGGTCAGTAACCTATTACGGAAAGCACGGAGCTTCATTTCTTCAGTTTCTCCGTTTTGGAAGCAGGGTGGTGATTACCGTGGCATCCTACGGATTTGTCGCCTGCAAACCTAAAGGAGAGCAAAAGTAACGATATTCCCATAAATAGCGTAATCAGGAGCGTTATTTTCACTTTTTTTAATTCATTTAAGGTTTTTGAGATGCAAAATTAACTAAAAATTTGAAAAAAAGCGTATTTTTCTCCGATTATTTTGCTAACTTTGGAGTGCACTCTTTGATAACCAAAGAAAAATATTAATTTAACATATACTAAATCTTAAATTTAACATATTCTGAAAGCATGGAAGTAAAAGATCTGAAACCGGAATTGATCTGGAGGTGTTTTGATGAGATCACAAAAGTGCCGCGTCCCTCATGTCATGAGGAGAAAATCAGAGATTTCCTTTTGAAATTCGCCGCAGACCACAATGTGGAAGTTAAGACCGACAAGGTGGGGAATGTGGTAATGCGCAAGGCAGCCACGCCGGGACATGAGAATGCACCGACGGTAATTCTGCAGGCACATATGGATATGGTGGCTGAGAAAAACAGCAATGTAAACCATGATTTTCTAAAAGACCCGATTGATACGTATGTAGACGGGGATTGGGTAAAGGCTAAAGGAACAACACTTGGTGCCGACAACGGTATCGGCATTGCCGCCGCAATGGCAGTGATGGCCGACAATACATTGGAGCACGGTCCCGTTGAGGCTTTGTTTACCGTAAATGAGGAGATAGGGCTTGAAGGCGCTCAGAATCTTGGTGAAGGTATGCTGACAGGCAATATGTTGCTTAACCTTGACTCTGAAGATGATGGAGAGATCTTCGTAGGTTGTGCCGGTGGTATTGATACGGTAGCCACATTTACATATCACCGCAGCTACACGCCGGAGAATTTCAATTATATGCGCGTTTCGGCAAGCGGTCTTCTCGGAGGCCATAGCGGTAGCGACATACATCTCGGACGTGCCAATGCCAACAAGGTTATAGCCCGTTTCTTGTGGGAATGTGCACAAAAATGGGATGTAACGGTATGCTCATTTGAAGGAGGAAATTTGCGTAATGCAATTCCGAGAGAGGCATACGCTGTTTTTGGCGTGCGTGAGGATCATAAGGAAGCTCTGATGCGCAGACTGAAGAAATATGCCGAGGAGATCGAGAATGAGTATAAAGGGCTTGAGCCTTCGATGGATCTGAAGATAGAGGAAACAGAGCGTCCTGAATATTGCATAGATTCGGATACATCAATTGCTTTGATACGTGCTGTCTATTCAGCTCCCCACGGGGTGTATTCAATGAGTCGTGATCTTCCCGGACTTGTTGAGACCTCCACAAATCTTGCAAGCGTGAAGCTTCAGGGCGAGGACAAGGTAGTGGTTACCACCTCACAACGTTCGTCAGTGGAAAGCCGCAAAGTGGATATGGCATCACAGGTGGAGGCTCATTTCCAACTTGCAGGAGCGGAAGTGATACATAGCGATGGCTATCCAGGATGGGCTCCAAATATGGAATCACCGATAATGAAGATCTCTGCTGATGCATACGAGGAATTGTTTGGTGTGAAACCTGCAATCAAGGCAATTCACGCAGGTCTGGAGTGTGGCTTGTTCCTCTCCAAATATCCGCACCTTGACATGGTGAGCTTCGGACCCACGATGACAGGTGTGCATTCTCCGGATGAGAAATTGCTGATACCGACAGTAGACAAATTCTGGCGCCATCTTTGCCGGGTGCTTGAGAAAGTGTCCAAATTATGAAAACGTTGCTCTTAGGCGTGGCTCTCATGGCTCTTTCAGCCGTGGGTCATGCCTGCGGAGCACGATCCTCCGCTGAACCTCAAGAGGACATAATACCCGTGAAGGTTGACTCTGTGCCTCCGGCAGATGATTCCACTCGTTATACCACCCTCACTGATGAGGATTTACGTATTGTTGCAGAGGAATTGGGCGTTGAGATAGCCGCAATAAAAGCTGTGGTATATATAGAGTCCGGAAAAACAATGAAAGGATTCTGGATGCCGGGAGTTCCGGTGATCAACTTTGACCGGACGATGTATAACAAAGTCAAGAACAGAGCGGTGGATAAGAGCGGAGCAAAGAATGAAAAAGTGCCCGAAGGTCTCTCCGGTTATGCTCTCCGCGAATGGACGCAACTTATTAACGCGCGCAAGGTTAATGCCCAGGGTGCTAATATGGGAACCTTCTGGGGGATGTTTCAGATTGGAGGATTCAATTATAAACTGTGTGGATGTGAGAGTGTTGATGAGATGGTGAGGCTTATGTCATATTCAGAGCTTGAACAATTGGAGCTTTTTGCCACTTTTATCACCAACACAGGGATGCTCGCTGACCTTAGAAAGAAAAATTGGGCAGGATTTGCCCGAAAATATAACGGAGCAAGCTATGCCAAACGGGGTTACCACACCAAGATGGCAAATGCTTACGCCAAATTTAAAAAAGAACAATAGCATGAAAATCACTGAACTTGAACCGAAGCTTATCTGGGAATGCTTCGATGAGATTACCAAAATTCCCCGCCCGACACATCATCTTGACAAGATGAAGGAATTCCTTGTAGATTGGGCCAACCGACACAATATAGAGGTGCATACCGACAAGGTGGGCAATGTGATGATGCGCAAGCCGGCAAGTCCGGGACATGAGAATGCTCCGGTTGTAGTGTTGCAGGGACATCAGGATATGGTTGCCGAGAAGCGTCCCGGTGTTGAACATGATTTCCTGAAAGATCCGATTATCACCGTAGTGGATGGAGAATGGGTGAGAGCAGAGGGAACGACTCTTGGCGCTGACAATGGAATGGGATGTGCCGCTGCCATGGCGGTGCTTCTCGACAAATCTTTGGAGCATGGACCGATAGAGTGCTTGTTTACCGTAGATGAGGAGCAGGGACTGATTGGAGCCAATGGACTGGAGAAAGGATTTATTACCGGTGATGTTCTCTTGAATCTTGACTCTGAAGAGATGGGTCAGCTGGTGATAGGTTGTGCCGGAGGAAAGGTAACTGTCGCTTCCATGCCTTATTGTATGGAAGATGCACCGGCAAATCAGATATTCCACCGTGTGGCACTGCGTAATCTCAAGGGAGGACACTCCGGTATGGAGATTGCACTGGGAAGAGCAAATGCAAACCAGCAGTTGTGCCGTTTCATTTGGGAAGCTGACCAGAAATTCGGATTGTCGTTGGCTGAAATAGACGGAGGTAATCTTGCCAATGCTATTCCGAGAGATGCACATGCCGTGATTGGTGTTCCGGCAGAGCATGAGGAGGATTTCCACAAATTTGCTGTTGAGTTCGACAAGTTGGTTCATGCAGAATTCAAGTTGGCTGAAGGCGATGGTTTCACATTTGAAGTGAAGGAGGACGCACCCCGCGACAAGGTGATAGATGCGCCTACAGCAAGAAAACTCGTGGCTTCAGTGTTCGCATGCCCGAATGGAGTGCAGGGAATGTCGCTTGCTATTCCGGGACTTGTGGAAACGTCATGCAATGTTGCATCAGTGAAGATGGCAGGCAATGACAAAATAGTGGTTACTGTGCATCAACGTTCATCTGTGGATTCACGCCGTGATGAGATAGCAAACAGAGTGAAGGCTTTGTTCAGTGCAGTTGGCGCAGAAGTTGCATTTGACGATGCGTATGTAGGCTGGGCCCCCAACCCGGACTCAAAGGTGCTCAAGATTGCCGAGCAGAGCTTTGAGGATTTATTCCATCACAAGCCAAGAGTAGAGGCTCTGCATGCCGGTTTGGAGTGTGGCCTGTTCCTGGAAAAGATGCCGAATCTTGATATGGTAAGTTTTGGTCCGACATTAAAAGATATTCATTCACCGAATGAGAAGGCGAATATTGCAGCGGTAGGTGAGTTCTGGAAGCTGCTTACTGACATACTTCGCAGATTGGCAGAGTAAGAATCCAAGTGGCAATTTAAAATCAACAGAGGAGTTGCAGATCATGGTCTGCAACTCCTCTTTTAACATTTGCTTTTTAACAAACGGAGGGGAACCGATACGAAGTCAATTTTGTTATAATATCAAAGTTAAAAATTATAAAATGCTTAATTATTTATCAATAGGAGTATTTATTGATGGAGGGTATTACATGTATCGGATTGCCAGATAACAGAAGCTCATTATTTCCGCGGTCGATTCCGTGTTAAAGAGGCATACGACAAGCACTTGTTATATAATGAAAGGAAATTTTGATATCATCAATATGCAGCCTACTGACTCCACGGCAGAATATACGCGTGCAGCGCAGGATCTCGCAAATCTTAAAGCGAATTCTCCTTATCTTGACATGTTCCGCACGGCAATATATGCGGCAACAGATTCACAAGCTGTGGAATAAAAGTGAAATAAAAAGCCTGATTTGCTTCAAAAACAATAGGGATATTGCATTTATGTAATCATCCCTATTGTTTTTTTATCATAAAATGTGTAATTTTGCGTTTGATAGAGAAGACTGTATTAAAAGGTGCGGCATGCCTACGAAGGATTTTCTATGAAAAAAAGGGATTTGGTGATTAAATTGACTTGTTGTCGCGCCGAATATATATAAGAACAATTGGAAATATGTGTGGAATAGTAGGGTATCTCGGGAACGGGAACGCTTATGAAGTGTTGATTAAAGGTCTTCACAGACTTGAATATCGCGGATATGACAGTGCCGGAATAGCTCTTGTAGGGGCCGACGGCAAGCTGAGCGTGTTTAAGGTAAAGGGTAAGGTGTCCAATCTGGAGGCATTATGTAAGGATAAGGATACTGATGCCAAGGTAGGTATTGCACATACAAGATGGGCAACGCATGGAGAGCCATCTGATACAAATGCACATCCGCATTATAGTGAAGATGGGAATCTTGCATTGGTGCATAACGGGACGATTGAAAATTACAAGCTTCTTAAAGATGCTCTGATAGAACACGGATGCAAATTTTATTCCGAGACGGACACAGAGGTTCTTGTGCAGCTGATAGAATATATAAAGGAGAAGAATGGCTGTTCGCTGCTGGAAGCTGTAAGGGAAGCGTTGCATCAGGTGGTAGGTGCGTATGCTATCGCCGTGGTGGAGAAGAACAACCCGGACACAATAATAGCAGCACGACAGAGCAGTCCGCTTGTGATAGGAATAAGTGAGGATGCCACATTCCTTGCGTCTGATGCCACACCATTTGTGGAATATACCAAGGAGGCGGTTTACTTGAAGGATGGCGAGATAGCTGTGATTCGAAGAGGAGAGCCATTGAAGGTACTTGATCTCGAAAATAAAGAGAGCAAGATAGATGTGAAGACACTCAAGCTCTCGATATCACAACTTGAAAAAGGGGGATACCCTTCATTTATGCTCAAGGAGATATTCGAGCAGCCTACTACGCTTAGAGAGTGTATCAGAGGCAGGGTGGTAAATGGCGGCAAGGATATAATCATAAGCGGAGTGCTCGATAATCAAGAGGTATTCAAGAAAGCAAAGAGGGTAGTGATTGTTGCGTGCGGCACATCGTGGCATGCCGGACTTATCGGAAAATATCTGCTTCAGGATATGTGCAAGATTCCGGTTACTGTGGAATATGCGAGTGAGTTCAGGTATTCCAATCCGGTGCTTGACTCTGATGATATAGTAATTGCATTGTCGCAGAGTGGGGAGACGGCTGATACACTTGCTGCCATCAAGATTGCGAAGAGTAAGGGGGCATTCGTGTTTGGCATAAGCAACACAGTCGGCAGCTCTATACCACGAGAGACAGACAGCGGATGTTATATACATGTAGGACCCGAAATAGGTGTTGCATCCACGAAGGCCTTTACAGGACAGGTTATGGTGTTGACAATGATAGCCATGGCTACAGCCGAACTTCGTGGCACGTTGAGCCGCGAGGATATTGCCGAACTCGGAAAAGTGATATTGAAATTGCCGGAGCTTGTGAAGCGTGTGCTTAAGCTCAATGACAGAATTGAGAGATTGTCGCTGATATATACTTATGCCCGCAATTTCATGTATCTTGGAAGAGGATACAACTATCCTGTGGCGCTTGAGGGAGCCTTGAAATTAAAAGAGATTTCTTACATACATGCAGAGGGGTATCCGGCTGCTGAGATGAAGCATGGTCCCATCGCACTGATAGATGCAGAGATGCCATCTGTGATAGTTGCTCCGCGAGATCATTTGTATGACAAGATTGTGAGCAATGTACAGCAGGTAAAAGCCAGGGGTGGAAATATTATAGCAATAGTGACAGAGGGAGACAGCGTTATCCGCAATATTGCCGATCATGTGCTTGAGGTGCCGGAGGTGCCCGAATGTCTGTCGCCGATCATAACATCCATACCACTTCAGCTTCTCTCCTATTATATAGCAGTGAATAAAGGGAAAGATGTGGATATGCCTAGAAATCTTGCCAAGTCGGTAACTGTAGAGTGATCGGGCAGGGATAGAAAAAGAAAAATTGGTAAACAGATAAAATTTTTTAGAATTTTTTGATATAAAATTTGGATAGACTGAAAATTTGTTATAACTTTGCAGTCGAATTCGCAAAACGCATGGTTTTATAGCCGGCGAAAAGCGGAATGCCTCTTTAGCTCAGTTGGCCAGAGCACGTGATTTGTAATCTCGGGGTCGTTGGTTCGAATCCGACAAGAGGCTCAAAAGCAGGGCGAATACCAGAGTGGCCAAATGGGGCAGACTGTAAATCTGCTGGTTTATACCTTCGGTGGTTCGAATCCATCTTCGCCCACAATAATCTGCGGAAGTAGCTCAGTTGGTAGAGCATTAGCCTTCCAAGCTAAGGGTCGCGAG
>CAZEUD010000035.1:0-19915 GCA_964515455.1 uncultured Sangeribacter sp.
CGGGAGAGTAGGTAATCGCCACCTTCAAAGCCTCAGAGCATTCTGAGGCTTTTTTTATACCCCTTGCTGCGCGGTAGCGAAGCTGCCGCATCGGAGGTGTCGCGAAGCTGCAGCATCATTTGCTATTTTCGGAGAAAATGCGTATTTTTGCAAGTTGAATGTTTTATCAGCATCTTGCTGTTTTAATTTATGATTACTAAGAAATATAATTTAGTCAATAATGTTACCGGCTGGGTGGTGTTTGTCATCGCGCTCGTCACATATTGGCTTACCCTTGAACCTACCGCCTCTTATTGGGATTGCGGTGAGTTTATAATTCAGGCCGACAAGCTTGAAGTGGGGCATCCGCCGGGCAATCCCATCTTTATGCTTACAGCCCGGTTCTTCTCCAATTTCGCTTTTGGAGATGCCGCGAAAGTCTCCGTCATGGTGAATGCCATGAGCGGTCTGTTGTCGGCTCTGACCATCCTGCTTCTTTTCTGGACTATCACGCACCTTGTGCGCCGCCTCATTGTCCGCGACAATCAGCGCCGCGAGCTTTCCCTCTCGCGCTATCTTGTCATCATGGGTAGCGGAGTCGTAGGTGCTTTGGCATACTGCTGGAGCGATACTTTCTGGTTCTCCGCCGTCGAAGGGGAGGTATATGCCTTCTCCTCCTTCTGTACCGCCCTCGTTTTCTGGCTGATACTGAAATGGGAGAATCGCGCTGACCAGCCTCATTCCGACCGCTATCTGATATTGATAGCCTATATCATCGGTATCAGCGTGGCTGTTCACCTCCTCAACCTCCTTTGTATCCCTGCCATTGTCCTTGTATTTGTATATCGCAAATTCAAGAATATGGATCTCCTGAAGTCGCTGCTTGCCCTGCTGGTATCATTCGTGATAGTGGCATTGGTGCTCTTCGGTCTCGTGCCGGGTTTCATCAAGATGGCGCAGCGTTTTGAGCTCCTCTTCGTCAACGGCTTCGGATTCGGTTTCAACAGCGGTGCTCTGTTCTATGCCTTGCTGACTGCGCTTGTATTCTGCTGGTCGATATATACACTCCGGCGTCAGAAATCGGTGTTGATGGTGAAGACATCATTCCTTGTTTCAGTCACGCTCTCCGGCATGCTCTTTATGGGCAACGGCTGGTGGCTCGGCTGGATACTGACAGCCGCTCTTGCCGCATGGCTTTTCATTCGCGGCAACCGTCCCCTGCCGGTAAGGGTATTGAGCAATATCCTCTGGAGTATAGCGGTGATATTCGTAGGATATTCGAGTTATGCGCTGATACTCATACGCTCCAGTGCCGACACCCCCATGAACCAGAACTCTCCCGATAATGTCTTCGACCTTGCCACATACCTCAACCGCGAGCAATATGGCGAGAACCCCCTGATTTACGGAGAGACCCTCTATTCCTCGCCGCAGAAGAAACTGATGGGTGTGATGACAGATACCGTGACATATCGTGAGGATGGCAGTCCGGTGATTGTCAACTATCCGAGTTATCAGACAGTTGTAGAGAAAGGGAAGCCTTTGTATTCCAAGGGTGTGAAAGGTGCCGTGCCGGTATCGGAATATGGCTTCCTCACCACCGGCGAGCAGGCTTCGAATGCTGCCAAGGCAGAGCGTGGCGGCGACTATTACGTGAAGCGCGATTACAAGTCGGAGGTCAGGATGAACCCCGAGCTCAACATGCTCTTCCCGCGTATCTACAGCCGTATGCACCGCGACCTCTACAAGCAGTGGGTCACTCTCGACACCACCTCCTCCAATCTCAAGGAGCTTTATGCCGTCGACAGCCGCACCGGCGAGGAAGTGCCGGAGCAGAATCTGCAGGCAGAGCCTTACATGAACCAGGTTACAGGGCAGGTGACCTATCCCCAGAAGACAGGTTACCGCCCCACGTATGCCCAGAATCTTGAATATTTCTTCAACTACCAGCTCATCCACATGTATATGCGTTATTTCATGTGGAATTTTGCCGGTCGCCAGAACGATGTGCTCAATCAGAGAGGAGAGCTGGATGCGGGCAACTGGATCTCCGGTATCCCGTTTATCGACAATGCGCGTCTCGGCGACCAGTCACTGCTCCCCGATGATCTCGGTAAGAACAATCAGGGACACAACGTCTACTACATGCTGCCCCTCATTCTCGGTCTCATCGGTTTGATATGGCAGGCATTTGCCGGCAAGCGCGGCATCGAGCAGTTCTGGGTGGTATTCTTCCTCTTCTTCATGACAGGTATAGCGATCGTGCTTTACCTCAACCAGCCGCCAAACCAGCCGCGTGAGCGTGACTACGCCTTCGCCGGCTCTTTCTATGCATACGCCATCTGGATAGGCATGGGAGTGGTTGGGCTGTGGCAGATAATAAGATTCATCATTGGCAGCCGCAGGCGGGCGTCAGCCTCCCTATGGTGTGCCGCCACGGCATGTGTGCTCGGTGCAGTGGTGCCTGTGCAGATGGTGAGCCAGACCTGGGACGACCATGACCGCAGCGGCAGATATGCCGCGCGCGATTTCGCCATAAACTATCTCAACAGCCTCGAGCCTAATGCTATTGTCTTCTGCAATGGCGACAACGATACCTTCCCCTTGTGGTATGCCCAGGAGGTGGAGGGTGTGCGCTCGGATGTCAAGATCATCAACCTCAGCTATCTGGCTTCCGACTGGTATGCCAACCAGATGCGCCGCCAGAGTTATGATGCGCCGCCCGTGCATTTCACCGCCACCCCGGCGGATATAGCCTACGGCAGAATGGATGTGACAATACCGGGTCGCGAGAAGGCTCCCGCCAATCTCCTCGAATCCCTCAAACTCATCTATTCGGGACAGACCATGAATCCCGATTACCGCTATCCGGAATTCCCGTCGGCAGTGGTTACAATCCCTGTAGACAAGCAGGCGGTGATAGCCCGCGGTCTTGTGGCTCCTCAGGATTCCGATGAGATAGTAAACGAGATAGTCATCGACCTCAACCGTGTGTCTGCCGTAACTTCCAAAGGGTATGTGGGACTCGGAGAGCTCCTGATGCTCGACATAATAGCCACCAACGCTGCCGAGGGTTGGCCGCGACCCATCTACTGGTGCTCCACCGTCGGCAACGAATACCATTTCGGTCTTACCGAATATTTGCGTTCCACAGGTATGACCCATCAGCTTGTGCCTACATATCAGGAGGGGTTGCCTGCGCGTACCGACCGCGCATACGATGTGGTATCCAATTATAAGTGGGGTGGTGCCGACAAGGCCACCGCAGACGCCCGCCCGTATTTCGACGAGACAGCGCGCCGCATGCTCGTCACAACGCGCAATTCGATGCTTGATGTAGCTTCCGAACTGATATATCAGGGGGACCGCAAGAAGGCCGCCGGTGACGAGAAAGCAGCCGGGGAGGAGTATCAGAAAGCGCTGAAAGTGGTGGATTCAATGAGCGGGAACCTCTCGGAGAATGTGAGCCGCTACAGTGTCACGGTGGCTATGTCGCTGCCGGAGATATATGGCGAGCTCGGCGAGAAACTCGGTGACAGTAAATTGACAGAGAAGGCTCAAAAAATGCTCTGGGATCAGATGCAGCGGTATCTGCAATATATAGTTTACCAGCAGAATATAGCCATGACCTTCGGTAATGTACCGCTGACTCTCGAATCGCAGGTGATGCCCTACCAGTATTGGCATTTCATCGACCTGTATCAGCGCTACGGCGGCGATATGAAGAAGGTGGATGCCTTGCTCAGGAAGCACGGGCTCTCCTCCAAGGATCTGAAAACAGCCTACGACCGCGCTTACGGGAATGCTCCGGAGAATGTTGCCGCTGACGCTTCCGGGGATATTACCGGTGGATATACCGAAGCTGACTATATCCGCGAGTTGTCGCAGGTGGCGAAGGTGATCAACGAACTGGCGGCCCTTTCCCCTGCCGACTATGCAGCCCGCAGTGCCGAAGACCGTTACCTCGACTCCATATATTACGAAGTATACCGGCAATATCTGCAGGCCGGCATAAAGAAGGAATCGCTGGATGCCGACCCGGATATCCGCAAGGTGGATATGACAAGGAGCAAGAGGCTTAACGAACAGATGAGCAATTAAGCGATGATAATAGAGAGACCGCCGGAATGGTTCAGGAGGCTGGCACCGGAAGCATGGTTCCGGTTGCCTGATGCCGGAGAGAGGAGGGTATATCTCACCTTTGACGATGGGCCCATCCCGGAGGTGACGCCGCAATTGCTTGATATCTTGGATGAATATGGCATAAAAGCCACATTCTTCATGGTCGGCGACAATGTCCGCAAATATCCGGCATTGTATGAGGAGGTTATAAAGCGCGGTCATGCCGTGGGCAACCATACGATGCATCATCTTGTAGGGATGAAGGAAAGAACTCGTTTCTATATGGATGATATCCGCGAAGCCGCCGGGTATATTGACAGCAAGCTCTTCCGGCCGCCCCACGGGTGGTTGCGGTGGAATCAGCGGCTGGCATTGCGCCGGCAAGGTTACAAGCTCGTGATGTATGATCTGGTGACGCGCGATTACAGCAAGCGTCTCACTGAGGATGAGGTGTTTGAGAATGTAGGGTGCTATGCGCGCCCGGGGTCGATAATTGTATTTCATGACTCGCTGAAAAGTCTGCCGCGCTTCGGCGCTCTCCGCCGGAGCATCGAATGGCTGACAGCGGAAGGTTACAGCTTTGGAAAATTGAATCAGGATATAAAGAGATAATGAAAAGGGTATTGGTTGTAGGAGCCGGAGGATTTGCCGGCGGTTTCATAGTGGCGGAGGGATTGCGCCGTGGTTATGAGGTATGGGCGGGGGTGCGCGAGAGCACTTCGCGCCGGTGGCTCACAGACCCCGGTATTCATTTCCTGAATATTGACTTCTCGAAGCCCGAGAGCCTCGCCGCTACGCTCCGCGATGCGCTCCCCGACGGGGAGAAGTGGGATTATATCGTGTATAATCTCGGAGCTACCAAGGTGATGCGCTATGCCGACTTCTCCAGAATCAATTATGATTACCTCCGTTATTTCACGGCTGCCCTGCGTGAAGCCGCGATGATGTCCGGTAAATTCCTCTACATGTCATCGCTGTCAGCCATGGGTCCCGGTGATGAGAAGGGTTACACCCCCTTTGACGAGAGTATGATTCCGATGCCCAACACCAGATACGGTGCCTCCAAACTGAAGGCTGAGATGTGGCTTGAAATGGATGACATACCCTATATTATCCTGCGTCCGACAGGTATCTACGGACCGCGCGATCATGATTATTTCCTGATGTTCAAATCAATAGGTTCAGGATTCGACTTTTCGGCAGGGTATCGCAAGCAGTTGTTGACCTTCATCTATGTCGAAGATCTTGCGCGTGCCGTATATGATGCTCTCGAACGCGCTCCGCTGAAGGAGACATACGACATTTCCGAACCCCGGGCATACACGCAGAAAGAATTTCGCAGCATGGTATCGAAAGAGATGGGCCGGAAATTTGTTATACCGGTGAGGATGCCGCTCTGGGGGGTGAAGGGTGTCTCAGCCGTTGCGGAGAAGATAGGGGTGGCGAGGATGAAACCCTCCACGCTCAACCGCGACAAATACAAGATAATTAGGCAGCGCAACTGGAGCGTGGATGTTTCGAAAGCTTGCCGTGATTTCGGCTTTTCGCCGCAAATCACCCTGCGCGAGGGTATAGCCCGCTCCATCGCCTGGTATCGTGAGAATAAATGGATTTAGCGGGAGTCGGGGCATTGACAGCCGGATGCAACCTGCATTGATTCAGACTATAGACTATATGAACGACAGCATAAATTGGCAGATAGAGGAGGTGGTGGTGCCTCAGCATGAGGAGCACCTGGTGCCGATAGGGATGCAAAAGGCAGCCCCCGGGCAGAGTGTGCCGCAAGTGAAGCAGCATATTGTTGCTCCGCCGGATTCGGCTGCCAAAGCGCGTCAGGATTCCATTATCCGGGCTGTCAACGACTCGCTGGCGCATCAGACAAGCGGCTATGGTCTGGTGCTCGAGCCTCCATTCAAGGAGATGGTGGCTGTGAAGAATACCCCCAAGACCGCCGAAGGGGGATTGTCGTGGATATTCGCCATCTTTGCCCTCCTCTTCTGTGCGGTGTGCATGAAGATGAAGAGCTCTTCACGATATATACATACGCTCGTCGCCAATCTGCGCGACGTGCGCACACGCCAGAATCTCTTCGACAACACGGTGCGGGAAACAACCTTCCTCATTCTTCTGATTGTGAGTTGGGTATATTGTGCGGGAGTGCTTCTGTGGACCCTTCTGCAATATGATTTGCCATTGATCCCTGTCGGGAGTGTGAGCATTCCCAACCGGCCGTTGCCCGGTATCGGAATCTGTTGCGGAGTGTCGGCGTTATATGTAATTTTTATGTTGCTGGCTTATGAGGTGTCCGGAAATATTTTCACCGACTCAAAATTGACGAAGATTTGGGTTAAAGGCGCCACCGCCTGTATGGGTCTTCAGGTCTTCTTTTTCTTCCCCCTCGCGCTCCTTGCATTGTGCTATCCCGCTTGGGCTGAATGGATTCTGCTTGCCACTGCCATTGTCTTTCTGATTGGTAAAATTCAATTTATTTACAAAGGATTCAGGATTTTTTTCACAAAAATATCCTCATTATTGTTATTTTTTTACTACCTTTGCAGTGTAGAAGTCGTACCTTTGATTCTTGCGTATCTCGCCGCTCTGAAAATCTGCGTGACGTTGCTTTGACAAGAGCATGAGATAGATAATGGTGATTACTTAATAAGCTGATAATGAGAGTAAAGAAGATATTAGTTTCCCAACCGAAGCCTGCATCGGAGAAATCCCCGTATTATGTTGTTTGCAAGAAATACGGAGTTGAGATGGTGTTCCGCCCCTTTATAAAGGTGGAGGGTTTGAGTGCCAAAGAATTTCGTGCCTCAAAAGTAAATCTTACCGACTATACCGGCGTTATCTTCACTTCCCGTACGGCTGTTGGCCATTATTTCCGTCTCTGCGAAGAGATGCGTATAAAAGTGCCTGATACCATGCGTTATTTCTGCACAACGGAATCCATTGCACTCTACCTGCAGAAATATATCGTTTACCGCAAACGCAAGATCTCTTTCGGCAAGACCGGCAAACTCGATGACCCGCAGCTTGTGGCTGCACTGGTGAAAAACAGCAAGGAGAAATTTCTTTTCCCCATATCGGATGTGCACAAGGAGAATGTTGAGGAGTTGCATAATCACGGACTGGATGTTACAAAGGTTGTGATGTATCGCACTGTCAGCAACGATTTCCAGCCGGGCGAGGATCTCGACTACGATATGCTCGTATTCTTCAGCCCTGCCGGTATCGCCTCTCTTATCAAGAATTTTCCGGATTTCAACCAGGATGAGCGTCCCACATATATAGCCACTTTCGGCACCACCACCGCCAAGGCTGTGGCGGATGCCGGGTTGCGTCTGGATGTCTCGGCGCCGAGTCCTGAAGCCCGATCGATGCCGGAGGCCATCGATAAGTTCCTCGCCTCTCATAAACACTAACCCCCTTCACGACACTGCCTCCTCCCCCGGCCAATCCCCTCCCTCCATGGAGGGTCGCACGGCTCGTGCGTCCGCCCGGTGTTTTCTTGGATTTTAATTGAATTGACCTCAACGCGAATGTCGGGGCTACCCCGACTTGTTGGCGCGGATCTCTGCGGATTTTTTAATCATTATATCAATAAATTGAATCTCAGCTGATTGCTTATCCCGATTGATATACCCGGCCTTGCAATGCTGATCGATTTTGCTAACGCAAAATTCGGGATAGGGGCGGTTGGATGCGGATCTCTGCCTCGGTAAAAATCTTGCGGTGACTATTCCGCAGCTATCGGCTTAAATCGGCAATTTTGCGTTAGCAAAATGATTAGCATTGCCGCAACTGCCGACAAAGTTCTCGGTTTAAATTAATTAAAAAAGATCCGCAGCCATCCGCGCCTCAAAGTCGGCATAAAGCCGACATTCGCGTTGAGGTTAATTCAATTAAAATCCAGGAAAACACCGGGGTCAAATGCTAGAAGGGTTGGCAAGGCCTCCTTCCTTTGCGCCTTTGCGTCAAAAACACCGGTGCGGACGCACGAGCCGCAGCGTCCCTACATGGAGGGAGGGGGTTAGCGGGGGAGGGGTGGGTCTTTGAGGAGGACGCGGGAGTGGCGGTCGAGGAGGTAGAGGGTTGGTGTTGCGGGGATGCTGTAAAGTTCACCGTCAAGGTCGTGCGTAAGGGCGTAGCTGTCAGTCCATGCCGGGGGAATCTCCCCTTTTGTGCGTTGCCAGCGGTCGCTATTGCCCGTGAAGTCCACTGCCAACACCTGCCAACCATCCTGCAGAGGTTGCATGGCGAGCTTTGCAATCACCTCTGTGCAATGCTCACATTCCGGGTCGTAAAATACCATCAGCGTAGTATCCGCCTGTTGGGCGAAGTTGTGCATGGTTGTAGAAGATCCATCGCGCAATAGGATGTTAAAATTTGAAGCTATTGTGCCGGGGCGGTTTTTAAGAGCTGTCTCGAGACGCATCTGCGGGCGCAATTTAAGCTCGTCATCCAGATAGCTGGCATTAGTCAAAGCTTGAAGAAAAAGGATATAGATTTCCTCATTGCGCATTGGAGAATTAGGGTCATCGAGATATCGCTCGGCAGTATGGTTCAATAAATCGAAAGCTGCGGGCACTGCCGAGGCGCGTCTAAGGAGATCTGATACACCTTTGGAAGCAGCCTCACGCGATGCCATTTCGAGGATAGCGATATAATTCGAAAAATTCTGCTCAATAAAGGGGGTGTCAACAGCTTGACGGTTGCGAAAATCCAAAGCATCCCAATAGTGGAGGGCAACAAAACCTGCGCGGCTCTCCACGGTATGGAGTGAATCCGGGACTACAGGGAGAGGCAAGTCAATAATTTCGTTATTCTCATTTGCATTGATATACGCTGAAGTCGAGTCATTTTTGCTTCCGCTTCCACAAGCAGTGAGCAGTAATGCCACTGCCCAATATATCATCCCTTTGAGAATAGATCCCATAAAATACGTCAATTACCTGTTTGGTCAGTATCTCTAACACAGCGCACATACATAGTATAATAATTTAGATTCCCGTAAGTACCAGATGTAAACTGTACACCTCTAATTCCTCCGGTGCCGGAGCCAAGAAAGCCTAAAAATATGTAAGTGTCATCAAGTGCCGAACCGGATATATTAGCACCAATACCGGTTTTACTGTTGAAGTAATTTGCTGTACAAGAAAGATATGAGCCATTGGCTGTTAAAATTTCATCAATGGTTGACATAATTCCCAGCTCTTTTTGATTGGGAATTCTCCAGCCCGTTTTTTTGGTAGCCGTATCCCTTGCACTACAAGGATTACTGTTTATATAATTTATTAGATCAGACTTATCTGTATTACTTACATCAATATTTTGAGTGTCAATTTCAAATGCTTGGTAAACAGAATTATATGCATTGGGGATTGTGTGAACAGGCATTTGTGTTGAGCCTGTACCATTACCTGTATATCTTGCAAACCTTATAGACGCCAAGTCATAATAAGTGAAGGAGACTATATTGTTGCTGTATTGAAATGCTGTGCCTATCTGAGATGTTGTATTTATATTACTCAGATTTGTTCCCAAATTGCGAATGCATCTAACTTGCCAAGGATGTGATGTCGAATTACTCCATCCGGACGACGATACATCTCCCCATGTTGAAGTTGACATTCCCTCCATGCCCCATAATACATTCTTACCGGTTGCTCCATTACTTGATACAAACATATATCTTGAGCAATAGTGATTGCTAAGCACTCCTGATGTACTCCACTCTGAACCAGATTCCTCACTATTAACTTTTGGTAGTGCGCTTACAGTGGAAAAGTCCAGGACCGGTTGTGACAATGAATTTGAACCTACGAGCAAATCCATATATCCATCCATGGCAGGAATATACCATCTCACTTCCTCAGGGTCTATTTTGCCATTGCCATTATTGTCCCGGTTTCTATTCGTACAAGCATTATAGGTTGTTATGTAATATTGTTGATCGGTTCCGCTGTATGCATCATTAAATGTGGATGTATTATTTGTGCCATTGTTTGCAAGTTTTGGGAGATATATTGGATTACCATTGGCTACAGTCCGTTCAGACAAAGCCGGTCCGTTCTGAGCCCTTGTGCCGGACACTTCCGGTCTCTGCTGAAACTCAGTAAGATCGAGGAATGTTGACCAGCTTGGTCTGTTTGAGGCCGATAAAATTCCCCCGGTTCCGGTTATTCCGTTAGTCCCGGTGCTGTTTGATAAATATTGAGCCAAATTATACCTGCCATTATCTATGCTACTGCCATAGGAGTTAGTTGTTGGACGTAAATTCAGGCCCTCAGATTCATTCTCGCGTTCTACAGCTATAGCATTCTTCCCGGAGTTGAGACTGCTGACACTCAAGGTATTATAATATGTCTGCATAGATTGCTGGCTCACACCATACTTGCTGCGGGCATAGATTCGATTGCCATCTTCCGACTTCTTCTGATTCACTTTAATGAAGAGGCGACGGGGATCCTGATTTACATACGTCATCCAGTTGGGAGAGCTTCCGGATGTTGTCTCATCTCCATAACCGTCCTCTCCAAACATAGTTTCGTATGAGTATTCGTTAATGAAGACCGTATACGTCCCGGCAGTCACTAAGCCCATGTCCCTTCTTACATTCAATTCTGTGATAAGGAATGTCTCGTCAGCTGTCATAGTATGATTACTAACCTCTGCTGCCAAATTATAACTGGGTTCGTATTTGGCCAATGTTGAGACATTTAATTCACTACTTACCCTCCTTAATTCTATCCAATTGTACAGGTGACGGTCAGTAACCTCTGAGAAATCTGTTTGCTCGTCAAAAATATACCGGCGTCCACTCTTGTATGTAGTAATCAAGAAACCGAAAGCATCTTTTCCCGAGTCATCTTTACTTCCGAGGTCATCATCTGTTAATGTAATATTGAATGCATGATAGTGACAATCAAGATAGATATTTGCAGTCTCAATATCCGTAACAATGCCGGCTTCGCCCGGATAGTCAAGCGCCCCTTCCGCATACGCATCCACGCGGATATCATCAACACCATTTATACTTACATTATATGTGTATTTGACATTCCTATAGCAATTGAAATCAGTTGCATCATTATTCAGATAACCGAGATGAATGTAATAATCTGCATTTCCTACTCTGTACACCTCTTTGCCGTCCTCATCTGTTACAACGCCTTGCGAATTCACCTTCATAGTGCCTTTATATTCCACAGTACAAGAGACTTTAACGTAAGATGCCATATCGTTGGTAGTCCATGTGTCACCTGACAAACTCGTGAATACAGGCACCTCCGCATTATAATCCACCATTGTCTCGCGATCAGTGTATTTGGTTGCATTTCCGGTATGCTTGTTTTCGGCCTGCCAGTAGTCAAAAGATGATACACCGTTATTTACATCCACATATTGCGATACGAATTTCGGAATGTCAGCAAGATAGGTTGAAAGTGTTTCCTCTGTGGCGTTATCTCCAAAATTTGGTTGCATGCCATTGTCAGAGGATCTCTCATACAGCCATGTAGCGGTAGGTACGTTGTATATGGAGTAAGAGTTGACGGTTACGGTAAGGTCGTCATTAGCAGCCGATACATTAAATTTAATCTGTGAAACGAGGCGACGCAGATGAATAACTCCATTTGTAAGTTCTACCGTGCTGTGACTCGCCGGTATGAAGTATGACTGGAAATTCTCATTCTGCCATTGATCTATATCCCAGTGAGCGCCACCGGAAACAACGTTCGTATAGCATCCCGCCATTGGGAGCGGAGTATTCGGAGCATAACATTCGTTGCTACTGGAAGGGGAAACAACGGCTATGTTCAGAAAGTCAGACCATGTGTCCGCTTTTTCGAGAAGTTCACTAAGTTTTTTTTGGGTAGCAGGATCATCTTTAGTGACTCCATAATTATCTACATTTGCCACTGCGATTATGTAGTTGGCACCGCTGTGAGTGTGAAGAGTAATATCAAGAGGACCATAATCTTGTTCCGCCTGATTTACCGGAAGACCTTCCGTTACAACCAACCAGTCACTTGTTGCTTCTCCTGAATTTGCACTATATGTGCGCACCCATAGTGAAGATACCTGATTCAGCTCCTCATAACCCAATTCACCACGTGTCTGAACATCCATTTGAGGCAGCTCAACGGTAAAAGTAGCTGTTACCGGTTCTCCGGTGATGGTGTAGTCAAGATTATCGTTGACGAGCAACTCATCGGTGCATCCTGTAAGAGCAGCAACTATGAGCAGTATGTTAAATGATATAAATATGTTTTTTATATTCATTATGACAGTTCCAGTTTTTATGTTTCAGTTTTTAGTTGAAAGTAGGGATATCAATTTCAGCCTCATCCATAGTGCAGACAGTCCATTTTATGCCGATAGTCTGGTTTATAGATGTTACCTCATATCTGTATATATTGTTACGGATAATATTGGTATTACCGGACTCCAACACTTTGCCATCAGCACCATACTGTTTTACCTCTATGCGATAGAAAAGAGATTGCGGCACAGATGAAGCCTGATTCCCATTATCATCTGTTATCAAATTACCTTCGTCATCTACCTTCCCATACGGAAGATTGCCATTATTCGGATCGTAGTCCGGATTCGTAATTGTACAACGAATCCACATGGGTGTATTACTTGCAGTTACTTTAGAGTAATCATATTCAGTAAGATAGCAGGAATAGACGATGCAACCATCTTCTCGTTTTGCTGTTGCTTCCGCATCAGCAAAGAAATTGATTATTTTGGAATCTGATGCCACACTTAGTTCGTCTTCGTCAACAACGTTGACTGATATAAAAGATGCTGAAGATGGTACGGATGGTGTGCTGCAATATTGTGTTTCTGCAATATTGCTTTTGTTCCAGGCATCAAGACTTGATGGAAGCAGAGAGCCTTCTGTGAAATAACCCATTAGTTCGGCTTTCTCTATATAAGTACGGTCTTCTTTTGCCGGCTGTTTCCAATTCCCTTCCTCATCCTGATATGCGTTGATCTTATCCACCACCTCAATCTTTGCCAAAGCCCGCAACATATTGATATCCTTGGAGCCATCACTCTCTGAAATCTGCAGCGGCTGGTCTTCTTTAGAGGCTTTCAACTCTTCTCTATTTACAGTAAACGTCTGTAACCCGGACATCGGAATATATGCCTTTTTATTATAGGAGTATGTGTCTCCATTGGCATCTGTATATGAATTTCCTGTATAGCTTGGTTTCCAGAAGGGAGATCCGTCCGGCATTGCGAATGTGGCGGATGGAGATTTAGTGAAACATTGAGAAAGGGTCATGCCGGGAGTAAAATCAACATTTTTAGAGCTAAGGTTGTTGTAGTAATTTGCCAATACCATGATGCTGAAAGTTATTTCAGGGTTATCATCGTCCGGGAAAAGAGCATCCATTGACATCTTGGCTGTGACTCTATATTTAACGAAATTCGTGCCCGACACTGCTTCAATTGCAGGATAAAATTGTTGCAAAAGTTTTTTGTCGGAATCAAACAGGAGGAATTGCATTCTGTTGAGATCAATGTAATTCTCTTCCGGGAATCCGATTTCGGTATAGTCCGGTGTTATGACAGCCCGAGTTGCGGAAGTGTTACCCCGGGTGACAACAGTAAACTGCATCACAACCACTGCATCACCATCGTTCAGCGTCTGTGATTGTAGACAGTCGACCTCATCGTTAACACATCCTCCGGCTCCAAGCAGCAAGGTGAATATCAACGCTACAGCTGTCTTATATTTATTTCTGAATAGTCGCATTTCAGATATTGTGTTCAGTCGTTAGAATGAAACATAGGCATCCGGCACCACCGTCCAGCCGTTGATGTTTATACCCGCGGCGGTGTACCAGTTGTGATCCACATCCACTATAAATGTCATTGAAATATAGTCAAGGCGGTCAAGAAATTCTTGTGCGGGGAATACTTTCTGATAGCTGCCGCGAATTTTCAGTAACTGGTCTATAAGGTTGATGCTGATAATATCTTTGTTGTCGCGTGTACGGGTAACAATGATTCGGGGGGAGCGGTCAATAATCAGGCGTCCTGTCGTGGATTCAGCCAAAACGCCTGACATTCCGCTGTTGTCTGCCTCAGCCTTGGTTTCGGAACGGTCGCTCTTAAGAGCCTCAACGTTCCATGGCAGATATGAGAAAGATTTGGAGCCTTCAAGATCATTGTTCCATGCCATTTGGCTGTTGTCAGCCTCAATGCGGTAAGAGAAATCGGAGGGTTGGATAGTGTATCCTTCCATATTCTCAATGATTACGTCCACGAGTTTTGTATCTTTGGTAAGATTGATGGCAGGCAGAGTTATAATGCCATAGTCATCTTTCCCAAGCTCGATTTCAGGCATATATCCGTGAAACAGCGGCACTATATCCTTGTCGCAATAGAGGTTGGGAGCCGAGCCGTCAAGGGGCAGGGTTGCCGACAAGTCTGTGATTACAGCCGGATTTCCATTTCCCCCGATAGTGAAGGGTGTGGCATCGGAAGCCGGAGAGCAGCAGGGTTCACCTGTGCACCATGCGAGCATCGAGTATTTGCCCGGTTTGAGTTCGATATCCATTGCATATCCGGGAGTTGCGAGAGGCGAGCCGCTTTCAGTTTTCACCAGAGCCAAAGAACCATCCTCGCGGAATACATAGAGGGTGACGCTTGTCACCTGCTTCCGGAAGGCATCCACATCAAGGATATTCATCGTATAAGTGAAAGGCACGCGGTATATTACCGAGCAGTCTCCCTGATCATCGTATACGAACGAGTCGCAGGAAGTAATGACAGGGGTCAGCGCCGCGGCTGTCATGGTCAGTAATGCCTGGAATATCTTTTTCATCAGATTCTTTTTTCAATATATGTTGGCGGCTTATGAGCCGTATTGTTATCAAAAGAGGAGACTGAAAGGTGCATTAATCCTTTGTAGTCGCTGGAGAGTCAAGGAAAGAGTTTTTATTTGGTGATTTGGGAGAGGATAGCGGAGGGGAGGGGACTCCCCTCCGCATTTTATTATCCGCAAGCAGCGATTGCCGCTGCGTTGATATCAAGTTCAGATCTTAGAAAGAAACAGACCAGCTGCTAACCACATTCCAAGACAAGATGTTCAGACGCATAGCTACGTACTGGGTCATGTCATCCTTAGAAGGTACGATTGGCTGATCATCATCCCCAACACCATTACCAAGACCGCTGATCTTGTCAATTGTCATGTTGTAAACATGGTTGCGAACGAAACCAAGCTCACCAATCTTCATGTGTTCCCAGTCGTATACTCCATCTTTATAGTTGTCACCCGTCCAGCCAAGGTGACGGATTGGAATATTGAAGAAAGCACGGCCATTATAGTAAATATTAAAAGTACCTGCAGTCTGTACCAACTGAGCGTTTACAAGGTCAAGGTTCTCGGCAGTAATTGCTTCAATTTTATTTGTAGTGGTGTTATAGAAGTATAATCCTCCGGAAGTTGGGGCCTGTTTAAGCTGAATGGTAACAATACGGGCACTAAGATATGAGTTCATTCCAAGAGAAGCCATTGCAGCTCGAGCAGCGGCACTCGGATGGGCTACTTCCACAAGATCATAATTTTCAGTTTCCGGGCTGTCTCCCCAAGGGGTTGTGCCGGCAGCATCCACGAAAATTGTTCTTTGACGAGTCAACATAGTGCTTTTTACGTCATCTGCGGTAGCATAGTAAATTCCTTTGTTCTCGTTGGTAAACGGTTCTATATAGAATGTTTGACTACTCTCTTCACCATTAACTGTAGCTTTATATGTGCCGATTAAGACTGCAGATGCTACTGCAGCTACCGGATTATCATTTTCAACATCTCTTATTGTATAGATATTAACAGTACTTTCACGACCATACAAATAGCCTGATGCAACATTACCGGTATTGCTTGTGGAGAAACTACCGTTTACAGCAGCTATAGCTTGTTTACTAACATCATCTCCTTTTGCTGCTTCTGTTACTACCTGATTATAGCTATAATATGTAACAGGGTAGGTGGCATTACTATCCGTGATATCGTCCGCGGTATAAGGATAATCATCTTTAAAATAAGCAGGTCCTACGCCCCAATAGCTGCGGTGATTAGTCTCATCGTTCCAAAAATTAAGAGCACTATCGTCACCTGTCAATACACCATTGATTTGATCGTATGTCTGATCAATTGTTTCGTCTGTATACGTAGCGTAGCGCTTGACAACATAAGTATTATTGTCTGTAGCGTTAAGGAACCAATATTCCGGAACAAACTTGAGAACAACCTTGTTACCTTCTTTATCTTTTAGTTCATAATCTTCAACGGCTGAAGCATCCATACTGAGTCCTGCTTTTGCAGCAACACGTTCTACATAAATATTAACGAGAGCAGACTGGTCTGCATCAGTAGCATTTTTTATAGCGTCTTCTGCTTCCTGCTCGCTATCGTAGAGCTGAGAATTAGGATTGATGGGTGTTGCGCAAATACGGACATTTACCTGTCCTGTCAACACATTTGTTCCATAATAAACAGAGTTTGACATAAGGAAAGTTTCTCCATCGTGGCTGAAATAATCAACGTCACGGTTTCTCAACTCTGAGAGGGGTTGATTGGCAACTTGAGTAATGACATCATATGTTGAGTTTATGATGCAGATTACCTGTGAAGGAAGGTTCTGTCCTTGTACGAGTTCAACCGGAACTACGGATGTCCAAATGCGGGTTACGTTGTCAACACCGGTACCGAAATCTTCGAAGTTTGCATCGGGATCATTATCAGTATCTATTGAATACACATTACCGGTAGGTTGTCCATTGGCATCATAGAAGATGAAGTCAAGACGGGATACATAGCTTTCGTTTGGAGTTCCGTCTTCAAAAGCTTTTGTAAGGTCTGCTTTCGGAGCGGTAATCTCCACTGCGAGGTAGCGGGTCTGGTCGGAGTCTACGGTCTGATTTACATCCGTTACCACCGGAGCATCGCTTGTACAGGCAGTGAAACCGGCTGCAAGAACTGCTGCTCCAATTGAAAATTTGTTTGTTCTCATTTATTAAAAAAATTAGTTGGTTAGTATCTTGTTTTAATTTTCAATAATGTATTTTTAGTTTTATATTGTCTTTAGAGACTTTTGGGATTACGGGTCATTGGATCAGTTCCAAATCTTTGAGCTGGTTGAGGGCATCAGAGGCTTCGGTGACTCCGGCGGCTGCAGCTTTTTCGAGAAGGGGTTTGGCTTCCTCGTATTTGCCGAGCTTTGCCTCATAGAGACCTGCTGCGTAAACAGCTTGCGGTGAGTTGCCGGCTTTTGCGAGGTGTTTCTCCGCTGCTTCAAGTTCGTTGCGCTGAAGAGCTATTGATGCCATGTTGAGGTTTGCCGTTTCATTGTCGGGGAAGAGGCGCACTGCCAGCTCAAATGCCTCGCGATATTCAGTGCTTTCCGGGTCAAGGGTGTTGGCAACAACGTATATCTCGTTAACCGACAGTTTCTGCGGGGCAGTAGCCATAATCTCCTTTATCTCCTCCACAATGGTGAATGTGCTCACTGTATAGCTGATCTCATAGTCAGAGCGGCGCAAGCCCGGATATACATCCTTGAGCAAACAGGCATATTGTGCGGGGAATTGCTTTTTGAGTTTTGCCTCGCGAAGGTCGGGGGCAAGACCGGTGTCATCTATAATGGAGAGCATGGCAGCGGTGTCGGGCAGTGTGCAGTTAGCTACATACTTGCGCAAGCCTTGCCAGTTTTCCGCTACTGATGATGTCTTCATCAACTCCGGATTGAGAGAGTAAAGATTGCGCACATATTCGGCAAGGGAGGCGGCACGACCTTTTGCCAGGCGTTCGTTGTTGGCATAAGAGCCTTCGGGAGATGCGAAACCTTCGATGCGTATTTCGGTGATTTTCGTGTCGGGGTCTTTAGCCACAACATCAATGGTGGCGCGAATTGATGCCAGCTCCTCCGGATTGCGCCGGTAGTCCGGATAAATCTCTGTCTTGTTTACCGGGAAGTCTATATATGCGGAGCCGCTCATCCTGCGCGTTTTTTCGATTTCTGCCGGCGGGGTTACAAGCACGAACATCGGATCGAATATTCTCGGCGTGAAGTCAAGTTGCGCCAGATCCTTGTTTCGGGCATTGCCTGTGGATATGCCGCAGCCGCAGGGATCCTCATTGATCGAAAGCATTGCGGTCTCCATCCAGCCGGCATAAGGGGTGGTGAAGCTGTAGCTCACGGTCTTGCCGTTACGGCTCAGGATGGTGCCGTCTTTGGTGGTGTTGTGGCGTTCGTTCTGTATATAACGGTTGCGACCGGCGAATACCACTCGCGGCAGTGTGCGCACACTGTCGCCGAAGCTGAGTACGGGCGTGCAGATAATCTCCTTGTCACTTTTCATCTTGAGGGCTGTCGCATCGAGATCCATGGAGATGAAGAGAGTATTCTCTGACTTCTCGATGTTCAGATTGTTTATTGTGACATCCTGGGCGTGCAGCATTGAGTTGGTGCCGAAAGCGAGAGCCACTGCAGCTGTTACATATATCTTTGAGATGAGACTTTTCATTATCGAAATATGTGATGTTGGGATGAGTGTTAGAAAACGTAAACTATATTGATGGCGGCTTTGGTGGGCCCGACGTAGTTGTGCACGCCGTCTGCATCGACCTTGCTGCCGCAACCTTCACATTCGAAGGTGTCGTAACGGGTGTAGATCCAACCTATGCCGATTTCGGCCTCAAGGTTCCAGTGCTTGTGCAGTAGCCATGAATATCCATAGGCTATGCCGGCACCGGCGCCCCAGCCTTGATAGCGGTGGTCTTTGAGACCGCGCAGGTCGTTGTTGAGGAATTTGAAACCGTGGTCGAGATGTCCGAAGTTGTATTGGCCACCGATGAGATGCACGCCGAAGAAATGACCGCCGAGAGGTTGGCAGAGCCAGTAGCGGGCTTCAGGCTGGACAAGCCAGTGTTTCCAACGCTTGCCGTCGGAAAAACTCCAGTCGTTGACATTTCCGGAAAGATCAATACTCCATTTTGGTGCGACTTGAACTTCTATCCCAAGGTTCGGGGATAGTGTCGCGTCATAGAGCAGGTTGGTTTTGACGGCCACTTGCGCTGAGGCTGCAAGGGTGGTCGCAAGTAAGATAATGATACTGCAAAAAGCCTTCATAATCTGATGTATAGGCGTATGCTCCGTGGTTGGTGGAAATACGCGGTTTGGTACAATTAAAATCGAATGTTGTCGATATTATCGAACAGCAATGTTTTTTAGAATCCTCGTAATTAATGCTTCATGTAAGTATTATTCGCAAGTCACCTAAATGCCGCAAAGTTAATAATAATTATCAACAAAATACCCCCCCCCGATTGTTAAAATATGTTAAGTTAATAATAATTATCAACAAAATACCCCCCCCCGATTGTTAAAATATGTTAATAAATATTTAAGCGCACCGCCGCCGCTATTTCCTGACTTCGTCATTGCGTCACCCTATAGAATATTTTGGGGTGGATGTGGAAGATTTGACCTCAACGCGAATGTCGGCTTTATGCCGACTTTGAGGCGCGGATGTCTGCGGATCTTTTTAAATTAATTTAAACCGAGAACTTTGTCGGCAGTTGCGGTAATGCTAATCATTTTGCGTTAGCAAAATGATTCGCATTGCAAGGCCTGGTATATCAATTGGGATAAGCAATCAGCTGAGATTCAATTTATTGATATAATGATTAAAAAAATCCGCAGAGATTCGCGCCAACAAGTCGGGGTAGCCCCGACATTCGCGTTGAGGTTAATTCAATTAAAATCCAGGAAAACACCGGGGTCAT
>CAZEUD010000036.1:0-2454 GCA_964515455.1 uncultured Sangeribacter sp.
GTTAAATCATTAGTAACCGAAACGCCTATCCGGTTTTCTGCTACAAAGATAACGTTTATTTCTCAAAAAAAGAAATTTCCTTAAATATTTTTAATCATTATGGTTTGGATTTACCACATTATGAGTTTATTTGTCCCCGTTATTTGTCGCGGTTGCGCCAGTCTTCGCGGAATTTCTTCCACTCTTTGTTGCGTTTTTTTATTAGCCGTCACGCCGCTGATGCCAGCGATTATGTTTTTTGGGGAGGACGAATATGGGGAAGATGATGAGCAGGGCGAGCAATGAAATTGCGAGCCCTCCCATCGTGCCTATGGCAAGGGGATACCAGAAGGATTCCTTCGACTCCCCGACGATGAAGGGGATGAATCCGAGTATTGTGGATAGCACCGTCAACAGTATAGGTACAATCTTTATCCTGAAAGCCTTGATATAGAGTCTGCGTGCTGAGACATGGCGATATTGCTGCCGGAGCGTGTTGTATTCATTCAGTATATAGATGGCTGCGTTTACCGTGATTCCGGCAAGAAGGATGAAAGATGCAAAACCGCCTTGGTCAAATTTGAGTTTCAGCAGATAGAATATTAGGAACACCCCTATGAATGATAACGGTATGATGAAGATGATGGCCAGCGGCTGGCGAAGCGAGTTGAAGAGAATAGATGTAGTAAAGAATATAATGCCCATCACAAGAACCAGCAGCCAGTATTTGGAGGAGTCATCTTTCGGCTTCCACTCGTTTTTCTCATTCTCCGCCCTGTAACCCACCGGCATAATGGAGTTGATTTTCTCAAGATCCTCATTCAGCACTCGCTCTCCCTGTTTGTTTGACCCGATATACTCATACTGCAGGCAAAGCACATACTCCTGGTTTTGCTTCACTATCGACTGCGGTGTCTGACGCTTCTCTATCTGCCCAACATCGGAGAGTTTGAAAATCTTCTCCCCGACCTTGAATGGCTGATTCATCAGTGCGAATATATCATACTCCACGCCCTGCGTGGAATAGAGCCTTATTCGCTCCGTCCCTTTCCCCGATGAAACGCTTCCGCTGCTGATGCCACGTCCGAAGGTGGGTTCTATGGCGGCAAACAGCTGGTTTGCTGTCATTCCCATCTTGGCGAGTTTGTCGCGGTCTATTGCAAGGTGAAACTCCGTGTAGTCATCCTTGAAATATGAGAACTCCGAAGATATCGTCACCTCCTTTATCCTGCGGTGGGTTAGCAATGTGTCGCGCATACGGTAGGCCCAGTCGTAAAGGTCATCATAGTTGTATCCGGTCATCTTTATGCGGTAGCTGCCGGCTCCCTCCCGTACATCGTTGGAGAATCCCATGTCGTCAAGCCCATATACGCTCCAGCTTCCTCCTCCGAGGGTAAGTGCCTTCGACACCACCTCACTCTTCAGCCGGTATGGAAAACCGTCATGTTGATGTTCCTTCTCAAAGAAAATGGAGATGGTTGCCCGGCGTGGGCCTGATATGGAGGTCTGAAACTGCCTTATCTCCGGGAATCCGCCAAGATAAACCTCCATCTTCTTGACAAGGGTGTTCATTTGTTCCAGTGTCGTGCCGTTTGGTAGAGTTGCGTTTATGCTCAGCACCGGTTCGGTGTGGTCTCGGTTCCAGTATGAACCGTCATACACTTTCTGCACGAATAGCCGGAGCGTGCCACCGAGGATATTGTCAACCCATGGTTTCACATTCTCCTTATATGTAGGTGATCCGAACATGGAGTTATACCTCTCAGTCCACCATCCCTCTCCCTCGATTTTATCCGGAATCATAAACACCGGAAGTCCGAATCCGAGTATGGCGAGGATAATCAAAACGACCCTGAACCGAACAACAAAACCTACAATCTTCTCATAGATTCTTGAAAGGAACAAAGACAACTTAGTTCTTAAATTGAAAAATGAAAAATGAAAAATGAAAATTTTTGACTTCCGCGATTTATCTGTTCCCGTGTCATCGCAATTTTCATTTTTCCTTTTCCCATTTTCATTTCTCCACAGTCTGTCAACAAGCGCAGGCACAAGAAATAATGCCACTGCAAGAGAAACCGAGAGGTTGATTATGACCACAGCGACGAAATCCTGAAGACTGAGCCGCGTTTTCTCATCCATGAAAAATACCACCGACAATGCACCTACAGTGGTAAGTGTCGCTGCGAGTATTGATGTGAAGGCACCAAGGTTTCGGCGGCGCGTGTAGTGGTCGGCCATCACTATCAGGTTGTCAATGATTAGGTTGAGCGAGATGGTGATTCCGGCAAGTGAATACAGCTGTATCTCTATCTTCGTTAGATAATATAACATCACGGCCACCGCAAGGTTGATTGCCAGACCTATCGTGATGAGAAGCACATAACGGATACTGAACGAGACGAGGGCAACGAAAAGAAGGAGTATAAGCACCGTCAGTCCGGTCCGGAAATAGATCTTGTCAAGTTCATCGCG
>CAZEUD010000036.1:2554-12760 GCA_964515455.1 uncultured Sangeribacter sp.
GGAGTATAAGCACCGTCAGTCCGGTCCGGAAATAGATCTTGTCAAGTTCATCGCGAATCTCTTCCGTGGCGTCATAGACGGTGTCAACCATATATCCCGCCGGCATTGTCTTCGCAAACGATTTCAGTTCCTCATATATATCCTCCGATACCTTCAGCTGATTCGCGTCATCCTCCGAGGTTATGTTCACATAGATTGAGTTGAGTCCATTGATTCTGAAATATCCTGTGGGGTCAGATTCCTCATGGGAGACACTGACAATCTTGTCGAGTGTAATCGCACCTCCATCCTTCGTGGTCAATGTTATCTCCTGGGGCATGAAACGGTCGGCGGTTCCCATGGATTTCATTGACAACCGCAGCCATTCCTCCTTACCATTATTGTTTACATCATTTTGTATAGGGGCTATTCCGAGAAACTCAGAGTGATAATGTTCGCTGATGGCATTCCGAATGTCGTTTGGCGTGATACCCAAAGATGAGAGCTGGTCAATGTCATAGTGCAGTTTCCATTCCATCGGCTGCGCCCCGCTTAGCTCCACCTTTCCCACACCCTTTACCCTTGACAATATCGGTTTCAGGTTTTCCTCCCCGTATGATAATATCTCAGTCGGATTTGCCGGCGCATTCAGTGTCAGCGTCATGAAGGGGCGTGAACCCTCCTTGTCAACCTGACGGAGCGATATGTTGGGATAACTCACCCCTTCCGGCAAATCACCCCATATCTGTCTGACAAGAGTGGATACCTCAAAACGGACATTGTCCATGTCGGCATGACGGTCAAGGCTCACCGTGACACGACCACTTCCGTTCGAGGACTTCGAGTCAATGGATTTCACTCCGACAACCCTTGCCAACACCGACTCAATGCGCGATGTCACCTCCTGCTCGACGGTACGGGCTGAGGCACCCTGCATCGAATAACTGACAGTGATCGACGGCAATGTCTGCGTTGGCGCGAGCTTCACCGGCAACATCGGCAGCAACGCGCACCCCACAATCGACAGGGCGATGAAAATCACTATGACAGAGAAGCTTTTTTGCATAAATTGAAAATTGAAAAATGAAAATTAATATGGAGAAATGAAAATGGAAAAAGGGAAAATGAAAATTAGGGTGACTCTGGAAATGGCAAATTGCAGAAGTCAAAAATTTTCATTTTTCATTTTTCATTTTTCAATTTTTTAAATCAAATTCCCGTGAGAGCGGCAAGTCCATTTCGAAATCGTGGAGGGTTAGGCGGCGGATTTTGTAGTGGCTGAGCCAGAAATTTTGGAGAGCGGAGATGTAGTTTTTAGCTGCCTCCTGTTTCCTGTTGAGGGCAAGGGTCATGGCATTGACATCCACCTTTCCAATGATAAACCGCTGCTGGGTTTGAGCGTAAGCCATGTCAGCGAGATCGAGGGCCTCAGAAGCCGACGATATCATGTTCTGGCGTATCTCATAGTCGCTGACAGTCATGAGTATGTCCTCCTCTATGGAAAGTTCCTCCTGTTTTGCTGCTATCTTTGTCACATCAAGGTTGTTTTTTGCCATATTAACCTTCCCTTTTCTCACACCCCAGTCAATAATCGGCACTGAGATTGAAACATTGACAAGATCTTGACGCAGTAGCGACTCGTAGGCGCCGGAAAGTTTGTCGGAAACCTGGTTGAAACCCACAGAGGCGTTGACAGTTGCGTTAAACCGCGACTCCGCCACCGTCCGGCTCACCTCTTGCTCACCTTCAAGAATGTTCTGACGGTGCTCAAGTAGCGTGGGGTTGTTTTCTTTGGCGTAGGCAAGAGCAAGGTCTGCCGGGATGTCGATGGCTCTTGGTTTACCCGGCAACTGCACCTCAATCTCCGTGTTCTTGTCCATGCCGAGGAAAGAGGCAAGGGAAAACATGGCGCGTTTCAGTGCTATACGTGTGTTCTCCAGTGTGTTGCGGGCGTTTACGCGGTCAAGTTCAAGGGTCAGGAGGTCGGCACGTGATATGGCGGCTATCTTATAACGTCTTTCTCCAATTATATAAAGAGTGTCGCACGAAGCTACATTCTCCTTAGCAAGTCTGTATTCAGCCTGAGCGAGTGCGAGGTCGAAGAAATATGTAACAGCCTGCTCGCTGACCGACTCCATGTTGTAGATGAGTTCCTTCTTCGCCTTCTCATAGCGCAGCGGCTCGATCTTCCTCTCCCATTTGAACGAGTTGTAGCCAATCAGACTCTGCCTGTAACCGATACGGACAGGCACCGATGAATACTGTGTGTAGGTGTTTACACCGAAGTTGCGCATGTATTCGAGATCAGTGTCGAGATAGAATGTACCGCCAAGTAGGTCGAAGTTCTGCTGCACCTCCAGCCCGGCGGAAGCGGAGAACATCTGCTGCTGGCGGAACACGTCGATGTTCTGGTTGTAGTCATACCTCTGCGTCATGTATCTATAGTAGGATGCCGGGGTGAGTGTCAGCGACAGACTCGGCAGGCGACCGGCTCGATAACTGACGTATTGCCAGTAACTGGCCTGATACATATTCCGGTAGCGGAAAGCCATCAGCGACGAGTCATTGGCAAGGCTTATTGTGCGGTCAAGCGTCAGTGTCACCGCCGACATTTCCGGAATATACCCCTGCAATCCCAATATCATGAGCAAAACACCTAAGATTTTATTTTTCATTTTTCAATTTTCATTTTTCAATTTCACACCGCGTCAAAAATTTTCATTTTTCAATTTTCATTTTTCAATTTCTTCTGTAGATTAGCCAGTAGAACAAAGGTATTATGAAGATACTGACGGCGGTGCCGACAATCATCGAACCGATCATGGCTATGGCAAGTGGCCGCTGCAGTTCCGAACCCATGTCGGAGGTGAAAAGCACCGGGAGCATTGCGAAGATTGTGGTCAGCGAAGTCATTATTATGGCGCGGAGCCGTCGGCTTCCGGCGGTGTGTATAGCCTCCATGAGCGGCATCCCAGTCTTCCGCAGTTCATTGATGGCATCGAGTTTCAGAATGGAGTCGTTTACCACAATGCCGCAGGTCACGATGATACCGATGGCCGACATGAGGTTGAGGCTTTGTCCGAAAATCATCAGCGTGAGAAGTGCAAATGCAGTATCTACAGGAATCTCAAGCAACACGATAAGGGGCTGTAGAAAACTTCCGAACTGAGCGCAAAGGATGAAATACATCAGCATAACCGACACCAAGAGTATCACAATCAATTCCCTCATCATCCTGGCATTGCTGAAATAACTTCCTGCAAAGTCAACGTCGTGGATACCGTCTTCCCTAATCGTTTCTGCCACACTTGAAATAAGCGTCTCTTCATTACCCTTGTCGTTAAATTCGATGGGAACATACTCTCCGGCTTTGCCAGCCACTATGGTCTTGAGGTCGTTGCTGCGCGATGTCCTTACAAGATTGCGGAGAGGAATCTCCGTCTGTTTCCCCTCTTTGTCGGGTCGGCTACTGACAAAGAGCGTACCGATGATTTCACCGACACTTGTCTCTCTCCCGGCAATCACTATTGGGGTGTATTCCTGAAAGGAACGGAGCGTTGAAACCTCGCTACCCTTGAATGCAGTCCGCAAAACCCTCTGCACCTCAGAGTAATCAACGTTGTAGAGGGCAAGCAGGTCTCGGTCGATGGCAATGTCAATCTGGCTTCTTGTGGGTATGGGATCCAGTTTGCATCCGGTTGTTGTTTCAAGTTTTTCCCTTAGTTCTGACATGAACTCAGCCTCTGATCCGGCATTTCCGGAGGATGAATGGACATGGGCCTCGATGTTTGCCTCTTTGCTTGAGAATATTTTTTCAAATACGTTTTCCGTCTTTGAGAAACTAACCGTCGCGGAAGGATAATTTGCGCTTATAAGTTCTTTTATCCGTAGTTGAAGCGGTTCTATGTCGGAGGGGGATTCTGTCTGGAAATATATCTCGGCTTCAGCCGCCGAGAGGTCGATGTCGGAGGATAACAGGTAATCCTGCGTACCGATGTAGGCTGAAGCGGCAATGGCGGATGAATCGGCTATCGCTTCCACACGGTTTCGGTTCTCGTCAAGACTGATGTTCTCGTTCCAGTCGATGCGTACAAGGGTCTCGTTGCTATCGATATCCGGCATCCTCTGCTGGGGCATGACGAGGAATAGCAACACGCAGAGGGGAACTGTCAGCAATGTTGCAATGATGAATGCCAAGTTATGCCGGAAGCAGAAGGATAAAATACGATCGTATAAGCCACCCAGCCCCCTAAAGGGGGTGTCTTCTACACGCATTTTCACAATCTGACCTCCCCCTTTAGGGGGTTGGGGGGCTACTATATAGTACAGCACTGGCAGCAGCGTAATACCCACGATGTAGCTGGCGGCGAGTCCGGCGGTGATGGAGAAGGCCTGGTCGGAGAAGATGGCCCCGGCTATGCCGCTAATGAAGACGAGAGGCACAAATACTGCCACTGTTGTCAGCGATGACGAGAGCATGGGTGTTATCATCTCGTTTGTACCCTTCACACATGCAGACATAAGTGCATCTCCACGCTGGCGGTATTGCGTGATGTTCTCTGTGACAATGACCGAGTTGTCAATCATCATACCCACAGCAAGTATCAGTCCTGACATTGAGATGATGTTGACCGACACGTGGAAGAGATAAAACAATAGGAAGGTGAGTATCACGCCGACTATTATGCTCAGCCCGATTATCAGCGATGAGCGGACACTGTGCATGAACAGGATGCAGACTATGAAGACAAGGATAAGACCAAGAATGAGATTCTGCTCAAGGTTGGAGATTGTGAAGTCCAGTAGTTCTGACTGGCTTCTTGTTTCGGTAAAGTCGATATCGGGATACTGTTCGGAGAAATACTCAATCGTGGAACGGAGGGCATTCTTCATGTTGTCCATGCTCTCCTCGGAATGTTTTATTATGGCGAGCGTGACGGCTCTTTTCCCATTGTGTGTAGAGTAACCAGTGGGTGTCTTTGATGTTAGCTCAACGTCGGCGAAGTCGCCGAGAGTCATCAGCCTGTCACCCTTACGGATTCTTATCCCCTTCACATCATCCACCGTGCGGAGCAGGTTGGTGACATGTATGTTGTATTCATAGTATCCGTCGCGGACGGTCATTGAACCCGGTTCGACATTGTTGGCAGTCAGCGCAGATTCGAGATCCTCAATCGTCAGTCTCGCCTGTGCCATTATGTTGAGGTCTGGGGTTACCTTCAGCACCTGTCCCGGCGCTCCGGTTATGTCAACCATGGCAATCTCCGGCTGCTGTTCCAGCCTCCGCCTCACGATGTTTTCCGCAATCCGGGAAAGCTCTATAAATTGAGAATCTTGTATAGAATTGAAAAATGAAAAATGAGAATTGAAAATATTTGACTTCTGAGATTTATCCGTTCCAGTTTCATCGCAATTTACAATTTTCATTTTCCCATTTTCATTTTTAACTGTCAATTGAAGATATACCACCGGGATGTCGGTGGCACTCGCCTTTACTGCCTTGGGGCGTGTTATGTCTTTTGGCAGGGAATTCATGGCACCGTCAATCTTCTCGTTTACCTCGATGAATGCAAGGTCAGTGTTCACACCGTAGTCCATAGTCAGCGAAATGACTGCAGAACCGTCGCGCGTCTCGCTTTTCAGTTCGCTGAGTCCGTTGGTTTGTATCAACTGGCGGCGCAATGGTGCGACGACGGTGCTCTCCAACTCACGTGCGGAGACGTTTTCCTCGGTCACCTGCACAGTGATGTGGGGGATGTCGATGTCAGGCAAAAGCGACACCGGAAGTGTGACATACGTCACACACCCCACAATCACCAGCGCCAAAAACGCCATGATGACCGCAATCCGATGCTCAAGCAAATACTTTACCATGTGGGAATTGAAAAATGAAAAATGAAAAATGAAAATTAATTGCTTCCGCACGAATCATCTTTACTTTGCTTGGATTTCTTTATGATGGCTGTCAGTAAAGCATATATTCCCCGACAATCCTGACATAAAGAATTGTATATGTTGAGATCTATGATATCATAATCATGCAATATATCAAGCCAATATATTGTTTCGGAGCATTCCTTTAAAGATATTCCAAGTTTATTGATGAAATCTCTTTTACTTACGGCATCGATAGATTCGGAGATATTTGCTCCGATACTTGTTCCAGACCTTAAAATTTGATCTGCTAATGCATATTCACGTTTTTCATTACAAATCCATTGTTTAAGCCGAACCATACGTACAGCAAATTTCTTGGACTTTTCATAAACTATATTATCGTTTCTCATTATTGTCTGAATTATTTAGAAATCATTTTTATTTTTCAGTCCCCACACCGTGTCAAAAATTTTCATTTTTCATTTTTCAGTCCCCACACCGTGTCAAAAATTTTCATTTTTCATTTTTCATTTTTCAATTTGACAGGTGCTTCATGCGCAAGATTCATATTACCCGTGGTGATGACGCTCATCCCCGGCGCCAGACCCTCGGTGATGGTGTATTCATTGAGATTCTCCAGTCCGGTGGTGACGTAGTTCCACATAGCCTTGTCGCCTTCGAGGGTGAAGACAACAGGACGGCCGGAACGCAACACTACGGCTGATTTCGGCACCACAAGAGCCTTCTCAACAGCCCTTTTCACCGACACCCTTACATTCATTCCATCAATAAGTCCGTTGCCACCTGCCACCGATGCCCACACCTTCACCATGCCGTTTTCATCCACCATGGGGTTAATCTCTGTTACCTTCCCTTGTCGTGACACTCCTCCGGAGAAAGGTGTGACAGACACTGCATCTCCCGGCTTTATCATCGGCAGTTCACTTTCAAGTACCGAAAACTCCACATCCATGTTCCCCTCGTTTATGATGCGGCAAAGCGGTTCGGAAGTAGAAGACATGTTGTGTGTCTTGGTGGTCAGGTTGGCGATGGTTCCGCTTATAGGGGCGACGAGTGTGGCATCCTCTATCTCCCGTTGAGTGGCGGCCACAGCCAACTCCGCCTGTTCCAGTCCGCTGCGAAGCCGGGCCAGATCCATTACATCCTGAGGCACTCTCTCCGGATGCTGTGGGTCATAACCTTGTCCGATTATCACATCCTGCATCTCCAGTCGGGCGGATTCCACCGCATTGCGGTCTTTGGCAAGCTGGTTCTGCAATTTGTAGGAGTCGAGCGATGCTATCTTCTGCCCCTTTCCCACATGCTGACCATTTTTGACATAAATGGCGGAGATTAATCCCAGTGACTGAAAATTGACATCGACTTTCTTCTTGGCGGCAAGCCGTCCATTGCTGACAATTTCATGGCTGAAAACCGTCGGCTGCAGTTCCATGACAGTCACCTCCTCCTCCTTGTTGTCAGATGCTTCAGAGATAACAGCCTTGTCGGCAACAGTATCTTTGTCATGATCAGCATCGCCATTCCTGCAAGATATTGCAAGAATCAGTATTGTTATTATCGGAATGTATCGTTTCATTTCTCAGTGTGTGTTTAGTCGTTTGAAAAGGCGTTTCCTGTCTTTGGATTTCCATAGGATTCCGGCTGTGCCGACTATAAATTTCTCAGGGATAAGTCCGAAATAACGTGAATCCTTGGAGTCAATCACATGGTCACCGGCTGCAAAACAGTAATTCTCTATAAAATTATAAAATTTTATTGGATTTCCATCCAAATAAGCTAAGGAATCTTTCCAAATAAGTTTCTTTTTTGTCTCCCACTCTATATATCGTCTATATAAAATCCAGTTGCGGTAGTCAAGTTCGACGGAGTCTCCTTCCCTCGGTATCAGCATCGGCCCGAAGTCTTTCAACGTCCATCCGAATACAGAATCCTTGGGCTGGCATTTCATCCATCCCGGCCATTTGTTGTAATCCGGTTCTTCATTAATCATATCTGCCACATACTGTTGAAGCATCTTCTGTTCGTGCGCCACACCGAGAGTGTCAGGACACCCTCTCACGTGATAAAAACAGTCCCGAATCTCAAGAGTATCGCCGGCCACCGCCACAGCCCGTTTGCAATAATAGGTTCCAAGGTTCATAGCTATACTGTCTCTCTTTTTGTCTGAGTCAAGATAGGGATAGTTGAATATTATGATGTCGCCGCGGTCAAGTTTCCCATACCCCGGAAGACGCTTTATTTCGTAGGGCTTGCCATCGATGGCATCTGATATGTTGAATATCCTCGCCCCCATCTTCCATTTGTTGACCAGTCCGCTCTCATCAGGAAGCAGGGTCGGTGTCATCGAACCGCTTGGGGTATGAAAAGAACAGGTGGTCGTGATCTGCAGTATCCAATAAAGCAGAAACAATACCACTGCCGTCATAGACAGCCAATATAATACATTTACAATTCGTTCACCCTTTTTCTTTTTCATTACCACCTCGTGTCAAATTTTTCAATTTTCATTTTTCAAATTTCCCTACAATGTCAGAAATTCTCAATTTTCATTTTTCAATTTTCAATTTCATCCTGGCTTCCCTCTTCATGTCTCTCGTTGCCTCCGATTCCACCTTTGGTTTCATTGATAGTATGATCTTGGCTTCGTTAATACCTGCTTTCTCATTGTAATATACGGAGTCGTTGTACAACTTCATCAACAGATAGTGTGGATACATACGGTTCGGGCATCTGAAAGTGGATTTTCTTAGATAGTAAATGGCGCTGTCAGGCATTCCGAGCGACTGATAGTTCTTGCCGATTATATTGAGAATCATAGGATCTGCAGAATGTCTTTTCAGTACAAGCAGAATCTCGTTTGATTTCCCATATTTCCCTTGACGATGCAGGGTATGTGCTATGTTGAATTCTGAATTCACATCAGTCCTATGACTGTTTGCAAGGAAAAGAGCAACACAACTGACAGTGATGCCAACTCCCGAAACTTTTGTCCATACTGAATTAGAGGAGAGATAACAGCCGGTGAGCACAATTCCTATAGTAATCACAAATAGAGGGAACTGCAGGGGGTATGATGAGAACATGACGATCGACACCGCCACCGCGCTTCCGGCCATTCCGTGATTGTGGTTCTTAAATGCCGAGACAATCCCACCAAATAAAATGGCAAACATCAGTACGGCGGCTAAAGGACCGAATGCGATTGCCACCTGAAGATATTCGTTGAACACATATTCCGGTGCATCCGCTACCAAAATTTCCTGTTCCGAAGCTTTCCCCGATTCAAAGTATCGTTCCTGGGCCTCACCGTATTCTCCGGCCACATTGTCCCAACCAGCGCCTGTCAGAGGAGTGTCAATGACGGCTTCCGCTGCCACTTTCCACATAAGGATCCTTCCGTCGGCGGAATCTTTCTTGACGGAGTAAAGACACACCATTGTAATCATAAAAACGATGGCACTGATAAGAATGTGCACCACCCCAATCTTTCTGAGATATGTGTGTATGCTGTTCCATAAGGCAATGGCTGTTCCTGTTGCACAGGCAATCATAGCCGTGCGGCTTAAGGTTGCGGGAATGAGGATGGCACACATCAGCACCATCCCCGTTCCAATCCATCGTTCTGTCCGATGATTGTTTTCATCCGTCATTGACACAGCGATGGGAACCATTATTGATAGAAAACATGCATACGGCCCGGGATTGTAGAAAGTCCCGGTAAAGGCATATCCATGATGGTGGCTGAGCATAATACCGAACCACTGCAAAATGCCTATAAAAGCCTCGCAATATCCTAATATAAGGACTACATGTGAGATTATGCTATTTATTTTTGTTGTATCAAGTCTCACCTATTGTTTAATTTATATTAGGTCTCATTTTTATTTTAACAATAATAGGATTTTCATTTTCGGATTCAACCAAGGTTTTTAGTTTTGAGTCAAAGTAGCCATTGTGGCTACAAGAAACATCTTCTTCATAAGTTTATAATTTAAGTTATATAATAGCTGTAAAGCGTTTAACCTTTGGCTTTTCTTTTTTTCTGCAAGGATAAGTTTGTATTTTTTTTGATAGGTTCCGATACATTTTTTATGATTAATTAGATATTAAATATTACTGAAATTTATTTATATATGGAGTTTATGTGAGAATCATCGGATAACGTTTATATATAATTGATTAACGAGCAGATGTCTCAAATCCAAACAAAGTTTTATTGTTTTGGCAAACTTCTCAAAATTTATCTTTCACCAATATATTTGTATATCACCTGTACTATCGTACTCGAAGATTCTTTCGTCCTTACCAACATCTAGACAATGGAGATAG
>CAZEUD010000036.1:12860-19732 GCA_964515455.1 uncultured Sangeribacter sp.
ACTATCGTACTCGAAGATTCTTTCGTCCTTACCAACATCTAGACAATGGAGATAGAGCAATGCCCCTGCCGGTGCTTCCATCCTTATCATGTCGCCAAATGCTTTCTTCCTACCAAGTGATTCCCATCCCTCTATACCATTAAAGTAAAATAGTTCGTATGTATAACCTGAATGGATATAGTTCCCTCGATTACGAGGAGAATACACAATTTTTTCAATTTTTCGCGGCTTTCCAAAGTTAAGCCCAGTCCATCCGCCCGATGATTCCTTTAGATTTACTGAAGTGTAAGGGTTTCCATCCCATGCATTTAGAAAATCATGCTTGTCATCCGTGGGGTGAAATCCCGGAGCATTCAATATTCTTCCTATCATTGGAATTGTATCATCTCTGTTTTCATAAAATGCAATGACAGACACATTGCAACATGTTTTGTCTGCACTCTTATATCTGACATACTGATGTCTTCCTATATCTTCAGTGATGACCGATGTAAAGAGTCTTTTAGGAGACTCTTTGATCAAGTGGATTGTATCTACAATAGAAAAATCCGATGAACTGCTTGTTTCGAAACACCCGTTGGTCATTCTCCCCGTGTAGTCTCCAACAGTCAAATTATATTTGCTGTAGATATTTATAGGTTGCATCTCACCAGGTATAAGAAATTCCTTTGTTTTGTCATGGTTTACTGTAGTTTTAAAAGGAAAACTTTTTACATTGAATTTACCGTTTTTCATTATTCCAGCAACACACACAGTCCTGTCTCCTACGTATCCGAAATCTACAGTGTCATTTCGTGCAACACCAATTCCCACGGGCACCCATTCCATCCTTGAAGATAGAGCAATATATACAGAATCACCATCGCTTATTCCTTCAATACAGGAAATCGGCACCTTGAAATGAGCTCTTTGTTCAGGCTTTAGATACCATTTGGTCTCGTCTCTCATAAAAGGATTTACAAGACAAGGATTAGCGAGTTTCATGTTGATGGCGTTTAGAGGAGTGTCCCGGTTAATAGAGAATGTCTCACACTGCACTTTTGCAGCGGGTACTTTTGATTTATATGCAGAATCCGTATACTGTTCCGGCAACCATGGACTTCCATCAGAATCATATATGGCACCCCAAGAATGGGTGCCGTTCAATTCGCCTCGCAAGGGCGCGATATGTAGTGTCGCTGGAAGACCTACAGCTCTCAGAAGATATGCCATTCCATCAGCTTTTTCCCTGCATGTACCAGTTTTCCATTCCACAATAGCTGGACCAATTCTCGGCCCACTCGGAAGTATAGAAGTCCACTTAAAATTCTTACGCCAAATCCATTCTTTATATAGTAAATCTGATGCTATCCGTGGTACGGAGGCTTCTGGAAGGGATGCAATGCTATCAATTAAATCTTCATATTCAGCGATAATGGACTTCCTCCAATCTGTGAGAGGTTCGTCTCCAAGACGATATGGCAGAACAAACTCCAAAAATTCTTCCCATCTAACGTTTTTGCCCCATGGCCATCGTTCCCTTGCTTCAAATGCAGCCTCTATGTTATTAACGAGATACGCTGAATCAAGGGTTTGTATATCATAAACAATGTCAAATTTGGTTAAATCCGGAACTCCATATATGGAGTCGAGAGAATCTTTTATAGCCTGTGGGTTAAGTGTTTGGTCTGCTGCTATTTCATAATATCTACGGTACTTAGTAAGTTCAGACCCAGTCTTCGAGTGATGTAACGGCATGTTGCTGATAAGCCATTGTGCCGCTTTCAATCGTTCAGGATTGTCGGAGTAATGACTTAGCACTTTCTCCAATTCACTGCGATTACACCCAGCCATTTCCAATGACATTTCAAGGAGTTTTTCTTCTTGTGTCATATTCATACTCCCACATGACACAATACACAATGTCAATAACAGATTTGCTAATATCCATGTTGGGGAATTTAAATACATGTTTTTATCATCAATAAATGTCAGTTGTTTCACTGTGATTTGTCTATTGAAATGAATGATAATTTTGTTATTCAATCTGGAATCTTGTCAAGTTCTATATATCCGATCTGAGGCTCTCCTTTCGTGGTAAGGTAAAGACGTCCAGTCTTGTCATGATATTGCATTCCGTAGATTGTTTCATCAAAACAGATGGTCTTAAGATACTTACCATCAAGGTCTGTCAATATTATTTTGTTATCGTGTTTAGACGAATCCCTGCCGGTAAATATTGATGCCACCTGTTCGCCACAAATTTCACTTACTGAGAAATAATAATCGTCATCGTTTGAGTTTTCATCATATTCAGGTCCATAGACTATGCTACGCACATTACAGTCGAGGTCTAAAATGCGTATCATGTCATGTAGTTTATCTGCAGAATAAATGAGATTGTTTTTCTCCGAAACAGTAATACCCGCCCTGACTTTATCATCGGCAGCCACACTGTCAATTTCAGATATCTCACCGGTGATGAGATTAAGTCTGCTAATTCTTGATATTCGTGTTGATAGATCAGAATAAGTAGTACATATTACAGTCGATTCATCAATAACATAAGGATATAGAATTCCCTTGGTAAAATCAATTGTTAATCTGTCAATCGCATCGTATGTTGAATCTGAGACAGCATTCGGAAGATAGAAGCACGAAAGTTTTCCTCGGGCGCCATTTCCAATATATATATTCTTGTTGTATTTGTTATAGAATCGGAAAAGGGGATTCCCTATTTCTCCAGGTCCTGCTCCATATTTCCCGAATCTACCGATCGTGCTGTCATTGTATATATCATACGCAGTGCATAGCAGGTCGGTAGACCTATAGTCTAATATTATAAGTGTGTCACCTGCCATTATGGGAGCGGCAAAAGAATGTATAGGTGGAAGATAGTCGTCAATGGATATCATGAGGGATGTGCCGTCAATCTCATTGTCACGTTTCCCCTCGTGATACTCCGTCACTGCCATACTGCTACAGGCTCCAAGAAAAAGACAAGTCATTGAAATGACGGTAGATTTATAGATATTAATAGTCATTGTCATTATGATTCAAATTTTTTGGGAAACGAGTAGAGACTTTATCAATAACATAGTCTCTACTCATCTTCAAGACAATTATATTAGTGAATTAACATTTCATGAAACTGATATAAATATTTATTTAATACATTCTAAAAGATGTACGGACATTAATTATTCGTCCATGAAATGTCATAGGATTCTTCTCCGATGTTAGCATTTTACGGGTCTTCCAGGGATAATGCCCATATAATTAGGTACGCATATATCGTGGAGACTTTCCTCACAGCACTTATCATATTCGATAGACACTTCCCATCTTGTAAGAGCCTCTACATTGGCGAGGGTGATGGCAGAACTCTCAGATGTCTGAAATTCTGAGATTCCATAGAGGCAGCCTGAAGAAACTATTGCTGCAACTGCCATGACTTTGAATTTCTTATTCATGTTGTTACTTGTTTTAGTTTTGTCTGACATTTGCAACTGTCAAACGAAAGGTTATTAAATAATGTTTCCGGAAACGTTTATTATTGTCGGATAATCAAAATCCGAAAAATATACGTGAATACTCCTTCCAAAATCTCCTGATACCGAGTCTCCGCCAAATGTTAAGACAGCCCTAAGATTCGATTTAGGCGCTATGTATCCTCTCGGCAGTGACAGTTCTGTACAATCACAAGAAGAAATCACCTTCTCTATGCGTACTGTGTCATTGCCATGGTTTGTAAATACTACTTCTCGCGAACGTTCCTCGCCAGAGCGTAAATTCCCAAGAAAGATCTGACTGTCGCTTACCGATACAATACTTCTTGATTCAGTCGATACTGACAATTGCCCTGATATTATCCTCTTGTATAACTTTGCTATTTCGGTTGAGTATGTAGGATTACCGATTGCTGTTACTTTCATGTTTCTGTCAAGAAGGAATGTCTGAAATGCAGTCTTGTCAGGAAATGAATTCGCTTTTGAAACCTTATTGTCGTCATCTAAGTATACAGGATAGTCAAAATCGTCACGCTTCATAAGGTACTTGAGTTCCGTTATGTCTGAAGGATAGACCACCATGATGAATTGGACATTCAAATCACAGATACTGTCGATCGAACTAAGAAATTTCTTCCAAAGGGGTAGTTTCATCTTGCATCCGGTGCATCCGACACTGTCCACATATGTGAGTATTGTGAAATCAGCATCTTTCAAGTTGATTGTGTCACCTGTCATAAAGTCAGTCATGACTTCAGGCAAAACAATTTGTTTGCCTTGCCATTCCTCAACAATGCTCTGAATCCGTGCTTTGTCGGAGTATCCTCCGCAGGATGCAAAAGCAATAATGAATATGAACAACAAACCCTGATATCTCATTTTAAAATGATATGGATTCGTTGGCATACCAGAGGTTTGTCTCAATTCTGACGTTATAGTTGCCAATCCCATCTACTACAAAAATTGTGTTCAACTCATCTGAAGTTCCCACGATTTCGCCTTGAGAATTATAAACCATAACAGACACCTCTCCGATATAGGCATCTTCAATCTCGATTGTACATGCGTCCGTATCGTATGTTATGTAGATTTCAGGAACAATAAAGGGTGACCTGTTTATACTTGTTCCAATCTCTTGACTTCCTTTAAGCAAAACGTCTGCTCGTTTGGTTGCCTTATCAGCATATACCGATATTGGCAAAAAGGATATTAATATCCCTAATAGAATTAATGTTTTTTTCATTTTCTTGTTAATTGTTTAGGTTTAACAAAGATTTTTTATTTCATTACATTTGTTATTATGTTGTTTAATTTCGATTGCAAAATTACAACAATAAAAGTTTTCATGCAAGAAAAAAAAGTTTTACAAATCAATTTTTATTTAATTGAATGTCAGAAGTATAATTCGGGAGGGGTAATTTTATTTTTGAAACTTTGCTAAACAAAGTTTTACATTCACTTATTTTGCCCCAACGTTAGCTTTGAAAACTCCAAAATTCGAATTTTGAGTCTGGTGTTTAGGACCCATATCTTAAAATTGTTTGAGCATTCTTCTTATGAATATGTCAAGGTTGGTGTCATTCTCTCCGAGTCCCAATTTTTTTCTTATGGCACTGCTTTTGTGATAATGTCGGGTGTCGGCAATGTAGTTTCCTGCATCTTTACCCTTTAATCCTAATGCAAACAGACAGACATAACTTATTTCGTCAGTTGTAAGGTTGTTTTCCCTCAGATATTTTATGAATTTTGGATGCGAAATTTCAAAAGCAACGCTATTGGACCTCATGAAGTCTTCCTTTTCTTTGGTTATCTTTGCAACCCATTCATCGTAAGGCTTGGAGTAGGATTGTTTGTTGGAAATGTCTGCAGCCAACATTGCATTCAACATGCTTAGTCTTTCTCTAAGCACTTTCTTCACTTCTTCCGACAATTCAGCCTCTTCTGCAATGACTTTTAACTTATCTCGCTCTTCTTCCAACTGATTAATCTGCAAATTCAATATATCATTCTCTATCTTAAGCCTTAATTTCTCTTCTTCGGCTATTTTCCGGCTGGTCTTTCCTTTGTAGTGTAGATAATATACCACCGAGCATATCAACATCAAGGCAAATATTGTGGTGAGACAGAGCCAGAGTTGATTGTCTTTTCGGAGCATAATCTGCATGTTGGCCATTTCTGTCGCGTGCCGTTCCTGAGCTACTGATGTTTTTTGCAGATATATTCGTGTGATTTCATCATCCTCATCGTCAATATAATTTTTTAACGCTGAATAGGCACATTTGTAATCATTGTTCGCACTGCATATCTCTGCTTTTAATAGTTTGTACCTTAACGAATTGGCGGTTTCGCCACAAGTGTCAATTGTATTGATTATGGATTTAGCTTTGAGTGGCAAATTCTGTCTTAAATATCCTGAAGCTATGTCCATTTTGTAAGAATCGCTTAAGTATGACAATACAGCATTATTATCCTCTATATTGTTGAAATCTGATACTTCTGTATTATAATTAAAATCGTATAAGACTTTAAGTATTGAAAGCATGTCTTGAGATTGGCTCACCTTATCTGACAACATGTCGCTTACCGCCAATATACTGTCGGATTTCTCCTTATTTCCAATAATGATTGCTCCATTTAACGCTCTCAGCAGACTGAATTGTCTATAGCTATCGTTGTTTATATCATCATATAGTCTCGATGCAATCAGATTGTTGGAAATATAATCGTTTATTTGATAGGAACTGTAATATAGACTTCCTTCTGCTACCAAAAGGTGGGCGTATGTCAAAGTGTCGGAATAATGCCCATCATATTCTCTTGCATTTAGAAAACAGCGCATGGCCATGTCAAGGTCTGAACGATTCTGATATATACGACCTTGATAATAAAGTGTTCGGAGTTTTTCATCAATAGTTCCGTTTGTTGTATAATAGTCTATCGCCGGCTGGAGTATTTCGAATGTTGTGGTGTCAACCATGTTTTTGTCCAATGCCATTGACATAAGCAGTGCATACCTGGCTTTTTCTTTATCGCCGGTAAGTTTGGTTTTATCTATTTTGGACAAAACTTTATATGAGGAGTCCGGATATGTATTAATCAGACTCTCGGCTTTGGTCATTTCACTCCATGTCGATGTCTTACAGTCACAGCTTGGAACCACTAACATAAGCGTCAGCGTTGTCAACATAAATATGAAATAGGTAAATTTGCTCATGACGTTTATCTAGTAAAGATTTCAAAATCATTTGCAAATTTACAGAAAAATTTCCATCTGCACAATATTTATCGTTGAGCGTTTCTTTTTTTTTTCGCACATTCAGAGGCCTTATCTTCTATGGATTGCCGTCGTAGTGTGCAAGCGCCATCCCCATTCCCACCCATCTT
>CAZEUD010000037.1:0-19703 GCA_964515455.1 uncultured Sangeribacter sp.
TAAAGACAATATGGAGAGTCAAATTTTTGAATTAGTAGTATTGGAGGAGGCGAGGAGCTTTCTCAAATCTTTATCTCCCTCTGTCCGAAAAAAGATAGCCTATAATATCCGAAAGGTACAGAGCGGAGTTAAAGATATAGAGCTATTCAAAAAATTAGACGATTCGGATATATGGGAATTTCGTACACTCTATCAAGGAATAGCCTACCGCCTGTTTTCCTTTTGGGATACGGATACGGAGACCTTAGTAGTAGCGACCAACGGAATTATAAAGAAAACACAAAAGACTCCCTCTAAGGAAATAGCCAAAGCTGAGGAGATAAGGAGGCATTATTTTGAGGCTAAGAAAGGACAACGACAATGAAACAAGTAGGAAATATGAAACTCTACTCTTTCGATGAGATTCAAGACGAGATAATAGGAATAAAAGGTACTCCCGAGAGAGATAGCTATGAACAGGAGCTACAGGAGGAACTACACGCCTACCGCATAGGAGAGGCTATAAAGAAAGCGAGACTCTCGCAGAATATGACACAGGAGCAATTAGGCGAGAAAATAGGCGTACAAAGGGCGCAGATTTCAAGACTCGAAAAGGGGAGGAGTATCTCTCTTTCCTCGATGAGTAGAGTATTTAAGGCCTTAGGAATTGCTACCGCCTCTCTGGACTTAGGCTCTATAGGAAAGGTAGCTCTTTGGTAAATCATTAATAGAATATACTTTTAGAACGAAGCCAACGAGACCTCCAACGAGTATGCCACAGGCGTGTATTACTTCCTCGTGGACGCCTGCAAGAAGCTCAAAAAACTAAATCAAAGCAATTTATAAATAATATTTATCATCACAGACAGTTCCCAAAGGTCTGTTGGCAGTAAACTGATTACAGGGATTAGCCGCCCATTCGTAACGAAAAGGTCGTGGGTTCGAGTCCCACTCGCGGCTCCAAAAACAAAAGATATGAATTTACCACCCGGACATTGAAAGTGTCCGGGTGGTGTTTTTTACTTTTAGCGCATTCTCAATTAAGCAAAAGGGTATTCTCAAGCAAGCACAAGATTGAATCCGGAAAGTCCGAGCTTTGAGTTGTTATGTGTTTTATTGTTAAAATTTCAAAAAGTTTGTGATTTTATTGTTAAAATTTCAAAAAGTTTGTGATTTTATTGTTTAAATATTTTTTTGTTACATTTTTTTGTTTTAACTTTGCATCGTGTTTTTCATGGTATTAGATTTAAGGTTAGAAGAGGATTAGTTGTCGGGAGACAATTAATCTTTTTGTTTTAAGGAGATTATACAGCTTTTACCCTCAATTTGTTCACAATTTATAGCTTTTGTTATCATTTTGTCACCTTATAAAAAATCCCGCAGACTTCATTGACTGCGGGATTTAAATATAGTATTTGATTTATCAACGCAATATGAGCATGGCATCACCGTATGCCCCGAAACGGTATTTCTCCTTGATAGCTGTCTGATACGCATTCATCACGGTGTCATATCCGCCAAATGCTGATACCATCATAAGCATCGTGCTGAGTGGCAAATGGAAATTTGACACTAATGCGGTGCATACGGTAAAATCGTAAGGCGGGAAGATAAACTTGTTGGTCCAGCCGCTATATGTCATCAGATGACCATTCATGCATACTGCAGATGCCAAAGCACGGAGCACGCTGGTGCCGACTGCACATACATGCTTGCCATTATCCTTAGCATGATTAACCATCTCTACAAGCGTTTCATTCACTATCGCTTCTTCGCTATCCATGCGATGCTTGGTGAGATCCTCCACGTCAATATCTTTAAAATTTCCACGTCCGGAATGCATGGTGAGAAAACCGCGCTCCACACCTTTTATCTCAAGGCGTTTCATCAACTCACGACTGAAATGCATACCGGCAGCCGGAGCCATCACCGCACCCTCTTTCTCGGCAAATATACACTGATACCTCTCGGCATCCTCAGGCTCAGTCTTGCGTTTTATATATTCCGGCAGCGGAGTCTCGCCGAGGGCATATAGAGCCTCCTTGAACTCCTCATGAGGTCCATCATATAGGAAGCGGAGCGTGCGACCGCGAGATGTGGTGTTGTCGATTACTTCAGCCACCATCGATTCATCCTCACCGAAATATAATTTGTTGCCAATCCTGATTTTACGGGCCGGCTCAACAAGGACATCCCATAATTTATGGTCGGCATTCAATTCTCTGAGAAGAAACACCTCTATGCATGCTCCAGTCTTCTCTTTATTGCCATACAGGCGTGTGGGAAACACTTTGGTGTTGTTGAACACCATAACATCACCTTCATCAAAATAATTGATAATCTCTTTGAAAACATGATGCGACACCTCTCCTGTCCTGGCATCCACCACCATCATGCGACACTCATCACGGTTCTCTGCCGGATATTGTGCTATCAACTCCTCGGGGAGTCTAAACTTGAATTGTGAAAGTTTCATAATCAGGTTTGTTTCTATTGCCGATACATCGGCTTTTATGCTTCAGCCTCACCAGAGGCCATATTTTGATTTGATATTATATAATCTGCGGGAAAGGTGAGCGGACCATTGGTTATGATATCCATAGCCTTATCCACTGACAAACAATCTTCCACCCGTATATCACCAACTCTGGTGCGCCGCAATCCCGTAAGATGTGCACCTGAATCCAGAGCCTCCCCAACATCGCGGGCAAGCGCACGGATGTAAGTACCTTTGCTGCAGACGACTCTCACCGTCAGCACTGGAGGGTTAAACTCCAAAACTTCAAGCTCACTTATTTCGAGCGGCTTTGCCTTAAGCTCTACATCCTTGCCCTTGCGGGCCAGATTATATGCCCTCTTGCCATCCACTTTAACGGCAGAAAACACCGGGGGCACCTGCATCACCTTTCCTGTAAATCTCGGAAGGATGGCTTCCACCAATTCGCGAGTTATATGCTCCCATGGAAATTTGCGGTCAACCTGCGTCTCAAGATCATAACTCGGTGTCGTGGCTCCAAGTGTAATCTCGGCAACATATTCCTTTGTGCCATTCTGCAAGATTTCTATATTACGAGTGGCTCTACCAGTGCATACGATAAGTACACCGGTAGCCAAAGGATCGAGAGTTCCTGCATGACCCACCTTGAATTTCTTAACCCTCAGCCTTCTTTGAATAGCACCGCGCAAACGCTTCACTGCATCAAATGAAGTCCAGCCTAAAGGCTTATCTATCCCAATAATTTCTCCAGTGATAAAATCCATCTTAGAGTCTGTCTGTCTGTTAATCTCAATCTTATTGCCACAGCAGGCATATGACACCCATTACAAGGCAATATGCGGCAAACCATATCAATTTGCCCCTCTTTACGAGTTCTATCATCCATTTGCAAGCGCAACATCCAACCACGAATGCTGCAACAAATCCAATTATCAAGGCTCCTAATCCCACCTCTACTGTCTCTGCTCCCGCTTCAGGTGACAACATGTGCTTGACATCAAGCAATGCCTTACCCAGAATAGGGATTATAACCATAAGGAAGGAGAACTGTGCCATCTTGTCACGCCGGTCACCGAGAAGGATACCGGTAGCAATCGTGGTGCCTGAACGGCTAAGACCCGGAAGAACAGCCACAGCCTGCGCACATCCTATCACGAAAGCATCAACCCAGGATATGTCCCTGCCTCTATTGGCAGGAATAAGTCTGTCGGAATAATGGGCAAAAGTAAGCAATGCAGCGGTGACACACAGACATATACCTACAACAAGCAGACCATTGCCAAAGAATTTCTCTACCTGATCCTTAAAACAGAATCCAACCACCGCTATCGGTATGCAAGACACAAGTATCTTACATACATAATAGAAATCATAGTCGCGTTTGAAAGTAAAAAAACTTTTGCAGAGTTTATAGAACACCGGCCATAATATCACCAATGTGGAGCACACTGTGGCGGCATGAAGGATTATATCAAACTGCAATGTCTGACCGGAAGAGAGATCTATCCCCAATATCTCACGAAAAATCTCAAGATGTCCGCTCGAACTGATGGGAAGATACTCTGCAAGCCCCTGCACCACTCCCAATATAAGCGCGTCAAGCCATTCCATATCCTACTTCTTATTTCTTTTTTGGTGTGAACATTATAGCGAAAGCCATCAGCAGAAAGCCAAGAAATGACAACAACGGTCCAACCACTATCCTGCGGGTGCTGAACACATCCGGATTGAACTGCGTACCCTCTCCTCCGCCACCGCTCATAAGCAGGAAGCCTGCTATAATAAGGAAGAGGCAACCTCCCATCATCCAAAAATTGACCTTGGAAAAGGGACGCTCTTCAGAAGTCATTTTATCCATAGCAGAATTCACCTTCCTCTCCTTTTCAGATTTTGAATCGATTTTAGTCATCTGAATTTTTAATTATTTGCCAAGTAACACTTCAAGATATAATACAGCTACTTTAAACATATATCGATTTATTTTTAATAGCTACTTATCTGAATAATTCATCGTAATCTTTACGCAGATAGCGGGAAGTGGCTATCCATGCTGTCAACGAGCACAACAATATCCCCAGAATAATCATACCTGCCGCCATGCAGCCGAATGCCGGCCAACCAATGAACGACACCACATCTCCAATTCCCGCATGTGGAGCTCCGGCAAGCACGGCCGCCATAAATAAAGAAGCGAGGAGTCCGGCTATTAGCCCACATAGGGCATTGTTTTTAACCACGGGACGCGATATAAAACCGTTGGTGGCTCCTACAAGCTGCATGGTATGAATGGTAAATCTTCTGGAATATATGGTAAGCTGCACAGTATTATTTATAAGCACAAAGGAAATAACAAGCATCACTGCCGCTATTATTGCCAGTATAATGGTCATGTTCTCAATATTGGAATTCATAGCCTCCACCATCTCGGCTTCAGGGGCATCAATGCTTTCCACACCGGTAATGGACTCCACTTTCTCTCGTATCATGGATAACCCTTCGGCAGTATTGTATTCAGCACGGACTGTAAACGTTATCTCGGGACTAAGAGGATTCACACCATACAATTCCTCAAGATTTTCTCCGGTGTCAGCAGTCCAGCGTTTCAAAGCTTCTTCTTTGGAAACTACCTTGACTTTTTTTGAAAACTGCTCCTTGCTTATGAGCCTGCCTATATCGTTAGCTTTTGCATTTCCAACGCTATCTGCAAGGACTGCGCTGAGTTCTACCTGCTCGCGAAGCCTGCGGGTTTCATTATTAGCTCCAACCCATACCAGAGCTATGATGCCCACGAGCAAAAGCACAAGCGTCACGCTCACTATCGTGGTGAGATGTGATGCCCAAAATGATATTTTAACTTCTTTGTTTTCCATTCAACTTGCAAAGATAATAAATCAAGACCCCATTTGTCAAGATTTAGACCAAATTTTTCACTTTTTACACCTATTATTATATTTGCGGATTGAGTTTCGCTCTATTTTTGTTAATTTTGCATTATGCAAGAAAAGACACTCAAAGCCTCATTCCATACTCTTGGATGCAAGCTGAATTTCTCAGAGACCTCCGCTATAGGCAGGGCTTTGGCAAAGCGTGGGATTACGAGAGCTGCTCGCGGTGATAATCCCGACATTATTGTTGTCAACACTTGTTCGGTGACAGAAACAGCCGACAAGAAGGGACGGCAGCTGATAAGACGTCTGGCCTCGCGTTATCCCGATGCCACTCTTGTTGTGACAGGCTGCTACGCACAGCTTAAACCGAAGGAAGTGTCTGAAATAGAGGGGGTGGATATAGTGCTCGGCTCCAACGAGAAATTAAAAGCTGATATCTATATTGACAAATGGCTTGAATCCAAAATGAAAGCCATGGATGTCACTCCTTTCAGTGAAATCTCGGAATTTATCCCATCGTGCGAAAGAGGCGACAGGACAAGATATTTTTTGAAAGTGCAGGACGGCTGCGACTATTTCTGCACCTACTGCACAATACCTTATGCCAGAGGACATTCCCGTTCAGGAACTGTGGCTCAGATGGTAGACCTTGCTAAACGTGCGGCCGAAGAGGGTGCGCGGGAAATTGTGATTACAGGAGTCAACACCGGAGATTTTGGCAAAGGCACATCCGAGACTTTCTTCGACTTGATAAAAGCCCTTGACAAGATAGACGGAATTGTCCGATACAGGATATCTTCAATTGAACCGAATCTCATCACCGAAGAAATAATTGAATGGGTGGCAAAAGAATCCCGTGCTTTCATGCCCCATTTCCATATCCCCTTGCAGTCAGGTTCTGATGCCGTATTGAAAAAAATGAACCGTCGCTATGACACCTCTCTTTTTGCATCACGGATTCTCAAAATACGCGAACTGATTCCTGACGCTTTTATCGGTGTGGATGTAATCGCAGGGGCAAGAGGTGAAACTGATGAGGAATGGGAGAAAAGTGTAAACTTCATAAGATCCCTTCCCGTTACACGTCTGCATGTATTCCCTTATTCGGAAAGGCCGGGAACAGCAGCTCTCAAACTTGGAGGCTCTGTGCCTGCAGCCGAGAGGCATCGCCGCGTGGGGATTCTCACTGAAATTTCAGATGAGAAATTCAATGATTTCTACCGCAGCCATATTGGCAAAGAGGCTGAAGTGCTTTGGGAACACCCCGGTAAAGGTGGCGAGTCAATGCATGGATTCACCGCAAACTACATTCGCGTTACAGCTCCGCTGCAACCGGAATTAATCAATACAGTTACAAAAGTTACGCTCGCCGGTATTGATCCTGAAGACAAGGACTCAATGACAACGATTTAGGATATGATAAAGGAATTAGGAGTCATAATATTAAACTGGAATGGTAGTAAACTTCTGGAGGAGTTTATACCGGCTGCTGCAAAATTCAGCATATCTGAAGAGAGCGATCTGATTGTGGCCGACAATGGATCAAACGATGAATCCCTGTTGTGGCTGCAAGATAATTTCCCTGAGGTGAAAAATGTGGCTCTTGACCGCAATTATGGATTCTCGGAAGGGTATAACCGCGCAATTGAACTTTGCGATTATGAATATATAGTCCTTCTGAATTCCGATGTGGAAGTAACTCCCGGCTGGTGGCAACCGATGCTCGAATTCATGGAGAAGAATCCGGATGTCGGAGCTATCCAGCCCAAGATATTGTCTTACAGAGACAAGTCAATGTTTGAATATGCCGGAGCTGCTGGAGGATATCTTGACAATCTCGGGTATCCTTATTGCCGTGGACGCCTCTTCGATAAGATTGAATCTGACCATGGTCAATATGATGGGGCACCAGCAGACATTTGCTGGGCTTCCGGAGCCTGTCTGATGACACGCCGTGATTTATATCTCAAATTAGGAGGCCTGGATGCGAAATTCTTCGCTCACATGGAGGAAATAGACCTTTGCTGCAGGATTCTGAATGAAGGATACAGGGTATGCGCAGTTACAGACTCGGTGGTATATCATGTGGGTGGTGCATCCCTTGAGCAAGGCAATCCAAAGAAAACATACCTGAATTTCAGAAATAACCTGCTGCTGCTTCACAAAAATTTACCGAGGAAAGAGGGTAAAAGAAAACTTTTTATCCGCAGATTGGTTGACACTTTGGCATTTATGATGTTTTTGGTCAAAGGTGATTTCCGGAATGCAAGATCAGTAATAAAGGCTCACCGCGATTTCAGCCGGATGCGAAAGGAATATACCACTTTCCCCGAACGAAATATCCTGAAAAACCAGCCTGGTGCCAACCGTAGTGCACTGGTTGCCAGATATCTGCATTTTAAACAAACAGCTAAGAATAATAAGTAGCTAAGAATAATAAATAAACCCAAAATATGAAACCGTTAATTTTAGTAAGCAACGATGATGGAATAAATGCTAATGGAGTCCACTGCCTTATTGACCGTCTGCTCCCATTTGGCGATGTTGTGGCAATCTGTCCTGATTCTCCACGTTCAGGGCAATCCATGGCCATCACTGTAAATGACGCTTTGAAACTTTTCCAAGTGCAGGACTATCGTGGAGCTAAGATGTATATGACGAGCGGCACTCCTGTGGATTGCATTAAGCTCGCCATGCATCATGTGCTTCCGAGAAAAGCCGACCTTGTAGTAACCGGTATTAACCATGGATCCAATTCCGCCGTTAATGTTTTATATTCAGGCACTATGGGAGCGGCCATGGAAGGACGCGCCTTTGGTATTCCTTCAATCGGTTTCTCCCTTACCGATCATTCCCCTGAAGCTGACTTCACCCCTTGTTTCCGCGCTATAGACATTCTAGTAAAAGGAGTGCTGGAACATGGTCTGCCCGAAGGTATTTGTTTGAACGTCAATGTTCCCGACATACACGAAACTCCAAAGGAGATGCGTCTTGCCACACCTTGCCGAGGAAAATGGAATGATGAATATCGTGAATATACCGACCCCAATGGTCATAAATTTTATTGGCTTACGGGAAAATATATCAATGAGGAGCCGGACAATGAGCAGACTGATGAATGGTGCCTTGATCATGGCATCGTTTCAGTGGTGCCTGTAGACATTGAACGAACAGCTTCCCGCACCACTAAAATGGAATGGCTGAACGATATTTCAAAAAAATACAAATTTGAGGTGTAATTATTTTCCCCAAAAAAATTTGTAATTAATTAATTTATTTTGTAACTTTGCGATTACAAAGTATAAATATTTAAAATGACAGCAAATCGCATATATCGTTTCATTGACAATTTATTGTTGCATTAGTAAAGTTATGGATTAATAGTTAAATTAGAATTAGAACAAACATTTGGTTTCGAAGGATTTCGAGGTCACTTGGAAAAGAGCGGGAGTGTAGTGATACACCCCCCCATTTTTTATTCTTGAAATCTCACAAGAATTGATTAATTTTGTGACATGAAACTTACTGTAAACGATATCGCTGAAAAGCTCGGATGCCCACCCGTAGCTTCAGACGCAAATATATTTTCTCTCCTGACAGATTCCCGCTCACTGGTAAACCCTGAAGGCACACTCTTCTTTGCCATTCCTACTGCCGGTAATGACGGACACAATTATATCAGAAATCTTTACAAGATGGGAGTCCGCTCGTTTGTGGTCAATCATATACCCTCCTCTCTCGCTGATAAGAAGGATATTAACTGGTTTGTAGTAAATGACACAATCTCCGCCCTTCAAAAGATTGCATCAAGACCGAACAACTTTTCAGGGCACATTGCAGCCATTACCGGTTCGCGAGGAAAAACCACTCTTAAGGAATGGCTGTACCAGCTTATGGAACCACTTTCTGATATTTCACGCAGCCCTCGAAGCTTCAACTCACAGATTGGCGTTCCCCTCTCAATGTGGGAAATCGAACCCGACACCTCTCTTGCAATAATAGAGGCAGGGATATCAAAAAAGGGAGAAATGAAAAATCTTGCGCAATGTATAATGCCTGACTCTGTTATCATTACAAATGTCGGTTCGGCACACGCAGAAGGATTTGATTCAATTTCGCAAAAAGCTGACGAGAAGGTTCTGCTCGCTTCTCAACTATCTACAAAGAATGTGATTTTCTGCAAGGATTATCCTGAAATTGAACAAGCCATGGATTCTTACAAAGAATCCAAAAATATATGGGACTGGTCGCTGAAAGATAAATCAGCTAAAGTATATATCAATTATTCCCCTATGCCTAATGGCGGAATGACTGTCAATTATACTTTCAATGGAAGCTCCTCATCATTCTTTGCACCTCTTGACAACCATGAAGATCTGGAGAATGCCTCTAATGCCCTTGTTTTCATGCTGTCAATGGGCATTGACAGGGAGGTGATTGCCGAAAGATTCCGGCATTTGCACAAGATTGGGACTCGCCTTAATGTAACAGAAGGTGTTAATGGCTGCTCAATAATCCTTGATTCCTATACATCTGACTTTTCCTCTCTGCTCCCTGCTCTCGACTTCATGCGCCGCAGAAAAATGCCATATCAATCTTCCACACTGATATTGAGCGACCTGCATCACGAGACAACTCCTACCTCCAGATTATATCGGGATATTGCGAGTCTGATACATTATGCCGGCACCGACAGATTCATAGGCGTTGGCAAATCATTATCTGCACATAAGGATTTATTCCCCTCCAATTCATTGTTTTTCAACAATACTTCCGAGCTTCTTGCCCAACTTTCCACATCTGATTTTTCCGATGAGATTATTCTTCTCAAAGGCTCATCGGAATACAATTTCAAAGATATTACGGAGATGTTGGAGACAAGGAAACATGAAACTGTATTGGAGGTGAATCTTGATTCCATAGTGAGCAATTTCAACTATTTCCGCGCCAAACTTCCTTCCGGTTGCGGACTGGTATGCATGGTGAAGGCATCAGGCTATGGAGCCGGAAGCTATGAAATAGCCAAGACTCTGCAGGATTGCGGAGCTGCTTATCTCGCTGTTGCCGTGCTTGATGAGGGTATAGAGTTGAGAAGAAAGGGAATCACTATGCCTGTAATGGTAATGAACCCCAAAGTTTTGAATTATAAATCCATGTTTGCCTACAGGCTTGAACCTGAAATCTATTCTTTCCAGATGTTGAAAGACATGATTGCCGAGGCTGACAAAATCGGCATAAAGGATTACCCCATTCATATAAAACTTGATACCGGGATGCACCGCATGGGATTTATAGAAGAGGAACTGCCACAACTGATGGATATTCTTGCGAGCACGGATGCAGTAAAAATTCGTTCCGCATTCTCCCACCTTGCCACTGCCGACTGCCCTGACATGAATGATTTCACAGAGTTGCAACTCAGCAGATTTTCTTCTTACACAGATTATATGCTTAAAAGGTCGCAATATCCGTTCCTTCGTCATGTGCTGAATTCAGCCGGTATCCTCCGGTATCCCGAACATCACTATGATATGGCGCGCCTGGGCATCGGACTGTATGGAGCCAACACACTCCCTCCTGAAATCGAGAAACCTCTCGCTGTTGTATCCACGTTGCGCACTGTAATAATCGCTATACGTGAATACCAACCGGGGGAGACAATAGGTTATGCAAGATGGGGGAAGATTGAAAGACCTTCAAAAATCGCGACACTCCCAATCGGCTATGCCGATGGGATGAACAGATATTTCGGCAGAGGAAATATCAATGTGCTTGTCAATGGGAAAGAGGCTCCCACTATCGGTAACATCTGTATGGATGCCTGTATGATTGATGTTACAGGAATTGACTGCCAGGTTGGTGATTCTGTAGAAATTTTCGGTCAGAATATGCCACTGCAACGTCTTGCCGATACTCTCGACACGATACCTTACGAAATTCTTACCTCAATATCACCTCGGGTAAAAAGGGTATACTATAGAGAATAGAATATCTCATTATCCGCGCCATGATTTGAGAGGCTGTTTAATAAAACCTTAGATTATTCAGGGAGTGCCTCTTTCAGAGCATCAAGACAACGTTTCACCTCTTCATCAGTCTTGAAAAGTCGCTCCTTGCAGAATTTCAAAAGTTCAAGAGCGCGTGTTGTATATGCCGACAACTGGTCAATGTCGCAACTGTCGGATTCCATTTTCCTAACTATTCCTTCAAGCTCGGCAACAGCCTCGCGATATGTCATTTCTGCCATAATCTTAGTTTTTATTTATGTCATTTACTGTTGATGATATTTCCCCATCAAGCAATCGGGTCATCACAATATCACCATCCCTCAATTCTGAAACACTCCTCACGGCTTTTCCATTCACGAGTGTTATACTGTATCCGCGGCGTATTGTATTTTCAGGACTCAGAATCCTGATCATATCCTCAATGTTTTTAAGGCGCATCTTGGGCTTATCGGTAATGCCTTCACAGGCTTTCTCATATCGATATCTGAGCATCCTGATTTTCTCATGTTCCGATAGAGCGCACCGGGACAAGGCACGTTCCAGAAAATGAGCCAGCTCTGTCAGATGTTTCTCCGATTTCATCAGGCTGTTTTGCACTCTTGCAGGCAATGCTGTCTCAAGATTGGCAAGACGATATTTTTCACCTGTCATGGCATCAGCGCTATACCTTCCTATCTTCTTTACACGCTCAATGGCAGCATTCCATGCCACCCTGAGGGAATCAATCAGAAAGGCGGCAACGGCAGTGGGGGTCTTGCACCTGACGCATGCAATCTCATCAAGCACGGTACGGTCGCGTTCATGTCCTATTCCTACAGCTACAGGCAACGGGAATGTAGCGACTGCCTTTGCAAGTTCATATTCATCAAACCCATTCAAATCCGTTGTAGAGCCTCCTCCTCGGATGATTACCACGCAATCCCATAAATCGATTGTACTTTCTACAATTTCCAATGCATTCCTTATACTTTGTGAGGTTTTCTCTCCTTGCATCACAGCCGGCACCAGATATGTGTATATACAGAAGCCATCGGGATTATGCTCTATCTGGTTCATAAAATCGCCATATCCGGCAGCTCCCGCAGCTGAAATTACCGCTATGCGTTGAGGCACAACAGGAAATCTTAAATTCTTATTATTGTCTATAATCCCCTCTCTTTGCAGCCTGTTGAGAATCTCCTTGCGGAGGCGTTCCAGATCCCCTACAGTATATGACGGATCTATGTCACTTATTGTAAAACTCAACCCATACAGGTTATGATGATTGGCAGAACCTCTTACCATAACCTTCATACCGGTGGAAATCTGCTTTCCGGTGGCATTTAAGAATTTAGTATATAAGGTCCTGTAGGTATTGCTCCATATTGTTGCCCGGAGTCTGGCACATGTGTTGCCGAATACATCTTTCTCAATCAACTCCATATAGCAATGTCCGCCTGATATGCGAACATCGCTCAACTCGGCTGTCACCCACACACCCTGCAATTGCGAGGCACTGCGTATGACATTACCTAAAAATTGTTGAAACTCACTAAGAGTAAGCGACTTATTCAGTTCCATCCTCTCCAATATCTGTCAAACCTCCTGTTACGGGATTAAATATTGCGTAGGAACGGTTTTTCTTTGCACTGAACAGAGTTGGATTCAACCCGAATTTCACACCTAATTGTGCAAATTCCATCTCCTTTTCATACAATGTTTTACCCAACGAACTTATGGTTATCACCGCAGCTCCCGGCACATTATATATCACTGCATCTTTCGGCAATTTTTTCTCTTCACCTTTGGCATCAACAGGCAATTTACCCCGATTGGTTACATTTACCGATATATACACCGGATCTCCGGAATAATCATCACTCCCTACAAAACCGGCGAAATCACTCATGCGAAACAAAATCTCCTTCACGTCATTGGAGGGTGTATACGTAAAAATACGTGTTATTGTTTCCGACTCTGTGATCCCGGCAAAAGCTGCTGTCATAGCTGCCTCCTGATGCGAAAGCGAATTCAGCATCAGTTCAAGCTGCTTCCCATCCTGAGGCATGCTTTCGGCTGTGCCGCGCGTCAAAGAAATTTTGGCATCCCGGATCTCCATGAGATTCTCGGCAAGCATCTGGGCTCTCTTTGCTGAGCTTTGGGATGCAATAAAGTCTTCATTCACATATTGCAGATATTCATTGATATCAATATTCTCAACGGATGGTTCTGCCTGTTTCAGCTCAGACTTATACTCAGGAGCATCAACCTCTTTATTTATTGCAAGAAGCATTCCGTTGTCATCAACACATATATATGTGACAGCTCCACTTTTGAGTTGCATCAAATAGCGTTCATCTGCATTTGAAACACCATAAGATCTGACATTTACTCCTGTTATTGTCCAGGACTCAGAATCCTCTTTTATTACATTATCCGTGCCTATGAATTTTTTTGCATATTGAAAATATGACCCGGCTTTCTTCACTGTACGCTTGGCTGTGACCTCTATTCCGAGAGTTGTCGTGGGAAGCGTGTATACGAGTCCATACTCATTATGTTTGTCGGCTGTAAGCAACTTTGTCTGCTGCGACCACGCTGTGGCGGACATAATTCCGCAAAATGCAATTATTCCAATATTGACAAATCTCATATCTATACATTTTTATCTATTATCATTTTTATTGCTCGTCCAACATTAGACGCAATATCCATGGCTGTCACTCCAAACTCTCCAATCTCTTCCGATGCCAGATCACCGGCAAGACCATGCACAAACACACCTATGGTAGCCGCATGCTCCGGCACATACCCTTGTGCGAGAAAAGCCGTGATGATACCTGTCAGCACATCGCCGGCTCCGGCTGTTGCCATTCCCGGATTTCCTGTAGGATTTATATATACCTTTCCGGTAGGACGAACAGTAGCTGAATAATGTCCCTTCAGTACTATCACTATATTATATTTTCGAGACACCTCTATTGCTGTCTTCAATCGATCTTCAGATGAACATTGCTCACCAAAAAGCCGGTCAAACTCCCCGATATGAGGGGTGATGATTGTTTTTGCAGGAAGCATCGTAAGGAGTGCGGGGCGGCGCGATATGCAATTGAGCGCATCTGCATCAAGCACCAATGGAGAACTCCCTGTTTTCAGCAATGATTCTAAAGCATCGATAGTCTTATCATTCGTACCGAGACCGGGACCTGCTGCTATTGCCTGATGATCATGATGCAAACGCATATCGGAAACATAATGCTCTCCATGATCCGGCTCGTACATCGCCTCCGGCACTGCTGTCTGCACTATTTGAAGCCCACCCTTGGGTCCGTGCACCGTTACCAGCCCTGCTCCGCTTTTTAATACGGCTTTTGCACACATCACCGATGCGCCCATCATCCCCGTACTTCCTGAAAATATAATTGCAGACCCATAATCACGTTTGCCTGTGAATGGTAATCGCTTATGGAGAAGAGGTCTTATATTACGACCTTCTACCAATCGGTAGTCAGATACCATCTCCTTTATTTTTGCTTGATCAAGATCAATGTCAAGCAATTTGCATTCTCCAAGTATATCCTGGTTCTCTTCGAAGAAAAACGACAACCGGGGCAACTGAAATCCGAGTGTTAGGTTTGCATGAACTATATCTCGACGGCTTACATGCGAATTCCATTCACCAAACAGACCTGACGGCAGATCTATCGACACCACAAAGGCTCCTGATTCATTAATATATCTGGCTACTGCTACAAAACCGCCCATCATCGGTCGGTTCAGCCCCGAGCCGAATAATCCGTCAATTACAACATCACGGTCACTAAGATACGGCGGTGTGAATTCTTTTTCCACCTCGGTGAAGTCAACTCCGTCGATGGTTATAAGTTTCTTCCGCTCCTCATCACAGTCGTGGCTTAACTTGCCCATTACATTAAACAGAAATACCTCGACTTTCCTGTAGCCACGCTCTATCAACATTCTCGCTACAGCAAGAGCATCACCTCCGTTATTGCCCGGACCGGCCATCACCACAAACCTCTGTGCCGGTATAAACCTTGAATTCAGTTCATCTGTAACCAATTCGGCTGCCCTTTCCATAAGGTCTATGGAACTTATCTGCTGAGCCTCGCATGTGGCAATATCCAGCTCTTGAAGTGCCTGCGATGTAAATATCTTCATTGCTTGCCTAATATTCTAAATTATATCTCATATCTCTCCCTATCCCACTTCTCTTTTCAAACTACAAATATAACTACACGTCTTCAAAATTCCAATATATTTACCTTCTATTTCACCTATTTTATCGTTTTTATTTTACTCACTCGCAAATTCCGAGGCACATATAAAAAGAGTCCGCAATTTCTCGCAGACTCTTTTACCCTGTCAATTTTTTATTTATTCAGCTTTGCCATCGCTGCCGAGCACATTGAGAATCTTATGCATGTAAAGTTTCTCCATCTCGTCACGTGCCGGACCAAGATATTTACGGGGGTCAAATTCCGCCGGTTTTTCATCAAGCACTTTGCGCACTGCCGCTGTCATGGCAAGACGGCTGTCTGAATCTATATTGATTTTGCATACATCCATCTTGGCTGCCTTGCGGAGCTCTTCCTCCGGAATACCGATGGCATTCGGTAGCTGTCCGCCATGAGCATTGATCATGTCTACATACTCCTGTGGAACTGAGGAGGATCCATGAAGAACAATCGGGAAGCCGGGGATCTTTGCCTCTACACCCTCAAGCACATTAAACGCCAATGGAGGCGGTACAAGACGACCTGTCTGCGGATCACGTGTGCACTGCTCGGGTGTGAACTTGTAGGCACCATGTGATGTGCCGATAGAGATGGCAAGACTGTCAACACCTGTACGTGTTACAAAATCCACTACCTCTTCCGGATCTGTATAGGTGTGATGATCTGAACTTACTTCATCCTCAACTCCGGCAAGCACTCCAAGCTCGCCCTCAACTGTCACATCATACTGATGAGCATAGTCACATACTTTCTTTGTGAGTGCTACATTCTCCTCATAAGGAAGATGACTTCCGTCTATCATCACTGATGAGAATCCGTTTTCAATACAGTCTTTGCAGAGTTCAAAGCTGTCTCCATGGTCAAGATGAAGAACAATCTGAGGATGCTTCCACCCTAATGATTTGGCGTAGGCAACTGCTCCCTGCGCCATATAACGCAACAAAATTGGATTGGCATAATTACGCGCCCCTTTGGAAACCTGAAGGATCACCGGCGATTTTGTATCGGCGGAAGCCTTGATAATAGCCTGGAGCTGCTCCATATTGTTAAAATTGAATGCGGGAATTGCATACCCTCCGTGAACTGCCTTGGCAAACATCTCTCTTGTGTTGACAAGACCTAAGCTTTTATAATCTACCATGGGTTATATATTTAAATGTTTTAAATTACCTCTTTTTTAATCCTGTTACGGCATTTTGCAAATTGAAGACCTTAACAATATTTCAAAAAACTGCTTTCAAGCCTGAATTTTACGCAAATTTACAATTTTTTTATCATTTTTCCAAATTTTGTTAAATGCTTCAATTATACTTTTATCCTTTCTTTCCTCTTTTCTTCCCGGGGCACACTTTCCACCCCTCCCTATCCTTATATTTAACAATTTTATGAGGTTTTTGTCTTGGAGTCTCTCTTTTTTTATTAACTTTATAATGTTTTTTTTATCTATTGAATTGTAGATCTTGTTTAATAAAAGACATTTTCTTAGTAGCTAAGAAAAAAATGAAGAGATTATAATATGGAATTTTCAGAAGATATGACAATTGGAGATGCTTCAAGAGCAATGATTGAAATTCTTTCTCCAATTTATGGTCAAGGTGAGGCCAAAGCTATGACCCGCCTTATTTTCCATGCTTTTAAGGGATGGAATCTCACCGATATGGTTATTCATTCCGACAACAAACTCTCAATATTTATGTCGGAGAAAATTAATTCCATAATGCCTCGCCTTCTTAATCACGAACCTATCCAATATATACTTGGTGAAGCGTATTTCTATGGCATGAATCTCAAAGTGGATAAGTCAACTCTCATTCCCCGTCAGGAAACAGAACAACTTGTGGATATTATCGTTAAAGATAACGAAGAAGCGGATCTTAACGTGCTTGATATTGGTACCGGCTGTGGTGCTATTGCCATAGCTTTATCCCGCAATCTGAAATTTTCCAATGTCTCTGCCATTGATATTTCTGAGGATGCTCTTGCCGTTGCTGAAGAGAATAGTAAAAATTTACATGCTCCGGTAAAATTTATCCACGCTGATGTTTTTACCTTTATCCCTCGGGAGGAGTCGCTCGATATTATTGTGAGCAATCCCCCTTATGTAGACGAGTCTGAAAAAGAGAAAATGGATGCAAATGTGCTTGACTATGAACCGTCGTCAGCCTTATTTGTACCTGACGACAATCCTCTTGTTTTCTATTCAAGAATCACAGAGATTGCAACTCATTCGCTTAAAAATGGAGGCAGACTTTATTTTGAAATCAATCCAAAGCATGCTGAAAAATTAGCTTCCCTCCTTAAATCCAATGGACTCTCCGATATATTGATTATCAAGGATATTCATGGAAAGAACAGATTCATCAAATGCTCTAAAAGGTAATGAACAGAACAAAGCAGATCAACCCCGATAAGGCCAGACTAAAAATGGCCGACTTGTGTGCTCGCTCAGAACAATGTGAACACGATATTCGCGAAAAACTCAAACGATACCAACTATCCTCCCGGGATATTGATGGTATCATTTCTTTCCTCTCTGAAAGGCATTTCATAGACAACGCAAGGTTTGCAAAAAGCTTCACAAACGACAAGGTGAGATTCTCCGGATGGGGAAGAAACAAGATACGTTTGGCACTCAAAATGAAAAAAATATCTTACGATGATATCAATTCAGCTTTTGAAAATATAGATGAATCGGAATACAATCATTCCCTTGCAAGGGTTGCAAAATCGAAATGCAAGGGGATGGACCTTACCGACTACGAACAACGAAATAAATTATTCAGATACCTGCTTTCACGAGGTTATGAATCTGCTAAAATTTCCAAAATAATATCCATTATGCATGACAAAAAATGAATCCTGTTAAGCTTATATCATCAATATCCGGCAATGTTGCAGATTTTATTTTTCCAAGATGCTGTTACTTATGCAACTCAAGGCTATCGGCAAATGAAAAATATATCTGCCCGTTATGCGAATCAAGATTGCCACGCACACATTACCACAGGATAGATATGAACAGAATGGAACAGCGTTTTGCCGGCAAATTCCCCTTTGTACACGCCAGTGGCCATTTTTTCTACTCAAGCAATTCAGATCTGTCAATACTTATGCAGGATTTGAAATATAGGAAATCTGAAGGATTGGCAAAACATTTGGGGAAAATTGTAGGCAAAGAACTATTTTCCACTTCATTCCTTGCAGACATTGATGCAATATCGCCAATCCCCATGCATTTTATAAAAAAGGCACGGAGAGGATATAACCAGACAGAAATAATCGCACAAGGGATATCTGAGATAACAGGTATTGGTATAATATATAATCTGAGAGCAATAAAATCACACAGAACGCAAACTGCAATGACTCACGAACAGCGTCTTAAAAACACAGCCGGAATTTTCGGTGTGAAAAATCCAGAAGAACTTGACAACAAACACATTCTTCTACTCGATGATGTCTGCACCACCGGCTCTACTCTTACCTCTGCGGCAAATGCACTTCTCGCATCCAATCCAACAATACGGCTTTCGCTTCTGACCATCGGAGTCACCGCCTAACCCCACGTGCACAGCTGCACCCCGGTGCAGCCGGATTTTAGGGCCTTCCAATATAAAAAAAGCCTCAGATTGCTCTGAGGCTTTGAAGGTGGCGATTACCTACTCTCCCGTATTATCAGTACCATCGGCGTGACAAGGTTTAACTTCTCTGTTCGGAATGGGAAGAGGTGGAGCCCTTGTGCTATCTTCACCTGAATATTGTTTCAGAACAGGACCCGACCGGAAGCAGCAGACAAGAGTGTCCGTTTCTTTTGCCTTCAATACTGCGGCTGTGCCGCTGTATCCGGCTTTGTCTCACGTGCCCCGAAAGGCTTTTGACGTTCCGCTCCACAGGCGGTTTCGTCTGTGCGCTGCAGCAAAGCTGCAGCTTTTGTTTTCCCGGAACTTTCGGGCAATTAGTACCGCTCGGCTATGCGCGTCACCGCGCCTGCACCTGCGGCCTATCTACGTCGTCGTCTTCAACGGCCCTTGTTGAAACCTTATCTCGGAGCCGGCTTCGTGCTTAGATGCTTTCAGCACTTATCCCGCCCAGACGC
>CAZEUD010000038.1:0-19315 GCA_964515455.1 uncultured Sangeribacter sp.
GCTAATCATGAATGTTGAGTGATATTAATTAGTAAGTCAGGCATATACTCATTAAATTTTAAGGAATGAAAAAGGAAGATTTAAAGATAGTATTTTTTGGCACTCCGGAGTTTGCCGTGGCAAGTCTTGCCAGATTGGTCGACTCGGGATACAACATTTCCGGCGTTGTGACAATGCCTGACAAAGAGGCCGGTCGCGGACGTAAACTCACACAGAGTGACGTTAAGAAATACGCATTGGTAAAGGGACTTCACATAATGCAGCCGGAAAAGTTGAAATCCTCTGAATTCATTGAGGAACTAAGGGCAATTAATGCTGACCTTTTTATAGTTATAGCGTTCCGTATGCTCCCGGAAATTGTATGGACTATGCCTCGCCTCGGCACATTCAATCTTCATGGATCTCTTCTGCCTAAATATCGCGGGGCAGCCCCAATCAACCGGGCTATAATGAATGGAGAAAAAGAGACCGGTGTCACGACATTCTTCCTCAAACATGAAATTGACACCGGTGATATCATCGGTTCCCGTTCAATACCCATCGGAAAAAATGATAATGTGGGTGTCATTTATGACAAACTCATGAATATAGGTGCGGATATGGTGATTGAAACCGTTGAAAATATTATCAATGGCACACTCACAGCTATTCCGCAACCCGAAGGAGAATTCACTCCTGCTCCCAAAATATTCAAGGAAGATTGCAAAATTGACTGGAATAAATCAGCCGTTGACATACATAATCATATACGCGGATTGTCTCCCTATCCGGCTGCATATTCATATTTGGAGGATATAAACGGGAAATCTATGGATGTTAAAATATTCGAATCTTCGATTGCAGATGATTATAAATTCGATCAAATCTCAAAGCCGGGCGAAATAGCTGTACGGAATAAGAAAATGTATGTCAACACAGGAGATGGCACCATTGAGATTTTATCCCTGCAGCCTTCCGGGAAGAAAAGGATGGAAACATCCGCTTTTCTGCTCGGATATCACCCTATAATGTTTTTATAAATATGCAGGATACAAATAAAGAATATTGCAGAATCCTTTATGATATCCTTCTTAAGAAGGGTGTGAAACATATCATTCTCTCTCCCGGAAGCAGAAATGCACCCTTGCTGATTGGTGCAGCATGCCGCCCTTTTAAAAGGCGTATAATCACCGATGAAAGAAGAGCTGCATTCACCGCTCTTGGTATCGGAATGGCAGCAAATGCACCGGTGGCACTTGCTTGCACTTCCGGCACCGCCATGTATAATTATGCACCGGCTGTGGCCGAGGCTTTTTACCAACAGATCCCTCTCATTATTATAACAGCGGACCGCCCGCTTGAATGGATAGATCAGGACGATTCCCAAACTCTTATCCAGCCCCAATCATTGCATAATATCGTGAAAGGGAGTTTTGACATACCGGTCGAAAATCCTGCCAATCCTAATGAAAAGTGGTATGTCAACAGAATTGTCAACGAGGCTTGTAATCTGGCTTTGTGCGGAAGGAAAGGGCCGGTGCACATCAATATACGGTTCGACAATCCTCTTACTGGAACAATTGGATATGAAGTCTCCAATCCCCGCATCGTTGAGGTAATTGAGGATCTGAATCTTTCTCCTCATCTTTACAAGCAATTGGCTGGAGAGCTGGTGGGTAAGAGAATTCTTGTTACTGTCGGCTATATGCTTCCTGATGACAAGCTGAACCGGGCTATAAAGGAATTTTCAGCATTACCGGATGTGGTTGTGATGTGTGAGACTTTATCAAATCTCCATCTTCTCGGCAATCCCTATTCTGTAGATTCTGCATTATCTTTCATTGAGTCAGACAAGACGGAGATTGAGCAATCATTAAGGCCGGATGTGGTGATTTCAATAGGAGGGTCGCTGGTTTCAAGAAAATTAAAGGAATTCATTCGCCGCAATCCTCCCGTAGAGCATTGGACACTTGCTGATACCCCGCCATATTCCGATTGTTTCAAATGCCTTACAAGACATATTGAGGTTTCTTCTGATAAATTTTTCAAAGGGATAACAAAACATTTGAAAAAATATCGTTCGGAAAATAATGCTCAAAGTTACAGCCGGATTTGGAGACAAATTCGTGAATCGGCTTTGGAAAGTCACCATAAATATCTGTTGGAACACACGGAATGGTCAGAACTCTTGGCATTCAACTTTATACTTGACAATATACCGCCATCCACCAATGTATTTCTATCTAATGGAACACCGGTGCGCTACGGGCAGTTGTTCACGGAGCATATTCCACACGCCTCTTTCGGATGCAGGGGTGTTTCAGGAATTGACGGCACCACAGCAACAGCTGCGGGGTGTTCAATACCCTATGCCGGCAACACTTTGCTTATATCCGGAGATATGTCAATGGCATACGATACAGGGGTGCTCGGAATGGATAATCTGCCTGCCGGATTTAAAATTGTGGTTGTCAATAATGAAGGAGGTGGCATTTTTCGTTTTATACCCTCTACACGCAATTATGCGGATCGCGAGAAACTATTCTGTGCAGCCCCGAATCTCCCATTGGAGAAATTGTCCGAGACATACGGATGGAAATATTTCAAAGCAGAAAAATTTGATGATCTTCAGCAATATTTTTCTGAATTTATTAATCACAATACCAACGCAATACTTGAAATAAAAGTTGACAAGCAGTTGTCGGCAGATATTCTTGTGGGCTATATGAATAGAAACTGATAATACTTAAACTATGAACTGGAAAACTATAAAAGAATACACAGATATACTGTTTGAAGAAATGGACGGGATAGCCAAGATTACTATCAACCGTCCGAAAGTTTATAACGCCTTCCGCCCTCTTACAAACAAGGAGATGCTTGAGGCTTTCGCCATTTGTCGTGAAAGGTCTGATATCCGTGTCATCATCCTGACCGGAATTGGAGACAAGGCTTTCTGCAGTGGCGGTGATCAGAATGCCAAAGGACATGGAGGATATGTAGACGAAAATGGCGTGCCTCGCCTGAATGTTCTTGAACTGCATCATGCAATACGCTCAATCCCCAAACCGGTGATCGCGATGGTGAATGGCTATTCTATTGGCGGTGGGAATGTACTGCAGGTCGTATGCGATCTTTCCATAGCCTCGGAAAACGCCCGGTTTGGTCAGACCGGACCGAAAGTAGGAAGTTTTGACGGTGGTTTCGGCGCTTCTTATCTTGCCCGCTGTGTAGGTCAGAAAAAGGCACGTGAGATATGGTATCTATGCAAACAATATACAGCCCGGGAGGCTCTTGAAATGGGTATGGTTAATGCCGTGGTTCCTTTCGACAAACTGGAGGAAACCACAGTGGAATGGGCACGCACCATCATGAAGCGATCACCTTTTGCAATCCGCATGATCAAACGCGCTCTCAATGCAGAGCTTGATGGACAGCATGGTCTTATGGAATTTGCCGGAGATGCCACTTTGATGTATTATATGATGGATGAGGCTCAGGAGGGGAAAAATGCATTCCTTGAAAAGCGTGATCCTAACTTTGACCAATATCCGATGTTTCCATGAGACTTGATTTCTGTCCATATAATCTTATATTCAAGAAACCGGCAGGCACCTCACGTGGAGTTCTTACCGAAAAAATCACTTGTTTTCTGAAACTCTATGATGAATCTGATCCTTCACGTTTCGGTCTTGGAGAAGCTGCCGTTTTCCCGGGTTTGTCGCCGGAGGCTGATGAGCGGTATTTTCATAAACTAATGGAATTGCAAACCAACATACGATTGGGTTTGCAAACTGATCTTTCTCGTTTCCCGTCTCTCCAGATGGGACTCGAACAAGCAATCCTTGACTTTTCGGGAGACTGCAAAGGGCATTATTTCAACTCACCCTTCTTATCCGGTCAAACCGATATTATTATCAATGGATTGATATGGATGGGTGACTATGAACAAATGATATCGCAGATTGAGAAAAAACTGGATGACGGATTCAGATGCATAAAACTTAAAATCGGAGCCATTGACTGGGAAAAGGAAGTGGCTATGATTGAATTCATCCGTAAAACACATGACCGGACCAAAGTGGAAATCCGTGTTGATGCCAACGGAGGATTCTCTATGGATAACGCTCTTCCCCGGCTCAAAGATCTTGCGGATCTTGATGTTCATTCTATTGAACAACCAATCAAACAGGGACAACCGGCTCTAATGCGTTTCCTTTGCGATGTTTCTCCGCTTCCTATTGCCCTTGATGAAGAACTTATTGGAAAATTCACCACTCAAGACAAAATAGAGATGCTGGATGAGATAAATCCCGCCTACATTGTGATAAAACCTTCACTGACAGGTGGCTTCTCAGGAGCCAGAGAATGGATCACTCTGGCAGAAGAACGAAATATCGGATGGTGGATTACCTCCGCACTTGAATCCAATATCGGCCTTAATGCTTTGGCTCAATGGGTGGCAACACTAAATCAAACCATGCCACAAGGTCTTGGCACCGGAGCTCTGTTCACCAACAATATCGATACCCCGATATTTACTAACGGAGAGAACCTTGGTTATTATCCTGATTTATCAATTGACTATAATGCTGTCGACAAGCTTGACTGGAGAAAACTTGATTAAGAGATGACATACGAAGAATTCGCCTCGGAATGGGATAATAATTCCGAAATAAAATGCAATACTTCAGGCTCTACCGGAACTCCCAAAACCATCTCGCTTCCCAAAAGCGAGATGGAGAAAAGCGCATGGCGCACTGCTGAATTCTTTAATCTTAACAGTGATTCCACACTATATTCGTGCATTTCTCCGGATTATATCGGAGGGAAAATGATGCTTGTGCGTCAACGTATTCTTAATTGCCGTCTTCTGTGGGAAACACCCTCCAACCGTCCTCTTTTGAATTTTAAAGGTGGAAAAATATCTCTACTTTCCGTGGTTTCTTCTCAGATGGAATATATCCTCTATAACTTACGCACCCTGCCTGAAATAGAAAATATCCTTATTGGCGGTTCGGCAATTCCCGCCGCATTGAGGGAAAAGATTGCACTCAGCGGTTTGAATGCATTCGAGAGTTATGGCATGACCGAAACTTCCTCGCATATTGCTATTAGGAAAATTGAGAAAAGTCCGACTCCTTTCAAAACGCTCGGAGATATCACCGTTGACAAAATAAACGAAGCTTTACGTATACATATTCCAGGATGGCAGACACTTGTCACAAATGATTGTGCCCTTGTCAAATCACCAACTGAATTTCAAATTCTCGGTCGTCTTGACAACGTAATCATTTCAGGTGGAATAAAGATAAACCCTGAAATAGTGGAGCAGAAATTATCAAAATATATTGAAACTCCTTTCTTTATAAAATCCATATCTGATGACAAATGGGGACAGATCCTCATATTAGTGGCACAAGGTGATGAGTCGCAAAGGGAAGATATGAAAAAAGCATGCGAGTGCATAGAACCCAAGTATCACAGACCTAAGAATATACTTCTCGTCAAGGAAATCCGGAGATCTGCCAATGGCAAAATACTGCGAAATTATGATTATGGCTTGGAAAATGTCTGATTTTGCAATTTTAATCTTAAAAATTTTATAGTTAATAAAATTTTTTGTAAATTTGTGTTATTAAAAATTTGTGTCAGAAATATCAGACCCTGAACGGCCATCAAGACACAGTCAGGTGTGAATATGATTAAAAAAAGTACATTAGAACGGATTATCAGTGATGACCTTTCGGACATGTGGAACGCTTTGGGTCCGGAGGAGAAAAGAATCGTAACAGAGAATTTCCGTTACGAACAATACAAAAAGAATCAGATAATTTACGCGGAGAAAGAGCCTCCTGAAAACCTTTATTGTTTACTTGACGGTAAGGTTAAATTATACAAAAGTGGCATTGGCGACAGAGTCCAGATCCTAAGGCTTTATCGTCCGGTGCAATATTTTGGTTATAGAGCTTATTTTGCTCGTGAACCATACGTTTCCACAGCAGCTGCCTTTGAGCCCTCTGTTATAGGTATAATCCCAATGCAGGTTGTGGAAGAACTCGTAAGGCAGAACAATGATCTTGCCATGTTCTTTATCCACGAACTCTCCCGAAATCTTGGCGGTGCCGACACAAAGATTATCAATCTGACACAGAAACATATCCGCGGTCGCCTTGCCGAATCCCTGCTTCTGCTTGCTGATAATTATGGATATGAAGATGATGATTCCACAATAAAGATCTATATGAGCCGCGAGGATCTTGCAAGTCTTTCAAATATGACTACTTCCAATGCCATACGCACATTGATGTCGTTTGTCACAGAAAAACTCATTCTTGTTGATGGCCGACGCATAAAGATTATCAACGAACCTCAGCTTCGAAAAATCTCCAAATTCGGATAATTATCATATTTGTAAAAAACTACCGGCATCTCTCATCGTAATGATGAACAGATGCCGGATTCTTTTATTGCAAATTCCTGCAAAAAACTATATCACAGAGCGGATAATTCCCCTTTCCGATTTGGTTACAAACTCTATTATTTCATCCCTGTATCTGGATTCCGGAATTTTTTCGGCTATTAGTTTTACTGCATTTGACACATTAAGATCACTCATATACAATATCCTGTAGATATCAGCTATATGGCGGACCTCCTCCTCTGAAAAGCCATTACGGTTAAGCCCGATTGAGTTCAATCCAACAAAAGAGATAGGTTCCCTGGCGGCCTTTACAAATGGCGGGATATCCTTATTAACAAGAGCACCTCCCTGAAGCATTATATTGCGACCGAGATGACAGAACTGATGAACAAGGCTTCCGCCACCTATCACAGCGCAATCATCCACAACAACCTCGCCTGCAAGCTGGGTGGCATTCGATATAATCACGCGGTTTCCGACCCTGCAATCATGAGCAACATGTGTATATGCCATAATCAGACAGTTATTGCCCACTCGCGTCTCACCTTTTGAGGCTGTTCCACGGCTTACCGTAACACATTCCCGCAAAGTGGTTCCATCACCAACATAAGCATAGGTTTTCTCACCCCTGAATTTCAGATCCTGTGGAATTCCGGAAACTACAGCACCGGGGAAAATCTTGACATTATTCCCGATTCTCGCTCCGGGAAATATTGTTACATTACCATATATCTCGCAATTATCTCCAATCTCCACATCATCGTAAATATTGGTGAAATTGCCAATCGTTACATTTTTGCCAATCTTGGCATCAGGATGAACGTAATATATGTTTGCCATCTCAAATCTATTTGTTTTTAATAATCTGAGCCATAAATTCGGCTTCGCATACTATTTTTTCTCCAACAAAGGCATAACCTTTCACCATAGCACATCCTCTCCTTATTTCCGTGGTCAATGTCACGTTGAGAAGTAGAGTATTGCCCGGCACAACTTTCTGACGGAATTTGACATTGTCAATTTTCAGGAAATAAGTGGAATATTTCTCCGGATCCTCAAGGAAATTGAGCACCAGCACACCGGCAGCCTGCGCCATAGCCTCTATCTGGAGCACTCCGGGCATAACCGGCTCCTGAGGGAAATGACCTTGGAAGATGGGCTCGTTAACCGTTACATTCTTCACTGCCACACAATGTTTCTTGTCTATCTCGATTACCTTGTCTATCAGCAGGATGGGATAACGGTGAGGAAGAAGTTTCTTGATGCCGTTCACATCAATCACAGGAGCATCATTTGGATTATATAATGGACTCTGCACCTCGGTATGCTTCACCTCTTTGCGCACCATGCGAGTGAACTTATTGTTGATCGTATGTCCGGGACGCACTGCAACTACTCTTCCTTTAATAGGACGACCGATAAATGCCAGATCACCGATTATATCCATCAATTTATGACGCGCCGGCTCATTATCCCACTTCAGTGGCGTCGGATTGATATATCCGAGTTTGCTGAGATGCATGTGGGGCACTTTTACTATATCGCATATCTCATCAATTTTCTCCTGAGGTATCTCCTGATCGTAAATTACAATGGCGTTGTCAAGATCACCTCCCTTGATAAGATTATAATTCAATAGAGTCTCGATCTCCCTGACAAAAACAAAAGTGCGCGCACTCGCCACTTCCTGTTTGAACTCGGCAAGATCATCAAGCATTGCAAACTGATTGGGAAGCACCGGGGAGTTGTACTCCACCATACATTCCACGCTGAAACCATCATCCGGATATATGGTAAGCATCGAACCAGACTCCTCATCCTTGAATTGGGTTTTCTCCTTTATTATGTAGAAATCCTTGTCGGCAGCCTGCTCTTTTAAGCCAACACGCTCTATCTCATTTACATATATAATGGCACTTCCATCAAGGATAGGAAGCTCCGGACCATCCACCTCAATCAGGCAATTATCCACTCCGGCAGCATATAAAGCGGCAAGAGCATGTTCCACAGTGGAGACACGCACATCTCCTTTTCCAAGCACAGTGCCTCTCTGGGTATCTACCACATTTTCAGCTACAGCCGGGATTTCAGGTTTCTCCTCTAAATCAACCCTGCAAATACGGTATCCGGTATTCTCCGGCGCGGGGTTGAAAGTGGCTGTTATATTAAGTCCCGAATGTAATCCTTTACCTTTTACAGTAAAGGCGTCGTTAAGTGTCAACTGTTGCATATTTCCTATTTATTAAATAATTCACCAAGCCGTTTCAGATATACCTGAGTCTTTGCAAACTGCTTTATATCCACAGCCGGATAACCGATTACCCTGTTTCTATCACCGATATTCCTTGGGATACCCGACTGGGCTCCAAACTGATTCATATCTCCAATTTTGATATGTCCGGCAAATCCGCTCTGTCCTCCGACCTGATTGTAATTTCCAATTTTTGTAGAGCCTGCCACCCCAACTTGCGCGGCAAATACATTCCCCTTACCTATCTCCACATTGTGAGCGACCTGAATAAGATTATCCAGTTTTGTGCCTTGTCCGATGCGTGTGCTTCCGAATGTTGCTCTGTCTACAGTGGTGTTGGCTCCTATTTCAACATCATCCTCTATAACAACATTCCCTATCTGGGGAATCTTCTCATAACTTCCATCAGGCTTCGGTGCGAATCCGAACCCGTCGCCACCAATCACGGCTCCTGAATGTATTATGCATCTCTTCCCTATCTCACACCCCTCATAAATCTTGACACCCGGATGTATCACACTCCCCTCTCCAACCTTTACATTCTCTCCTATATAGCTCTGTGGGTAGATTTTTACACCTTTCCCTATTTCTGATCCTTTTCCTACATATGCAAAGGCCCCGATGTAGGCATCTTCCGGAATCTGCACTCCATCAGCAACAAAACAGGGTTGCTCTATACCTATAGGCTGTGGCTTGTTGCTTTGCAATGCATTAAGCATTTCTGCCAAAGCCACATACGGGTCTTTGACACGGATTAGAACCGGATCAACCGGATGTTCCAATATGAAATCATCAGAAACCAAAACTGCTGAAGCTTTGGTTTCATATATGAAATGAGAATATTTAGGGTTAGCTATAAACGTAATGCAGCCCGGTGTTGCCTCTTCAATCTTTGCAAAACCGGTAAGCTTGACATTTCCGTTGCCTTCAACCTTGCCTCCGATAAAGGAAGCAATAAGTTGTGGTGTTAGTTCCATGCTGTCAATTATATTTTTTGCAAAATTACAAAAAAATTTATTCAGACGAAAAAAAATTAGTATATTTGCAGCAAAATAAACAAAACGATTAATTAATAACCTAAATACCAAACTTCAATGAAAATTTCACACATTGAACACATCGGCATAGCTGTGCCAAACCTCGATGAGGCAATCAAATATTATGAAACCGTTCTTGGCTTCGAGTGCTACAAGAAAGAAGTTGTTGAGGATCAGAAAGTGACCACGGCATTTTTCAAGGTAGGAGACACAAAAATCGAGCTTCTTGAAGCCACTTCTCCCGACAGCACAATCGCTAAATTCATAGAGAAAAACGGTGGTCGCGGTGGTATGCACCACATGGCTTTCGCTGTAGAGGACGGAGTTGCCAACGCATTGGCTGAAGCTGAGGAGAAAGGAGTAAAACTGATTGACAAAGCTCCCCGCAAAGGCGCCGACGGATTGCAGATCGCTTTCCTTCACCCGAAATCAACTGAAGCTGTTCTTACAGAGCTTTGTGAGGATCCCAATAAATAATTAAAGCCGACACTCATTCTTCCGGAATATACACGGAAGAATGAGTTTGCTTTTTAAAACATCATAATAATGAGCAAGCAAGAAGAAAAAATCAGCCAGCTTATTGAAAAACGCACCGAAGCTCGTCTCGGTGGCGGCGAAAAGGCTATTGAGAAACAACATCAGCGTGGCAAATACACCGCCCGCGAACGCATAGCAATGCTCCTCGACGAAGGAAGTTTCGAAGAGCTTGATATGTTTGTGACACACCGTTCCACCAACTTCGGCATGGACAAGAAGCATCCCCTTGGTGATGGTGTCGTTACAGGCTTCGGTACAGTGGAAGGACGCCTTGTATATGTTTTCGCACAGGATTTCACAGTGCTTGGTGGATCTCTTTCAGAAACAATGGCTCAGAAGATTTGCAAAGTAATGGATATGGCCATGAAGATGGGTGCTCCCGTAATCGGTCTTAACGACTCCGGTGGTGCTCGTATTCAGGAGGGTATCAATGCACTCGCAGGTTATTCTGAGATTTTCCAGCGCAACATCCTCGCATCAGGTGTAATACCTCAGATTTCCGCAATCCTCGGTCCTTGTGCCGGTGGTGCTGTATACAGCCCTGCCCTCACAGACTTCACCATCATGACAAAAGGTCTGTCATATATGTTCCTCACAGGTCCTACTGTGGTTAAGACTGTTACCGGTGAAGATGTATCCCAGGAGGATCTCGGTGGCGCATCCGTTCACTCCACAAAGAGCGGTGTTACTCACTTCGCTGCTGAAACTGAGGAAGAAGCCATCACAATCGTGCGCAAACTCCTCAGCTATATTCCGCAGAATAATCTTGAGGAGACACCTCTCGTAGAATGCACAGACCCGATCGACCGTCTTGAGGACAAGCTCAACGACATCATTCCTGACAGCGCAAAACGCAGCTATGACATGTACGATGTTATCGGTGCAGTTGTAGACAATGGTGAGTTCCTTGAAATCCAGCGCGACTATGCAAAGAATATAATCATAGGCTTCGCTCGCTTCAACGGCCAGTCAGTTGGTATCGTGGCCAACCAGCCAAAAGTGCTTGCCGGTGTGCTCGATTCAAATGCATCCCGCAAGGCTGCTCGTTTCGTGAGATTCTGCGATGCGTTCAACATCCCGTTGGTAACCCTCGTGGATGTACCCGGATTCTTGCCGGGCACAGGTCAGGAATACAATGGTGTTATCCTCCACGGTGCAAAACTCCTTTATGCTTACGGAGAGGCTACAGTGCCAAAGGTTACAGTAACTTTGCGCAAGAGCTATGGCGGCAGCCACATCGTGATGAGCTGCAAGCAGCTTCGTGGGGATGTGAACTATGCATGGCCTTCAGCTGAGATCGCCGTTATGGGTGCAGAGGGCGCTGTAGGCGTATTGTATGCCAAGGAAGCAAAAGCCCAGGAAAATCCCGCAGCTTTCATCAAAGAGAAAGAGGAGGAATATCGCGAGCTTTTCGCCAATCCTTACAATGCTGCCAAATACGGCTATATTGATGATGTTATTGAACCGCGCAACACACGTTTCCGCATCATCAAGGCTCTCAACATGCTTGCTACCAAGAAGCAGACGAATCCCGCCAAGAAACATGGCAACATTCCTTTATAATTAACACAGTCGGAAATGCTTAAAAAACATATTTTGAATGTGGCGTTATGCGGATTATTGTTGACTGCGGCTCCTGCCGCAGCCACAGTAACCGCTGACCCGCAGCAAGAATACACGGAAGTCTCCACACAGGATCAGCAGGCTGAACTTGAAGGGGATTGGACAGACTCAGAGGAAGTCAATACTGTGCAGGCAAGCGAAATGACCCGCAAGGCATTGCAGGCTGAGAAGGCAAAAAACGCGGCTGAAAACGACCGGTTTGGCGGTGCCATCACCATCATAGCGATGTGTATCGTGCTGTCTGCCCTCGTCATCCTCAGCATCCTCTTCCTTTGCTTCGGCAAGATCTCTACTGCAGTGATGAGCAGCAAGAAACGCAAAGCTCATGGTGTCACAGCAGAAACATCTGAAGAGCATCACGATGAGCTTGACTCCGGAGAAGTTATCGCTGCCATAGGTATGGCTCTCGCCAAGCATTTTGGTCAGGGTCAGGGTCATGATATGGAAGATACAATTCTTACCATCAGGAGAATGAGAAAAGCTTACTCTCCCTGGAATTCAAAAATCTACAATATGCGTCAGAGTCCGGAAGTGGCTCCGGCAGCTGCTTCAAAACGCAGACCATTGAAATAACTATCAAAATGAAAGAATATAAATATAAAATCAACGGCACAAAATTCACTGTTGCCATAGGTGATGTCAACGACAATAAGGTAAAAGTGGAAGTCAACGGCACTCCCTATGTAGTAGAGCTTGACAAAGCATCATCCAAACCCTCCAAACCGGCTCTTTCGCAGTCAGGAAAGACTCCTTCTGCTCAACCTGTTGCTGCTCCTGCCCAGCCGTTGAAACCGGCTCCTGTGGCTTCCGGACCTGCTGCCGCTGTGAAGAGCCCGCTTCCCGGCACAATCATGAGTTTCAACGTTAAGGAAGGCGATGCTGTGAAGAGCGGTGACACTGTATGCGTACTCGAGGCCATGAAGATGGAAAATGATGTACATTCCACCAAAACCGGAACTGTAAAGAAGATTCTTGTCAACGTTGGCGATGCCATCCTTGAAGGCACTGATATCATGATAATTGAATAATCGCTCTTACTCCCTACCAACTATGATTTTAGCGAGCGAATATTCGTTTGGTCAATTCATGGGAAGCACAGTGGAAGCTTTCTGGAAATTCACAGGATTCTACAATTGCGAACCATCGAATATTATTATGCTTCTTGTAGGCTGCTTCTTTATGTGGCTTGCCATCAAGAAAAATTTCGAGCCCCTGCTCCTCGTGCCTATCGGTTTCGGTATGCTCCTCGGCAATATCCCGTTCCAGTCTGGAATGGAAATTGGTATTTATGAAGAGGGCTCAGTGCTCAATATCCTGTACAACGGTGTTGAAAAGGGATGGTATCCTCCTCTGATTTTCCTCGGCATTGGCGCTATGACCGACTTCTCTGCATTGCTTGCCAATCCGAAGCTGATGATTATCGGAGCCTGTGCCCAGTTTGGAATCTTCGGTGCATACATGCTTGCACTGCTCTGCGGATTTGATCCGCTGTCGGCAGGTTGCGTGGCAATCATCGGTGGTGCCGACGGTCCTACTGCAATCTTCACCACTTCCAAGCTCAACCCATCGCTTTTGGGAGCTGTGGCTGTCTCTGCCTATTCATATATGGCATTGATTCCTCTGATCCAGCCCCCGTTGATGCGCCTCTTCACCACTGAGAAAGAGCGTGTGATCAAGATGAAACCAAGCCGTGTGGTAAGCCAGACAGAGAAAATCATATTCCCGATTGTGGGTGTTATGCTCACCTGCTTTGTAGTGCCTTCAGCAATTCCATTGCTCGGTATGCTCTTCTTCGGCAATTTGCTCCGCGAAAGTGGTGTAACATCACGCCTTGCAAAGACTGCCAGCAATGCCATGACTGATATTGTCACCATTCTTCTCGGTTTGACAGTTGGAGCCTCCACTCAGGCCGACAAATTCCTCACCTGGGACACACTGATCATCTTCGGACTCGGATTCTGCGCATTCATTCTGGCATCATCCGCCGGAGTCCTGTCAGTGAAGCTCTTCAACCTCTTCCTGCGCAAGGATAAGAAGATAAATCCGCTTATTGGTAATGCCGGCGTTTCAGCAGTGCCAATGGCAGCCCGTATCTCCAACAATGTCGGACTTGAATATGATCCCAACAACTACCTGCTGATGCACGCCATGGGTCCGAATGTGGCCGGCGTAATCGGTTCGGCAGTTGCTGCCGGTGTTCTTCTGAGTTTCCTCGGTTAATTGCACTTTAATATTATATCACCCGTGCCGTTGCCCCCGATTTAGGGACAACGGCATATTTTTTCATAAATTTTTTTCACTATTGTTGAATAATCACAATAAAAGAATTAATTTCGCATTATAAGTATGTATTCAATTTAATTTAAAAGAAACCATACTTTATATGGACACCGATGGTGTCATACTTTACATGAACAATTACTACTGATACGATATGGTATATAGATTTAAACTTGTAAGCGATGAGGTGAACAATTTCGCCCGTGAAATCGAAATAGATTCTGAGAATACTTTCCTGCAACTGCGCAACGCAGTGCTCGATAGCGTTGACTATTCAAAAGATGAACTTGACTCTTTCTTCCTTTGCGATGAAGGCTGGGAAAGACAAGAGGAAATCACCCTTGAGGATATGGGTCCGGGAGCCAGCGACACAGACACTTGGCTTATGGAGGACACTCCCCTCAGCGAACTTATTGAGGACGAGGGACAGAGATTGATTTTTGTGTTTGATTATCTCACCGAACGCTCTTTCTTTATGGAGTTGAAGGAGGTATATCCCGGCAGATCTCTTGCCGACCCTGTATGCACATTCAAGAAAGGTAAAGCCCCTGCACAAACCGTGGATCTCGATGAATTCGACAAGAAAATAGATCTGAAAGCTCAAGAAAAGATTGAAGACCTTGATATGGACACCTTCACTCCTGATGCATTCGATGAGGAGGAACTCGGTGAAGGTTTCGACATCATGGATATCAATTAAAAGACTGTTCAGGTGTCGGAATTAACACCTGCCACTTCACTTTCAAAAACCCTATTCCCTTCCGAACAATCGTCCGAGTAGGGATTTTGGTTTTTCAGGACGTATATATACGCGCAATTCTTTATCCTCTTTGCCGAAAAACAGTATATGCGAGCGGAATACAAAGGCGATTATCCTGTCAAATTCAAGAATTGTGAAAATACTCCTTTTCAAAAACATCCGTAATGGATTGAATTCATCAAGATCCTCCACAATAATCTCCATACCCTCATTTTTGATATTGTGATGCTCTTTAAGAATCCTCAGATAATGATTAAGACCAAGCTCTTCAATATTTTTGCAGGGCTTGGTATATTTTTTATATATCTCTTTAATTACTTGATCTGTAATCATGGCAATAGCGCGTTAGGCTATCCAAACGTGGACATCGGAGGGGAAAGTTCTTAATAAGAGAACACCACTCGAGTGCCTTTTGTTCATTAGATTTTTTAAAGGCTGTATATTTCAGCAATGGTGATCTGAAAAAATTCCCCGGCTCAACTTAAAAATGAGCCGGGGGTTATATTTTCAGATCCATCTATTTTTTCAATAGGTCGTATTTCTTGAATACCTTTTCGATAGCCTCTAGAGAGCGTGTCACCTGCTCCTTGGTATGAGTGGCCATCAGCGAATATCGTATCAGCGTGTCATGCGGAGACACTGCCGGGGAAACGACCGGATTTACAAACACACCCTCATCAAGCAGATCGCGTGTTACATGGAATGTCTTGTAATCATCACGAATAAACAAGGGAATGATAGGTGTTGAAGTATGTCCGATTTCACAACCCATGGCGCGGAAGTTATCAAGAGCATAATGGGTAATATCCCAGAGATGCTGCTGTCTTTCCGGCTCAGCTATCATGATATCAAGAGCTGCGCTTGCAGCTGCTGTAGATGCCGGCGTGATAGAAGCGGTAAAGATAAATGAACGGGAATGGTGACGAAGATAATTGGTAATAACCTTATCAGTGGCTATAAAGCCACCAAGAGAAGCGAAAGATTTGCTGAAGGTTCCCATCACAAGATCCACATCATCGGTGACCCCGAAATGGTTGCAAGTGCCGCGTCCACCCTCGCCAAACACTCCGATGCCATGAGCCTCGTCCACCATAACGCAGGCATTGTATTTCTTGGCAAGACGCACAATCTCCGGCAGATTCGCCACATCACCCTCCATAGAGAATACACCGTCTGTAACAATAAGCTTCACTTTGTCAGGCTCACATTTTTTCAACTGAGTCTCCAGTGAAACCATATCGTTGTGCTTGTATTTCAGATAATTCGAGAATGATAATCGTCTACCCTCTATAATAGAGGCATGATCCTGCTCATCAAGAATTATGTAATCCTCCCTGCCTGTGAGTGTTGATACCACTCCGAGATTAACACCGAAACCGGTGGAATATATCATGGCATCCTCTTTGCCTACATAATCGGCTATTTTTGCCTCAAATTCCTTGTGGATATCAAGGGTGCCGTTAAGGAAGGGAGAGCCGGCCATTCCTGTGCCATATTTTTTTGTAGCCTCTACTGCAGCTTCAATGACCTTCGGATGGTTGGTAAGACCCATATAGCTGTTGGAACCGAACATCAGCACCTTCTTGCCGTTCATGGTAACTTCCGTGTTCTGTTCACTCGAAATTGCTCTGAAATACGGGTATACACCGGCGGCTTTCGCTTTTTGGGGAGCATCATAAGCCGATAATTTCTCTTGCAAAAGTTTCATATATCTTATTATATATTCCAATCAATTTGCCTGATTGGCTCATCGGTGAAATCAAATGAGAATACAAAGTTAACAATTTTTTAAGAAATCAAACCTTTTTTCGTGATTTTTGCAAAAAATTTTAACAAAATAGGTCCCGGGACATTTTTTGACAGAAGTGGCAAAAGCCCGTTAAGATGGAAATATCCTGATTAGTAAATTTTAACCATCAAAATCACAATATTTTACAAAAATTATGGAAAAAAAACTGCAAGGCGCAAAATTTTTAGCACGTGATTTGTTAATATGTTGATGAATGATGTGATGTAAAGGCTGTAAATCAGCAATACAACCATATTTAAAAGAAAGAGAACGATAGAAATTTGAATATTAACATAAAAATCTTATAAAATCATGGGAAAAATTATTGGTATCGACTTAGGAACTACCAACAGCTGCGTAGCTGTTCTTGAAGGTAAAGACCCTGTAGTAATTCCTAATAATGAAGGACGCAACACCACTCCGTCGGTAGTGGCTTTTGTAGACGGTGGCGAAAGGAAAGTCGGTGATCCGGCAAAACGTCAGGCCATCACCAATCCTACCCGCACCATATATTCAATAAAGAGATTCATGGGTGAGAAATGCTACCAGGTGACAGATGAAATCAAGCGTGTGCCTTACAAGGTTGTATGCCAGAACGATATGCCTAAGGTAGACATTGACGGACGCGACTATACTCCGCAGGAGATTTCAGCCATGATCCTTCAGAAAATGAAGAAGACTGCCGAGGATTATCTCGGTCAGCAGGTAACTGAGGCTATCATCACGGTGCCTGCATATTTCGATGACTCTCAGCGTCAGGCCACAAAGGATGCCGGCGAAATCGCGGGTCTCAAGGTGATGCGTATCATCAACGAGCCTACTGCAGCTGCCCTTGCTTACGGTCTTGACAAATCTGAGAAAGAACAAAAAATCGCGGTGTTCGACCTCGGTGGTGGTACTTTCGATATCTCTATCCTCGAACTTGGCGATGGCGTGTTTGAGGTTAAATCCACAAATGGTGATACCCACCTTGGCGGTGATGATTTCGACCATGTGATTATTGACTGGCTTGCCAATGAATTCAAGAATGATGAAGGTGTGGATCTCCGTCAGGATCCTATGGCGATGCAGCGTCTGAAAGAGGCCGCAGAGAAAGCCAAGATTGAATTGTCAAGCTCGACATCTACTGAAATCAACCTTCCTTACATCACAGCCACAGCAAGCGGTCCGAAACACCTTGTGAAGACTCTTACACGTGCAAAATTCGAACAACTCTCTTCTCAGCTTATCGATGCTGTCAAGGCTCCGTGTATGAAAGCCCTTCAGGATGCGGGCATGACTGCCGCTGATGTTGATGAGGTGATTCTCGTGGGAGGTTCAACGCGTATTCCTGCCATTCAGACAAAGGTTAAGGAGATATTTGGAAAAGAGCCTAACAAGGGTGTCAACCCTGACGAGGTTGTGGCCATCGGTGCAGCTATCCAGGGCGGTGTGCTCAGTGGCGATGTGAAGGATGTGCTCCTTCTTGACGTTGTGCCTCTGTCAATCGGTATTGAAACCATGGGCGGCGTGATGACAAAACTTATCGATGCCAACACCACCATCCCTACCCGCAAGAGCGAGGTATTCTCCACAGCTGCCGACAATCAGCCGGAAGTTACCATCCGCGTATTGCAGGGTGAACGTCCTATGGCAGCCGATGACAAACTCCTCGGTGAGTTCAACCTTGGTGGCATAGCTCCCGCACCACGCGGTGTGCCTCAGATTGAGGTTACATTTGAAGTGGATGCCAATGGTATCCTTAACGTAACAGCCAAGGATAAAGCCACAGGCAAAGAGCAGTCTATCCGTATCGAGGCTTCCAGCGGATTAAGCGATGCTGAGATTCAGCGCATGCGTGATGAGGCAAAAGCCAATGAGGATGCAGATAAGAAAGCCAAGGAGCGAGCTGACAAACTCAACCACGCTGACTCTGTAATCTTCCAGACCGAGAAACAGCTCAACGAACTTGGCGACAAGATTCCGGCTGACAAGAAGGCTGCTATAGAGTCTGCACTCGATCGTCTGAAAGAGGTTCACAAGAATCAGCTTGTTGAAGACATAGATAGCGCAGTGAAAGCCGTAACGGATGCATTCCAGGCTGCTTCACAAGATATCTACAACGCACAGCAGCAGGCACAAGCCGGTCAGCAGGCGGGTCCTCAACCCGGTCATCCCCATAACGACCAGGAGAAAGACATCACCGACGTCGACTTTGAGGAAGTGAAGTAAATCTCGATAAATAACGATAATTAAAAATAAGAATATAGGGTGTAACTCAATGAGTTATACCCTATTTCTTTTTTATATCACTTTTCCTTGACTTTGCTTGTTATTTGGATTTTTATTGTATATTTGTACCATAATTGTACAGACACTTAAAAGATGCCGTATAGAAGAGTACCTATCGTGATGCGACAGCGAACTTGTGATTTTACATTTTTTCAACTATACAATGCCAAAGAAAGCTTCAACAGAACAGACTGCCACCGGGAAGAAACTCAAGGTGGTAAATCCCAACGCGGCAGGCATAGACATTGCAGCGACGGAGATGCAAGTCTGTGTGCCGGATGACAGAGACACTGATTGCAACCGATGGGGTGCTCATACGGGATTGAAGGGGACAAACTTGGCAGAGCATACAAGGAACATCTAA
>CAZEUD010000039.1:0-18572 GCA_964515455.1 uncultured Sangeribacter sp.
CTCCTTTATACCATCCCCAATGTGTTGTTATATGGAATATTGCCGCCATAAAAAATAAAAAAGCAATCAAAATATGAAATACAGCCCAATTATGCCATACTTCGTGGCTGTTATCATGTCCGGCAATATGCAATCCTATTCCGGAAAATGCTGATAAAACAAACACAAAAACCAAAATCCAGTCTATTACAAAAATCTTTTTCATTGCTTACCGTTTTCATATTTACGGTGCAAAATCAGGTATTCAATCATAGCCTGTCAGTAATTTTATTTTGCTAATCGAATGGCCTTCTCGTTTTAATTCATTAATTTTGCTCTACATGAGATACTTTTTTATCTCAGAAGCCTTCGGGCGGGCATCCATATTTTTGTGTTTTTTAGTTTTCACCCACAAAATTAATGGATGCCTTTATATTTTACCCCTAAACTGGGGATTTTACACTGCCGATTTCTGAGGATGCAAAATTACCGATTACACCTTTCTTCACGTAGAATAAGACCTTGAATGTACTTCGCATAACTCACATTTTTTTTGGTTACAAAATTAGTTTACTGTGAGTTACCGACAGCTACGCAGAATTACGCAAATCACAGAAAAAGACCATTTTAGCTAAAAATCTTTCCCGACCACACGGTAATGATGTGGTAACTGAACTCTTGCGCTGTATGGCTATATTGTGGCTTCCTTTGGCTTTATGCCAAGAGAAAAATATAGCGTAACGAACACTTTGTCAGCCTGTTCGCTACGCTTTTCTCTGATTTACTCTTTGGTTATCTGTTTATTTTATGAAAACAAGAAATCTTTACTACGCTATGGCGCTTGCAGGAGCAGCTTCCGTGTCCGGAGCCTGTTAAAGGTACATCAGAATACAGCATGGGATTGTCAGAAATACGTGCCAATGCAGTGGTCGATGCCCTTGTCAACACTTACGGAATCAGCCGCGACCGTCTGAAAATACAGTATGACGGATCAGATGTACAGCCATATTCAACCAATGACTGGAACCGTATAGTAATCTTCACCCTGAAATAAAACGGACGTCAGGTAAAGATAATAATATAATTCTTCGTAACAACGGGAGTGCCTCGCTTTATGGTGGGGCACTCTTTTTAATGGAGAATGTAGAAAGGAGAATGAAGAATGAATAATGTTTGATGAGGAATGTTTAGGTAAAATAAATTAAAAATAATTTTGTGGAGTTAAATAAAGTTTGTAAGTTTGCAGTGTAATTGTAAAGGGGGCGAAAGTCGCCTTGCAATTGCAGACTTATGACCCAAATTTACTAACCATAAATCTAAAAGGATTATCATGAACATTAATGAAGTGATGGCCAATCTTGAGGCCAAACATCCCGGTGAGAAAGAGTATCTCCAGGCTGTAAGAGAAGTGCTTCTTTCAGTGGAGGAAGTTTACAACCAGCATCCCGAATTTGAGAAAGCCAAGATTATCGAAAGAATGGTAGAGCCAGATCGCATCTTCACATTCCGTGTATCCTGGGTTGACGACAAGGGCGAGGTTCAGAACAATATCGGTTACCGCGTACAGTTCAACAACGCCATTGGCCCGTACAAGGGAGGTATCCGTTTCCACGCTTCAGTAAATCTTTCAATCCTCAAATTCCTCGGTTTTGAGCAGACATTCAAAAACGCTTTGACCACATTGCCTATGGGTGGTGGCAAAGGCGGTTCAGACTTCAGCCCCCGCGGCAAGAGCGATGCTGAGATCATGCGTTTCTGCCAGGCATTCATCCTCGAACTCTGGCGCAACCTCGGTCCCGACCGTGACGTTCCCGCAGGTGATATAGGTGTTGGTGGCCGTGAGGTAGGCTACATGTACGGTATGTACAAGAAACTTGCCCGTGAGAACACAGGTACATTCACAGGCAAGGGCCTGTCATTCGGCGGAAGCCGCATCCGTCCTGAGGCTACAGGTTACGGTGCACTCTATTACACAGTGCAGATGCTTGCAGACCTCGGTCAGGATATCAAGGGCAAGACAATCGCTATCTCAGGTTTCGGTAACGTGGCTTGGGGTGCAGCTACAAAAGCTACACAGCTCGGTGGCAAGGTAGTTACAATCTCCGGTCCTGACGGATATATCTACGATCCCGCAGGTCTTGATCAGGAGAAGATCGACTATATGCTCGAACTCCGTGCAAGCGGTAACGACATCGTAGCTCCTTATGCTGACAAATTCCCCGGCTCTACATTCTATGCAGGCAAGAAACCTTGGGAGCAGAAAGTAGACATCGCTCTTCCTTGCGCTACACAGAACGAGGTCAACGGTGAGGATGCAAAACAGCTTGTTGCCAACAATGTAATCCTCGTAGCAGAGGTCAGCAACATGGGTTGCACACCTGAGGCTATCGATACATTCATCGCCAACAAGGTTCCTTACGGTCCCGGTAAGGCTGTGAACGCCGGTGGTGTAGCTGTTTCCGGTCTTGAAATGACTCAGGATGCAGAGCATCTCCAGTGGACAGAAGAGGAGGTAGACAACAAGTTGCATCAGATCATGCACGATATTCACGAGGCTTGCGTAGAACACGGCAAACAGGCTGACGGATATATCAACTACATGAAGGGTGCCAACATCGCAGGCTTCCTCAAAGTAGCTGATGCAATGATGGCTCAGGGCATCATCTAAAAAAGAATCTATAGAGGGTTTATAATAAATCAGGGGAGCAGGTCGTGAGGTCTGCTCCCTTACTTTATGCTGTATTAGTAAAGTTTATTCGTAAAAGTCTGACACCCTGTGTTCCGGATGGTGTTATTTACGCAAGCGCAAAAGAGTCCAGGAGATGGTGATAAGTGTGACGCCGGTGTCGGCGAAAACAGCTGCCCAGAGGGTGGCTATGCCGAAAGCTCCGAGGGTCATTATGAGTGCCTTTGTGCCTATGGCAAAAGCTATATTTTCCGTTACTACATGGCGCACTTTCCGGGCGAGGGTGATCGCTTCCGGTAGTTTTTCAAGATTGTCGCCTGCAATAACCACATCGCTGCTTTCCATGGCAATGTCGGTGCCCATGGTGCCCATTGCAATCCCGACATTGGCGGCGGCTATTGACGGCGCATCATTTATGCCATCGCCCACGAAGACCACTTTGTGACCTGAGGTTCTTTCCGCGTCAATGCTCTTTTTCTTATCTTCCGGCAGCATGGATGAATGGTAAGAGTCGGCACCGATTTCTGCAGCCACGCGCTTCACAGCCTCTTCGCGGTCGCCCGAAAGTATTTCAACGGATCTGATACCCAAATCGTGGAGCCTTTGGATTGCATCCTTCGCTTCGGATTTTACAGTGTCGAGAAGATAAATGGCACCAATGAAATTTCCTTCCTCCGCAACACAAATCTCTGTGGCATCCGAAGTGCTGACCGGCACTTCAATACCGAGTGATTGCATCAATGAGCGCGAACCTGCAGCCACTTGTCTGTCACATAGCGTTCCTGTCATGCCATGATTGACAGTCTTGATATGCACGACCTGAGGAAGGGTGATATTGTTTTGTGTGGCATACGTTGTGATGGCCTGCGCCAGCGGGTGGAAGGATTCGGCATCAAGAGCAGCGGCGATGCCAGCAACGGTGTCTTTGTCAAATCCGGCGGCAGGAGTGATGGCAGAGATATGAAATTTGCCCGTTGTCAGCGTACCGGTTTTGTCAAACATGATCGCGTCAACATCCCTCAGGACGTCTACGTATTTTGACCCTTTGAAAAGGAGTCCGCGACGGGAGGCATTGCCCAAAGAAGCGAAATAGCTTAATGGTATGCTCACCACCAATGCGCAGGGACACGAGCATACAAGAAACACCAGCGAGCGCCTTAGCCATTTCATCCATTCAAAGGTCTCACCATGAGTTAAAGATGTTATGGCCGGAATGACAAATACGAGCAGGGCGAGGATGAATACCAGGGGAGTATACCAGCGGGAGATTCGGCGCAAAAGATTCTCAGTAGGGGATTTCGAAGCCTGCGCATCCTCAATCATTTTCATTATGCGGCTCATGGAAGAGTCAGAGAATTCCCTGACTGTAAGGGTTTCGATGGTGCGGTCGGCGGGAATCATTCCGGATGACAACTCCTGTCCGGGAGAAAAAGAGCGTGGTTCGGATTCCCCGGTGATTGCTGACGTATCCATATCAACCGCGTCATCGCCGAGAAGCGTGGCATCAAGGGGGACTCTCTCCCCGGGTTTTACAACCACGACAGATCCTACAGGAACATCATCGGGATTCATGGCAATAAGTTCGCCATTATGTTTCACGAATGCGCGGTCGGGCAATTTTCCAAGCAACGCTTTAATTCTTCTCCTGACATCATCGGAAGCTGAATCCTCCATTTTCTCACCGAAAGAGTAGAAGAGTAAAACCGCCACTCCCTCAGGAAACTCACCGATGCTGAAAGCTCCGAATGCAGCCGCCACCATGAGTGTGAACTCATTCATGACGCTTCCATTCTTCCAGGATTCAAACATCTCCTTGACCACAGGTTCACCCACAGGGATCACAGCCAGGAAGCATACCACAAGATACAAGCCATCGGCAGATATGCCAATAACGGCAGCAATGGATGAAAACGCATGTGTGTGGTTGCAAATAATAGCTATAAGAAGCAAAACTGCAGATAGAATCTCAGACCTGTATAATTTGAAAAAAGCATGTAAGCCATGGCCATGAATATTTTCATGACAGTGCTCGTGCACATGAGCATGTATATGGTTATGGCTTTTGCAATCTTTACACATACTTATATTTTTAACAAAAAAGCGGTATCTTTCGTCTTAAAGATAAGCAGCTAATAAAAATAAATCGAAATATGTTTGATACCGCAAATTTATCACATAATAATTGCAACCAATATGCAAAGTCATACCTTGCGGGGGGAGAGCTGAAGCCGGGCGAAGACAACGGGACGGTCAGATTTTTCCGAAAACAGTGAGAAAGCAGCGTCAAGGGGTGTGAAGTTGTGGCGCAGAATTTTGATGGTGTCACCGAATGTGCCTTCATGCAGGAAAGAGAATTCGAGACGATGAAGATAATTTCTGTCAAACTCCTCAAGGGAATAGCGGTTAAGAAGCATTGTGACATACCTTACTGTGTTGATATGCCGGTAGTAGTCAATGTCGTTGTATTTCACCTTGTAAAATTCGGTTTCTGCCGTGGCTTTCAACGCTTTTGCCGGAATTTCATTATCCGGTGTGTCATAAGGAAGAATGTCGGTATGCTTCGACTGAGGTGCGATAGGACACTCTTTGGGTGCAATGATTTCCTCGGGAATGGAAAGATGCGAAAGCCCAAAATTGTCGTGAGTATTCATATCCAGCACCATCCATACCGAACGAGCATAACCAATCTCATTCCCTTCCGAGTCTTCTATGGAGAAGCAGCGGCTGGAGAAATGCCGGTTCCAGGTTTCCACCCATGTGTTTAATGTATAGGATGTGTTGCATTTGGGATAAGAGGTCATCTCCACGGTGAGGCGCGATAATACCCAACCGGCTCCGAGATGGGTCATTACGGGGTTTCCGATACCCAAAGCATTGGCATGGGCAGTGGCAGTCTCAATTATATTGCTGACGAGGATATTTACCGCGAGCTCCCCCTCGGGATTCGATTCGTTGGGGGAATTGTAATATTTATGGGAATATATTTTTTCCATTGCAAAGGAGTATTACCGGTTTACTATTTCCATAATTTCATCTGCAGATGAAACAATATTATCAGCGTATGCACCTCTCAATTCTGATACAGGGCGGAATCCCCATGTTACACCTACAGATTCCACACAAGCTCTGCGGGCTGTCTCAATGTCAACGCCGGAATCTCCTACAAATAAAACATCCGACTTGGCAGTGGGGTGTTCATTAAGAATAGCAAAGACCACGGAAGGATCAGGCTTGGTCGGTCTGTCTTCCACTTGCCCCATAACTGCTACAAACGGGATTTCCGGGAAGAAATGATTTATGATTTTATCCACGGCAGCCTGATATTTATTGGTAGCTACTGCCAAAGCCACTCCTTTCTCATTCAGTTGCTCAAGGAGCTCGCGGATACCCGGATATGGTTTGGTGCGGTCAGTGGCATGTTCATCATAATATTCGCGGAAAAGTGTCAGTAACCGGTCTACAGTTTCAGGATCCGCATCCGGCTCGGCACGTTCAATAAGTTTTCTGACGCCGTTTCCCACCATGTAATTGTATGTGACCAAAGCGTGTTCCGAGTAACCCATTGTGCGGAGTGCATAGTTGCATGCATCTCCCAAATCCGCTATCGTATTAAGCAGAGTCCCATCCAGATCAAATATTACTAAATTTTTCATATACTTAAATACTTTCAACCAACGGCTAAAACGGATATCCGATTGAGAAATGAAACGAATGATCGCGATGCCAATTGGGATGAACAAGAGGCCATGGTTCCTGTCCTATTGCAGGGTTATGGGCTTTCATACCCATATCGAAGCGCAACAGAAAATAGTTGAAATCGAGTCTGATTCCCAATCCGTATGAGGCCGCCAGCTCCTTATAAAACGTTTTAAACTTAAACATTCCCCACGGTTGGTTGGGATAATTGTGAATAGTCCATATATTTCCAGCATCCACAAACAGGGCACCTTCAATAATCCAGAACAAATTAGCCCTGTATTCAGCGCTGAGATCAAGCCTGATGTCGCCACATTGGTTGATGAAATCGCTCACAAGGTTTGTGCCCGGGAAACGTCCCGGACCGAGAGTGCGCACATCCCAACCTCTCACTCCATTGGCGCCTCCTCCGTAAAATCTTTTCTCAAATGGGAGAATGGATGAGTTTCCGTAGGGCACTCCGACACCGGCGCCAAAATGGAAAGCCATGGAATTCCTTGTGTTGAAAATGCGAAGATACGAGAAGTCTCCATCGATTTTGGCATATTGGGAATAATGTATCCCAAATACTTTATAAGGATCTTCATGAAAATCAGAGCGATGGTTGAAGATACTGCTTATGGCGAAAAGAAGGTTGCCCGCCACTTCAGCATTAAATCGGATAGTATAGATGTCGCGTTGCATAGTGCGCACCCAGGGAAGTTCCGCCTGTTTGTTGGAATGATAGAAGCTATAGCCGAGACGCATGATGAAATGATCTTCATAGCTATATCGGAGGAGCGGATTATCGGGTGCTATTTTGTCAAGGAAATCGTAGGTGCTTTCAGGCAAGTACACATAGTTGATATCTATGGGAGTGAATGTGTGCCGGTTGCGATTGAAACTTTCCGACCATTTGTAACTCCAACCGGCGGTGGAAATTATTCGGGTATATTCAGGACGTTCCTGAATGTTCATGGATACGTTGAATTCCGTGGTGGCTTTGATACGGCGTTTAAAGCTCTCCTTGAGGAACGGAGCTTTGAATTTTGGAAAGTTTATACCCACTTCGGCTCCGAGTTCAAGATATCTGTCGTGGATTAGTCCGCTGAGGTTTCCGCTCAATGATTCGTAAGCTCCACGCAGTTTTGTAGTCAGGGTTTCGGAACCTTTGGCGAGGTTGCGATGAAAATAACTGACAGAGGCTGCCACTCCGAGGTCTCCTTCGGAGTTAGTGCCCTCCAATTCTGCGGAGAAACTTTGGCTTTTCCCGGGGGTCAGCAGAATATAAGCGTCAAGGATACCCATGTCACCGACAGTGCCTGCCGGCGCGAAACGGATATTGATAAATTTTAATATTGTGAGCCTGCCTAATGCTGTATAAGTGTCATTTACGTCCCTCAGACTGTAAAGTTCACCTTTGCGTATGAAACAATTATCATACAATATGCTTGGGCGCAGATATTTCTTTGTGCCGTAGAGTATGGTTATATCCTTATAATTTACTGTATCTGCAGCATTGAAATTCCGGAAGTCTTCTGTTACACCCGGATCATAATCCATCACATAGTAAATATTTCTTACGAAATATTCGCGGTGCGTATCAATCAGGTGAGTCGGAGAGTCGGAAGGGTAGGGTGGATTCACAGTCATTGTGAGATCCACATCAAGGGAGCCTTCGGTAGTGTCTGCGTTGAAAGTAATGAATTCTTTGCCAAATGCATAATATCCACGGTTGCGAAGCCGAGTGGTTAACAATTCCCGTTGTGTTTCCAATCTGGTTATGTCAAGAGGGTCACCGGGTCTGACTGTGAAATGAGCTGAATCCTCCATTATCAGGTTTTGGAGGGTGTCATTGGGAAATTTATAATCGATAGATCTGATTATATGCGGCTTCCCCGCATCAAGGTCGTAAATGACTTTCATTTTTTTCTTGCGCGGATTGGCAACTGTGTCAACTTTTACAGAAGCTTCAAGAAAACCGGCATTCTGCATGGCTTTCTGCAGCTGGGAAGCATCAGCATCAGTAGCCGTTGCATCATAAATAACCGGTGGCTCACCGAGTTTGCGCACCCAACGGTTCCACCATTTTGTGGTGTCACTTCCACTCATATTGTATATTCCGAGCCTGAATTTTGCAGACCACAGCATCTTATGGTTCGGTTGTGTTCTCACATACGTCATCAGTTGCTGCTCGTTGAGAAGCTTGGTACTATCGTTGAGTTGTATTTTGACTTCATCAAGAAGATACTTGCCGTCAGGCACATGTCGTGAGGAGGAGCATCCCGATAATAATATCAGAATGACCGTCACGAGGTAATATTTTGCCTGATTAAGAATCTTCATCTCCTATTTCTTTTCTTTCTTTCCAAATTCAGGGTCAATCTTCACGCAAAAGCAAACAGCGAATGTTGCAATGCAGCACATCATTACCCACCAGAAGAAATTCACATACCCTTGCGGACCGTTTGCTCCAAAAATATGAAGCGAGGCAAACGTGTCATGAATCCAGCCGGCAGCCATTCCGGGGAGCATCATCCCGAGAGCCATGAAAGCAGTGCAAAACGCATAGTGGGATGTGCGGCTTTCGCCACGGCTGAAATAGATGAGATACATCATGAAGGCTGTAAAGCCGAATCCGTATCCGAATTGTTCTGTGAATATGGCAGCGCAAATAATATAAAAGTTTTCCGGTTGCCACATAGCCAGCGCGCAATAAAAAATGCACGGAAGAGTGAGGGAAAGCGCCATCGGCCAGAGCCATTTTTTCAGACCCCCGCGGGAGATGACGATACCACCGAGAATACCTCCGGCAAGGAGCGCCACAACTCCAACGGTGCCGTTTACAAACCCTACTTGTGATGTGGAGAGTGCAAGACCTCCCATATCACGGGGAGAAACAAGGAAAGGCTGCACAAGCTTCAGACACATAGCCTCAGGCAGCCGGTAAAGGAGCATGAAAAGCAATGCAGATAAGATATGCGGTTTTCGGAAGAACGTTACGAATGTATGTGCGAAATCGCGCACTATTGTTGCCGGTGTAACCCCTTTAACGGGACGGTCATCTGGTGATACCGGCATAAAACGTGTGTGATATGCAGCTATCAGGAGGAAAATCACTCCAAGCAGAATGAAAACCCATGACCATGCAGTCGCAATATTTTGGTATCGTTGTTCAAGATAACCGGCGAGCATCACAAGTCCTCCCTGACCAAGCACGGAGGCGATGCGGTAGAATGTGGAACGAACGCCAACAAAAGCTGCCTGTTCATGTGCGGATAGTTCAATCATATAGTAACCGTCGGCGGCTATGTCATGGGTGGCAGAGCAGAAAGCGGTGAGCCAGAAGAGGATGAGGGTGGCTGTGAAGAAAAATGATGTGGGCAATAGAAAACCGATGCCGGCGAGCGCAAAGGCCATGATAAACTGCATTGCAATGGTCCATAACCGTTTGGTCTTGAACAAATCAACAAAAGGACTCCAGAATGGCTTTATCACCCATGGCAGATAAAGCCATCCGGTGAAGAATGCCATTTCCGCCAAGCCAATTCCCATGTTGTGATACATGAGCACTGTCAAGGTGTTGACTGCAAAATATGGTAATCCTTCAGCGATATATGTAGTGGGAATCCATAGCCATGGAGATCGGGGGGAAGGACTTTGTGGTATGTTCTCTTTTCCGGTCATGTCATTTGGTAAGGAAATGGTTTTTTATAATGGTGGGCAGGGAATCAGCAAAAGCTGTCTCAGCGTAAATCTGTTTTGCAATTTCCGGAGTGAGCCTCTGATAATCTTCCAAACGCGGCACAATAAGCAACCCTGCCATATCAACGGCACCGGGACTGATTACAAACCTCTCTCCTTCAGGAAGATTATACAAAGAGGGACGATGTGCGCGTCTCGGCACAATGACTATGCGGAGAAATCCCTTTTCGGAAATCCAAAAGTAAGCGTTGACGAGACCCGTATCTTTCTGACCGGTGGTGAAATCTATGCCGAATGCTGTTTCCACTAATGACAGGTTGTGGAGACCGTCCAAATCGGGCGTTATGATTGCGCTCATGAAATGGAATGGAAGCTCAATGTTGTAATCTTCGCTGCTCATCCATCCTTTGCGGGATAAAGGATGATGTGTTTCCACAAGCTCCACCAGCGGCAGTTCGCTTTTGAGCATGGCTTGCGTGTGGAGGTGGTCCGGTGCGGATGCTCCGGCTTTAGCTCCGTTGAAAAATATTATCAGTTCCGGAGCCAACTCTGCCATTGCAGCCATATCGAGTGGAATTTTATCCTGAGGGATATGCCGGACAGAGGCGATCGTGAAATGCACGGGCAGTATAGGATATGGATTTACAAGCAGATGCCAGTTTGCATCCGGCCATTCTCCCGCCATCTGCATTGCGGGTCGGTTTTGCGCACATAGAAAACACCGGCGTTTGGCGATAGACTCCTTGTCAACAGCCGCGCCTGTGGATTTTATTCTGGCTGGGTTGTATTGGGCTGCACATGAGAAAGAGTCGAGTGTCAGAGGTTTGCGCAATGTCTGCGCAAGGCGGTCGAAATTTGTTTTGGCCTCTGCCCAGCATAGCAGCTGATTCTCTATGAGGTGGTTGATATGTTCAATGGAAAGTGTATGCATCCTTTGTAGGGTTAGAAGGGTAGATCTTCATCATCAGTGTCACCGGTTTTTTTGTCGTCTCTGTTGCCCGAATTGTCGGTATCATCTGAATCCCCGCGATCAATGTCATCGAAATCGTTGAATTCGTCATACTCTTCAAATTCATCGAAATCCTCATATTCGTCAAGGTCTTCATCATCGAGCCATTCAATTCCCGGATCTTCCATTGTAGGAGCCATTCCGGGAGGGAAGGGGAAGAAACCGGACGGTCTGTCCTGCATATTCATGCGCACACGCGACATAATCTCAATAGATCTCACACAATCCTTATAGCTGTTGTTGGCATTCGTTTTCTCTATTGAAAGAGCGGCATCGGAATTCCCCTCCCAGCGACGGCACAGATAAAGGGGCTCATAAATGCGACCTATCTGATAATCGCGGCAGATGCGGAGAGTGATTGCATAATCCTCACCATAGCTGACATTCGGGAACAGGAATTTACGGGCTACGGGTGTGAAGAAAGCTCTCGGCGCACCGAAACCATTTATCCGCAAAGCATTGTTCGGTCCATTGACATCTGTCCACTCTTCATGGCTTATCAATCCCGGCGGGATGGGATTGCCATTGAAATCAACCATCATATAGCTTCCGATAACCATGGCATAATTACCGGTGAGGAAGTGGGCGTGAATTCTCTGCAATACATCGGGAGAGTTATAAAGGTCATCAGAATCGAGCTGAACGCAAAATTTCCCGCAGCGTTCATCAGTGATGGCTTTGTTCCAGCAGCCGCCGATATAAAGATTTTCAGAGGCGTCCACTTTTATAAGAATCAAGTGGGGGTCATTGATGCTTTCGAGGAGTTCACGTGTGCCATCGGAGGAATCGTTGTCCACCACAATGATGTTAAAATTGAAATCGCATTTCTGGTTGAGGGCTGAGTCCACAGCATCCCTGATAGTGCGTACACGATTTTTTACCGGTATAATTACCGACATCTCGGTTTCAAACGGTTCGCTGTTATAGTCAAGGTCATCCACTACAGGTGTAACCAAGGCATCAATTTCGCGCAAATGCTCGATGAGAGTATGCTCCATCTGCAACTGGTATTTGCGATTGCGGGGGTCAACATAATCATGTTGCTTCTGACCGCTAAGACGATAGTCTGTTCTTTGTGCGGTATACAAATATTCGGGAATCATGGCAATCATCCTGCCGTTAGTGATTCTAAGACGAAGGGCATACCAGCCTCCGTCAAGTAAATCTGATTCAGATTGGGAGAAATCCTCGGTGGCCGACAATACATCTGCAGTGTTTAGAAGCACCAGCGGACCGAAATCAAAGTCGTCCCTTACTGAACCCGGCTGATAGTCGTTGACAGGATGAGGCATTATGGAACCGTCCTCGTTGCGCTCCCGGAAATAGGAATATGTAAGGGTGGCATCAATCTGCTCTGCAATCTGCGTGTATCGGTGAATGCAGTTTGCGTCAAGCTCTATTTCCCGGTCGTCAAGCTGCACGAGTGCATATTGCTCAAGGGGCATCCGGAATATTTCCTCGCGCAGATTGTTGACGTTTGTAAATCTTATTATGTTCATGATGTTAGGAATATCTTCTGTTAATAATGGGGAATCCGTTTATTTGAGAAATTCCGTGAATATTTTGTCGCGGTCGCTCTTTTCGATGAAAGTTTCAACAGGCACTGAAAGTATAATGTTTTTTGCGTGACCATGGTCTATGATAAATCCCGCCGGAAGTCCGGTGTCGGAAAATGTAAAAATCTCTTTTGCTTTCTTTCCCGGAACCGGTGAAAGAGCATCCGGACTCTGCACAATATAGCAGTCTTCATTGAGGGTGGAAGAGTATCTCAGTGTCCTTCCATCCGAAGAGATTAATTTGCCGGAAGTGGTGACAGATGTATCTTCAGAGGGAATAACTCCAAGAACTTCCTCACCAAAGCTCCGGTCTTCCGGACTATATTTCAGTCCGAAAATATCAGAGACAACATTCTCACCGCTTACAAGGAGATGACCTCCATCTTCAGAAAATTGTTTGAGCTTCTTTTCGAGAGCGGGGGTGAAAGTGCGGAAATTGATGCCTTTCGTGCCATTCCCGACCACGCCAGCCTTTTGCTTCCCTAAAATCAGGTCGATATATTTATAGTCAGAAAGATTTACATCTCCGGCTTCAACAGATCCAACGCTTGCCGAAACGAAACCATATCCCGCATCAGCGATGGATTCACCGTGAATATAAGGATAGTCGAAAGTGTTTCCGGCAATAATCTGAGTAGTATAGTTTGTAGCACTTCTTCCAAACGACTCCCCGGCATTGCGGTTGAATTCCATCTGGTATCCGGTGAAGGATATATCGCGGATATATGGCACCCCGAAATCTTTATCTGTCTCAAATCCGGCATTGTTGCCATCCTTGAAATGAGGCGGAGCGCTTACTCTTGTGAATCCGTTGATGATGAGAACCGGTTCTTTTCCCGAAGGAGCTTCGCGAAGAGCGAGTGTCTCGGAAGGGAAAGACTGTCCGCCGGAATTCAGTGCAATAATGCGGAAACTACGGATTTCCGTATCCGCCACTTTCAGGTCGAAATGGGTCTTGGCTGTTTCTCCGATTTTATGAAAGCCGAGTTCACCTTCGCTACGTTCTATAATCACATATTTATCAGGCATTGCCGTATCCTCCAGTGGATCCGGGGTAGGTTGCCAGCTTAACCGATAATGATTTTTCTTGGTGCGAGTGATTGCAAAATCTTTTACGGGTAGTGGCTGGATCACGAGTTTTCTGTCTTTGCGCTCTGCGAGGAAGCGTGCAATCCCTTTATATATCGCCCTGCCCACAGTGAAACGGAAAGATGGGTCAAGGCCGTAAGTCATATCTGCAAAATTCTGATGACTGAGCAATTCAATAAGGGTAGTCGGAACTTCAGGCACACGAGCTTCTACGTATGATTTGTCCCACATTGAGCGGCGTGTCCATGAAGGCTCAAACTCACGGCGGATATCATTGGTGATCTGGCGCATCACGATATCGGTAAGCATACGAGAGTTGATGCGCGGTGTGCCGTCACGGTAGGAATCTCCGTTTTGTGTGAAATAAATGCCAAGGGTACCCACAAAAGAGTCGTCAGCACGTTTTCCGGCATCGCTGTGGAGAGCAAAAGCAAGATCCACAGGAATGTTCAGACCTTCGCGGTTGGGAAGCACACGGGAGCCGCCAGCGAGGTAGTTCACCCAATGACCGCGGGATGTGTAATCATCCTTGTAGTCATCGGCTCCGTTGTAAGGGGCATATACAGATTCCGGGAAACCGGCCCATTGCAGCCAGTAGCGTGCGCCTTCAAGGAAACGGGGCATCCCCGAGGTGCGGAACACCGGTGCTTTCTTGGGAGCTGAAGATGTGTAAGTATCTCCGGTAACTGTGGGGTCGGCAAGCACCGAAGTGTCGGTTTTTTCGTTGCTCTGTTGATTCTCGGTTGTTTCATCATCTTCATCGCCTGTATCTTCAAAATCTTCCTCATTCTCCTCATCTGCAACTTCTTCATCTTGAGATACAGTTTTTTCAGGAGTGGAGGGGTCGTAGTATATATCAGAACGATGGTCGGAGCGGGCAATATTTCCCATACCGCCGCCAATCTTCACCGCATCTGCTGTAATAGTCAGACCTTCGGATTCGGAAAGGTTGGAAAGGGTGACAATCGGTTCGGTGTCGCTGTAACCTTTGGTAAGCGGGAAAGTGCCGAGATAAATCCATGTGCCGCCACCCATTGTCTGGTTAACCCTGTATTCTTTGGAACCACCTGAATAATTGACAGTATAATGGGCATCCTCAGCTGAGTTCGGGAAAGATTTGTAGCTGACGTATACAGCATACTCTCCGTCTTCAGGAATATCCGCATACCAGGCGGCCACGGAAGGTTTGCCATTGGTGATTGTGGTAGTCTGGCGATATGTCCCGTTTTCAAAAGGATTTTCAGTGTCGCGGAAGTCCGGGAGGTCGTAGATGAAGCCTTCAAGGTCGCCTGTTACCCAAGGTTTGGAGCCTGTCATCTCTTTATAGTAAGGTTGGGAGAAGATTTGTCCCTCGTCGTTAGTGTCGTTGTCAACAATAACTTCATTACGGTTGATATCCCTCTCTCTTGGGAGCATCACGTACGCTCCGGCATTCTCAAGCATCGGCACTACGTAAGGGAGTATATAGCTCATGGTATACGTGTCCTCAACAGATTGGAACAGGAATGGGCGCTGCCATGTCCAGAATCCGGAGCCGGGCTTGTAATATCTTCCATGCGAATGCCATAAGGCAATAATATCGTTTTCAAGACCATGCGTGGCTTTTACGTATGGGTTGGCCTCTGCTACAAAGGGAGGGTTTTTGCGGAATTTTTCAGGGAGCTTGTCTACTTTTGTGATATAATAGGCGAGCGACCTGTCTCCTACATTCAGATTAACACGATAATCTGACAAGGAATCCGGAAGTACTGCCTTGACATGGAATGTAAGAGAATCGATTATTTCGCGTGTCACGGGCAGATAGGTGAAATTCTCATTAAGGCTCACTTTTGCCACTTTGGAATTCTTGTCAGGTTTGACGCTGTTTACGCGCAGACCTCCGGGATTCATGTTGGAAGGAATCCATTGCAGCAAACGGTCGTTTACAGTAAGGGTGATAGAATCGTTTGACGGCACTTCGGGAGCCGGTGCCGGAGTGGCTTTGACCGTGCGGCGTGTTTTGCTCGCGGTTTTCTTTCTCGATTTGGAAGTGCTTCTCTTCGTGGATTTTGTAACTCTTTTCTTTTTTGAAGAAGACTGTGTGGTTTTGGATTTGGTGCGCTTTGCCGCGTAAGAGTCGGTAGCATCGAAAGCTGACACAGCTACTATGGTAGCTAAAAGTATATATAGGAATTTGTAAAATTTCATTAATTTTTAATTTGAAAAGCCACTACATATAAGTATGTGTTCAATTAAAAAAAGAAACCATACTTATAAATTAAAATGGATACATACTTATAGAGTTGGACTCTAACCTACAAAGTTAATCAAAAAAACGGAGAGCCGCAAATTTGTTTAATAACAAATATTGTGTTAACTTTGCTTTTGCTTTGCAATAAAAATTGTTAAGGAAAGCAAATGCGGTAAAGGTATTATGAGGCAGACTCTATAGCCTCTAACAATAGATTAACCTAAAATTTTATATAATGGCGACAAAACCCTTTCATTATCAGGAAATGTTTCCTCTCGGTCCAGACACCACCGAGTATCAGCTTGTAACAAAAGATCATGTAAAAGTAGAAAACTGGAATGGCCATGAGATGCTCGTGGTAGATCCGGAAGCTCTGACTCTGCTTGCAAATGTGGCATCACATAATTGCTCATTCATGCTCCGTCGTGAGCATAATGAGATGGTGGCAAAGATTTTGAATGATCCAGAAGCTTCCGAAAACGATAAGTATGTGGCTCTGACAATGCTCCGCAATGCAGAAGTGGCAGCCAAGGGTGTGCTTCCATTCTGTCAGGATACAGGCACATCCATCTGTGCCGGCTACAAAGGTCAGCAGGTTTGGACCGGTTGCGATGACGAAGAGAAGATTTCCGAAGGTGTTTACAAGACATATACAGAAAATAATCTTCGCTATTCTCAGAATGCTCCGCTCACCATGTATGACGAGGTCAACACCGGTTGCAATCTTCCCGCTCAGATAGAGATTCATGCCTGTGAGGGCATGGAATATAACTTCCTGTTTGTAGCAAAGGGAGGCGGCTCTGCAAATAAAACATATCTCTATCAGGAGACGAAGGCTATCCTTAATCCCAAGACCCTTGTGCCGTTCCTGATTGAGAAGATGAAGACTTTGGGCACTGCGGCTTGTCCTCCTTATCATATCGCATTCGTGATTGGCGGCACTTCCGCAGAGGCAAACCTTGCAGCAGTGAAGAAAGCATCCGTAAAATATTACGATAATCTTCCTGCCGCCGGTAATGAATATGGTCACGCTTTCCGCGATGTGGAACTTGAGAAAGAACTTCTTGAAGCAGCACATTGCCTTGGTCTTGGCGCACAGTTCGGTGGCAAATATTTCGCTCATGATATCCGTGTGATCCGCATGCCGCGCCACGGCGCTTCATGCCCTGTGGGTATGGGTGTGAGTTGTTCAGCCGACCGTAATGTAAAGGCTAAGATCAACAAAGAGGGACTATGGATTGAAAAGCTTGATGAATTCCCCGGCGAACTGATACCGGAATCAATGCGAAACGCCGGTGAGGGCGAGGTGGTGAAGATCGACCTCAACCAGCCAATGAAGGATATCCTTGCCACTCTTGACAAATACCCGGTGTCGACACGTCTGTCGCTCAACGGCACAATCATCGTAGGTCGCGACATCGCGCATGCCAAGATCAAAGAGCGTCTTGATGCCGGTGAGCCGATGCCGCAGTATCTGAAGGATCATCCCATCTACTATGCGGGACCGGCCAAAAAACCGGAGGGTATGGCTTCCGGTTCGTTCGGACCGACCACGGCGGGACGTATGGATCCGTATGTAGACCAGTTCCAGGCTGCCGGCGGATCGATGGTGATGATAGCCAAGGGCAACCGCAGTCAGCAGGTTACAGACGCCTGCCACAAGCATGGCGGTTTCTATCTCGGTTCGATCGGTGGACCGGCTGCCATTCTCGCCAAGAATTCCATAAAGAGTGTGGAATGTCTCGAATATCCAGAGCTCGGCATGGAGGCTATATGGAAAATCGAAGTTGAGGATTTCCCAGCCTTCATACTTGTGGACAACAAAGGGAATGACTTCTTCAAGCAGATCAAACCACGCTGTCCGATGAGCGACTGCGCAAAATAAGACAAGCTTGGGAAAAAGCACATGAGGCATGGCTGTTGGACAACGGCCATGTCTCTTTTGCACATATACAGCCTTGTTTTTGACGCAAAGGCTCTGAGGGCAGAGTTTTTATGGACGCAAAGGCTCTGAGGGCAGAGTTTTTATGGACGCAAAGGCGCGAAGGAGCAAAGTTCTTTTCTTTTTATTTTAAGGTCGTTACACTCCTGCTAAGGCACGGAGCCGACTCGGTGTCCATGCTCGAAAGGTTTCAAACGCAGAGAGCGCAGAGGTTCTGTTTAGAGGCGGCTTTGCGCCTTTGCAGTAGTATCACGACCTCAAAAATTTACAAACTCTCAAAAATCTCTGACCTTCGCGCCTCTGCGTTAATATGGATAGCAGCCACATTTGATATTAAACATTAGTCAGACAATCCGGTATTTTGATGCGGTTGCCCTGAAAAAACAAAGAATCTTTTGGGAATATGCAAATCTTTTATTAGTTTTGTGTATAATACCAGAAAGAACTATATCATGAAACGTACATGAACGGCTTTCGCCAAAGGGAATGAAAAGGCATCGCTTTCGCGATTTATAGTTACCTTTGCCACAGTAACTAATACTTTAACCTTATGGCAAGAACGAAGCAAGAAATTACCTTCGAGGAGATTGTGGCCCGCGGCTGCGGCCTTGATGTCCACAAGAAGGAAATAGTGGCAACCGTCAGTGGAACGGATATCGAGTCTGAGACCCGGACGTTCCAATCGACAACGAGATCTTTGA
>CAZEUD010000040.1:0-16362 GCA_964515455.1 uncultured Sangeribacter sp.
ATTCTCAATTTTAAATTTTAAATTTTCAATTCTCAGAAAGATCAGCGGCAATCCGCCCCATCGGCGGTCATCCGCGTGGAGTTAAACCCCCATCGCGTCAGCGATTCAGATATCCCCATCGCGCCAGAGATCCCGATACAATTATGCCGCTTTTGCGGCAGCTTTAACTCCGGCGCGGATTCTGACGGATAGGGCGGATTCCGGCAGATTTTCTTTTCAGTCTCTATAAGTGATGGTATTGTTTGCTTAAGCAAGCAATCCCGAGTAGATTCTGGCGGACAGCGCTAAAGAAAAAAGATCAGCGGCCATCCGCCCCATCGGCGGTCATCCGCGCAGGAGTTAAAAATCCATCGCGCAAGCGATATAGAATCCCCATCGCGCAAGCGATCTTAAGATAGCCATCGCGCCAGCGATATAGAATCCCCATCGCGTCAGCGATCCCAAGATAGCCATCGCGCCAGCGATTCAGATATTCCCATCGCGTCAGCGATCCCAAGACAGCCATCGCGCAAGCGATTCAGACATGCCGCTTGTGCGGCTGCGAAAACGTCTCCTCCTTCAGTGTGCCGAATGCGGAGATGTTTCGTTCCGTGCTTCGACCTTCAGCTCGAAGTCTCCTCCTCCTCCTCCCCAATCATCAAACCCCTATAATCCCCACCCAATCTGCCCAGACCTCAGGCCATTGGGCAGATACTTCATCTTCATGACCTTACTGTATGAAAGTAGTTCTACTTGCCGGTGGCTTTGGCTCGAGAATCTCTGAAGAATCGCAGTTTAAGCCAAAACCGATGATCGAAATTGGCGGTATGCCAATCCTTTGGCACATAATGAAAGAATATGCCCATTACGGCCATACCGAGTTTATAATCTGTGCCGGCTACAAACAGGAATATATAAAGGAATGGTTTGCCAACTATTTCCTACACAATTCGGACGTTACCTTCGATTTCCGCGACAACAAAAACGACATGACAGTCCACTGCTCCAATTGTGAGCCTTGGAAAGTCACGGTTGTCGACACCGGCTATAATACAATGACCGGAGGCCGCATCAAGCGCATCCGGAAATATGTCGGCAACGAGCCGTTCTTCATGACCTATGGCGACGGTGTCTGCGACGTGGAGATCGACAAACTACTCGAATTTCACAAGTCACATGGCAAACTGGCCACGCTGACCGCGGTCAAGATAGCCCAGGATAAGGGAATACTCGACATAGGCGGCGACAACGCCGTCAAGTCATTCCGTGAGAAAAACATCGGTGACGGCGCCCCCATCAATGCCGGATATATGGTGCTTGAGCCTGAAGTCTTCAACTATATAGACGGTGATGACTGCGTTTTCGAGCGCAACCCACTCGAGTCCCTCGCCAAAGAGGGCCAGCTGATGTCTTACATCCATACTGGTTTCTGGCAATGTATGGACAACGCACGCGAAAAACAGAAACTTGAAAAACTTCTTGCAGCCGACATCGCCCCATGGAAACGCTGGGAGCGTGAAGTGCCAAAATTATAAAATATATTCCAAATGAATAGAAAAGAAGAACTCAAGCAGCAGATTTTAGAACTGACAAGGGAATATTATAAGGAAACCCACGGACAGAAAAAGGGATTCAAGCCCGGCGAGACTTTCGTCAACTACGGAGGCCGTTATTTCGATGATGCCGAGATGGTAAACCTCGTGGATTCATCACTCGGCTTTTGGCTCACAGCCGGCCCCTGGGCATCAAAGTTCGAAAAGGATTTTGCAAAATGGCTTGGCGTGAGATACTGCTCACTGACCAACTCGGGATCCTCCGCCAATCTGCTCGCCTTCTCCGCGCTGACCGCCCCTGAACTCGGTGACCGCCAGATAAAACGTGGCGACGAGGTAATCACGGTGGCATGCGGTTTCCCGACCACTGTCACCCCCTGCATTCAGTATGGTGCTGTCCCGGTGTTTGTCGATGTGACGGTGCCGGAATACAACATAGATGTCACCAAACTCGAAGAAACACTTTCGCCTAAGACAAAGGCTGTAATGATTGCCCATTCCCTCGGCAACCCCTTCGACCTTAAGGCTGTAAAGGAATTCTGCGACCGTCATAATCTCTGGCTTGTGGAGGACAACTGCGATGCACTTGGTTCAACCTATGAGATTGCCGGTGAAATCCGCAAGACCGGCACAATCGGCGACATCGGCACAAGCTCCTTCTATCCCCCGCACCATATGACAATGGGAGAGGGTGGCGCAGTCTATACCAACAACGCCCTTCTCCATAAACTCGTGAACTCCTTCCGCGACTGGGGACGCGATTGCTGGTGTATGGGAGGTGTTGACAACACCTGCGGATGCCGTTTCACTAAGCAGTTCGGCGAACTGCCACTCGGTTACGACCACAAGTATGTATATTCCCATTTCGGCTACAACCTAAAAGTCACCGACATGCAGGCAGCCATTGGTTGCGCCCAGCTCCAGAAACTTGACAACATCGTTGAGCGTCGCCGTCATAATTTCAAAGTGCTTCGCAACGGCCTTGAAGGGACTCCATGGCTCATGCTGCCAGAACCGCAGAAAAACTCCAACCCCTCATGGTTCGGGTTCCTGATCTCTGTGAAACCGGATGCCCCTTTCTCTCGCAATGACCTCGCCAAATATCTGGAGGCTCACAAGATTCAGACCCGTAATCTTTTTGCAGGAAATCTTTTAAAACATCCCGCCTTCGACCAGCTTAAGAAAGATGGCAAGGGATTCAGGGTGGTCGGAGATCTCGCCAACACTGATTTCATCATGAACAGCACACTCTGGATTGGCGTATATCCCGGCATGACTGATGAAATGCTCCAATATATGGTCAATACCATAAAGCAGTTTGTTGCCCAATACATCTAAGTCAATGAGTCTCGATATTTTCAATAATTTCTACCGCGGCAAGCGTGTACTTGTCACGGGCCACACCGGCTTCAAGGGTTCATGGCTTTCAATATGGCTTCATGCCCTCGGTGCTGAAGTGATTGGGGTTGGTCTTGATCCGGTCTCCGAACGAGACAATTTCCTCCTGTCGGGCATCGGGAATAAAATCAAGGCCGACATCCGGGCCGACATCCGCGATGGGGAAAGAATAAAGGAAATATTTGCTGAATACAGGCCGGAGATTGTCTTCCACCTCGCAGCCCAACCGCTCGTGCGCCTCAGCTATGAGATGCCCGTCGAGACCTACCAGACCAACGTCATGGGCACCATCAATATCTTGGAAGCAATCCGCGCTACCGACAGTGTCAAGGTCGGGGTTATGATAACCACCGACAAGTGCTACGAGAATAAGGAACAGATATGGGGCTACCGTGAGAACGAGCCGATGGGTGGTTATGACCCATATTCCTCATCGAAAGGAGCGGCAGAGATTGCCATTTCGTCTTGGAGAAGGAGTTTCATGAACCCCGAAAAATATCCGGAGCATGGCAAGTCTATCGCAAGTGTCCGCGCCGGCAATGTGATTGGCGGGGGAGACTGGTCGCTCGACCGAATAATCCCCGACTGCATCCGTGCCCTCGAAGCTGGCAAGCCCATCGATATCCGCTCCCCGAAATCCATCCGCCCATGGCAGCATGTCCTCGAACCATTGAGCGGCTACATGCTCCTTGCGCAGAAGATGTGGGAATCCCCTTCGGAATATTGTGAGGGTTGGAATTTCGGGCCCCGTGCCGAGTCAATCTCAACAGTATGGGAAGTGGCAGAGAAAGTTATAAGGCATTATGGCAGCGGCTCACTGCGCGACCTCTCCGACCCCAACGCCCTCCACGAGGCAAAGCTCCTGATGCTCGACATCTCCAAAGCCAAATTCCGCCTCGGCTGGCAGCCGCGAATGGACATCAACCGCACCGTCAAACTTACAGTTCACTGGTATCTTCGCTACGTCAGCGAAGATGTGCATAATCTCTGTATCCAGCAAATTGAGGAATATTGTTTTAACAATTAGATTGAAACAATCTATTCTTCTTTAATGTTATCATTTATAGAGAGTAAATTCTTAAAAAGCCATGAGTGATTCAGGAAGGATAGAAATTAAAGTTTCCGGACATATTGGCAACCAACCTTTATCGCCTGACAATTTTGACATACGGGAAATAAAGGGGTTGTTTGATGTCGTGGAAGATTTGTTGTATCCTAACCAAAAATTCAATCGGTCAGCAATTTCTTATTCTATAGAGTCCGGGTCGGTAAAAAATATTTTCAAAACATCTGTTCAGGCTGCAACAGCATTTATCGCAGTTGCATCTATGATTCAGCAATCGGGTTCATTGGATGGGCTTGAATTGCCAACGGCAAAGGCGATTCAGGAAATTCAAAAAGCTGCGAATAGAAATGGATTTATCTATCAATTCGGCATTCCCGGCAATGAGCATCCCGCTCTGACTATTTCCAACGAATCCTCTTTTCACATCAATGAATCCTTATGGGCAGATGCCGAGTTTTACTTTTATGGTATAATCGTTGATGCAGGAGGAAAGGACAAGACAAACATACACCTTCAGACCAAAGACAATGGCGTGATTTCAATCGAAACTGAAAAGGAATTTCTGCAAGATAGAGAAGACAATGTTTTGTACAAACATTTTAAGGTTAGATCCTTAGGAAGACAGAATATAGTCACCGGGGCCATCGACTTTTCCAGACTTCATCTGCTCGAATTAACCAAGTTTGACCCAAAATACAATGAAGAATACCTTTCTCGGTTAATCAAGAAGGCTTCTGCCACATGGAAAGATGTCCATGATGCAGATGCTTGGATTTATCAAATACGTGAAATCAATGGCTAAGAAAAAGGTTGAAAATGAATATAGTGTCATTCTTGACTCCAGTTTTATGATTCGGATGCTTAATGCATCCGACAAACTGCATTCCAACGCATTGGGATATTTTAAATATTTTCTTGAGCACGATGTCCCTATGTATTTTTCCACCGTTTCCGTTGCCGAATATTGTGTAAAAGGTGATTTCTATGATCTACCTTTTCAAAACATACGGATTCTTCCTTTCAACATACTTCATGCAAAAGAAGCGGGCAAATTTGCATCAGCCCTTTACAATGGAAAGAAAAAGAATCTCATCGAGATTCCAGACAGACTTATAATCCCGAATGATTCAAAGCTATTCGCCCAAGGTTCAATTGAGAAAGACATAAAGTATTTTGTCACTTCAGATGTGAAGTCAAAAAATGTAATTCAGATGCTTCGCAAAGAATGCGGTGCCAAAATTGAACATCTGGATATAAACAAAAAACATTCAGCTTTTTGGGGATTACTGGATTTTGAGCAATAAAATATCGTAACAAAACCATATATCTTATGCCAAAAGCAATTGTAACCGGAGCTACCGGCTACATAGGCTCACACGTCTTTCAATATGGCAAAGCCAAATTCCGCCTCGGCTGGAGTCCTCGCCTCAACATTGACCAGACCGTGAGCCTCACCATCGACTGGTTTAAGAGATATACCGCGGGAGATGTATATGATTTATGCCTCAGCCAATTGGCTGAATATCTTTCAATCAAATGAATCATACAGAAAGACTAACATATACCGTAACTGGAGCGACATCTTTCATAGGATCAAAATTGGTTGCGGAGTTGCTTCGACAAGGCAATAAAGTTTATGCTGTGTGCAGACCGAATTCAAAAAAAATTTCAAACCTGTCTTCACATGAAAATTTGACTATAATCCATATTGATTATGATGCAATAAGGGAGATTGATAAAATCATTGGGGATGCGGATGTCTTTATAAATCTTGCATGGAAAGGCACTAACCATGTAGAGCGGAACAACGAGGTTATCAACAGAACAAACATCGCAAATACCCTTGATGCCATGAAAGCAGCCAAGAGAATGGGATGCAGTTTGTTTGTTGAGTCGGGTTCTCAGGCGGAATATGGATACATGGAGAAAGTCACCGACGAGGAGTCCCGGTGCGAACCTTTCTCCGCTTATGGAAAGGCCAAACTTGAGGTTTTGAAAAGATGCAGCAAGTTGGCAAAGAGCATTGGAATTGGATATCTCCACATGAGAATTTTTAGTGTCTATGGCGGCAATGATCATGAATACACACTATTCAGAACATGCCTGAAGGGCATGAAAGATAATACCTCCATTTCTCTAAGCGACTGCACACAGAAATGGAATTTCCTTTATATCGATGATGCAGTGTCTATTATAATAGCATTGACAAGGAATTTATACTCCAGATTGAAGGAAGGAGAAACGGAAGTGGTGAACGTCGCTTCCAGAGACACCCGACAGTTGAAGGAGTTTGTCATTGAAATGAAGCGTCTGCTCAATTCATCAAGTGAACTCAAATTCGGGGATTACAAGGCAGACAGGTTGCTCTCAATAATCCCATCTACCGACAAGCTGTTTTCCATCATTGGTAATGAATACCCCTTAAGGGATTTCAAGGCCGGTGTAATGGCATCTATAAACGAATAATTAACACACACAACATGATAAAGCTTTCAGACTTTATATTCAAACATCTTGTCGAGAAACACAGCATCGAACATTGCTTTCTCGTCACTGGTGGGGGTGCAATGCACCTCAACGACTCCATCGGTCATACCGAGGGACTCAAGTATATATGTAACCATCATGAGCAGGCCTCTGCAATTGCGGGAGAGGGTTATTACCGTACCAAGGGCAGGCTTTCCGTGACTAATGTCACCACAGGCCCCGGCGGAACAAATGCCATAACCGGCGTCCTCGGTCAGTATCTTGACTCCATCCCCGGTCTTTACATCTCCGGGCAGATAAAGACATCCACATATAAAAACACCTACCCGGAGCTCAATCTCCGCCAGCTTGGTGACCAGGAAACGGATATCGTTTCCATCGTCACCCCCATAACGAAGTATGCCAAGACCGTTATAAATCCCCTTGACATAAAGTATGAGCTTGACAAGGCGATTGCCATTGCCCTTGATGGCAGACCCGGCCCCGTCTGGCTTGACATTCCTCTTGATGTCCAGGCTGCCATGATTGATGAAAGCCAGCTTAAGGAATTTGACAAGTCGGAGATTGTTGACAATGTTAAGCACGCGCTTGTGGACCATCAGATTTCCCAGCTGATTGACAAAATCAAATCGGCAAAAAGCCCTGTGATATATGTTGGCAACGGAGTTAGACTTGCAAAGCGGGAGAAGGAATTTATTGCTCTTGCTGAGAAACTTGGCATCCCTGTTGTAACGGCTATAAGCGGAAGCGACATAATATGGCATGATCATGAGCTCTGTTTTGGCAAACCCGGAATATGCGGTGACCGTATTGGCAACATTATGGTACAGAATTCGGATCTTCTCATCGTGATGGGAACAAGACTCTCCATACGTCAGGTAAGCTATGCCTACGACCTACTCGCGCCAAACGCATACAAGGTGATGATCGACATCGACCGCGCGGAGATGATGAAACCCACACTCTCGATAGATATGCCAATCCATGCGAATCTATCTGAATTCATCGACAAGTTCAACAGCAGAATTGAAAGAGAACATTTGCCTGATTTCAGGAAGTGGAGAGAGTGGGGAAGAGAGATTGAAAAATTGCTTCCGACGCTTGTGGATGACAACCCTTCCTGTAAGGGATACACCAACTCTTATATCTTCGCAGATGAACTTTTCAAACAGCTGCACGAAGGCGATGTTGTCGTTACAGGCAATGGCACTGCATATACCTGCACCTATCAGGCTATGAAGGTCAACAAGGGTGTCCGCGTATTCGCAAATCAAGGTTGTGCCGCAATGGGTTATGACTTGCCAGCTGCAATTGGTGCTGTAACTGCTAACGACAAAGGGAGGACAATTCTTGTTACCGGCGACGGAAGCCTTCAGATGAACATCCAGGAACTTCAGACCATTGTCACAAATAAGATGCCCATCAAGATATTTGTCCTTGAAAATGAAGGCTATCTGGCAATCAAGACAACTCAAAACAGTTTCTTCAAAGGTCATTATACCGGCAGCAATCCCGAAAGCGGTGTCGTGTGTCCGGATCTTGAGAAAATAGCCGGAGCTTACGGCATTCCGTACATCAGTATAAATGAGAATGGCGAAAAACTAAAGGATGTCATCGCAAAGACTCTTGACAGCTATGGCCCCATGATTTGTGAGGTTCACATGCATCCTCAGCAGACACTCTTCCCCAAGTCCGCTTCCTTCATGGATAAAAACGGCAAGATGTCGTCAGCTCCCCTTGAAAAACTCGCCCCCTTCATGCCGGATGAACTGCAGGATAAGTGTGTCTATCACTATAACGAAACTGATACTGACATAGTACGATTTGATAAATCATTGATTACTAAATCATTACCTGGGGGGGGGTAAGGCCATTTGTAACATCGGTATAAGAGCATAAGGATATGAGTAAAATTAAAGTATCCGATTACATTGTCAAATTCCTTGAAGAGCAAGGTATAAAACATATCTTTATGCTTACCGGTGGCATGAGTATGCATCTAAACGAGTCAGCAGGGAATTCAAATAGGATGAAACCTGTATTCATGCTTCATGAGCAAGGATGTGCTTTTGCGGCAGAATCCTATGCCCGTATTACAAATAATTTAGGAGTTTCAATTGTGACATGTGGGCCTGGAGCAACGAATACAGTGACAGGAATTGCGTGTTCTTGGATAGAATCAACCCCGTTACTTGTAATTTCTGGCCAGTGTAAGCGAGATGACATAGCAAATGACCCGACGCTAAGACAATATGGTGTTCAAGAGGTAAAAATTACAGAAATAGTAAGACCTATAACTAAATATACAACAACCATACTTGATCCTTTAAAAATCAAATACGAACTGGAAAAGGCTGTTTATTTGTGCCGGTCTGGCAGGCCCGGTCCTGTTCTATTGGATATACCAGTTGACGTTCAGGCATGTTCAGTTGAAGAGAATTCTCTCATTGGTTATGATGACATAACTGAAATGTCTCATTTGGATAATGACATTATGGATCAAGTGGCATCGCTGATAAATAATGCAAAACGACCAATAATTTATGCCGGGGCTGGAGTCTCGATTTCCAAATCAAGAAAGGAATTCAGACAATTAATCGAAAAATCGGGAGTGCCAGTCCTTGTGCATTGGAACTGCATAGACTTGCTGGAAAATGATCATCCATTATATGCAGGTAGGCCGGGGGCGGTAGGCCAGCGGGCTGCTAATTTTGCCCTTCAGAATGCGGACTTGCTTATTTCAATTGGAACTCGACTCTCTTTACTCCAAACCGGGTATGACTTTGAGAGTTTTGCAAGGAATGGCCGCCATATAATGGTAGACGTGGATCCAGCTGAATTAAATAAGAAAAACATTCATCCTGATATTAAAATTTGTGGGGATGCTAAAGATTTTATAAATTGTTTGATCGAAAGCGAATCAATTAAATGCAAGGATTATTCAGAATGGATAACACAAATAAAAGATTGGAATAAAAAATATCCTCCCATAAAAGAAGAGTGGCGCACAACAGCAAATTACGTCAATTCCTATTGCCTTATGGATTGCATCTCGGCAGAAATGGAGGCCGAAGACATTTTTGTTGGGGGGCGTGCCGGAACTTGTGTTGATGTCGCTATTCAGGCATTAAAGATAAAAAAAGGACAGAGGGCATTCGTCACGAAGGGACTTTCATCCATGGGAAACGGACTTCCAGCTGCTATAGGCGGAGCATATGCCACAGGAAAGAAGATTATAACAGTTTTAGGAGATGGGGGCTTCGTAATGAATGCGCAGGAACTGGAAGTAATAAGAAGAGATAATCTTCCTATAAAGATTTTTGTTCTGGACAACAATGGATATTCCACAATCCGCAATACCCAGAAGAGGGTATTTGATGGACATTTGGTGGGATGTAGTCCTGAAAGCGGTTTGACTTGTGGTAACATTACAAAGATAGCCGAAGCGTATGATATTAAGGTATTTTCCATTGACAATATGGATAAAATGCCAGATATAGTTAAAGAAGCATTAGCATTTCAAGGTCCTTGCTTGATAAATGTCAAGGTTGCACCTGATCAGCCTATAGAACCACGCCAGTCAAGCTATAAAGATGAGGACGGATTTATGAAATCCAGACCCTTGGAAGACATGTCCCCTCTTTTGCCTCCCAAAGAAATAAAAGAAATAATGAGTATTTCTGAAAATAAAGCAGTCAGTGTCCAAAATTAAAGCATTTGCAATAAATATACTTAAACGATTTGGTGTTGACAAGTCGATAGCCTATTCCAGTGGAGCTCGTGTGATACAGGCATTCACCGGGGTGGCGTCTATTTTCTTCATAGCCCAATTCCTGACAGGTGCCGAACAGGGATTCTATTACACATTTGGAAGCATTGTGGCTATTCAGGTGTTTTTCGAGCTTGGTCTGACCAATATCATTACCCAATACGTCGCGCACGAGGTATCTCATCTCTCGTGGAAGGATTCTACCACACTTGAGGGGGATGAATCACATCATTCGAGGCTGGCATATCTTTTGAGATTCAGTGTCAAATGGTATTCAATATTGGGTGTGATATTCTTTTTAGTGTTGTTGGGTGTCGGCTATTGGTTTTTCAATTATTACTCTCCTTCCGATGAATACGTAAACTGGCAGATACCATGGATTCTTGTTAGCATAGGTACTGTCCTCTCATTGTTTATTTCCCCATTGATGTCCATAATAATGGGACTTGACAGGGTAAAGGAAGTTATGAAGATGCGCTTTTATCAGCAAATCATCATTCCCATGACAACATGGATAGGTCTTGCCGTTGGATTTCACTTGTACGTTGTCGGTATTGCCCCGCTTCTTTCCGTCTTATATGTGATTGTATATTCTTCATATTTTTCCGATATAAAGGATATTCTTAAAAATCTTTGGAAAAAACGAATCACAGACCGAGTGAGCTACATCAGGGAAATATTCCCGTTTCAATGGAAGATTGCATTAAGCTGGGTAAGCGGTTACTTTATCTTCCAATTGTTCAACCCTGTACTTTTTGCCACTGAGGGTCCTGTTGTGGCAGGGCAGATGGGTATGACACTGGCAGCAATCAATGGAATAATGGCATTCAGCCAGAGTTGGATAACCACCAAGATTCCTTTGTGGTCAAAACTGATAGCCCTTAAAGAGTTTGCGCAGTTAGACCGTATTTTCAACACGACAATGAAACAAGTTAGTGTAGTGTGTCTTTGTCTTATATCGGTGTTGGTAATCGGCATTTGGGGATTAAAGGCTCTTCATTTCCAATTGGGATACCGTTTCCTAAATTGGACTCCTTTAATATTGATGCTCATCCCTCTTTTCATAAACCAATGGGTAAACGGATGGGCTACATATCTGCGATGCCACAAACAGGAGCCATTTCTGTTAAACTCTATTGTCGGGGGAATTCTATGCTGCCTTTCGACTGTAATCTTAGGCAAATTATACGGTGTCATCGGTATGACTGTGGGATATTGTTCAATAACATTCGCCCTATCTTTCTGGGGATACAATATTTATAAAACCTGCAAATCCTCCTGGCATGAAAAATAACCGTCCACTTCTTTCAATCTGCATCCCTACATACAACCGTGCAGAATATTTAAGAGGTGCCTTGGAAAACATCACTGAGGATCCAGCCTTTGATGAAAAGGTTGAGATTGTGATTTCTGATAATGCTTCAACTGACAATACTCAGGAAGTAGGCGAAGAATATTCTTCCAAATTCAAAAATGTAAAATATTATAGAAATTCCGAAAATGTAAAAGATGCGAATTTTAATTTGGCATTAAAAAGAGCATCCGGAAAATACCTGAAATTATCTAATGATACGGTTAGATATAAAAAAGAAGCTTTGTCTTATATGGTTAAGACTATAGGAGTAACTCCGGAGCATGACGCATTGTTTTTTTATCGAACCGTTCTCTTTGCACCAACTGATAAACAATATGAGGTTGACAACATAGAAGATTCCCTTAAATACACTTCCTATTATGTGGGTTGGCTGTGCAATTTTGGAATATGGCATTCTGACCTTGACTGTCTTGATGTTCCTAAAAAATATACAGATTTGCAATTCGCACAAGTTGCATGGACTTTTGAAATAATTAAAAAACACGATAAAACGAACCTATGTTTTGGGGATTTCTTCTATACAGAGGAGCCAACAAAAAAGGGAGGATATAATTTTTTCAAAGTTCAGGAATCTAATCTTTTGAGAATTTTTAAAAATTACAACATTAAGAATCTCTCTTTTGAACGAGAAAAGTATCGTTTGTTCCGCTATCACATATTGCCCCATTTATATAAGTTTGTCTATTGTAAAAAAGCCACTGGATTTGATCTTTCTGATGCGCACAAAACCGTATTCAGAGATTATTGGTATCTTCCATATTTGTATCCGGCTTTATTATTTGCAAAAGTCAAAAGTATTCTGAATAAGCCCTAAAACATGAAAGACAAGTCCCCAATAGATGAACTCTATCATAATATTATGGGGTATTATCCTAAAAAGGCGGGAAGCGCTTACGAAATTATCTCAACGGCTGTTTTGAGCAAAATTCTTAATAAAGAAGCTCATCATGATGTCTTAAAAAACGGATTAAGTGGCACCCGCTATCAGCTGGACGGACTTCTTGACTCCAAAATAATGCTCGAGGCAAAAGTGGATATCCCTTCCTTCTGCAGCTTAATTCTCAATCAAAAAAAATCGGCGGCAATCCGCCCCATCGGCGGTCATCCGCGCGGAGTTACCCCCCCCATCGCGCCAGCGATCCCGATACATTTATGCCGCTTCGCGACAGCTTTAACTCCGGCGCGGATTCTGACGGATAGAGCGGATTCTGGCAGATTTTCTGTCAGCGCATCCGCCCTAATCGGTCCATCCACTTTTGTATTCAGCCAAAAGTGGATATCCCTTCCCGAAGCACTTCTGAAGAAAAAATCAGCGGCAATCCGCCCAATTCGGCGGTCATCCGCGCGGAGTTAACCCCCATCGCGTCAGCGATATAGAATCCCCATCGCGCCAGCGATTCCAAGACAGCCATCGCGCAAGCGATCCCGACATGCCGCTTTTGCGGCTGCGAAAACGTCCCACCCTCTGTATGCCGATTGCAAAGATGTTTCGTTCCGTGCTTCGACCTCCAGTTCGAAAGTGTCTCCGCCTCGTCAGATTTTTCATTTTTCATTTCCTTCGGGTCTTCCCCTATATTGCTTGCGTTTAGTTGGGTTAGGTGTTGTCTGTGATATTTCTTACTGTGCAGCGAACACAGTTCGCTGACCCTGCCTCCCCGACGCCTCCCCTCACCCGCCAAAACGGACACCTAACCATCCTCCTCAAAAATTAACTTCCATGTTTTGCAGCGATTCATGCTGCAGAACATATAATTTTTTATCCAATTTGCCCCTAAAACAGGCAACCAGATACATCTTGTAGGAGAAGATAAGGGTAAGATAAAAAAAGAATGAAATTGCTGACATTTTTTTGCATCTATATTTTTTTTTGCTATTTTTGCAATATAAATTGGCAATATCGATGAGAGAATATATTTGTATAGAGAATTTTGGTCCTGTAAAAAGGGCTGAACTTAATGACATTCGGCCATTTACTGTCATTATTGGTAAATCTGCCACTGGCAAAAGCACCATAATGAAGGTTGTGGCTCTTATGCGCTATATCTACAAACTTGCAAATATTAGATCTTACTTTCATCTTTCCAATATTAAGAGATCCCCCTTTAAAATTGATTTCAATGGCCTGGTCAGAAGGAATGGTCTGCTTGGAATGTTAAAGCCAAATACCCGGATTGAGTATACTGTATCCTTTGAAAATGGTCATTCCTATAGTTTGGGATATGACTCCAAACTTAAGTCGGTGCCAAATATAAGTGTTGAGGATCTGGTGTTTTTAAAAGGCTCGTTCGTCTCTGAAAACAGAAATACAATTTCTTCCTGGCTTGGAAGCGGAATCGAAAGAAACAGTCTCAGCATGGGGTTCTATTTCGACGAGACATTAAACCTTTTCCTTAGCGCAACTGAAAGTAACAAGGAATGTAATATTCCTTACCTGGACGTTCGGATGTCTGTGTCCAAATCCAGCAATGGACTGAGACAATATACTTTATCACGTTCAGACCACAGCCACACTTCAATTAAACTTAAAGAGGCATCAAGTGGCATGAAGTCTTCCATCCCATTGGAGGTGATTGTGGATTATATGGCAAACGGCTTCAATTTCAAAGACGCCTACAACAGGTCGGTCTTTGACTATCTGCGCGATGCCGACCGGCTTCAGGAGTATATGCCTGCTGCTGATTTCAAAGGATTCCGGCCAGTAGTCTCGATACATATAGAACAGCCTGAATTAAGTCTTGACCCGGAGACTCAGATCCGAATGCAGAGCCACATTGTAGAACGATTGTTTCATCATTCGGCTAAAGATCGGGCATGCATGCTGATGTACGCAACCCATAGCCCATATCTGGCCAACCATATCAATCTGCTTATGGCTGAATGGGAGAAAGACAATGACAAGGGGCTTAATCCCAATGATGTGGATGTCTACATTACTTCAGAAGATGGATCGCTCAGATCTGCGATTGTATATGATGAGAAAAATCGCAAGATTGTCAATTCAGAGTTTCTCGCAAAAGACATCCAGTCAATGTATTCTGATTATTATGCCCTTCGAAATAATTGATTTTCACGACATCATAGTCGCCGCTGTCACTCCGGTTAAGGTGAAGGCAAAAGATCATTACCTTTCTTCTTGCCTCGCGGAGTCCTCTTCGACTCTGGTAGAGGTCAATGACTCGGAAAAAATTATTGTGAATAAGGGTTGTGGATGCGGAATCTTCAACAATCCATCCCAATCTTTATTAAGATTCTTCAATATCGATGTCGCACTCAAATCAGCGCCGCGAAAGTTAAATAATCTTCCGTCTGCCTGTGACATTATAGCCATAGATACACAGTCCGGTGAATTCATATTAGCGGAACTCACCGAATCGAAAACAAAATCCCTGACAGGTGATGGAAGAAACAGCGAAGGTAAGATTGCCAAGGCTGGAAAACAATTGCGTAACACCATACGTATAATAGAAAGAGTTGGATTCAATATCCAGCCGAATAAGAAATCGGCCATATTCTTTTTCAAGGAGAAAGACTATGCACCTGACCCTGCTGCCACAATGGCTATGGCCTTGACACAAATGCCGATTTGGAGGATGGTCACTCACTCCACCGATGCCAATTTCCCTGGATGGTCTTTTCATTCTCATCCTTATCCGGCACCATATCACCTTCATTGACTTTTGAGACTCCTTTCCAAATACTGCATCATTATTTGCTGTCTCACCCCATCAACGCCTTGTGAAGGCATAAATTATTGGAAATCTATGAAATCGATAATAATTATAGCGATTGTAGCAATAGCGGTGTTTTCCCTCATCAGAATCCTGACGATGAGAATGACCGTTAAGGTTTGCGTTGCATACGCCGGGGCAGCCAAAGGTAAACCGGCTATAGTTTCTGTGCCTTCTTCCCGCAACAAGACTATCATATGATAAAACAAATAATCCTTTACTTATGCAAATTGGCTCTTTTCTTGGAGCCATTACATAAGCGGATGTCAACGATATCGGCTTTTTATTATTCTCAAAAACACTGCATAAAATTCCATTGCCGGAATGTCTTTTTCAAACGCCCTGTCAATTTTACACTTGGGGAGCAATACTTCAGCATTGGCGAGCGAACAAGTTTCGGCAAGTTCGCTGTCATCACCGCCTGGGACTCGTATGAAGGTGAAAGATTCCAACCCGAAGTAACTATCGGTAGCCACTGCAGCTTCGGCGATTATCTTCATCTTACTTGCATCAATAAAATAACTATTGGCAATGGAGTCCTGACCGGTCGCTGGGTGACCATCACCGACAACAGTCACGGCAAATCACAGGAAATCCGGGGGGGGGGGGATTCCCCCATCCAAACGGAAACTCTATAGCAAGGGTCCCGTTGTCATTGGCAACAATGTCTGGATTGGCGACAAGGCCACAATCCTCCCCGGTGTGACAATCGGCGACAACAGCATCATCGCCGCCAACGCCGTCGTCACCAAAGACATCCCCGCCAATTCCATCGCCGCCGGCAACCCAGCCCAAATCATAAAATCATATTAAAACATCACCATCAACCCATCCACACATACTATAGCTCCGCGATACCGGTAAGCGTCCAAAAATGACGTATCGACTGGATTTTGAGAAATGACCAACTTCGCGCTTCATACCAAAAACTTATCAGATATGTTCACAAACGAAGGTAACTGTCCAATTGCCTATTTTGGAAGATTGAGAGATAAGACATAATTTTG
>CAZEUD010000041.1:0-15742 GCA_964515455.1 uncultured Sangeribacter sp.
GGGGTGTTTTATTTTACGCCGGCGGAGATAATGCAGACAGGGGGTAAGGTGTACCGCATTAAGATTGCGCGCAATGACGGCACGGGGCTCGCTGATTATCTACTGGATGGTATCGGGGTGAACTGTATCGCTGTGGATAATTCGGGGAGGCGTTGGTTTGGCACTGCCGGAGGAGGACTTGTAGTAACCTCCGGGGATGGCACGGAGATACTGAAATCTTATACTGCCGACAATTCCGAACTTCCGGACAATACGGTATATGCCGTGTGCTACAATCCGGATAACAATTCGATGATGATCTCTACCGACAAGGGTCTTGCCGAGCTTTTCCTTACCACAACGGGGAGCTCTTCATCGTCGGGATCTGACGTGAAGGCTTATCCGAATCCGGTGCGTCCCGATTATTTCGGGTATGTTACGATAGAGGGATTGGCTGACAATGCGTTGGTGAAGATTGTGGATGCGGGTGGAAATCTCGTGAAGGAGGTCGGATTTGCAAGCGGAGGTGAGATACAGTGGGATGTCACCAATCTGAACAACAAGCGTGTGCCCGGAGGCGTATATTATGTGCTGGCATCGGGAGGCGCTGACAGCGACAGCTATTCAGCCCGCACCAAGATCCTTGTGGTGAATTAAGGCTTCATTCTCCAAAAATTGTTAAGGCGAGGGGACGAAGACTTCGCGTGGATATGCAGAGGCTGAGTGCGCGTTTGAGAATTATAAAACGCAACTGCAGCCTGCCGAGGCGGCGCGAGGATTGGAAACCTGACAGCGAGCGGCGGAAAAGGCGGAAACGTGCGAGCTTTTTCTCCGGCGAATCGCTGATGTTGCTGAAGTTCTGGAGAAGTTCAAGGTTAATAACGTATGCCGAATGATATTTGTCGGCAAACCGCTCGATGAATTGATAGTCGGAAAAATCCAGAAACACATCCTCGTTGTATCCGCCGCAGCTGAGGAAGCTGTTGGTGGTTACGAGAATGCCGCTGTTGATGACGGCATAATCTTTAAGTTTGATGTCCCCCTCAGGTGCGTTTTTTGCAAGACTGGCGATGTAGCCATGAGATTTCACGGGGGAGAGGTACATACCGGTGGCGGTTTTAACCTTGGGTATGAACATCCGCGGCTTTTCGTGTCTTTCGAAAAAGAGGCGGTAGATGTCGAGCGCCGAGTCCGGGAAGATTGTGTCCTGATCAGAGATCAGAATCCATTCGATGCCATGAGCCGAGGCATATTCCGCGGCTTTGTTGTAAGCATGGCTCAGACCCGGATTTGAGGGGTCGTGGATATATTCGAAGCCGGGGGGGAGATTGCCAATGCAGGAATTCAGGCCGGAGGGGGAATTGTCGTAGATAAAGGCATGACAGCACTGGCGTTTGGAGAGCAGCGTTTTCCATACGTTGGTATCCTTCAACTTCTGGTTGAAGATTACGGTGACAATCAATATGGAGGCTCCGGCACCTGAATTATGCATCATTTTCCAAGCTACTTAAACAAAGTAAAAAAACAAAGCATGACTATCATAAAAAGAGAGTCATGCTTTTATGCGTTATGAAAGGTGCATTGTTGTTATTTGGCGGGCACATTCACCGGAGCCGGAGCGGCAGCATTGGGAGCCGGGGCTGCGTTCTGGATGCTGGAGACGTTGATGGGAGTCTTCACGGTGAAAGATGCGCAGATGCTGAGCACGCAGATGAAGATGGCCAGACTCCAGGTGGCTTTCTCGATGAAGTCGGTGGTTTTACGATAACCGAGGTATTGGTTTCCGCTTGAATAGTCGGAGGCGAGACCGCCGCCTTTTGATTTCTGGATGAGCACGGCTCCGATAAGGAGGAGACATGCAAATAAGATTAAAATGCTAAAAAAGATATACATTTTTATATGTATTAGTTATTAGTTATTATTTATAAAGTATTTTCCGAAGTCTTTTTTGGAGATGCCTTCAGGGCAATCAATTTTTCAAGAAAACGGATTTGGTCTGCAAAGTAAACACTTTTTTTCGGATTATTCAAACTTATTTCATTAATTATTTCCAAAGCCTTCTGATAGTTGCCGTTTTTGATCATAATCCGGGCCAGAGATTCCGAGATAGGCTGAGATGACTGAGGTCGTCGGGATTCCGTGGGAGACTCCGGCAGCGCTTCGAGGGATGAGAGGTCGTAGGGAACGGCTGCGGGCTTTATAAGACCGGAGAGCTCGTCATCGGCTACAGAAGAAGGTTGTGGCTGTCCGGACTGCCGGGAGGGTGCGGAACCGAATTTCTCAAGGAATGCGTTGATGGTGTCGTCGGTGGTAAGTTCCGGAGAATTCATGTCAGGATAGAATGACAGGAATTCCTGAGGGTCTACGCCAATGAGAGTGCGCAGCGCAACAGGATCACCGACAGCTGCAGCGATACGGCGCACAAGAGCCACACGCTCCTCACCTGAGGCATCCTGAAGAGCCTCAATGTCAGGGACAATATAATAAGGATAATTTTTATTCATAATCTTTTACCAGTTGCCGAGGGTGGCATTGAATATGAGGTTTACGAGTTCTTCGCTTATCTGGCTGCAGAGGTCGTCCTGCACGTCGGTGAGCATGAGGGAGGAGTCGAACTGCCGGTAGGCGGAATATGTCTGATCCGTGTTGTTGGCAGCGTTCTTGTTGTCAACATATTTGATGCGCACGGTGATGGTAAGGCGCGTTTCCGTGGCGTAAGCATCCGTACCCACAGCCTGCGGGGAGAGGGAATAGCCGGTGATTTCACCACTTAGCTCGATATCCGCCGGGCCGTCTATTTCCTGCAGTTTTGTATTGCGAGTGATATAATTGAGGAGTTCGTTCTCGAAAGTTTGCTGCAGAGGAGGGTAAACGAGAGCGGCGCGTATAGGGAAGTCGCTGACGTTGATGGTCTTGTAGACATCATAATTGATTATGGTGCCGTTCATCCTGAAACTTGGTATGCAGGATGAGAGCATGGCGGTCAGTGATATCAGTATTATGGCTATAAATTTTTGCATAGGCTATTCAGGAGATATTCAGCTCTTTGATTTTGCGGTAAAGGGTGCGGAGGGAGATGCCGAGGTCATTGGCGGTGAGTTTTTTGTCACCGCCATTTCTGTTGAGGGAGGCAATTATGGTCTCCTTCTCCGATTCCTCAAGCGATGAGGGAGCCTGATAAGAGGAAAACGGGGAAGAAAAGGGAGAAGGGAGGATGTCTTCAAGAGGGTATTTAATGAGAGATGTGGAGTGGTGCGGATTACCGGCATTATCCTTGTGTGGGGTGCCGGCGGCTTTGAGCTCCTCAATCTCAGCCTTAAGACTCAGCAGCAATTGCCACAGGATCTCGCGCTCTGCTTCGTAATCAACAGGTTTTGAGGGTTTGACAAGAGAAGAGGATGAGCTGCGGTCGAGAGGGAGGGCATCCAGCACCATCTCGCGGGAGATCTCCTCACCTGCTTCGAATAGAGCGAACTGCTCCACAAAATTTTTAAGCTGGCGCACATTACCGGGCCATCTGTAGAGGAGCATTGCGCGCAGGGCATCTTCCGAAAAAGAGATGGGGGAGGTCATATATTTCTCCGAGAAATCGGCGGCAAACTTGCGGGCAAGCAATTTTATGTCATCTCCGCGGTCGTGGAGGTTAGGCACATCAATGCGGATGGTGGACAGGCGGTAATAAAGGTCTTCGCGGAATTTACCTTTCTCCACGGCTTTAAGCAGATCCACATTTGTAGCCGCCACGATGCGGATATTGGTTTTCTGCACCGTAGAAGAGCCTACTTTGAGGAATTCTCCGGTTTCGAGCACTCGCAGCAGGCGTGCCTGCGTGGTGAGAGGGAGTTCCGCCACCTCATCAAGGAAGATTGTTCCGCCATCGGCTTCCTCGAAATACCCCTTGCGGGCTGAGATGGCGCCCGTGAACGAGCCCTTCTCATGCCCGAAGAGTTCCGAGTCGATGGTGCCTTCCGGGATAGCACCGCAGTTTACAGCGATGTATTTCTTATGTTTGCGGGCACCATACTGGTGGATGATTTTAGGGAAGAACTCCTTGCCGGCACCGCTTTCTCCGGTGACAAGCACCGACAAGTCGATTGGCGCCACGCGGATAGCGCGGGCTATTGCCCGGATGAGGGCCGGGGAATTTCCGATAACTGAAAATCTTTTCTTTGCAGCCGCCACATAGGCGGGAATATCTTGTATCATAATTCTAACTGGGGCTAACTGGGATTAACGGGGACTACCGGGACTACTCATGGCTTGGAGGAGAGGGCATAAGTCTGCTCTCGGAGGTATGCACCGAGGGAGTCTGCATCAGGGAAACTCTGCTGCTTCTCAACTGAAATCGGTTCGCCAATCGAAACATGCACCTCTTTCCCTCTATTGTTGAAAATTTCCTTGGGCAGACGGGCGCTGCGGAGACGCCAGTCGATAAGACCGAGGATATTGAAGAAAGTGGAGTTGTGTCCATGGAAATATATAGGGATCACAGGTACTTTCAACTGATGTATGAGCCGGGTAATGGTCGGTTGCCATTCGCGGTCGCGGATGCGCAGATGCCTGTTGATTTTCGATACGGCTCCGGCAGGGAAAAATCCCAGCGGATGCCCGGCTTTCACATGAGCCATTGCGCGGCGTATACCCTGCATGGTCACAGCTTTCTTCTCCGGGTCATCGGTCTTTATGGGATCCACGGCGATGAAGCTCGGACGCATGGCAGAGATGTTGTTGAGAAACATATTTACCATCACCTGATAATCAGTGCGGTGTTTTCCCACGATATGCAGGAGCAGGATTCCGTCCATCCCTCCGAAAGGGTGGTTGGAGACGGTGATGAACGCCCCTTCGGGAAAACGGGCAAGTACCTCTTCATTGTCTATGCGCACTTTGTATTTGAACTCATCGTCAACAAGATGATGAGAGAATTCCACGCCTGTGGAGTAGCAGTATCTGCCATGGATGGCGTTCACTTCATCCATACCCACGAGGTGAAATGCCTTGTTGATGAATTTGTGATGCCCGGCAAGAGCCGGCACCATCCTTACAATATCATCGTAATTCAGCACATCCGGGCGCACGCCGGGCGCACAGGGACGGGCATTTGTAGATTCTGTATTTATATTTTCCTGCATTTCGTAATCCTTTCAAATTCTTTCAACTTGCAAATATACTAAAAATTTCAATAGATAAGAGTCTCAATGCCGGCCACAGGGATAAATTTGTCGTTAAAAATCACTAAATGGAAGTAAAATGAGAAAGGAAGAAAGGTATGAACGCAATGAGGAGCTGCTGATGAAGGCTATGCGTTGCTGGGATAATCTTGCGGATTTCCGGCGTGAAAGACAGCGCAACAAACGATTTACCTACGGTGACCAGTGGGGTGATATGATAGATGCCGGAGGGGTGCGCATGAGCGAGGAGGAATATATTATCAGCCAGGGGAATATGCCCCTTAAGAATAATATAATCAGGAGGATTGTAAGGAATGTGCTGGGTGTGTTCCGCAGCCGCTACGAGATACCGCGATGCGAGCTTCGCAACGGATTGGAGTCGGAAGATACGCGCAGCTTGCAGCGTATGCTGGGCGACAACATGGAGGAGAACAGGATGGAGGATATGTATGCACGCACTATGGAGGAATTTCTTATAGGAGGGATGGCTGTGCATCGCAAATGGTATGGGAATAAAGGGGGCAAGGTGGCTTGCTGGACCGACATTGTGCAGCCCGACAATTTCTTTTTCGATACAGAGAGCCGCGATATACGCTGTCTTGATGTGTCGCTTGTGGGTGTGATTCATGATTTGGATTTCAAGCAATTGTGTGCATCGTTTGCCCGTTCTCAAGAGGATTGCATGAGGCTGGAGGCATTGTATGGCATTCCCGGCAGCAAGGAATGCAGAGTGGTGGAGGTATGGGAGCGAGAATACAGAGCTTTCTATCGCTGTCACGACCGTCGGCGCGGAAGGGTGTATGAAATGCGGGTTGCGGAAGCCGAGGCGATGCAGCATGATGGGATGGTGGACAGGGAATGGCTGGTAAAGGAGGAGTGGGTGTGCCATTACCTTACTCCCGGCGGGGAGGTGCTCAAGCGCGGAGTGTCGCCATATCAGCACGGAGGGCATCCGTTTGTGTTCAGATGTTATCCTTATATTGATGGCGAGATACATTCATTTGTTAGCGACATTATTGACCAACAGAAGTTTACAAACAGGCTTATCTCCATGTACGACTGGATATTGCGTGCATCGGCCAAAGGAGTGCTGCTGTTTCCGGAGGGGGCATTGCCCGAAGGTGCGGATATCAATGATATTGCCGATGAATGGAGTCGTTTCAACGGAGTAATAGTGTTTCGTCCGAAGGCGGGTATGCCGTTGCCGCAACAGATCAGTTCTAACTGCGCCAATATCGGTATCACCGATTTGCTCGACATTCAATTGAAGATGATGGAGGATATCTCCGGGGTTAACGGTGCGTTGCAGGGTAAACTCGACAGCGATTCCATGAGCGGAACCCTATATAACCAGCAGACACGGAATTCGCTGACGGCACTCGCCGATTTGCTGAGAAGCTTTGACGGCTTCATTATAGATGCAGCGGAAATGGACCTCTCGAATCTTCGGCAGTATGGACGCACAACGCCTCCTTCATCTCCGTATCGACTGAGACTTGGAGCGGGCAAAGGCAGCAGTGATCAGAGCTGAGGCAATACCTATTACTATCACTGGAAGGAAAGTCAGCAGAATGTCGTTGGGGTCGAGTTGCACCGGGTAGGAGGTGACGGTAAGGGTGGAAGGATCCCCTTGCAGTTTTATCAGACCGAAATGCTCCTGCAGAAGTGTCAGCCCTACTCCGAGAAATACTCCGGAAACGCCGCCGATGGAGGTGACAAAAACACTTTCCCAGAAGAATACCGATCCTATGCTGCGGCGGCTCATGCCGAGGGCGCGAAGTGTGGCTATGGAGTTTTCCTTCTCAATCACGAGCATCGAGAGGGATGATATGATGTTGAAAGAGGCGATTACAAGGATGAAGAAGAGCAGAAGGAAGGTGACCCATTTTTCGATGGAAATCATACGGAAATTCATCTCCTGCTGGCGCATGCGGTCTTTGACTACATAACCGCTGCCGAGCAGCTGCTCGAGATGCTTGCAGAGTGTGGCGATGTCGTATCCCGGTTTTGCGGCTATCTCTATTGCAGATGCCTCTGAGTCGTATTGCAGCAGATTGCGGGCAGTTTCGATATCCACAATCACCATATTTTCATCATATTCAGCCTGGTCGGATCGATACACCTGCGTCACAAGCACAGAATCCGTGAGGAAAGAGGAGGCGGGGTTGGACATGTTTACTCTTCCGATGCGGCGCGGAGTGAAAAGGAGAGCCTCGGTGCCGGATAAAGCGCCGAGCCCGGAAGCCACTCCGATGGAAAAAACGGCTGTGGAGGGAGTATTCTCGTCTTTACCGGTTTCACTGCCGGGAATGGCGTCTATTCTGCAAGTGTCAATAATCAGAGAGTCAAGAGCCGTGATATTGCGGTAATTTGCAATGTCAACTCCTTTTATAGTGACGGGCATCTCGCGCGAACCGCAGAGAGCAAGGGCATTGTCCGTGATGGAGGGAACGGCGAGAGCTACCCCGTCGGTTTGCGAAATGAGAGATGCCAGAGAGTCGGCATTTTCAAATACTTTCCCCTTGAGGGGAGTTATCATAACATCCGGAGACATGGCATCAAGTCTGCCACCTATCACATTGCGAAAACCGTTGAATACCGACAGGACGCAGATGATGGCGGCAGTGGCGATTGCCATGCCGCATATCGACACTGCTGATATTGCTCCTACTGCACTGTGCGATTTCTTTGATATGAGATACCGCCATGCTATGGCGGCGGAGGCGGATTGCTTCATTCTCCGGCAGTCTCTTCGGGATCTGTGTTCTTATGCGGGGGATCTGAGGCCAGAAGACGATCAATATTGTCGATGTAGTCGAGTGAATCGTCGAGGTAGAACTGCAGGTCGGGGCATTTGCGGAGTACAGACTTCACGGCCTGTGCCAGTTCATATCTGACGGTTTTAGACTGCCTCTTGATATTTTCAAGAATATCATTGGCTTTTTCCGGCGGAAAGATGCTCAGATAAGCCTTGGCTATGCTGAGGTCGGGGGAAACCCTGACGGCGCTTACCGATACGAGGACATTACCCATGACCGCTGTCTGACGGCGGAAAATTTCGCTCAATTCCTTCTGAATCAAACGTGATATTTTAGCTTGACGTTTTCCTTCCATAATCTATTTTGTATTGGCGGCTGCACCGGGGGTGGAGCCCTGCATTTGAAGTATTCTTTAAATAAGAACGAAGAGAGGGGAGAAATCGTTTATTCGGGCTGCGGTATTTTGCGAATCAGCGTCAATCCGTCTCGGATCGGAACAATCACTTGCTCAATATCCTTGCGTTTGCAGAGCATATCGTTGAATTCCATGATGCCGCGTGTCTGTGGGTCGCGCATTGCTCCGGGCGCCAAGACATGACCATCCCACAGCGTATTGTCGGCTATAATAAAGCCGCCAATCTTCAACAATGGCATGCAAAGTTCGAAGTCCCGAGTGTAGCGTCTCTTGTCGGCATCAATGAAAATGAGATCGAAACTCCCGGGCATCCATTGTTTTATCACCTCTTCAGCACTGCCGATATGCAATGTTACCTTTTCTCCACAAGGGGCTGCAGCGAGGTTCCGGCGAATGGTGTTTTCCATCTCATCATCAATTTCAATGGTGTCGAGAGTGGCTCCGGGTGCGAGTGCCTCGGCAATGCAGAGTGCGGAGAATCCTGAGAAGGTGCCGAGTTCAAGCGCGCGCCGGGGGTTCACCATGCTCACAAGCATCTTCAGCAAGCGCCCCTGTAGAGCACCTGAGCACATACGGCCGTTGAGCAGGTGGAGATTTGTATGGCGCTCGATGCGGTTGAGATAATCCGGCTGGGGAGATGTGTGCTCCTCTACATATCTCGTCAGCTCAGGATTCATCGGTGCAGAGGGAGCGAAGTGAGGTAAGCGGCAGCCATGGCGTAGCCGCGACGACCGCAGCCGGTGATTACGGCTTTGGCAGCGCGTGCTGTAACGGAGACTGAGCGGAAAGATTCGCGCGCATGGATGTTGGAGATATGCACCTCCACCACGGGAACTGCGGAGTCTGCCACAGCATCTGCTATGGCGTAAGAATAATGAGCGTAGGCTCCGGGGTTGATCACGATGCCACGGATGTCAGGCATTTGGTTGGCACTCTGGATTGCATCAATAATTTCGCCTTCTGAATTCGATTGGAAATCGGTGAAGTTGATATCCGGAAATTCAGCGCGCAGGGCATTGAGGGTGTCCTCAAGAGTTTCAGAACCATAGATAGCCGGGTCGCGGCGACCGAGCATGTTGAGATTGGGTCCGTTGATGATAGCGAGGGTCATATTCAATTATTTAGCCGGTTAAAGGGGTTGATGGTGGTAGCGAAAAAGAGCAGCAGGAAACCTAAGTTTACGCTGCTGCTCTTCCTCTCTCCTCAGCGGTGCGGACGGGACTCGAACCCGCGACCCCATGCGTGACAGGCATGTATTCTAACCAGCTGAACTACCGCACCAAGGATGTATTTAAGTATGCTGCCTCGGGGTTGTTTCCCTTTTGCGAGTGCAAAGTTACAACCAATTTTTCAATCTGCCAAATTTTTCGGCAATTATTTTTCAAAAAAATCACAAAATTTTAAATCGCAATTGATTCATAGTTACTTATGCATTTGACGTGCGCCTGACTCGCAAAATTTAACGCAGAGGCGCAAAGGTCAGAGATTTTCTCTTAGCCTTCATTCCGCAGAGATTCGGCTATACGATTTGATTTTCTTTGCAACACCGGGTCTGGAATGTCCTTTTCTCAATTTCAGGGATAAAAATTGAGAAAAGGTACAAAGTTACTTTATTTTGAGTCGGCTCTCTGTTTTGGATTTCGGGGATTTTTGATATATTTGCAGTTTGAACGCTATAAATTGTCTTTTTATCCAAATGCCAAGATGAGATTCAATAGTGATAACATATTGGTCTTTACAATTTTGATGATTGTCGCTATGTGCTCGTTGCCGGTGAACGCCCAGATATTGGGCGTAGACCACCAGCATGCTTTTACCGACTCATTGCGCGATGAGTTGATAAACGCTCCATATTTCGGTCTTTTCAAAGATAATTATTTCACCGTCGGTACATCAATAGGGAAGGTGCCCAACAGGGAAAATTCCGATGTAAAGTTTCAAGTATCGATAGCCCAGCGTCTCACCCGCACCACGCTTCCTGGTAATTCCTTCATATTCCTTATGTATACTCAGAAAACATTCTGGAATGCTTTCCAGGAATCCATGCCTATGCGTGATATAAACTTTAACCCGGGTATCGGCTGGTCAATTCCATTCTTCTCCAAAGGGAGATATGCCGGCAAGTTCACAATCCTGTTGGAGCATGAGAGCAATGGAAGGGACAGCATACAATCAAGAAGCTGGAATAAGGTGACATTTTCCGGTTCTACCATTATCGACCGTTGGCTGATGGTGCACGTCAAATTCTGGATACCGATTGTGGACGGAGAGAATAACCGCGATATTTTACGCTATAGCGGAATATGCCAGGGCGGGGTAGCGGTTACGACGCCAAACAAGAAATTCGGTTGGTCGCTGACGCTGGTGAAGCGCTTGGGGTGGAATTTAAATTTCAACACTATTTTTGAATTCAACTGGCGGATACATGAGAAATCGAACCAATATCTGTTCATCCAATATTATAACGGGTATGGGGAGAATCTGCTTGATTATAACCAGTTCCATTCGCGATTGCGTGCCGGAATAGTGATTAAACCGAAATTCTTCTCCGAATTTTAGTCAAATACAGACACCTGATCATTAATTATGATATGAATATTTTAATACCTGAAATACTGATGCAAGTGCTCTCCGGAGTGGCAATATTCCTCGCTGCCGTCACTCTTATATGGTTTCTTAAACCCTTGCGCACGGTAGGAGCTTATAAATTGCCGGAAAGAAACCCGGTGAAACCGGCTCCGAAATTGTCCGTGATTGTATATTCGCAAGGACATGAGGATAAACTTATGGAATATCTCGACACGTTGACCAAACAGGATTATCCTGACTATGAGGTGATAGTGGTGAGTGAGTCTACAGCGGAGAGCAATGAGATATTGTCGGAGAGTTGCGCAAGGCGTTATCCCAATGTATATGTGACATTCATACCGCCGGGATCGCATAACCTTAGCCGTCGCAAACTTGCATTGACTCTGGGGATGAAAGCTGCCAGAGGGGAGGTGGTGGTGACTACGGTCTCCAATGCGCGTATTCCGTCGGAGCACTGGTTCTCGGAGATGGCAGCTCCATTTCGCGGGGAAGATGCCGACCGGATTGAGGTGGCACTTGGATATACACGCATTGACTTTAGCAGCATGCATGGCTGGGGTAAATGGTATCGCGAATTCAATTCCCTGCTTACGGATGTGCGCTGGATAGGGTATGCACTAAATGGGAAACCCTATCGTGGCGACGGGTATAACCTTGCTTTCCGTCGTCAGGTATTTTTTGACCATAAAGGATATTCGCGGAGTATATATCTGCATCCGGGCGATGATGATATTTTTATAAGTGAGATAGCCAATGGTGAAAACACAGCAATGGTGCTCAGTCCGGACTCCATGCTTACCATAGAATGGGGGGATGCTGCCACAAGGATGTGGCGTGCACGCAAGGAGCAATATGATTTCACATCGCGCTGGTTGCCGCGAATGCCTTTCCTGATGGCAGGCGCTGCTTCATTGATGCAATGGGTGATATTGCTTTGTGTGGCGGTGGCGATTCTGTTGCCGTTCCTCTATGTGTTTATTGCCGGAAGGCAACCCGGATTGGATGAATTCCTTATGATGATTATGCCGCTTACGATATGGTGTCTGTTCCAACTTTTCCAGATATTGATATACCGTAAAGGGGCAGCGAAGCTTGGGGCAAAGCGCTTATGGTGGTCGGTAGGACCATTTTGGCTTGCAAAGCCTGTATTGAATTTCTATTTCCGTTTGCGTTATCGCAGGCAGCTGCGTAATAATTTCACCTGGCTGCGGAATTAGGTCTGCAGGAGACTTTTTTAAAACATATCATAACCGCTTTAAAACCATATCGGCATAAAGTCCGTTAAAGATAAAGAAGCTATAACAGGAAGCTATGACATTATATCCCAATCTGATAATTGACGCTCTCAGGGGCGTACGCTATCCCGGCAATGGTAAGAATATTGTCGAGAACAATATGTTGGAAGATGACATACGTATTGATGGCAACAAAGTGTCTTTTTCTCTTGTGTTTGACAAACCTACGGATCCTTTCATGCGCTCGGTGGTGAGGGCGGCTGAGGCGGCAATCACGTCCGGAATTTCACCGGATGTGGAAGTTACGGTGAATGTGAAGACCCGGCAGCCTGCAGCGGCAGCAAAACCGCCGGTGCTCCCCGGTGTTAAGAATATTGTTGGTGTCAGTTCCGGAAAGGGTGGGGTTGGGAAATCTACTGTGGCTGCAAATCTGGCGGTGGCACTTGCTGCTAAAGGTTATAAAGTCGGACTTCTGGATGCCGATATTTTCGGACCTTCAATGCCGAAAATGTTTGGCGTGGAGGATGAGCAACTTTATATGGTGCGCAAGGAAGACCGCGACTGGATAGAACCTATAGAGAAGTATGGAGTGAAGATGCTTTCGATAGGTTTTCTTGTAGACAGGGAGAAACCTGTGCTATGGCGTGGGGGAATGGCGAGCAACGCACTGAAGCAGTTGATTACAGATGCATGGTGGGGCGAGCTCGACTATTTTCTTATTGATATGCCTCCCGGCACAAGCGACATACATCTGACGCTTGTGCAGACATTGCCAATAACGGGAGTAGTGGTAGTCAGTACGCCTCAGGAGGTGGCACTTGCGGATGCCCGCAAGGGGATAGCCATGTTTACCGGAGATGCAGTGAATGTGTCCATCCTCGGATTGGTGGAGAATATGGCATGGTTCACGCCGGAGAAACATCCCGATGAGAGATATTATATATTTGGGGAGGGAGGGGCTGTGAAACTCGCTGAAGAGCAGGGAGTGAAGCTACTCGCTCAGATACCGTTGGTGATGGGTATCCGTGAGCATGCCGATGATGGAGCTCCTGTGGCAGTGGCTTTGCAGGAAGATCCGGCTACAGAGAATCCGGAAGCACGCGCTTTCAGTGAACTTGCCGGCAATGTTACAGCAGCTGTAGCTGCCAGAAACGAGTCGCTCCCTCCAACGCGCAAGGTGGAAATGAAATAGGTGATAAGAGTCAGGTAATTAATGGATTTCACTATATTATTGCGTCCATATTTTGAGATGTTCGCGCGTCGCACCGACCGCTGGCACTCTGCCGGCAAGGATATTCAGCTCTCACAGTTGAAATCCTTGCTGAAAAGGGGGGCGCGTAGTGAGATGGGCAGACGCTACTGTTTCAATGAGTTGATGCGAATGGAGAACCCCTATGCAGCATTCTTCTATCGAGTTCCGCTTAGTGATTATGAGATGATTCGCAATGATGTGATGCGTATGGTGAGAGGCGAAAGTGGTGTGCTGTGGCCCGGTGTATGCCGCAATTTCGCCCAATCGTCAGGCACGTCCGGCGGTAAATCCAAATATATACCTGTCACTGATGACAGTTTGCACCGTTGCCATTATAAAGGAGCTTCAGATACGGTGGCGCATTATTTGCGTTCCAACCCCGGAAGCCGCCTCTTTTCGGGAAAGGGGATGATATTGGGCGGCTCGTTTGCCAACGAACTGGATCTGTCGAAGCTAAGGGGAGTAAGGGTTGGCGATCTTAGTGCCACTCTTATCGACAAGATAAACCCATTCATAAATTTTTTCCGTGTGCCCGACAAAAAAACGGCTCTTATGAGCGACTGGACGCAGAAACTTCCGGCATTAGTGGCGGCAGCCAAGGATGCCGATATTACCAACATGTCGGGTGTGCCTTCCTGGTTTCTTACTGTTGCCAAAGAGATTGTGAAGGCGCGTGGTGTCGAAAATTTGTCGGAGGCGTGGCCTAATCTGGAGGTCTTTTTCCACGGCGGAATATCTTTTGAACCTTACAGAGCTGAATATGCTGCACTTACAGACCCGGATAAAATGCACTTTGTGGAGAATTATAATGCTTCCGAAGGCTTTTTTGCAGTGCAGAATGACCCGGCAGACAAGTCTATGTTGCTGACTATTGATAATGATATCTTCTATGAGTTTATACGGTTAAGTGATCCCGAACGTGTGCCGTTGCCGATATGGGATTTGGAGGAAGGGGAAGTGTATGAACTGCTGATAACTTCCAGTAACGGACTGTGGCGCTATCATACCGGTGATACGGTGCGGGTGATGAGCACTGCTCCTGTAAAAATCCGTATAGCGGGACGTACCAAATGTTTTATCAATGCCTTTGGAGAGGAACTGATGGAGGAGAATGCGGAACGTGCAATCTTTGAAGTATGCAGGAAGTTGGGATGTGCTATGCTCAATTATACGGCAGCTCCCGTATTTGCGGAGGGGAACAAACGTGGACGGCATCAATGGTTGGTGGAATGGGGAAAGGCACCGGAATATATCGCGGAATTCGCTATGCGGCTTGATGCAGAATTGCGGAAACTTAATTCAGACTATGATGCGAAGCGCAGTCATACAATATTTCTGGATCCTCCGGAGGTTATTAGTGTGAAACGGGGAGTGTTTGACGAATGGCTAAGACATGTGGGCAACGGCAAGTTGGGAGGTCAGAGGAAAGTGCCTCGCCTGAGCAACGACCGCAAGATAGCTGATAAAATTCTTGAAATAAACGGAAGCCGGTGAATTTTTTTTCTTGGAATAAAATTTTGCGTTAACTAAACAATTTATTAACTTTGCAGTCGTATAAGCCCAGATGGCGGAATCGGTAGACGCGCTGGTCTCAAACACCAGTGGAGCAATCCGTGCCGGTTCGACCCCGGCTCTGGGTACTGAATTGGAGATTCTCACTACGAGAGTCTCCTTTTTGTCTTCCTTTTTTAACATTTTTTGTTTTGTGATGTTGTACTATTGTATTACATTTGCACTACTAAAGAATACAAATATGAGTACAGTATCAATAAGGAAACAAACATCATTCCGCCTTAACTCAGAGCTTCTTGCCCGTTTGCAAGACGAAGCAAAACGCCACAACCGTAGTCTCAATAATTTGGTCGAAAGCGTGCTTATGGCTTTTGTCTCCGAGCGTCCAAACAAACTCACTTTGGCTGCTATGAAAGAAGCCGAGGAATCAGATAATCTTGAAACGCTCGATATGAAAGATTTCCGAAGCTTTGTAAATTCGCTATGAACATTCTAAAATTAACAAGTCAATTCAAGAAAGACTTAAAACGATATAAACACAAAACCGAAACATTGGACAAATTGGAATATATCCTTAATCTGCTTGTTAGAGGAGATGATATCCCCGAAGAATACCGTCCTCATATGCTTCACGGGAATTATAAGAATCATATGGAGTGTCACGTAGAAAACGATACTTTATTGATATGGTTTGACCGTGATGCCCCGGTTATCAAACTTGTGCGTTTTGGCACTCACTCTGAATTATTCTAATTGTCCCTCCCGGGGTCAGGTATCCTGACTTCGTCATTGCGTCACCCTATAGAATATTTTGGGGTGGATGTGGAAGA
>CAZEUD010000042.1:0-14986 GCA_964515455.1 uncultured Sangeribacter sp.
GTAAAAATTTTAATTATAGATGTATAGATATTGAAGCCAGGTTCAAATCCATAAAAAAAATCATTAAAAGAGAGATTAAATAAATTATGATAATCACGATAATAAGGATAATAACTAATGAAATCAGACATAATATGCCCCCGCAATCCAATAAAAAACCAAAGAGAAGCGTACGCAATCCAACGAGAGGTATATTTGGAAAAATAACTTAATTTCCTCTGTTCACATAAATACAGAAAGAAAAGTATTGATGTGAGAGTGATATATGGAAAACAAATCAACGACATTTATCCATTAAGAAGTGTGTCTCTGAATTTTAAATATGTAATATTGATATCCAACATACTTATAAACTTGTTTCCTCTTGAAGCAATCGATAATCTGAGACTATCGTCTGATATAAAACGGATAATATTTTTTGCAAGAGAATCAGCATCTTGGATTGGAGAAACTAAAGCTGTAGTGTTTGGGGTCGCCATCTCCAAATACCCCCTATTGTCCGTGCATACAACAGCACAGCTGCATGACATGGCTTCGCCTATGGTTAGGCCCCAGCCTTCAGAATGGCTCGAAGCTAAAAAAATCGCATTTTCATTATAGATACTATTCAATTGGTCCTGAGTGGGATTCTGGTGATAAATACACCATTGGGGAAGCCAGGATGGTCGAGAAGGTAGACCAAACACTGTAACTTTAAGTTGGGGAATTTCAACTTTTGCTTTCAGAATGGCGTGAAAGCTATCTTGAAATCCTTTGGAAAATTTAGTACTATACATGACCGCTAGGGATTCCGGTCGCCGTCTCTCGGGCGGATTGAATGTATAGAATTTGCTGAAATCAAAACCGTTTGGGACCACGGTTGCTGTGACTCCTATGGTCTCAATATAATTTAGAAGCCAATTTGATACAGTAATTTTTCGGAAAGGAAATAAATAGCTTTTATCTACCATTTCATCCGTAACGGACTCTTCCCAATTTTCATATCCTTGAATGAAATAGTAGCGAATTTCATTTTCAGCTTTAGGGATTGCATTAAGTGCATAAGCTGATTGTATAGTTGTTGCAATTACTCTATCTGCTGAGTCTAATGCTTTTGGATAAAGTTTTTTTATCCATGTTTCTTTAACGGAGGGTGATAGTTTGAACCAGCTTGAACACTTATATTTATCTCTCGTTAAGAAAAAATACCAATACTTGATATGTAATTTTAGTCTAATCGATATTTTGGGGGAATCAATGGGTGAATTATTAATATATATTATTTCAATCTCATGGCCCTCATTCGCCAATCTATTGGCGTATTCATAGATTATTTTCAATCCGCCTTGTGGCTTCCACCCAGCTCCTGTTATGACAAATTTAATAACCATGACTATTTCCGATAATTATGGGATGCCTTGTATACCATAGTTTTCACGACTTCTAAATACAGGTATATTGTCCTAAGAAAAGTGTTTTTTTCGCCGCACCACGCTCTCCTACGCTCTAGTATTGAAGTTGTAAAGTTTGAAAATGACGTACCTTCATCAAACATGAAATCAGCAATGATTTCGTTTAAATACTTAAATGTGCAGCCTCTTCGCCATGCTTGGTATAGAAAGTTATAATCAGCGGCACATCTAAAGGTTGTATCATATAAATGTTGTTTTTGATATACAATATTAATGAAGGTTGCTTGATGGCAAATAGGTTGGCGGATTTTTAGTTTATTGAGATTGCCTTGGTGTATAACTTTTTTTTCTCCAGAAGTAAAACAAAGATTATATGCACCAGCTATGATGATTTCCTCATTAAAGTGTGGAACGATTAGTTTTAGAATTTCTTTATCAGAGAATATGTCACCAGAATTCATGAAGTTTATATAGTCGCCGGTGGCGGCGGCGATGCCCTTGTTCATGGCATCGTATATGCCGCGGTCGGGTTCCGAGACCCAGTAGGTAATCCTATGACGATGATTCAACGTCTCGCTGCCTCCTTCGGCATACATCTTTATTATGTCAACGGTGCCATCGGTAGAGCCTCCATCAATAATTATATATTCAATATTATCGTAAGTTTGGTCTACAACTGACTTGATTGTCTCCTCGATCGTGTCGACGGCATTGTAGCTCACTGTTACAACTGATATTTTAAGTTTTTCTTTCATCTCCAATTAAAATATTAAAAGTTAGTCTAAATCAAAATGTTGAATCCGGGTTGAAATGATTACGATATATCCCATATCTGTGTGCCAAATATTTAATATAGGATTTCATTCTGATACATCGTTTTGATTTTAGATACCTCTTGCCAGTAGAGCCACTGACTCCATCAATAAGAAGTGGTGATTTGAAGTCAGAGTGAATACCTCCATTCATTTTCCATTTAATCATTGAATCATAGAGAAGATGTTCGAAATAGTATCCATTTGAATCGTTTAGAAAGTTTATTCCTTTAATAAAATAATTCTTTAAGAATGCTTTCGGTGCAATGAAAACAGCACTATGACATAAAGCATGCCCATTTACAATATTGCTATTTGCATATACAATATTTGTGGATTTTACCTGTAGAATAATATTATAAATATTCCGAATAATCAAACGTCCGGTAATCTTTATTAGATTGTCGCTCAGAGATAAAAACTTGGATTTATCCAAAGCTGTTTTTATAATAATCGCCTCTCCATAACCTTTGCCAAATGCTCTGTCGTAGTTATTCCCATTGAACGTGATATATTCAAGTCTTCCGGAATCTATATATCCAGAAAATTCATTAGAAAAATCACACATGGTATTTTCAACAAAAACAATCTTTTCGTTGGTGTTTTCCAAATACCAAGTTAAAGCTTCTTTATATTGATTCAAACGAGTTTGACAATCTTGTATTTTGGTAAAAGCCATCCCATTTGGGTTAACACAAGCTGTTAGAAGTATTACGACTTCCATTGTAATGCGAGTTTCTTAGTTTTTACATCCCGATATTTATTTATATATATATATGGCATCATTAATCTTAATAATTGCAGCATCTTTGCAACAAATGATAACTTATTTTCACTTTTCATTTCTAATATTTTGTAATATAGATATATATCAAATGTCCTTAGTATCATATAATTCGATAACATGTGTTTATAATGTTCTTTACGAAAATATTTTATTCTTTCCCGTAAATGCCTGCTTAAAACAATGCCATTATGACTTAAAGAACCCTCATTAATATTATAACTGTACAGTTCTTTATCAATATAATATATTCGATAGTTATTATTTAAAACTTTAAATGTAAATGGATCTTCTTCACAGAATGGATAATTCTCATCGAATCCAGATACTTTACTCCATAGTTCCTTTTTATAAATTAAACCTGGTCCAGGAATATATAATCTTCTTAAAATTTCTTTAAATTGTTTTTTTTGTGATGAATTTATATAAGGATAGTAAAACATTCTACTATATAGGATATTGTATTGTTTGATATAATCATTGGTACTATTATATTTTAATTTTGCGAAACAAATTTGTGCTTTTGGATTGCATGAAATAAACTTCATGTACTCTGCTATAGAATAAGGGAAAAAGGAATCATCTCCTGAAAGAGGTTTTATCCATTCTCCACGACAATTGCGTATTGCATTGTTTAAGTTTCCTGCGACACCCATATTATGTGGGGTTGAGACTAATATTGCCCTTTTAAAAGAATCCTTATTTTCTTCAAGCCATTTCTGACATATTTCCACAGTATTGTCAGTCGAGCAGTCATCCGAAATGACTAATTCAATATTTTTGTAGGTCTGAGCCTTGACTGATTCAAGTCCATCAATAATATATTTCGCCGAATTATAGGTTACTACGGGGACTGAAACTAACGGTCCATTCATTTGGTTAGCGAGTATTTAGAAGTTTTATTTGACAACCAATTACATATAATATCACCAAGTTTTGGCATAAACATACATCTGATCTTATCATATATTATACATGCCACGAAAACGCATATAATGGTGATAATCATTAACAGCAGGTAAGCCGGATATGCATAATTTTGCAAAGCAAAGACATCCCATTTTTGTAACACACTGATAATGGGGGGGGGGGTACAATGTAAGATATATACTGCAAGTGTACTTTTACTAATCCAATTGATAGTTTTATTGTGGAATTCACGACGCTCAAAGATAAAGAATAGAGAGAACGCCATCAAGACATTAAGCGGATTAGTGTATGCAAAACTAATAGTAAGAGGCAATTTCAGATACATAGAGGCTATCAACAATGTGCCTAATGAATATATGACAATACATCGCCTTGTTGTAAAAATTCTATGGATCTCTTGCTTATATAGAAATGCCGTCTGTCCCAATAAATACATGAAAACAAAATGTGTTAACATATAACCATGGGCAAATCCGAGGCAAGTGTTACAAAGTATCCAGTCGAAAACAATCTCGATAATCCAAAACGCTATGGTATATGGTAAAATCTTTCGACCATACTTTTTCGATGAATGAATTAAGGACAGGCGAAAGGAAAAGGAGCATTAAATAGCATTGCACATAATAGCTTTCCTTTCCTATCGAAAAAAAATTCATAGTGAATGAGAATACGGAGAATTGATGATTGTATATTGACATTGCAATATAACATGGCACATATATCCAAACAAGGATCGACCAGATAGTCCACACATGCTTCCATCTGAATGTCATGCCATACCAACCGGTTATGACAAGGAAACAGTTGACACATGTGCAACTCAAAGCTTCGATAAAATCTTGTGAAAGATTCTTTGTGCTAAATCCTGCGAAATTTTCAGGAATGCCCACAAACCAACCATTGAAATGGACTATCAAGACTAGAAATGTAGCTATTATGCGGAATATTTCGACTGATGAATTCCTCATTTGAATATTAATTTTCTAAACATGATTGACATGGCTGTCATATAGATAACATAGTTTAACAAATATCCCTGACAAAGCCCGACAATGCCATTAAAATAGACGAATGTATAGCCTAAGGCAAGGTATGTGATGGCAAAGATGATCTCTGTATATATAAATTGTTTTGTCATTGATTTGGCAACCATGAGGAATGCAAGGAGCCAACTGCATATTTTAAAGAAGTCTCCAGCCATTTGCCAAATAAAAAGATCTGCCATAGGAAGGAATTCTTTGGTAAATAACAGATGGATTATAAAAAATCGTAGGATATAAACCACTGTAAATCCTCCGAGCAGCATCGGGACAATAACCTTGTAAGCCTTGAGGATTTCATGACGCAGTTCTGTCCCATCAGAAATTTCACTTAGCCGTGGGAGATAATAGACAGAAAACGAGCTTGTGATTACCATCAGATACATGTTGGATATGCGGTTCATCCCTTCCCACCAGCCGGCTTCAACGGGCGAAATCTCAGCCATCACATAACCACGGAGAATCATTTGTATTATCGGCAATGTTAATGCCGTGGTCAGGGTCATCAGCGTATATCTAAAATATTTGTGCGCTATTGCCCGAGATAATTTCTCCTTAAACATATCCCATCTGAGCCATACGGCATTACGCAATATCCATAATGTCACAAAGAGCATAATGCTCTGATATGTTACAGCCGATATAAGCGCTCCTTTCAACTGCCAGCACAATACGAGGGCGACAGTAAATGCGACTCCTATGACGCTGTTAGCTACGCTAATGTATACATAGGTCCGAAACTCCTTGTAACCGTTGATAATGGAAGTCAGCATGTTGTTCAAGGCATACATAAATATTGTCACTCCGAATATGGCAAACACATACCAATAATCCGGGGACAACATCACCAATTCGCTGATTTTGCCGGCAAACGCCAAAAGGATCAGAGAACACACGAGCGAACATATCGCTGTGATACGAAGTGCGTTCGACAAAAATGCGGCTATGACAGAATCATCGTTTTTGTATTCCGCCACATACTTTGTAATTCCTGAATTGATGCCACCGCTTGAAAATGACATCGCAATGGATGCGAAGTTGTTTAACTGTCCTACTAACGCCACACCTGCCGGACCGATTATAGCAGCTACGATTTTCACGCTGATGAGACCTGTGCACATTTTGACCAATGTGGATATCGATGTGAGTGAAAACACTTTCACGATATCAGCATTAAGCGCACGGGCAAATAATGATGTCGCCTTTCCTATCAGGCTTGCCATTCGTTGATTAGTCGGATTACTTCGTTGACTTCCTCATCGGTTATCACAGGGGAAATCGGGAGGGAGAGTTCCTGCGCGTGGATAAGCTCTGTGACGGGATAGCTGCGTGTGTTCCAGTCGGCATAACACTCTTGCTTGTGAGGAGGGATCGGATAGTGAATGATAGTCTGAACCCCGTTTTCTGTCAGGTATTTCTGCAATTCGTCACGTTTCCCGGTGCGAATGGGGAATATGTGGAACACATTGGCATCCCAGTCCTTGACCTCGGGCACTGTTACCGCCGCATTTTTAATGCCGCTGATATACATACGCGCCACTTCCTTGCGCCTTGCATTGTCGGCATCCAAGTGCCTTAACTTCACATCGAGGACTGCCGCCTGTATCTCATCAAGCCGAGAGTTGCGACCTATGTATTTAAACACATATTTTCTTGTTGAACCATAATTTGCGACAGCTCGTATCACTTTTGCCAGCTCTTCATCGTTTGTGGTGACCGCTCCTGCATCGCCGAGCGCGCCAAGATTTTTCCCCGGATAAAAACTGTGCCCGGCAGCATCGCCAAGCGACCCTGTGTGGCATCCATTGAACTTGCACCCGTGAGCCTGCGCATTGTCCTCAACGAGTTTGAGGCTGTATTTCTTGCACAGTTCTCCAATCTTGTCGGTATAGGCGCATTGTCCGTAGAGATGCACTATGAGGATTGCCTTTGTCTTGGGTGTAATAGCCCCTTCTATCTTTTCGGGGTCAATCTGGTAAGTGTTGATGTCCGGCTCTACGAGTACTGGCACAAGGCCGTTTTCTGAAATAGCCAATATTGATGCTATATAGGTGTTTGCCGGCACTATTACTTCGTCGCCGGATTTCATCACGCCCATTTCCACATACGCACGGAATATCCATATCAAAGCATCCAAGCCGTTGGCACAACCGACGGCATATCTGGTGCCGATATAGTCGGCATAATCCTTCTCGAACTTTTCGTTTTCCTTTCCTTGGAGATACCATCCCGAGTTTGTCACGCGTGTGACAGCCTCGTTGATCTCCTCGCCGTGACTTGCCGTCACCTTTTCAAGATCCAAAAATTTTATCATAACTTTATGTTATTATCAGATTGTAAATTCAACCATTCATTGTAATCCATACCGTCCCAAGGCATATTCCTTGAGAAATTGTATGGCCAGGGATAGTGTCGTTTCCCAGTGGATACATTGAACAAAGGAGCTTTTCTTATATCACACAATCTTTTGGCCGGATTGCCGGAAATGAAAGAATAGTCTTCATATTCACCTCCTACTGAAGAATTAGCAGCAGTGAGACAGTGTTTCCCTAATTTTGCTCCGGGAAGCATTATTGTGCCAGTGGCTATTACCGAATAATCGCCCAATTCTACACCTGTTTCTGCATATGATGGAGGAGTCGGGTCATTTGTCAGCACAACAAAAGGATAAAGAAATACATAATCACCAACTCTGGAGAATTGTCCGATATTGACATAACTCTGCATCCTTACATAATTTCCAATTTTGCATGTGCCTTGAATATCTCCGTATGAACCTATCTGGCAATGGTCTCCCATTTCCGTATGTTCTCTCACGGTCACACGGTGTCCGGTTTGCAGATGAGAACCGAATCGACTTCCTGCATAAAATATAGAATGGCTCCTGATCAATGAATTCCCACCAATAATCAATGGCTCATTTTGATAATTATCGTCACTGTAGAAAGAATTTGTCGGCTCTCCAAGCACACAATCATTACAAATGATTGTGTTGTCTCCTATTGTCACATTGTCATAGATGGTTGTGTTGTCACCTATTTTGACATTATTCCCAATCTTGACTTTTTTGCCGATCCTTATATTGATTCCGTTAAATTTCATACTAAATAGTACCGTTGTCGACATGAATATTTTGACCCGTTATAGAACATGACTTGTCTGATAGAAGGAAAGCTACCGTCTCAGCAACGGAATTAATAGAGGTAGCGGCCTTGAGGGAAGTGCGCGCATATATCTTGGAACGCTGTTCATCTGTAAGAGATGCACTCATGGCTGTTTCCATGAATCCAGGGACCACAACATTGCTTCTTATGCCAAGGCTTCCCCATTCCCTTGCAGTATCTTTGGAAAACGCTTCCAAAGCACCTTTTGAAGAGGCATACATGGCAAGTCCCTTATAACCCGTATGGACACTTATTGATGATATATGCACAATGGAACCATGGGTGTGGTGGAGTAACATGTCGCGCAATATATACTTGGTAATCATCATTGGCGTGAACACATTCACTTTATACATATCCTCCAGTCTGCACAGATTGAGGTTCGTGATGATATCATCATACGCAACAGCGGCATTGTTTACATATCCGTCAATGGCTATATCCTTTGGGATATATTCCCTGAAGATTTTTTCCCTAACAGATTCACTGTCTGAAAGATCTATGCTTTTGAAATGGAGTTTTCCATCATATTCATTTTGCAGAGACTTGAATTCTTCGCTGTGGCTTCTTGCCACGCCAAACACTCTGTTCCCTTGGGAGAGTAGCACTCTGCATATTTCTAGCCCTACTCCGCGAGAGCAACCTGTAACAAGAATGTTCATCATCGTTTAATTTTACCAGTTCGTGTCAGATCCAACTTATCAGTAAACCGAATTTTCCTTGGGATTTTAAAGTCTTGAAGTTTATCTTTCAGGCTTTCAAAAATGTAAGTCATGTCAATCCCATGCCCCGATCCGTCTGTCACAATATCCGCACATAATATATTGCCAAGAACAGAATTACTTTTGCCATAAACTTTAACATCAGATATATGTGGCAAAGTTCTGATGGAATCCTCTACCTCGGCAGGGTTGACTTTGTATCCCCCTACATTTATCAGTTCATTTTTCCTGTTTTTAAATTTGAAAAGGCCCTCAGCCTTATCAACCCATTCAATAATGTCTCCAGTTTTATAGAAGTTCCCATCAAATGAGAATGATTCTGAAAATCCGAGCATAGATTTATGAATCAGCAATTCATTGTCGACAATTTTGAATTTGTCTTTTTGGTCTGTTGGAAAATGGAAACATTCCCCTTTTGATGCCAACAAAGTACCTGCTTCGGTAGAAGCATATACATTGGTGATTTTCGCATTCGGGAACAAATTTGAGATAGATTCATATAATTCATCATTGGATCGCTCTCCTCCGAAGGTTATCCTTTTCATAGAAGGATATGCACTATCCACAGGTTTGAGCAATCTGTAAAACGTCGGAGTCGCAGATAGATGAGTTATCTGATACTTGTCGATGGAACATAAAATATCAGCCCTGCTTTTACCAAATAGGTTGACAATAGGATTGCCATTATAAAAAGCCTGGAAAAACACCTGCAGACCAGCCATGTGTGTTGGGTTATATGCAAATCCCCAGATATCAAATTCATGGGATGGTGAGGTCCGCACCGCTCTTGTGAGGGATTTTATACTGTGCTCAACCTTTTTGGGTTGCCCTGTAGTGCCTGAGGTAAAAATAGAAATCTTTGATTTTGAATTATTGATCTTTTCAATTAAGGTTTCCATTGAAACAGTAATCTCATTATTGAGATTAATTTCTGATTCTATAGTGTCAATTCCAAGTTTTGACATCTCTGTTCCAGAAATGTCGGAATCAATCAGTACAACAGGTAAATCTGAGATGAGACCAGCCAGAAAGTTTACATAGAAATCAAACAGTGATGAATATCTGAATGTAGTGGAATATCTCTCTAAATTTTTGATTCCATATAATAGGTCGGCATACGAATATGCTTTCCCGCTGTCAATTAGAAAAATTCTTTTCATCTGAGTTGGGCATAAATTTCTCCAATGGTGTTGATCAGACCATTTTCAAAAATGTCGATGTCGAATTCTTCTTCAACATTAACAGTAAGTTCCGCTAAATCAAAGGATGAGAAATCAAGATCTTTTCGCAAATCCATATCATCCGTTAAGACTTCAACAGGGGTATCTCCTTTGTGCTTACGAATAGCATTAACTATCTCTAAAATTTTTTCTTCCATTTTATGCTGTTTTTTCATGCTGCCTCATTACTAAAGTGGAGAGGCAGACAGCATATTTTACCCCCCCCCGTCAAATAATTTAATACATTGATACTCATTATTTTATATCTTGCGGCTGGATTGCCGACCCAAATTTCGTTTGCAGGTACGTCCTTGGTCACTACGCTTCCGGCGCCAATCATGGCGTTTTCGCCAATTGTAACCCCAGGAAGTATTGTGGCATTAGCTCCTATGGTCGCTCCTTTCTTAACTGTGATGCCTTGCTGAATCCAGTCAGGATTTTTGGAGCGGGGATGCTTGTCGTTGGTAAATGTGGCATTCGGACCGACAAACACATTGTCTTCAAGCGTCACTCCATCCCAAAGCTGAACTCCGGATTTGACAGTGACATTGTTCCCGATTATAACCTCATTCTCGATTACCACATTGGCACAGATATTGCAGTTATCACCAATCTTCGCACCGGGGAACACCACGCAAAACTGCCATATATTAGTTCCCTCGCCTATATTAGTTGTCTTAACATAAGATAATGGATGTATCATTGTTTCTTAGCTTTGATAAAATCATCATATTCCCGAATATAATCCTCTTCCGTATATCCTTCTGATGCAAGGACCATGCATACAGCTCCGGAAGAAAAGTCATCAAGTGTTCGCCAAATACCGGGCACAACGTAAAGCCCCTGATACGGACGATTCAGGAGGAAAGTCCGTTTAACGTTTCCGTCATCTAACGTCACCGTAAAACTTCCGCTTGCAGCAACAATCAGCTGGCTCAATCCCTTATGCGCATGACCGCCTCGGCTTTCCCCACCCGGCACATCATAAAGATAATATATCCTTTTGACTTCAAAGGGAATAGTATCGCCGTTAGCCACTACAGAAAGATCTCCTTTTCTCTCGCTATGATGCTTGTTTAGCTCAATAATAGAGCAATCATACACTGTGCTGCTTTTCATCTCTTAAATTTTAAGAATTCAGCATAATCCCTTATATAATCACCTTTGCTATATGGTGCCGATGCTAAAATGACAGCCAAAGAATTTGTTGAGAAATTATTCATCTCCCGCCATATGCCTTTAGGGACATATAATCCGTAATATGACCTATTTAGAGAATAGATTTTCTTTTCCGTGCCATCGTCAAGTATCACATCGAAACTGCCGGAAAGAGCCACAATAAACTCCTCGTTTTCTCGATAGGCATGACCGCCTCGGTGCTCCCCACCCGGCACATCATAAATCCAATATGTACGCTCAATCTTGAAAGGTATCTGCTTAAACTCCTCGATAAACGAAAGATTCCCCCTCTTGTCAAGAAATTTAGGAAGATCAATAATTCTTGATGATACCATTGTTATTTTATTTTTTAGTTAAATCGTAATGAACGTTTGAATTATACATGATTCAAGTGCAAGACGGATGGATGGCATGTTTTGAAGTGGGAGCAGCGATAAAATCTTGTCATGCAATATGGTGATGGTTGGCTCGGAAACGTAGCCGGATGCTGTGATGATGTCTGAGAGTTGGACTAATTGGCGTGGCTTGGTGGTAGGGGTGTCGAGGAGGCTGTTGGCATAATGGGTGATTAGACAGCTGAGGAGGTCAGGGTTTATCTCGCCGGGAAAGCTGTTGGCGTATGCGGTGAGGAATGACAGGCGGTGGAGTGCCACGCCGGTTGCCATGCCGTCCCAACTGTAATCCTTTTGTGATGCTGATTGCGGCACGTTGGTTGGCATTGCCTCGTTCTGTGCTGCTTCAACTTCTTGGTGGATCAGCTGTCGCCATCGGGGATTAGCGTCATCGCCGAGGATGGAGCAATAGCTGACGAGGTTTTGGAATATTGCCGAGGTGGTTGCCACGTCGCGGTTGCCGCTTGACTCCCATTCCCGGGCAATTTCCTCCACCTGATTAATATAGTCAGCTATCCGTTGAGCCGGCGCGGGCATCAGTGCGCTGTCGTTGAGCATTTTGGAGATTGCGAGCAGTATGCGTGCCCGCTTTTTAAGGGATTGACCGCTGTTGTAAAGCTCCATCGCTGAATTATAAAGCCTGCGGGATTCCTCCTTTAGACCGCATAAATCCGTAACTTCCCCGTCAAAGAAACGGTCAATCTCCGCTTCCCTGATTCTCAACGCACTTTCGATAGTCTCGATGTCGGGACGGTTCCCGGATGCTTCAAGTGTGTCTTTAATCCGGGATGTTTCAGTAAGGAATGGCATTAAGTAAGGAAATATAACTCAAAGCTCTCGGTGTCCGTTTTTTCAATTTATTCGACCAACATCGCCTGCCGGATTTCCAAATCCATAGCCGACGCCTCGCGAGCGAAACGGTTCACATCGGGACGGCTTGCGTATTCTGACCACAATTGGATATATTGCTCGTCGTAATTTTCGCACGGGTAGAGCCTGTGCCATGTGGCTGTGCGGATGAAGCCGATGTATTCCCGCAGCGAGGGAGTGTCGAGCATCGTGAAGTCCTCGACCGCGTATGTGTTCGTCCACTTTTCTTTTATCTGTCTCTGCTCCCTGCTGCCGAGATATACGAAAAGGTCATTGTCAAGCAGGTAGCCCAGACGTTTCAGCGCTTCCGGATACGGAGTGTCCCGAAACCGACCGTATCCGGTCAGTTCTTCAATCCAAGCCCCCATCACGCTTATGCTGAAGTCGGAATACCGCTTATCAAGCGTCCGGTTGTCGCGGTTAACCTCTTGAAGGAGCATCAGCGTCACATCGGTCTTGGTGATGGAGCGGTCGCCTCTGAGCCATCTCATCGCTGTGTTCAGCTTTAATTCGCGTAGATAGTCATAGCATGGACCGCCGTTGCAGACGCGATGGAACAGGTCGTATGATGAGAGAAGCTCCGGCATGTCTCCCAGGCAGGGGGATGTCTTACCATGAGAAGCTCCCATAGGTGCCTCAAGGATCGAGGCGATAAGCCGCCTTGCCTTTCTCAGCCAGACCTGTCCTTCTTTTTGCACAAACCGGATAGTGCTGTTCGTCCCGGCACCCGGATATGAGAAGCCTCCTGCCTTTTCGAACATCTTGCACAGCAGGAGCTGGTAGCCGCATATATCAGCAGCGTCGTCATAATTGACATCAGATGCCAACGGTGCTGTCATGCCTATGTCATGGTTCAGGGAAAACATATTATGAATGTGCTTTTCGTGACAATGGGGTGCAGGGTTCGAGCCTGATGTCCTCGACATCGCTCACCGTCCACAGGAACGATGTCCTGTCTGTCAGCCGGAGCGAATATGTCAGTGTGCCGTTTTTGTCCTTTACGCCGGTTATGGTGCAAACCGAGCCGTCCATCACGCCGCCGTATACCATGACCACGTCGTCTACAGCCAAAGGCTCTTCGCGTGTCACCATCTCCATCCGGATGTCTTCGGTAAACATCCCGACATGGCGCTGGAATTTTTCCATTTCCCGGCGCGAAATCGCCGAATACGGGCTGCCGGGGGAGTTGGAATATCTGTAACACCAGGCAAGGTTCCCGATATGCCTGCTGAACAAAACGCCCACATCGTCACGACGAAGGTAAAAGAACAATATCCCGGGGATGTAAGGGACCTCCTCACGGGTTCTTTTTCCCCAACGGTCTTCCCTTGTCACAGTATGGGTGGGATTGTAGAAACGTATCTCATTGTAAAGAGCCTTGTCCTTAGCCTTTAAAAGTTCCTTCACGTCATCGGGGGTCTTGCCGGACCTCAGCCTCATGACAAACCAATATTTGGTGTTGTCATTTATATGGTCGGCGACTTTCTTTATTATTTCTGCCTTTCTCGTGTCTGTCAACTCCGATGGCTTAATCATTTCGAGGAAAGCGAAACCTTCAGGCATGGCGTTGACAACGCTTCTGATTTCTTCTGTCGTTATCTTGCATTCCAATGCGGCGGCTATCCATATCTCCTTGATGGAATCCCTTGAAAATGGGCCTTTGAACTTCATTCCGTTCTCTCGAAGCATGGAAGACAGATCCGTTATGAGTTCCCGCCCGATCTGGGTGTCCCTCGCCTGGCCTTGCCGCAGCCCGAACACATACTTGGTACGTCCGCTTTTCTTCCTTGCCTCGGCTATGTCCTCTATCTGCGGCAATTTGCCCGGGGCATCATCAAACCTGAAATTGATAATATCCTGCAGGCTTGCGTTGACATCGTAGAGCAGGCAGAGGAATATGTCGTAACATTCGTATTTGCCGGCACAGGCGGCTTTCCCCAATATCTTTCCGACAATTCCGAGGTTGGCTCCGGCCTCCTCCAGCCGCGCATCAAAATCCCTGTTCAGATCTTTGCGGACATTCTCAAACGGGTCGGATTCGGAATAACCGTTCCAAATGCGACATAACGAGTGGATGCTGTTGAAGTATCTCTTTCTCGTGGTCAATTTCAGCCCGGCGAGTATCATGTCCGTCATCCATATCCGCAACTCATCATCACCCAAACGTTCCATGCCATGCCGGCTGACAGACGAGCTAAACGACATAAGAGCTTTGTTGGCAAGCGTCCCGGCGGGACTCCCCGAAAGGGCATTTACGACAGACTCACGAAGACTGTGCTTCATATCATTCTGATTGTCAAAGGTATTTGTCATTCATAAGAAGTCACCAAAGTCCCCTGTAACTATATACTCTTTCTTCCCCCGTTCTTCGGCCTGCGTGTCGAAAAAGGGGGAACAAACAATGATATATCTCAAGTCAAGTTTTCGCCACTTTCGGGTGTCGTAACTCATATTTTTGAACTGCTCTCTAAATAAGAGAGAC
>CAZEUD010000043.1:0-14404 GCA_964515455.1 uncultured Sangeribacter sp.
TTTTTTTAGGATTCAAAAAGTAACGAAGTCAGGACAGATGTTCGTACTGATGGAGACTCACAATTACGCCACATAGTTGGTTACAACGAATTCTATTCGGGTTTCTAAATTATAAATTCCCCATATTGAGCCGTCGGAAAATCCGGCGGCTTTTTTTGTGTATTTTCTCTTTTTGAACTAACTTTGTAGGATATGAGCAATAATAAAGATTATATCTTGATTGCAGATGGCGGTTCTACTAAAGTGGAATGGTGTCTTGTAAGCATTTCAGGAAATATTGAAGCTGAATTTCAGACCGAAGGAATTAATCCTGCTATTACTGCGGAATCTGATATCAACCGTTATTTTCTGTCAGTAAAAAATATTATGGATACAGATATCCACCCCTCCCGTATTTATTATTACGGAGCGGGATGCGCCACTAAAAAAATCTGCGCCACGGTGGCGAATGCCATAATGCCGGCATGGAGTCCTCAGAAAGTTGAGGTTGAATCAGATATGCTCGGTGCTTGCCGGAGTATGCTTGCTAACAATGCCGGAATTATATGTATCCTTGGCACCGGCTCCAACTCGGCTCTCTATGATGGAGACAAAATTATTGCCAACGTTCCCCCTCTTGGCTTCATACTTGGCGATGAAGGAAGCGGAACAGCTCTCGGAAAGCGTATAATTTCGGATATTTTCAAAAAGATTGCTCCAAATGATATCATAGAGGCTTTCCAAGGTGATTTTCACATTTCAATTGAAGAAGTGATTGAACACACTTACAGGCAACCTCGTCCCAACACATTCCTTGCCTCCTTTGTGCCTTTCATAGCGAAACATATAAATCATCCTTATATGCACAAACTTGTTGCAGACAATTTTATTGAGTTTCTGAGCAGGAATGTTCTTCAATATGGAGACGTAATAAACGATGGTATATGCTTCATTGGGTCGCTCGCTGCAATATTTTCACGCCAACTGAGGGAAGCTGCCGCAACCCTTCGACTGAAAGTGCTGAATATTGAGCAACGCCCAATGTCAGGTTTAATTAATTATCATTTAACTGATTATCATTTGAAGAAATATGAAAAGATTTAAAATATACGCAGCTGTAGTTTTGTCAATCGTTTTATATGCGGCAAGCTCCAATGCCGACAAATATTGGGAACAAAAAGTTTCACTTTTCAACCTTCTGCCCATCACTGAAAACGATATCGTGTTTCTCGGGAATTCCATTACCGATGGGGGGAACTTTGAGGAATTGTTCGAACGGGAAGACGTAAAAAACCGTGGAATTCGTTCTGATGCTATCCCGGGTGTACTTAAACGTCTCGATCAGGTTACTGACGGACACCCCAAAAAGATATTTCTACTCATTGGTATAAACGATGTGTCGCACGGACTGAGTGTTGACCAACTCGCCGACAGATACGAAAATCTGGTGAATGAAATCCGCAAACGCTCTCCGGAAACAAAGCTCTATCTCCAGAGCATAATGCCCATCAACAATGATTTTGGCGATTACAAGAGATTGAAAGGGAAGGAATCAACTGTGGTTCAACTCAATGAAAGAATCAAGGGGATTGCTGAGAAAAATGGTCTCACATACGTTGACCTGTGGCCGTTCCTGTCTGATTCAAAAGGAAATCTGAATAAAAAGTTTACTAACGACGGGTTGCATCTCACCGGTCCCGGCTATAGGGCTTGGACTGAAAACATACGCCATTTGCTTGATGAATAATCTTTCGGCATTTTTTCCGTTTACTAAGATAATAATAGAACTAACAGGAAATGATTAAAAATTTATTAAAGAAGTATATTACCGCTGTGATTATGGCTTTTGCCGGCATCGCATCCATGCATGCAGATGTTATTGAGATAGAACCTCTATTTGAATACCCCGTAGCGCCAGAGGAGATTGCCACCCTTTCAGATAAAAGCAATTGGCTCATGCAGCACTTCTGGGACAGTATGGATTTCAAAAACAAGGATGCTGTGAATCAGGCAGCCCTCAATGACGCCTTCAAAACATATTGTTTCCCTATGCAATGGGCTGACAAGACAGAGGTAGACAAGTCGGTTGACACGATGCTCGCCACTCTTCAGAAAAACCCTACTTTGCTGCTGCAATTCACAAAAGCCGCTGAAGAGGCTCTTTATGGCACACGTGCAAAAATATGGATTGATGAGGTTTATATGAAATATCTGGAGGCATTTCTGAAAAACAAGAAGATATCGGATGTGCGCAAACAGCGTTACCGCCGCCAGATTACCCTGCTTAAAAATTCACAACTTGGTGAATATCCCGAAACATTCGATTTTATCACTCCTACCGGAAATCCGGGTAAGTTTGTGCCTATCGGAGTGTTTACGGTTATAGAATTCGGTGATCCTGACTGCGATGATTGCAGGCATGCGAAACTGAAAATGGAGACAGATATGAAGTTTACATCACTCGTGGACCGCGGACTTGTGAATGTGATGTTTATTATTCCGGATCCTGTTGAGGGATGGCAGACCAAACTCGGTACGTATCCTTCCAATTGGGTGGTTGGCGCCTCCGACACAGTGTCAGATATACTTGACATCCGCTCCTCCCCCTCTTTCTATATAATAGGGAAAGATGGAAAACTTATAGCCAAGAATGTTGGTCTGGATGAAGTAAAAAGACTTGCTTACGAGCAGGAAACAACAAATTAACGGTATTACTATTATGATGAATTCCCTGAAAAAAATATATATCCGCACCACAGGATATTCATATACAAATATGGGACGCCTCTTCCTGCGTCTGTTCGTTGGAATTATGATGATGCAGTTTGGCATCCGGCAGCTATATAATTTTGAAGACGCAGCATCCGTGTTCCCCTCGTTTTGGGGACTAAGTCCGGAAGCTGTGCTTATTCTTATGATTGTCATTGAAATAGGATGTTCGCTTTGTATCATGGCGGGATTCATTACCAGAATAATGGCGATTCCACCATTTGTTGCAATGGTTGTTGCAGAATATTACATCCTCCATGATCTTGTGAAAGAAGCTCCTTACATGATCAGCTGGTCGCAGCAGGGGTATGTTCCCATCATGTTTTTAGGAATTTACTTTTTCCTGATACTTGTCGGTCCCGGTAAAATTTCTGTGGATTATTTCCTTTCCCTGCATTTCATTCATTCTAATGACCATAGCGAATCAGAACTTGAAGAGGTATGAGAATAGCAGTATTGATATCCGGAGGTGTTGACAGCGCAGTAGTGGTAGACACTCTTTATAAAGAGGGTCACGACCTGCACCTTTTCTATATCCGTATTGGTATGGATAACGGAGAGGGGGACTGCTCCGCCGAGGAAGATATCGAGATGTGCTCCCTTATAGCCCGTAAATATAATTTGCCTCTGCAAGTAGTGTCTTTGCACGAAGAATATTGGGATCACGTAATGGCATATACATTGAAAACCGTTAAGGAGGGTCTCACTCCGCATCCTGACATGATGTGCAACAAGCTCATCAAATTCGGTTTCTTTGAGGAGCGTTGGGGGAAGGAATTCGACAAGACAGCCACAGGTCATTATGCCTCGATAGTGGAAGAAAACGGCAAACTCTACCTTGCCACAGCAGCAGATCCGGTAAAAGACCAGACCGACTTCCTTGCACAGATTTCCTATGACCAGCTGTCGCATATTATATTCCCCCTCGGCAAACTCCCGAAATCGGAGGTGAGACGCCGCGCGGCGGAAGCTCAACTGCCGAATGCCTCGCGCAAGGATTCTCAGGGGATATGTTTTTTAGGTAAGATTGACTATCCCGATTTTATAGAGCGACATCTGGGCACAAAAGAGGGTCCCGTGATAGAAATAGAAACCGGAAAGAAAATAGGCACCCACAAAGGTTATTGGTTTTATACCATAGGACAGCGAAAAGGATTGGGACTTAGTGGTGGACCATGGTATGTTGTGAAGAAAAATGTACGCGACAATGTGATATACGTCTCCAATGGATTCGACACCAAACGCCAATATGGGCGTGAAATACCGGTGGAAGAGATGCACTGGATAACAGAGTCACCCTTCTCAGAGAAGACAAAGTTTGTGGACATTGCATTCAAGACACGTCATTCTCCTGAATTTTACCGGGGTATTATAAGGCTTAATCATGATGGTTCATGTCTCATTGAATCCCAAACCGATGTGCAAGGGATTGCTCCGGGACAATTCGCCATAATATATTCACCCGACTGCAGACTTTGTCTCGGATCAGGAATGATTTCTCTCAAATCAAAACATCACAAAAATGGAAAGATACAGACTTGAACTTATAGGAATAACTTACAATCAGATTGAATCCGGTGTATATGCAGTGATTCTACAGGAAGTGGGAGGCAACAGGAGGATACCTATAATAATCGGTTATCCTGAGGCACAAGCCATAGAGTGCAAACTGCAGGAAGTGGTGACTCCACGACCGCTCACCCATGATATGATGATGAATTTTATGTCGGAGTTCGGAATCCGGTTGAAAGAAATTGAAATCAGACGTCTCCCTTCGGGAGTGTTCGCTGCCGACCTTATTTTCTCGGATGGTGTGACAACTCACACTGTGGATGCCCGCTCTTCCGATGGCATTGCGCTCGCCATACGTGCCGAAGCCCCTATATATACATCTGCCGAAGTGCTTGAGGAAGCCGGATTCGAACCTGATGAAAATCGCGCCCGGACAAGCGAGAAACCGAATGTCTCTTCTTCCATTGCGCCGGCCTCTGTTAATCCTCCCAAAACATCTCCGTCCAATAAAAACGAAAAAGGGAAGGCCAGATATATAGCAAAATTGAAAGAACAAATGCAAAAGGCTGCAGAAAATGAAAATTATGAAGAAGCTGCTCGCTTGAAAAATGAAATTGACATACTTGAGGACAAGCAAGATATGGAATAATATGTTTTTAAACATGTATAAATTGTATGTAAATTTATCAAAAAATAATTGAATATTATAGGAATTTTATTAAGTTTGCATACAAATTTATAAATCTACCTTTGATGAAGAATCGTAAACAAAGGGTCGCTCTGATGGTGGACCTCATAAAAAACAAATGTATAGGCAGCCAGGAGGAGCTTTCTCGTTTGCTGGAGGAGGCGGGATTTACTGTGACCCAAGCTACTCTTTCCCGCGACCTTAAAATGCTTAAGGCCACTAAGATTCCCACTGACCGCGGCGGATACATGTATATTCTGCCCGACAGCAATTCGTTCAAAGACAAGCTGCTTGCAAGAGGTCAGGTGCATACCCATGCGAATTACCAGAGCGGATTCTTGTCACTCACATTCTCAAGAAATATCGCAGTAATAAAGACACGAAACGGATATGCCGCAGGTCTCGCTTATGATATAGATATGAGCGAGACTCCGGAAATTTTAGGCACTATTCCCGGGTCTGACACAATACTTGCAATATTGCGTGAAGATGTGAGCCACGATAAAGCAAGAGCCATCTTTTCTCGTTTTCTGCCTCTTGACCATAATTTAAATCATAATAAATAGATGTTTTGATTATGGAATGATTCTTTAATCTTTACAACTGATACATAATTATAAGCTGATTATAAATGATAAAAGTAGCAATATCCGGAGCCGATACGCCACAAGCCGGGGAATTACTCAGGATACTGGTGAATCATCCGGAAGTGGTAATCACCACTCTCTCAGCTCCCGGTAAAGAAGGTATGGCTGCTGCGGATGTGCATCATGGTCTAATTGGAGAACTGAAGATGAATTTTTCCGGACCATTGTCAATGACTCCTGACTGCTCCGTTGTATTTGTCTGCGGCAATTCAATGACAGCCGCCGAATTTTCCGCTTTGCAACTTGCAAGACCTGACATCCGCACGATAATCGTTGATGCCATTCCCAATCTCGACACTGAACGTCTCGGCATAGTGTTCGGACTTCCGGAAATCAACCGCAAACCCCTTGTAAGAGGTGCTGTATCTGCTATAGTCCCCTCTCCCCTCTCTTCTATAGTACTCACCTCCCTTTATCCCCTTGCCCTGCACATGCTTCTTAACAATTCCATTAAAATTGAAGTGGAGGCGCCGCACGACATTATAATTGCAGACAAGGGAAATGCCGCCAATGAAATATTTTCAATATTGGACAACATTCAGCTCAGTTTTGAAAAAAATAATGAAATCACTCTGACCGAATCTGAGGCACAAAGGAAAATGAAGGCCCGAATCTCACTCTCATGCCCTATAAATATAGACCAGATTCGTGAAATTTATGAAATGTATGACGATCACAACTTTGCTTATCCCGTCAGCGGCAGCATTGAGGAGAACGAAGTGATCGGAACCAATAAATGCGTGATTGCACTCTCCAAACCATCAGATTCAGAATTGCAGATAGAAGCCGTAGCCGACCCGCGAATGCGCGGAGGCGCCGGAGAAGCAGTGCACATAATGAATCTCCTTTTCGGTCTTCATGAAAAGACCGGACTCGCCCTTAAAGCCTCCGAATTTTAAAGTTGAATATTTAATACCACAAAAATGTCAGTAAATAAAGTAATATTACTCGGATATGTGGGTGCTGACCCTGAAGTCAGATACCCTGAAAAAAACAGACCGATTGCCACGATGTCTCTGGCCACCAACGATCATTATGCTAATTCCACTGCTGAAATCACTGAATGGCATTCCCTCGTAATGGGTGGTAAGAACGCAGAAATTGCCGAAAAATATATCCGCAAGGGTACAAGACTTTATGTGGAGGGAAAACTGCGGACTCGTGAATATGAGGATCGCATGCATATCCGTCGCCGTAAAACGGAAATAATTGTGGAGCGTTTTGAATTGCTCGGACGCAAAAACGAACCTCCGGCTTGATTTGTTTATCTATTTGAATACATACTATCATAATTTGAAAAAGAAATGAGAAAATGGCGCATCGAAGACTCCGCGGAGATTTATAATGTTCCGGGCTGGGGTCTTAAATATTTCTCTATTAATGAGCACGGACATATGCAGGTTACCCCTAAGGAGGGAGGTCTCTCCATCGACCTTAAAGATGTGATGGATACACTCCAACTGCGCGATGTGGATGCTCCGCTGCTGCTTCGATTCCCGGATATTCTGGATGACCGCATACGCAAGATTTCCAATTGCTTCCACAGAGCTGCTAAAGAATATGAATACACCGGTAAGAATTTTATTGTTTACCCTATAAAGGTGAATCAGATGCGCCCGGTGGTGGAGGAGATTGTCAGTCACGGCAACAAGTATGACATAGGACTTGAAGCCGGTTCAAAACCGGAACTCCATGCCGTGCTTGCTGTCAATACGCATGAGAATTCAATCATCGTTTGCAACGGATATAAGGATGAAAACTATATTGAACTCGCTCTTCTGGCCCAGAAAATGGGACGCCGTATTTTTCTGGTGGTTGAAAAATTGAATGAACTCAAATTGATAGCTGATGTATCAAAACGGCTCAATATATCCCCGACAATAGGAATTCGCATTAAACTCACATCTTCCGGTTCCGGGAAATGGGAGGAATCCGGCGGAGATGTCAGCAAGTTCGGACTCAATTCTTCTGAATTGCTTGATGCTCTCTCTTTCCTTGAGAAAAACAAGATGACACAATGTCTGAAACTCATTCATTTCCATATTGGAAGCCAGATTACAAAAATTCGCCGAATCAAGAACGCTTTGCGCGAAGCCATGCAATTCTATGTGCAGCTGTCCAAAATGGGCTTCAATATAGATTTCGTCGACATTGGCGGTGGTTTGGGTGTGGATTATGACGGCACAAGGTCTTCTTCCGGAGAAAACTCAATGAACTATTCCATTCAGGAGTATGTCAACGACTCTGTGTCCGCACTTGTGGATGTCTGCGTTAAAAACAACCTTCCACAACCGAACATCATTACCGAAAGCGGACGCTCCCTTACAGCTCACCATTCAGTATTGATAATTCAGGTGCTTGAAACCGCTCGCCTTCCTCTCTGGAATGATAATGATGTTCTTGAGGATGATGCGCATGAGTTGGCGGTGGAACTATATAAGATATGGGACAAGATTGACCCGCAAAGTGTTTTTGAGGATTGGCATGATGCTCTCCAGATACGCGATGAAGCTCTTGAACTTTTCAGTCTCGGATTGCTCTCATTGCGCTCCCGCGCACAGATAGAGAAACTTTTCTGGTCCGTGGCACGCGATGTCAGGGATATGACGCGATCCATGAAGCATCCGCCGGAAGAATTGCGTAAGGTGGCAAGAATGTTACCCGAAAAATATTTCTGCAATTTCTCGCTCTTCCAGTCGCTTCCTGACTCATGGGCTATAGATCAGATGTTCCCGATTATGCCTATCACGCGACTTGACGAGAAACCCACACGCGACTGCACCATTCAGGATGTGACCTGCGATTCAGATGGCAAGATAGCTCATTTCGTCTCGCCTCAGGGCACAGCTTATTCTCTGCCTGTTCATGAACTGAAAGGCTCCGATCCCTATTATCTCGGAGTGTTCCTCGTTGGTGCATATCAGGAGATTCTCGGAGATTTGCATAATCTTTTCGGCGACACAAATGCCGTGCATATATCGCTTACAAAAGATGGTTACGAGATTGCCCAGATTATTGATGGCGAAGCAGTGGCTGATGTGCTTGACTATGTGGAATACAATCCTAAGAAACTTGTGCGAAATCTTGAGGCTTGGGTGACAAATTCCGTAAAGAAGGGCGTCATCACTCCTGAGGAGGGACGTCAGTTTCTCAATAACTACAGATCCGGTCTCTATGGTATAACCTACCTTGAGCGCGACTGAAGATGCCTGATGTTTAATGCCTGACGCTCCATGCGCTATTTTCTGAAATTGGCATATAATGGTGCAGCATTCCATGGCTGGCAATCCCAGCCGAATGCTGTAAGCGTGCAGTCTACTGTTGAGGAAGCTTTGTCTACCATACTTCGCACTCCAACAGCAGTGACGGGTGCGGGACGCACAGATGCCGGGGTTCATGCCCGTGTGATGTATGCCCATTTCGATGCACACGCAATAGAGGACAGAGGGAAATTCCTGTTGTCGCTCAATCGGCTGTGCGGACCCTGCATTGCCGCAAGTGACCTTATTCCGGTGAAAAAGGATGCTCATGCACGATTTGATGCTACAGAACGTGAATACAAATACCTTATCATCGGTGAAAAATCCCCTTTCATAAATTCATTGACATGGCATGCTCCCTCTTCTCTCGACATTGATGCAATGAACAAGGCTGCTTCGCTGCTGATCGGAACAAAGGATTTCACATCATTCGCAAAGTTGCATTCCGATGCAAAGACAAACATCTGCAACGTTAGAGAGGCTGTATGGAAACCGTGGGATAACTTTTTCGGCTCGCAGGACATTGTGTTTACAATACGTGCTGACAGATTCCTGCGGAATATGGTAAGAGCTATTGTCGGCACTCTTGTAGATGTAGGTCGCGGGAAAATAACTACGGATCAATTCCGTGATATCATGGAGGCTCACGACCGCTGCAGTGCCGGAACATCAATGCCTCCGCAAGCGTTATTCCTTTGGAATATAAAATACCCCTATATATAACCCGTTTATAACTTCACCATGACTCCAGAAGACAAAATCAGACAACTCCGCGAAGAGATTGAGCGGCATAACCATAATTATTATGTGCTGAATTCCCCTCAGATTTCCGACAAGGATTTCGACATGATGCTCAAAGAGCTCGAAACTCTTGAAAAGGATTTTCCGGAATATGCTGATCCTGATTCCCCTACCCAACGTGTCGGATCAGACCTTACCAAGGGTTTTGAGCATGTTACTCATGCCCGGCCCATGATGTCTCTTTCCAACACTTATTCCATCGGGGAAGTGGACGATTGGTTCAACCGTATCAGCAAAGCCCTGGAAGGTGAAGATTACAGCATTATAGGGGAAATGAAATTTGATGGCACCTCCATATCTCTTACATACCGCAACGGCAGACTGGTGAAGGCTGTGACACGAGGAGATGGCACCCAGGGGGACGATGTGACGGCAAATGTACGCACTATCCGCAGTATCCCCCTTAAGCTTCTGCCGGGAGATTGGCCTGAGGAGTTTGAGATAAGGGGTGAGATCCTGATGCCGTGGGAAATTTTTGAGAAACTAAATGCTGAACGTGCCTACAATGAGGAACCATTGTTTGCAAATCCGCGCAACGCAGCTTCCGGCACTATCAAGATGCAGGATCCCCGGGAAGTGGCCCGGCGGCATCTTGATGCCCGTTTCTATTATCTTTTGAGCGACAATCTCCCTGCTGACAATCATTATGACAATATGCTCGCTGCGGAGCACTGGGGCTTCAAGGTGTCTAAAGCTATGGCAAAACTCCATACGCTTCAGGATGTGGATGAATATATAGCATATTGGGATGAACACAGAAAAGAATTGCCCGTGGCTACTGATGGTCTTGTCTTCAAGGTAAATTCCCTCAGGCAGCAATTGAATCTCGGTTATACGGCGAAATCACCACGCTGGGCGGTAGCCTTCAAATTCAATCCGGAAAGAGCATGCACTCCCCTGCGCTTTGTCTCTTTCGAGACAGGCAGAATGGGAATAGTTACTCCTGTGGCAAACCTTGAGCCGGTGCTTTTGTCGGGCACAATCGTGAAGCGTGCATCTCTGCATAATGACGATATAATGCAGGAACTTGATATTCATGAAGGTGACTCACTATATGTGGAGAAGGCCGGTGAAATCATTCCTCAGATTACAGGCGTGGATAAATCTTTACGACCCCCCGGAGCAAAAAAGATACAATTCGTTAAAGTTTGTCAGGAATGTGGCACTCCGTTGCAACGCATATTCGGAGAAGCAGCCTGGTGTTGTCCCAATAAATATGGGTGCAAACCTCAAATTTGCGGCAGAATAGAACATTTCTGTGCCCGTCGCATGATGGATATCGACGGCATCGGGGAAGAGACGGCAGAGCAACTCTATTCTTGCGGTCTGGTGAAAAATATAGCCGATATCTACGAACTGGACGAGATGCAACTTATGATGCGTGCGGGACTTGGCGAAAAAACATCTCGCAGGATCATGAAGGGTATTGAAGATTCAAAATCCGTTGGTTTTGAGAGGGTGCTGTATGCACTCTCCATTCCAAATGTAGGCGAGACTACTGCCAAGCGGCTTGCGAGGTCGGTAACAAGTATGGAGAATCTTATGACTATGCAACTCGAGCAACTGAGTGCCATCCCGGACATTGGTCCGATAATAGCCGGGAATATCTGCGATTTTTTGAGAGAACCCCTTAATGCAGACGCCATCGAAAGATTGGCAGCCGCGGGAGTGAAGATGAAAATAGACGAAGAATCGCTGCGTCCTTCAGGCAACAGTCTGGAAGGAAAGACAATCGTAATTTCCGGAACATTTGCACACCACAGTCGTGATGAATATAAAGAGATTATCATGCGTGAGGGAGGTAAAAACGCCGGAAGTATTTCAAAAAAGACATCGTTTGTGCTTGCCGGGGAAAATATGGGACCGGCCAAACTCGATAAATGTAACAAGCTTGGCATCCCTATTCTGTCAGAAGATGAGTTCCTGAATTTAATCAGAAAATGATTTTAGCTCCTCCGTCACTGCGTTAACAATTTTTGGGGTAGAAGCCTTACAGTGCCTTCATTGAAGCGATTGCAGCACAAGGTGAAGGCGCATTAAACACGTAGCTGCCGGCTACAAGGATGTCTGCTCCGGCAGTTGCCAGTAGCGGTGCCGTTTCAGCGTTGACGCCCCCGTCTATTTCGATTACAGCATTGGATCCGGAGGATTCTATCAACGCTTTCAACTCTTTGGTCTTGGCAAGAGTATGCGGTATAAATTTCTGTCCGCCAAAGCCCGGCTCAACCGACATAAGCAATACCATATCCAGTTCGGTGATAATGTCGGTAAGCGTTGACACCGGAGTAGCGGGACAAAGTGTAACACCCGCCTTCATGCCGGCATCATGGATTTGTTTCACCATGCTGTATAGATGCACGCACGCCTCCTGGTGAACATTCATTATCTCTGCCCCCAAATCTCTTACCTGTCCCACCCATTTCTCAGGTTCCACAATCATCAGATGCACATCAAGTGGCTTGCGGCATATTCCCGCCACAGCCTTCATCACAGGAAACCCGAATGAAATATTTGGCACAAACACACCATCCATCACATCAAGATGCAGATAGTCGGCATCCGATTCATTTATCATCTCAATATCTTTGCTCAGGTTGGCAAAATCAGCAGACAGAAGAGAAGGTGAAACTTTCATATTATCTTGAATTTTATATTTTAATAATAAGGGTATAAATGGTCTTTAAATTATTCCGGGCGGTAGAACTCTCCACCCGATATATCATAGAAACGGTCGAAAAACTCTTTAAGTTTGGCTGTCACCGACTTCTTTTTCTCTGCCCGTTTAGCACCTGCGCCGCCGAACAACCCCATTGGAGGCAATATCTCAGCTATGGCGGTGCCGCTCTCTTTGACACTCCCCTCGCGAAACGACTGGCTGACGAAGTCAAGCGTCTTGTCTCGCTTCAGTTTTTCCGATGTAATGATTTCCTCAATCTGCTGTTGCTGGCTCTGACGCACAAATTCGTGCCATTGATCATGCACATCGTTTTCAGGTGTATGTTGCTCAATAAAACTCTTAATAAGCTCTTTCTTGTTTCGTAAATCCGGAGATGCCTCAACCGACTTAATTGCCTTAATGATGATTTCGCGGTCATGCTTTTCATCACCGTCAAGTTGACCTACAAGAAAAAGAATATAGTCAATATTGATTTCTATCGACTTCATCAACTCCATCTCAAAGACGAGGTCATCGTTGATATTGGCGGCTTCACCTTTCTTCGGCCTGTATTTGTCGTGAAGCTCATTGTAGAAGCCGCGATAGTCAACGAAGTCATCATCGGAAATTATATGATTTCCGGCAAATTCATCAAAGGTTACAAGGATATTGAAGGCCCGCATAATTGTGCCAAACAGCTTGATAAATTCTTTTTCGGCGGTTTCTCCAAGTATTGGAGTGCCGAGTGGAAATTTGGCAAGCAGGGATTCGATCAGCTCTTTCCATCCGGGATGATGAATACCCGGCTCATCTTCATATCCGAAGAAATAGTCATCAAAAGTTTTCAGCAATATCAGCCCGGCGGCATCCTTGTTGCCGAACAGTTTGAGGCAATCGTTTGTGGCCTTTTCAAGATTGCGGAAACAGATTATATTGCCATGGTCTTTGATAGAATTGAGTATACGGTTTGTGCGGGAATAGGCTTGCAAGAGACCGTGGTAACGCAGATTCTTGTCAACCCACAGAGTGTTGAGCGTGGTGGCATCGAAGCCCGTGAGAAACATATTCACCACAATAAGCAGGTCCACTTCGCGGTTTTTCATACGAAGCGACAAGTCTTTGTAGTAGTTCTGAAATTTGTCGGCTGATGTGTCGTAGCTCGTGCCGAACATGGTGTTATAATCCTCAATACACTTTTCAAGGAAGTCGCGGCTCGACTGGTCGAGTCCTTCGGTATCTTCAGGCGACTCATCTTCAGTATCAACGTTTGGCAAATAACTGAAGATTGTGGCGATTTTCAGCCGTTTGTCAGGCGGCAGCTGTTTATTCTGCTTTTGCAACTCAGTGTAATAGAGTTTGACAAACGGTATGGAGGCTACGGCAAAAATAGAGTTAAAGCCTGTGAGCCGTGTCTTGGCTTTGACTTCCTTAATCTTGTTTCGGTCTTTGGCTGTTGCCACTTCCTCGACATTGGTGAGCTTGGAGAATGTATAGCTGCGCACATCCCGGCGTGTTTTCTGCGCGAAATGCTCCATAATGTATTTCGACACAAGGGTAATTCTTTCCGGAGCCATCAATGCTCTCTCCCGGTCGATATTGCTTACCTGCTCATCGATGATTTCATCCTCCTCGCGCATCGTGCGGATGTAGTCAACCTTGAAAGGCAACACATTTTGGTCGCGGATGGCATCAACTATGGTATAGCTGTGAAGTTGGTCGCCAAAAGCTTCCTCGGTGGTGGTGAATTCCACATTGCGAATTGCTCCGGCATTATCGGGAAATATCGGTGTGCCTGTGAAACCAAACATGTGATATTTCTTGAATTTCCTGGTGATTGCCTTGTGCATATCGCCAAACTGCGAGCGGTGGCACTCATCGAAAATAAGCACCGTGTGCTGATTATAAACCTTATGTTGCGGATTGCGGGCTATGAAGTTGGAGAGCTTTTGAATAGTGGTGATGATTATACGGGCGTCAGGGTCATCGAGCTGCTTTTTAAGCACGGCCGTTGAGCCGTTGGAATTGGCCGCGCCTTTTTCAAAGCGGTCATACTCTTTCATTGTCTGATAGTCGAGGTCTTTGCGGTCAACGA
>CAZEUD010000044.1:0-13566 GCA_964515455.1 uncultured Sangeribacter sp.
CTCAACTCCACTCTTGCGAGTGGCGCTGCTTGTCTTGGTAGCATAATGTCATTGTGCGTTGCTTTCTAAGCCGAAAGCGAATGCAAAGTTATAGCAAATTTACGAACTGACCAAACTTTTTCAGTAAAAAAATTATGATATTTTTCTCTGCTTCATGCCAAACATCACTATTTCAGGATATTTGCTGCAATATTTTTTTTTAAAATATTTTTCAGTTTTATTTTTTACGGCGTCTTACAGACTTCGTAGCAGAAGAATTTGCCTGACTGGATGATGAAGATTTCACCTTTTTAGTCTTGGATTTCTTCACTGTCGAAGTGCGTTTCTTTGCTCTTGCATTGGAACTGCGCACGGTCGTTTTCTCTGCAACTACAGTTCGTCCGGGAATGGTGTCTCCGGCTGCCAATGCTGCCGCCATTGCCTCTTCAGCTTCCTTTTGCTCAAGATATTCCTCGCGAGTGGGCACCCAAAGATCTTTGCCATAATTTTTCAGCCGGTTGTCGATACTATCCTGTGCCTGCTTGCGCATATCTTCATCCGGATACATCTGCGCCATGGAAAGATTGCGAAGATTACGCGTTTTGTATATGTCTCCGTCATAAAGTCCCAAATTAAAATAGTCGTCCAGACTATATTGAGGGATATTATTATCATCATCCACAAAAACATATTGATGGGCAAGGAACGGACGCAACGCATCAAATTTAACCCAAAACATCGGATATTTTGTTTCGCCACCAAAATCTGCCGTTCTGGTCATAACAGGGCATATTGCCTCAACTCTGGTTTTCATCCTGTTGCTGCGGCGGTCAAACTCCCATTTTTCTATTATATAATAATTGAGAACCAGCCCCGTAGGCATATCTGCCTCTTCTATATGATATTTTGGATTCTTTGCTGTTGAGCCTTTCGCCTGGGTATAATAAATGCCAAAACGATCCAGCATCTCTCCCACATTCACTTTATATTGATCGGTGAAAATCTCCCTGCCATCAAGATATTCGTATGCCGGTATCCTGCCATCTATCACGGCTCCCATAATAACCCTCAGCAGATTCTCTTTACCATCTATAGCATCCTCGGGATAATACAAAGGGGCATTCTCCGGCTTTTTCAAGTCGAGTTCGCGATATATTTCACGCATATACGACAAGTCGGCCTGATGCGCATCCTTAGTCTCATAGAAAGATTGCATACGCTCGGTTACACCAACTGTTTTCTCAGTGCTTTTCTTATCCCTTTCCGTGCGTTTACGGATTGTGCCACCGGTCTCAACCTGGGCATACGCGCCGAAAGTTATCGCTGTAGCAGAAATAAGAATTAATATTTTTCTGTATATTTTCATCTTTTCTATTCTGATGTAAACATTCTGTTAATTGAGGGATACCTGCATAGGTGAGATATCTCGTGTGATGCCGTCAGGTCCTTTTGCCTTAACATCCGATATAAAGAATGATTTGCCGGGTTTAAGCCGTTTAAACTGCTCGCGCTGGCGAGCTGAAAAACGAGCCCCGTCAGACAATTCAGGAATTGCATTTCCCATCTGGTCGTAAAAGACAGTTGAAAAAGAGACCACCGAATATGTAACATTCAATATATCATCATCAATAGCAGCGCCAAGACCATCTGCTGCCATCAGGACTCCTTTTGATATACGTTTTGGAGAACCCTTGTAATGCACCGTATTTCCATTGCTATCCTTAACAGGGAGATACGGAGATGGATCAGGAAGTTTACGCACTCTGAATGCCATGGAACCAACCTGTTGCACTTTGCCATCCATATTGGCAGAGACAGTGATTACAGCTTCCGAGCCTACTTTCCCGGGATGGGCAATCCAATGGTCACCATTGCGTGTAAGAGTACCATTGCTCATATTTGCCTGCACCGCAGTCATAGGGACACCCGGCACAGATATACTTATCGGGTTGGCGATTCCGGCATAAAGAACATTCATCATGGTAGGGGAAATAGTAGCCATCGGCTCCATCACGGTATATGATGACTTGAATGGTCTCTTGTCCACCGAACCATCTCCTCTGGCCACCTCAATATATCCCGAATATTCATGATTACCAACCGAGCCGGCCACAAATTCATACAGTCCATTGGGATTCTGCAATTTAGACCCATTAACATACACAGTCGGCCGCTGAGTGGTGTCAATTGCCGCAAGCACGATATTTGCGGAATATTTGCCACCCCTCATAATCATATTGGATGTTGGTATTACATACGCATTCAATTCATTAACGCGCACATCTCCTATATCCACAGAAGTGATTAGATTGGAAAGAGCTTCCGACTCGGCCTGTCGTATATCATTCTGCACTTTGGTGAGCAGTGTGACTGCTGCCACAGCCGGCATATTTTCAAACATCTTCTGCTCCCATGAGGTCGGTCCCACTGTGCCGAGTGCATTCGACACTTTTGTTGACAACATCTCTTCCACAGCCTTGCGTTTCGCCACATCCGGGATCAATGTCACCACAAAATCACGATATTCATCAATGCTCTTCCTCAGAGCAGCTCCTTTCTGTGTGGCGGGATTAAGCATTGTCACCGATGAAGCCTCAAGGTCATCATTGTTCTTGATATCTACATATACACCTTCATCTCCATCGGCTGCCTTTGCAATATCCATTTTCAGGGTTTCAATGGAATTATACAAAGCATCACTGCGATTGTGAAGGTCGCGACCAAGTTCATACCATTTGCCTGCCTTTTCAGGATTCTGTTCATACAGACCCTCCAAATGCGCAAATTGTATGCCATTTCGCGATGTTATGTTAAGATTTGTGCGATGGATGCTGTCTTGAACCTGACTGAATCCGTTGAGCACATCACTCGACACATTCAGCGCAAGCATGGCGGTAAGGACGATATACATCAAGTTTATCATCCTCTGCCTCGGCGACATCCTCGCCACATTATTTCCTCCTCCTGCCATTTGTTAAATCTCCGGATTTTGCATTCTGATGGTCATTGCCGTGATCATCTTCTCATATACAGCATTCAGCTGACGCATATACCGCGACATTTTCTCGGTTTCTTCGCAATATTGCGAAGACTCGTTGGCCGATTTCTCATACATATCGCGTATATCCTTAAGACCGCGGTTTACCTGATCAATCGTGTCAAGTTGTGCCGATATATTCTTGAGTTGTATCTCATATATAGTGTTCAAACCGGCCACATTCCGGTTGAGATCCTGCATATTCTCCGAATAGGTTGCATTCAGTTTTGCAATCTGTTCAGCGATGCTTTGCATCTGCTCCACATATTCGGCTGTTACCTTATTGAAGTCAGGCACCTCGGGAAGTTCCGGCAATTCTGCCACAGGCTGCTGAATTATCACAGGCTGCTGAACACCTGCTGACTGTTGTCCTACCAACTGCTGCGAAGAAGATTGGGACGCATCAGTTCCCGGCATCGCCACTCCCGCAGTAGTCTCCGAATACTCACCTGACGGATATACACCCCCCTGGACCAACACCTCAGGATGCGCCGAGAAATCGGGACGGTCATCGGCATTTCCACTGTCAAGCACCGGAAACACCTCTTCCCATGCATATTCTTTTGGAGGACGTTCGAATGCCGTAAGGATAAACATTGCAATTTCCGTCCCCATACCAATGCAGAGCAGCAAACTTCCGCCCGGCAGATGCAATATCTTGAAGAGAGCGCCCCAGATTACAATTGCCGCTCCGATTGAATATGCGAAATTAAAAAATCGCTGACCTTTCTCGCCATGAAGAAACCGTTCGATCACATTGGCGTATTTGCGTATCTTTACCATCTTCTACTTTTTCTTTTTCTGAGTTCCTTTTGCGAAACCTATTTGCGAGCGCACACAACGGAAACCGATGTATGAGCGTTGTTCATTCTGATATTCCCACATTCGCAAGTCGGAGCGAATATTGCGTGCCACATCTTTCCAGCTACCACCCCTTACAATCTTGCGTTTCATATTATAAGTATCCTCTTTTGCCGCATCATAGCGGAATTCAGGATTCAGATCGGAAGTAAGTTTGCCCACACTCTCCGTATATGCAGTCGATGTCCATTCCGACACATTTCCCGCCATGTCATACAATCCGAAATCATTGGGTTTGAAAGTACCGACAGGGGATGTTATTACATGCCCGTCACGAACAAAGTCACCATCCATTGGTTTGAAATTGGCATAGAAACAGCCTCTTTCATCCATTGGCAATGTCTCATCCCAAGGATATGGACTTTCAGAATTACCGGCACGAGCAGCATATTCCCATTCTGCCTCTGTGGGAAGGCGGTAAGGCTCTATATAGACACCCTCTTTACCCAGCGAGCGACGCAAATAGTCTGTGCGCCAATTGGCAAACGCATTTGCCTGCTCCCAACTCACTCCTACAACCGGATAATCATTATATCCGGCATGAGAGAAATACATTCTGGTGTAAGGTTCATTATAGGCATTGTCAAAGTCATTGATCCAGCAGGTGGTGTCCGGATATACATTGACGATATACGTGTTCAGGAAATCATAATCCCCTGTAAGCGGACGGCTGACAGTTTCGCGTATTATCTCTCCATCCTCGGTAATATAAGCTGTATCCTTGGATATTACGGGCAATTCATTCGAAACAGGTATATCGGTGTTATAATTCCTGCGTGTAGGATCCAGACGGTTCTGCCGTTTTGCTGCCGCTGTATGATTATAAATCTCATAGCGGTAATTAAGCTGCGTCGGGTCAAGTTCACGCTGCCCGGTAATAGGATTGGTGCGATACATACTCTCTATCGCCCTTGCCTCATCCTCGTTGGGGTTACGCCATGGAATTGGTTTGTTCCAGTTAAGATAAGGTGTTATGGGGTTTCCCTCTTTATCTTCCTCTATCTTGAATATCTCGTTACCCCCGTATGCCGGATCAGCAAGACGTTCGCGGATGATGGAATCACGCACCCAGAATACAAACTGCTTGTATTTTGAATTAGTAATTTCAGTCTCATCCATCCAGAAAGCATCTACGGATATACCTTTAGGATCGGCTTTGATTCCTGCAACGGAATCATCCTTGGATGGTCCCATAGCTATTGAGCCGCGGTCAATCAGCACCATGCCGTAAGGCACCGGCTCAGCAAGAGACGAACCGCTCACTCCGGTCACCTCACCGCCGCTTCCACTGCTGCGCGCACCCATGCACGATGCAAGGATCGCACCCATAGCTACTGCCGCACACACAATCATAGCTCCGCGCATTCCGCTGAAGCCTGAAATTGAATATGTCGTTTTCTTCATCTTCATCATAGAAGCTTATATATTATCATTTTTACATAATCCTTATAGACCGATGCTTATTCTTATTCACTCCATTGAAATCGAGTTTTACCATATATCCCAGCACCACCTCATGACTTCCTGACGAAGCTTTTGATATTGCTGATGTTGGATAATCATACGAATAGCCGAGGAAGAAATTCTTGAATTCCGCAGCAATCATGGCACTTACAGCATCCTTATAACGATATCCTATACCAGCTGACACGAATTTGTTGTAACGTGCACGCATCGTCACTTCTGCTCCAAAATTTTCGAAATCAGTCTTCACCATCACAGATGGCTGCAATTCAAATAACGTATTTTTTAACGGGATATTGCCATTGGCGGTAAAATACACAGCCCGCTTAAGTTCCGTCTCATATTGTGAAACTCCTGACGATTCCGAGCCTTCACTCTGCAGACTTACCGTTGGTTGCAGTAAATGCAAACCTGATATTCCGAGCGAAAAATATTTGTGTGTATACCACAATCCTGCCGTTAAGTCGAATGCATTACCGGCAACATCCGTAGTTGGAATTGCCTCATCCACAGTTTGATGATAGTCGTCTCCTTCCGGAATATAAACCTCGGAACCTTTAAACTTTGAATTAAAATATCCTCCCTGCACACCTACAGACAATACACCTTTCAAAAATTTGAATTTATAACTTAGCTGGGCATTGAGCAGAAGATTGGAGAACAGACCAAGCGACTCCTGACTTACATTTAATCCGACTCCGATACGTTTCTTCCCCAATGCCACCGGCATATCCGCTGTGCCCACAAAACTTCTCGGTGCATTCTCTATTCCTATCCATTGCATTCTTGCACTTCCTCGTATTCTGATAAAATCCACATCCCCCGTGGCGGCAGGGTTGTAATATGTTGGCATTGCCCAATATTGAGTGAACTGCACATCATCTTGCGCCATGATAGTAGATGTTCCCGCAAATACGGATACCACCATCACTGCAAAAAATTGTGTCAGATATTTTTTTACATCAACAAGCATCAGAACTATTCAAAATAAAATGTTAGTACAAACATTTTGGATTTCACCTTTGTAAGAGATTGCGTTATTTTCATCATATCAGGATTCTCCACAAGATCCGGACGATCATGCTTCAATACGTCTGTAAGTCCGAAGCAGAATTTTATCTCGGGGTTCAATTTGAAAAACGGCAGATAGAAATCACATCCCAATCCTACAGTAAGATAGGCGTCAGCAGTATTGAATTGAAGATAATCCGACCGCTTCTTTCCAACATCAAATGTTCCCATCGCCCCCAACGTCACATACGGGCGCGAATTATAATATCTGTCACCCGATATCTTCAAATCCAGAGGGATCACTACATACGCAGACTTCACCTCCTGACGCAACCTTGTATCATTATTGGCATCACGCATCTCCACACTCTTTGAGCCAAAATACATACCTGGAGAAAAGCGTAAATTAAAATATTTATGAAGCCTGAGGTCTGCCAATACATTGGCACATATACCGGGAGCATAAGATGGAATTTCCACAAACCATTGCCCGTTCTCAGGCGATTCCGTTTCAAATCCGTTGTGCGTAAAACTCAAGTCCTGAAACTGAGTACCTATCGAAAACCCGAAATGCCACCGTTTCAAATCGGCATATTGCCGGTTGAGTATCTTATCCCCCGGCTTGGCCAAAGCTGTAGATACTCCGCTTAAAAGGATACTTGCCATTATCAACATGGCACGCATAATCCTGTATATCCGATGATAGATGGCTCGAATCTGTTTCATTGTTAAAATAACGCAATCCTTTTGTCTATTATTGTTGCAAAGATTATTCCAAACACTAACCATTTTCAACTATTTTAATTAATTTTGCATTATTCTATAAAAATTAAAATGAATTGGGACCAACTTATATGCGACAAACGGCTCGGCATGGAGGAATACCATGACCCGAGACATCATACACGCTCTGACTTCCAGCGCGACTATGACCGGCTGATATTCTCCTCCCCTTTCCGGCGATTGCAAAACAAGACACAGGTTTTCCCTCTGCCGGGAAGCATTTTTGTGCACAACCGCCTCACCCATAGCCTCGAAGTATCATCAGTAGGTCGATCCATGGGGAATGAGGTGGCAATCCGGATGCATGAAAAATACAAGAATGCTCCCTGGGTTCATAAGCTTGACGGTATAAGGGATATAGTAGCGGCTGCGTGTCTTTGCCATGACCTTGGCAATCCCCCCTTCGGTCATTCCGGAGAAAAGACAATCTCTACTTATTTCAGTGAAGGAAGAGGCCGGCAGTTGCGCGAGGATCTTGACAAACGGCAATGGACAGATTTCATAAATTTCGAAGGAAATGCCAATTCTTTCAGACTATTGACCCACCAGTTTAAAGGGAGACGCTCGGGAGGTATGGCCATGACCTATTCATCATTGGCTGCAATTGTAAAATACCCGTATTCATCCGTTCATGCGGGAAGCAAGGGAAAATTCGGTTTCTTCCAATCAGAAGAGGAGATCTTCCGTAAAGTTGCCCTGCAATTAGGCATCCCGGAATTGGAGGAGGGTAAGTTTGCTCGTCATCCACTTGTATATATAACTGAAGCCGCTGACGACATTTGCTATCAGATTATGGATCTTGAGGATGCTCACAAGTTGAAAATCATAGCAATGAACGATGTGGCGGATTTGTTTATGAATTTCTTCAATAAGGAAGACTGCGACAGGATGCACCGTATTCTAAGCCATCTTGACGACCCCAATGAGAAAATAGCGTATCTGCGTTCCAATGCCATTGGGGCAATGGTGGTGGAATGTGCCGATGTTTTCTTCATGAACGAGCAAAAGATTCTTGCCGGTGAATTCACAGGAACATTGGTTGACAATATGAATTCTCGGCTTCACGATGCTTACATGGCTTGCTCCGATACTGCTTGGAAAAAGATATATTGCGCACAGGAAGTGGTAGATATCGAACTTGCGGGTAATAGAATTGTTACATATTTGATGGATACTCTGATGGATGCCGTGATACATCCGGAGAAAAATTATTCAAAATTATTACTAAACATCATTCCAAGACAATACGACACTACGGCTCCGACAATTTATCAACGCATACAGAGCGTGCTTGATCATGTCTCCGGCATGACTGATGTTTATGCGCTTGATCTCTTCAGAAAACTCAATGGCCACAGTCTGCCTGCTGTTTGATGCCGTTTTATGATTGATTTGAAGGCTGAGAATCCAAAATAAAATATAATGAAGACCTTTATCATATATATTCTTATCGCTATAAATATAGCAGCGGCTTATGCTCAGGAGTATTCCCCTGAGATGATGCCGAATGTAAACATTGACAATAGATATGAATTCGTTTCGGATCCAGGCAACCTCCTTTCTCCGGATGTAAAAAAGAGAGTCAACGAAAATTTATGGAATTTGAGACAGTCCACCACTGTTGAGGCAGTTGTCGCGATTCCACCATCTATCGGAGACACCCCCATTGAGGAATGGAGCGAACAACTCTTCACATCTTGGGGACTTGGTAAAAAAGATAAGGATAATGGTCTGCTGCTTGTAATCACTCCGGAACAACGCAAGGCACGAATCCAGACCGGTTATGGTCTTGAGGGTGTTTTGCCGGATATCTCATGTAAGAATATCATTTTAAATGATATTGTTCCCAATATGAAAGATAATAATCTGGATGCTGCCGTATCTGCCGCCACTTCTACAATCTGCAAAGTAGTATCAGACCCTGATGCTGCGGAAGAATTGCGTTCTTCCCAACCGGAAAATTATATGGGTAATCTTCTTTCAGCCGATGTTTTATGGAAATTTATTGAATTTGTGGCAAGTATTGCATTTATATTATCTTTATGCCTCTTATTCTATTATTTTCTCAAAGCTCGTAAAGAGGATGTATTTTACCATAAGGCTATGATATGGAAAGACGCGCTACCGGCTTTCGGATGGCTTGCACTTTTCTCTGCCGGTTGCGGACTAATCACTCTGTTTTTTGCATGGCGCATGTATCGGCACTACCGGACAAAACGCATAAAATGCGCCACATGTGGCAGCAAGATGAAACGTCTGAACGAGCAGGAAGACAATCAGTTGCTCTCTGATTCACAAGATTTTGAAGAGCAATTGGGCACTGTCGATTATGATGTATGGGAGTGCCCCACATGCGGCTCAGTGGAACGATTCGCATACAAACGCAATCAGGATAAATATACAGAATGTCCTAATTGTCATACAGTCGCAATGTGTCTTGTAGGCACCCATACCGTAATAAACGCTACAACAACACACGCCGGTCTGGGTGAAAAAATTTATGAATGTAAATATTGTCATCATCAGAAACGCACACCCTATAATATTCCGCAAAAAGATTCGCTCGCCCCGGTTATAGCAGGAGCAGCAATAGGAGCAATGGCAGGCCGACGTGGAGGCGGTGGATTCGGCGGTGGATTCGGCGGTGGATTCGGCGGTGGATTCGGCGGTGGATTCGGTGGTGGTTCTACCGGTGGCGGTGGAGCCTCGGGAGGATGGTAAGTCTCAATTTCCCGGCATTAACATTTTTTGGCAATGGTTCTAAAAAAGAGAAGTCACTTCGGCTCTTCATTGGTGATTTTACCAAGGCGTAGTTCAGAAGATAATTCCGTGAAAATTACCTTTATAAGATCATTCTCGTATTGTGCTTTTATGGCATTGACACTTCTCCCCGAAGAGTCTATCCATTCTACATCGTAGACTCCATCGAAAGCTGATGCCTTAAGTTTACCTTTATACATCCCGGGATTCCATAACCCGGGATTTTTTACTGCTCCGGAAATATATATTATATCATAATCATTGCCGTTTCTCACTAATGCAAGCCGATAGTCTCCTCCCATTCTTAAATAATCATCTTCAAGGCTGCGGTCGAATATCGCCCACTCCCCCTCAATGGAATCCTCGGATTTTTTTATTTTGTTCAGAAAATCATCAAAATCAGCCGCTTTTTCCATACCCGGATATACATAGGGCGCATTTGTTTCCAAAAGAAAATGGTCTATATTTAACATCCCCTTGCTATTCATGGAGAAACCTATACTATCGGGATAAAACTCATACCCGGTCACTTCGTGCAATCGCATATAAGCCCTGTTGCCGCCATACAGCGCCAATCCTGATTCTCCCCCGATAACTCTGAATGAATTATCCCTGTTATAGATATTCAATCCATCATATATCTTCTTTCTTATGATTTCTTTACCGGATTCCTCTATTATCATTTCCAGATGAGGGGACGTGTACGTCTCGTCAAGATGATTATCGTTTGTCAGAAATCTGATCTCGAGCACTCTTTCTTTACCCTTTAACCATATACTCCAATCGGATTCTCTCTTGCCGGAAGTCGCTGCTCTGAAATCCCATAAAAAACTCCTCCCCGGAGTCACGGGTATCATATCGATCTCTGCTTCCCCGCCATTACCTTTAATTATCAATGTAGAATCTGTGGCATTGCGGAAAAGTTGATATCCCCGTGTACTGTTCATATATATAGCCGGACGAGCAGCTGATGCCAATCCTGATATAGCTCCGATGATACCAACTATGGCGAACAGGAATATAACGCCACCTATTATCTTATTGACAAGCCACATGGAGCGCAAATTAAAATGCGCCCTTACTTTATCTACAAAATAAGTCACGAAATACCACCATCCCAATGCTCCGCCGAAAATTGCCATATAGCCAATAATGTAATGATAGAATTTTATCTCGGGCAATTGAAAATTAAACCTGGCGAACAACCCTATTATCAGGAATATTATCAGCGGGTTGGAGAATGTAAAAAGAAATCCGTTCAGGATATTCTTCCCTGCCGGAATACGCTGCTCTGCTGGTTTCTTTAGCTTGCGTGATGGATTGGATTTGAATAAATAAATTCCGAAACCTATCAGCACAATACTGCCTATCAACTGTATAATATTGCTGTTGCGATCAAGAAATTCTTCAATGAATGACAAGCCGAATCCTGTTAGAAGGCAATATATCAAATCCGATATTGCCGCTCCAATGCCTGTATACAGACCTGTACGGCGTCCTTTGTCAAGTGTGCGCTGCACACACAGTATCCCTACCGGACCCATCGGCGCGGAAATTATAATTCCTATGGCAATTCCCCGCCACAATGTATATAATATTCCTTCTAAAATGCCCATCAGCGTGTTATCATATATCCTCCCGTAGTGGATTGCAGACATTGATATCTTGTCATGCCGTACTTGTGTTTCCCTTCCAATGCCGGACCGGAGGTGGGCGCTCCTCCCGCCATTGTAACATCATAGTGCGAACCACATACCGGACATACCGCCTCATACGTGCTGATATCTATCGCCACTCTGATATCAGCGCTACATTCCACTGGACATGCCAGATCGTATGCCAACGGGGTCTCTGTAGTGGTGGTATATGGATCCATACCCCCAATCAGCAAAACTCCACCGAATCCTGTATATGTCGTTACAGTATAACTGAATCCCGATGGCAGATGCAATTGCGGTATGAAATAGCGGTATGTACCGAATCCCGACACTCCGTATTTGTTCCATAAACCTGCATCCGACAGATTTATGGTTACAGGCATAGCAGGCAAACGACTATCGTCCACAGTATTACAACCCGCAGACATCAATGCCGCAAAAACGGAAATCACAAACAATCTAACCCCGTATCTATTCAAGATCAATCAAAGGGTACAGCCCTCAACATATTGGCGAATTCTGCAGTCATCTTCTGAAGAGGACCATTCACCATCGGTTTCAACATTGCGGGAATCTGGAGTTCTATCTCCTCATATGCAGTACACGCTATCTCTCCCAGCGGAACGATGTGCAGCGACAGCGACATCGGTACAGGTGTGCCCTGACCTTCAAGCTTTATAAGCGTTGGAGACATGCTCAATGTCTTCCTTAAAGTTATGGCTCCCATGGGACCGGCCGGAAATGATATTGTATCAGCAGTAACCTCTATTTTTTCCAGCATATCGCGTTTGTCGGCAGGAATCTGCTCGGCCGGAGCATTTTTTATCATATCTCCGAGTCCCTGCAAATTATCAAGCTTCCCAAACACCTTGTCAGCAGGAGCACCGAGAGTAACATCGTCACTTCTATATGTTGCCATGTTTCTGTTTCTTATAATTTATCATTTATTCCTGGCACCCAATTTGCCGGATCTTTACGCCATTCCTTAAGTGTTTCCAAATCTCCGGGAAGTATATATTGCGTCTCAAGAGCCACTTCAAGCATTGCCGAATAATTCACCAATGAGACAAGCTGGATATTAATATCACGCAACCGTTTCACAGCCATAGGGAATTCATAGTTGAACAATGCCATGACTCCAAGCACTTCGCCACCGGCAAGACGGATACCCTCGGCTGCCTTTACAGCACTCGCACCTGTGGAGATTATATCGTCTACAAGCACCACCTTCTGACCCGGCTTCAGATTCCCTTCTATAAGATTCTCCAATCCGTGATCCTTCGGTGTAGACCTGACATACAAAAAAGGTGCTCCCAATGCATCCGCCACAATTGCACCAACAGGAATAGCTCCAGTAGATACGCTCGCAATGGTATCAGCATCCGGGAAATTCTCTATTGCCTCTTTGGCCATCTCTATCTTAATAAGATTACGTATATCAGGATAGGACAGCAGCCGGGGATTCTCAATATATAGTGGCGAATTCCAGCCTGAACCCCACATAAATGGGTTATCCGGCTGTAATTTTATCGCACTTATCTGTAGCAATTTCTCTGCAAGTAATTTTTCCGGCTTTTTCATAACTTATAAATTTATTGATTGTTCGCAAATAAAACAATTTTAAGGGCAAAACAATCCACTCAATGAATGCAAAATTACCATAAACAGCAATAAAAAACAAGAAATTCACATAAAATTTGGAAAAAATTTGGAAATTAGCAATAAAGCAATTAATTTTGCACTCGCAATCCGCAAGAAGCCGCTATGCAGGCAAGGATAGCCGGGGTCCCTTAGCTCAGTTGGTTAGAGCACCTGACTCATAATCAGGGAGTCGTAGGTTCAAGCCCTACAGGGACCACTGGAAATCAAGTAGTTAGCACATCGCTGACTACTTTTTTTGTGTCCTTACCGCACCTCCAAGCAACGGAAACACACAGAATCATGCTCTCTGTTTTCACCAATGCCTCAAATCCGCAACTGATTTTGTGGGGAGGTTAAATTGAATGTAGGATG
>CAZEUD010000045.1:0-12894 GCA_964515455.1 uncultured Sangeribacter sp.
TTATAAATATAGATTCCATTAATAATCTTGGCATCAATCCTAAAGTTTCGAGATTCGTCTTACCGATATGCACCACTATCAACATGAACCCGCCATGCTGCTGTGGGTACTTATATCAGTATTTGCAGCCAGACCTAAGGTTTCACTCCCCAAAAATTGTTAAAGCATGGGAATGAAGCCCCTTATCTGCCGGGATAATCTACAATGACGGGAATTTGGCAAGCACATTATTCATCTTTTCACGAATTTTATCATTTGAAAGATTTCCTATGCTTCCTACATGAGTATGATGAACCATGTGTTCGGATTCAAATGTGCCATTCCTTACTTTATCGCTTACAATTTTGTATGCTTCACGAAAAGGAATTCCTGTAAGTGTCAGCCTGTTTACCTCCTCCACTGTGAAGAGATATTCATATTGTTTATTTGACAGAATATCCGGATTTATACGGATATGTTCAAGCATCAGCAAACACATGTCTATACTTGAAATTATTTCAGGGAATACCGGAAAAATTACATCTTTCAGAAGTTGATTGTCCCTATGATATCCGTGTGGCAGATTTGCAACCATAAGGGAAAGCTCATTGGGTACGGATTGAAGTCTGTTGCACTTGCCGCGCATAATCTCGAAAGAGTCAGGATTTTTTTTATGCGGCATTATGCTTGAGCCTGTTGTAAATTCATCCGGGAAGGATATAAATCCGTAATTTTGTGAACAATATAAACAGCAATCCATAGCAAATCTTCCGAGTGTGGAAGCGATTGCAGCAATGGCTACTGCTACGGCTCGTTCTGACTTTCCTCTGCTCATTTGGGCAGCCACCACATTATAATGCATATCACCGAAATTTAACAAGCGAGTTGTCATCTCTCGGTCAAGCGGGAATGAAGATCCATATCCGGCAGCAGACCCAAGGGGATTTTGATTAACAATATCATAAGCGGAGGCGAGCAGACGCAAATCGTCAACCAATGTTTCAGCGTATGCACCAAACCACAGACCAAAAGATGATGGCATAGCTATCTGGAAATGGGTATACCCCGGCATAAGGATATCCTTATATTTGTCACTAAGCTCAATCCATTTATTGAACAAGGCTTTGCAGGAAGAAACCACTTTCATAATTTCATCCCTCATAAACAACTTCAAATCAACGAGAACCTGATCATTACGCGAACGACCGGAATGAATCTTTTTTCCAATGGGTCCAAGTCTGCGCGTAAGCATAAGTTCTACCTGGGAATGAATATCCTCTACGTCGTCTTCAATAACAAATTCACCTTCATCAATTTCATGAAGTATGCTGTCAAGAGCTGTTTGAAGAATTGCGAGTTCCTCCTCAGATAAGAGTCCGATTTTACAAAGCATGGTGATATGAGCTTTCGATCCTATAACATCATGACGGGCCATTAACAAATCCAGCTGTCTGTCAGCTCCGACCGTAAATTTTTCTACCATTTTATCCGGACTAAATCCCTTATCCCATAATTTATTTGACATATTTTCTTCAGTTTTTGGAGGCTGTCTCATAAAATACTGCTTAATGAATTTATTATTGATTTATACACCGAAACTCCTTGCTCAATCTCAGAAATACGCACATACTCGTCTGAAGTGTGTGATCGGGCTGAATCTCCGGGGCCAATCTTAATTGCGGGGAATGGCATGTGGGTCATATCTGACATTGTAGGGGAAACAAATGTGGACAGACCTGCAGCTTTTGAAGCTTTGACAAGGGGATGTTCTCTATCTATAGCTGACGCTCTCAGTCGGGTAGATCTTGCCTTGACTTGTGAGCTTATTTTTTCTTTTACAAAACAAACAATCTGCTCGTTGGTATAGGCATCTGTAGTACGCACATCTACCACAAACCGACATCTGTCCGGGATAACATTGTGTTGGGTTCCCGCATTTATCTGGGTCACTGTAAATTTTACCGGACCCAGTACAGATGAACATTTCTCCAACTTCAAATTACGCAAAATATCAATATCAGCCAATGCATTGTATATCGCATTAACACCCTCTTCGCGAGCTGCATGACCACTCGCACCTATTGCCTCACAATCCAACACAATGAGACCTCTCTCCCCTATTCCGACTTTCAGTGACGTAGGCTCACCTACAATAGCCATGTCAATTCGTGGAATCTTATCCAAAACCGTCCTGATACCATTTATTCCTGATATTTCCTCCTCAGCGGTTAATGCCAAAATTATATTAAACGGGAGATTCGATTCTCTGAAATTCAGAAAAGTGGCAATCATAGCTACAACAGATCCCCCGGCATCATTACTTCCCAAACCGTAAAGCAAATCGCCTTCAATTATCGGTAAAAAAGGATCCCTGGAATATCCGGCAGAAGGCTTTACAGTGTCAAGATGTGAATTGAGGAGCAATACCGGTTTTGACTCATCCCACAAAGATGAACGAACAATGACATTGTTGCCTGTTCGTTCCACATTGCAACCACGCAATGACAGAAATTTTTCTATTATAAATGCTGCTTCATCCTCGTGACCGGACAATGAAGGCGTGCTTATTAGTGAACACAATAATGATATGTATTCTTCTATCTGCATATTAATGTACCCGTATTTAATAATAGTTCATTAGAACTTTTTATAATAACCTTGTTGACACCACCATGGGTAACGGCATATAAGGAGTTGGATATTTTAGGTATCATACCGGATGCGATTATTCCATTTGACTTAAGCTCATCGAAACAATCCGGATCTATACGGGCAATTACAGAATCATCATCATCCATATCCAGTAACACACCCCGTTTTTCAAAACAATATATAAGGGAGGTATCAGCAAATGAAGCCACTGCCGATGCCACTGCCGATGCAATGGTATCTGCATTTGTATTAAGCAGATTCCCTCCTGTATCACACGATATTGCACAGATAACAGGTGTATACTCGTTTTGAATTAACATCTTCAGCATACTTGCATTTACAGCTTCAACATCACCCACTTCGCCATAATCGATGAAGTCCTTTTGCCTTTTATGTGCCGTAATTGCCATTCCGTCAGCACCGGATAATCCTATAGCATTGCATCCTGAAGCTTGCAATGCTGCTACAATCTTTTTGTTGATGAGACCTGCATAAGTCATTACAGCAATATCAAGCATTGCAGGGCTTGTTATCCTCCGTCCGTCAACAAATTTAGATTCTACTCCAAGCTTGTCAGAAAGTTGTGTGGCCAATTTACCGCCACCGTGCACCAGAATCTTTTGACCTTTCAATTTTACGAAGTCAGATAAAAAAGCAGCAAGGGCAACAGGAGAATCTATAACATTACCCCCTATTTTTACAACTGTTATGTTCATAACGATTCAAGCATGCGTTTCAAAACGGTCTGCGCTGAGATCTCCCTGTTTGCCGCTTCAGGTATCACAAGACTTTGTGGAGATTCTATAACATCATCTGTTACAATCATATTGCGTCTTACAGGAAGACAATGCATAAAATAGGCATTATCAGTAAGAGACATGATGGCTTTATCCACGGTCCATGATCGATCTGAAGAAAGAACCCTTCCATAATCCGGATCTCTGTAAGCAGCCCAATTTTTTGCATAGACGAAATCCGCTCCCTCAAATGCTTTCTCGCGGTCATACTCCACTCTGGCGTTACCTACAAAGCGGCTGTCAAGCTCATACCCTTCCGGGTGCGTGATTACAAAGTCAACATCAGCCGCATTCATCCACTCGGCAAAAGAGTTTGGCACAGCCTGAGGGAGTGCATTCGGATGAGGTGCCCATGTCATTACAACCTTTGGACGCGATTTTTTCTTATATTCTTCTATTGTTATGAGATCTGCAAAACTCTGAAGAGGATGCCGTGTAGCGGCCTCCATAGAGAAAACCGGTTTGCCTGAATATTGGATAAATTGCTCCAATACCACCTCATCATAATCATTCTTTTTGCTTTCAAATCTTGCAAATGAGCGCACACCTATGATGTCACAATAAGAACTCATAACAGGAATAGCCTCAAGGATATGCTCTGCTTTGTCACCATCCATAACCACACCTCTTTCCGTCTCCAGTTTCCAAGCCCCTTGATTAACATCAAGCACAATTGTATTCATACCAAGATTCATGGCTGCTTTTTGGGTAGACAATCTCGTGCGCAGGCTGGAGTTGAAGAAAACCATCAGCAGGGTTTTGTTTTTCCCAAGATCGTTCCAGGCGTATCTGTTATTCTTTATTTCAAGTGCTTCCCTGACTGCTATGTCAAGAGGTCCGATATCGCCAACACATGTAAATTTCTTCATAATTGTGAAATTGAATTGACAAACATGTCTATTTGCTCCTTTGTAACTGACAAAGCCGGAAGAAGTCTTACTGTTGAAACACCTGCCCCTCCGGTAAATATTCCATGTTCATACAGAAGTTTTTTACGCACCTGAGTGCTTGTCCCATCTACATCCATACCTATCATAAGACCTCTTCCACGCACATTGTGTACTATACCTCCCATATCACAAAGCATCCTCATGGCATAATCTCCCACTTGCGATGCATTTTTAATCAAATTTTCATCTTCTATTACATCAAGCACAGCAATAGCAGCAGCACAAGCCAGATGATTACCTCCGAAGGTAGTTCCCAACATTCCTTTGACAGGAGTGAAATCCGGAGAAATAAGTACACCACCTATAGGGAATCCATTCCCCATCCCTTTTGCCACTGTAATGATATCCGGGCGGATACCGGAATATTGATGAGCGAAGAAGAGTCCGGTGCGACCATATCCCGACTGCACCTCATCAAGTATCAGACAAACATTATAAGTTCTTGTAACTTCACGCAATTGTCGTAAAAATTCATCTTCTGGCATTCTTATTCCCGCCACTCCCTGAATACCTTCAATTATAACAGCGGCATAGTCTCCAGACTCAAGCTCTCGTTTTACGGCTTCAATATCATTCAGTGGCACAAAAGAAACATTATCTGTTTTATTGAAGGGAGATTGTATATCCGGATTATCAGTTAAAGCCACAGCCCCGGATGTGCGTCCGTGAAAGGCCCCTTTGAAAGCAAGCACTCTACTCTTTCCTGTATGAAACGATGCTAATTTAACCGCATTTTCATTAGCTTCCGCCCCGGAATTGCATAGGAACAATGAAAAATCAGGATATCCCGAAAGACGACCAAGTTTTTCTGCAAGCTCCTCTTGCAAAGAATTTTCCACTGAGTTGGAATAAAAACCAAGCTTTCCTGCTTGTTGCGATATTGCCTCGACATAACGGGGGTGGGCATGACCTATTGAAATCACGGCATGACCGCCATAAAGATCGAGATAACTGTTTCCATCCCTGTCAAATACGTATGAGCCTTTGCCACTCACCGGCTCAATGTCATATAATGTATATACTTCAAATGTTTTCATCAGAATGCAGATGCCTTAAGCCGGAGACCTTCTTGCTGCGGTAATCCGAACATTATATTCATGTTTTGTACAGCCTGACCTGAGGCTCCCTTCAATAAATTGTCTATAACTGAGGTCACGTGCAGATATTCTCCGTGCCGTTCAACATGCACCAATGCCTTATTTGTGTTTACCACTTGTTTAAGATCAAGTGGCTCTTCAACATAATGTGTGAACGCTTCATTCTTATAAAATTCCTTATATAATTCAGGGGCATCCTTAATGTCAGATTTAAAATGCAACGAGGCAAATATTCCTCGCGTAAAATCACCCCTTACCGGAATAAAACAGATATCAGGACAATTGCCATTGGGGAAAAAACGTGTCATATTTCTTGATATTTCTGTAATGTGCTGATGATTAAATTCCTTATATGTGGAGATATTGCCGGCTCTATAGCTGAAATGGGTAGATGCTGAATGTTTCGCACCAGCCCCGGTTGAGCCGGTTAACGCTGTAACATTGATATCTCCTGTTATGTTACCTGATGCTATTGCAGGAAGCAACGCCAATTGCAGTGCTGTGGCGAAACAACCCGGATTTGCCACTCTTTTTGCATTTCGTAAACGCTCGATATTAAGTTCCGGCAAGCCATATACAAATCCGTTGGATTCATCACGGAAATCCTGCGACAGGTCTATTATGTTAATATTATCGGAGATATAATGTTTTGAAAGAAATCTCGCACTGTCACCATGACCCATACACAGAAACAAGACATCCACATCATCAGGCACAAATTCAAAACAGAATTTCATATCCGTATCACCATATAGACCGGCATGAACGGAAGTAACAGATTTTCCGGCACTGCTTGTACTCTGGACAAACCGTATATCGGCATGCGGATGATTCACGAGAATACGAATCAATTCTCCTGCCGTATATCCCGCACCTCCTGCTATTCCTACTTTAATCATAAATACTTTTGCCGTTACGCATCATGACATTGTTATAAATATGAATCTGATTGCTCAGAATATTTGTAAAGCCCTTCACATCATCCGCGCTCCACGCTTTGTTAACTTCACCATACTCTCCAAAATCAGTTTTCATCAAATCATAAGGGGAATCGACTCCAACAAGGGTAAATGAATAAGGACGAAGTAATAACTCTACGGTGCCCGTAACATTTCTCTGTGAACTTTCGAGCATCTTCTCAATATCACGCATTACAGGCTCAAGATATTGAGCTTCGTGAACAAACATGCCATACCAATTTGCCACCTGCTCCTTCCAATATATCTGCCATTTGGTTTGCGTGTGCTTTTCAAGCATACGGTGGGCGGCTATTATAAGTATGGCTCCTGCCGCTTCAAATCCTACTCTCCCTTTTATCCCTATAATAGTATCTCCTATATGCATATCCCTGCCAATTCCATATTGCGAACCAATCTCCTCCACTTTGCGTATTGCATCAACCTTTGAGGAAAATTCCTGTCCATTCACAGCGGTTATTTCCCCTTTGTTAAAAGAAATAGTCATACGTTGGGGTTCAACGGAAGACACTTGGGACGGGTATGCGCTTTCAGGTAGAGTCTGCTCTGATTTCAGAGTTTCCTTTCCTCCTATTGAAGTGCCCCACAACCCTTTATTGATAGAATACTCCATTTTTTTGAAATCAGCCTCAATACCTCGCTCCTTGAGGTAATTTATTTCATATTCGCGTGTCAATGTCAAGTCGCGCGTTGGTGTTATAATTTCTATTTCGGGTGCAAGCACTCGGAATGTTAAATCAAAACGCACCTGATCGTTGCCGGCACCTGTAGAACCATGCGCCACAGCATCCGCTCCGATTTTCTTTGCATATTCTATAATGGCGATGGCCTGGAAAGTGCGTTCGCTGCTTACGGATATTGGATAAGTCCCATTCCTCATCACATCTCCGTATATCATATAACGAATACATTTCTGATAATAATCATTCTCTATTTCAAGAGTAACGTGCGATTTGGCACCGAGACTGATGGCCCGTTTGGCTAATGCTTCTGTTTCAGATTTGGAAAATCCGCCCGTATTGGCCAATGCTGTGTGCACTTCATATCCGAGTTCCTCAGAGAGATATTTTACGGCAAACGAGGTGTCAAGCCCCCCGCTATATGCCAAAACTACTTTTTTGCTCATAATAAAGATTATCTGAATAATTTTTTTAATCTGTTGAAAATATACATTATATAAGGGTTTGCCTTGCGTGTCCCAATTCTTTTTTTCGGGTCATAGAGCATCCCGGTGCATAAACAGCGGGTATTATTGTTACGCTTAAGGATGTCAAAATTCACACAACCTTTGCAGCCTGACCAGAATTCCTCATCATCAGTAAGTTCCGAGAAGGTGACAGGCTCATAACCCAAACGTGTGTTCAACTTCATTACAGGTAGAGAAGTTGTAATGCTGAAAATTTTGGCACACGGAAATTTCTTGCGTGCGAGGGCAAACGTCCGTTTCTTTATCTGCTCTGCCAAACCCTGATGCCGGTAGTCCGGATCAACAATAAGACCGGATGTGGCCACATAATCTCCATGACCCCAACACTCAATATAGCTGAATCCAATTATTCGATTACCATCCAGAGCCACTATTGCTTTGCCGCTTCTCATCTTTTGTACAATGTACTCGGGTGAGCGTTTTGCAATACCTGTTCCTCGTTGACATGCAGATTGGAAAATAAGATCACAAATGTGTTCCGCATACTTCAAGTGAGACTCGTTTGCCTCAGTTATTATATAACTCATGCTGCAATTAGACATGCTTCGCGACAATGTATACACCACAAATCGCAAAAGCATATATGTATTTAAATATTAAGGGGAATTGAAAATTTGAAATAATTCGCTTTTTCAGCGAATCAGAAAAGCGCAAATCATCGTCGTCGCAACGCTAACAGGGTGTTGCAATGTAAATTATGGGAATGAATATTTGCGTTAAATTTCATTTTGCTGTCAATTTCGCAACAAAGTTATCATTTTTATCTATATTTTGCAAATTTTCTTGAAAAATATTTACAAAATCTTCAAAATCTACATAAAAACAACCAATTTATGTTTGCACTCAGTATCATCTCCAACATCTCCTACACGCATAAGTGATAATATTTTATAAAGATACTTTTTGTACTTGCTTTATATGATTTTCTTCTGAAAGAAAATTCGTTAGAATTATAATCTTATACCAAATTTGAAATTTTGAGGATTGGAAATTTACTATCAAATTCGCAGTCACAAAGGGTAAAACATTAAATGCTCGTCATATCAATGTGATATAATGTTACAGACAAGATTCACTGGATGTTGGCGCGTAAAGCTGTGCGTATGCGGTCGGCAGCGGCTGTGTCGGACTTCAGGATATTTAACACTGCTGTCAGATAACCACGTTTGTCTCCTGTACCTGTTAATGGACCTACGTTGCACTGCCCGACCATCGATTTCTGATTATATACCCTCAACACCGATGCATAATCGTCATTGACTATATAGTCATGAAAATCACGGCAGAATTGTTCATAAGTGGCTCGCGGATTTATTTCGGCAAGCAGATCTGCCATGTGCTCTTCAAGTCGGGATATTGAGTCAAACCGTCCGTCAATGCGATGCTCCATTGTATGCTTCACATAATGTCGCGTATGCTGCAGAGCCTGCTGACGCATCTCCCCCCTGAACATAGCGATAACCGCTCTCTTCACCTTTTCAAACACCTGGTGTTCATCACGATGGTTGGCAGTTGCCACTGTGCGCACAACATCCTCAAGAAGCAACATATTCTCAATCTCGGCTACTTCCGGCACCATAATCTTCTTCTTCCTTAGATATGCCACCTCCTGCGGAGAACGCCTGTCGCGATCCACTATCCCCATGCTGTCGAGATGATGAAACGCCTTAAGAGAATTGAATACACGTGTTGACTCTATAACTCTGTCGCAAGAACCCAACGCACGCACCGTATGATTGGGAAATATCAGGGGATACAGTTTGGAATCTATTGAATGTGTATTGTCGCCCTCTATGAATAACACAGGTCTGCGCGCTCCGAGGATGGCGAGATACATATCCTCGCGAATTGGTGAATCGGGAGGAAGCACATCATAATCGAACTCGTCAGCCTCCGGATCACACCCTCGCACCCAGATCGTAGCTGCAGAACTTCGCGTGGAAGCGAAATCCAGATCGTGAGTGGTATATATAAATGTGCAGTCGGGACGCAAAGCCTCCACCCTGTCCCATACAGAACGGAGAGTGGTGGGATGCAGGAACAGTTCCGGACTGTCTATCGGAATCACCGCATTCTTGGGAGCATACAGGACAGCACCGAAATAATACAGCACAAGCTTCTCGCCTGCCGATAATTTCATCTGCGGTCTTGTGCCCCCGTTAGCAGGCGTGGAGAAAAGTAGTCTTCCCTCATGTCGGAGCACATCATTACCCGGAAAAATCTCTCGCCACAGTTTCAAAACCCGGTCAAGCTTCGTTTGGGGAAGCGCTCCTGTTTTACCCTCCATTTTGAAAGACAACAAAGTCGCCATCTCCTCACTAAGCAAAACGCCCATCAGACGCTCTGCTTCGGAAGCCGGCACACCAACAGCGCCTACCGTGAGAGGAGATCGGGAAAGAGCTTTCGCGTATATGCCGTCAATCGACTGGGGCATAGCCTGCGGATTATATGCACCATAAAGTGCGCGCAGAGGTGAAATGGCAAACACCTTCTCAGGATTACTAGACTCGATAAGCCTCGTTGTAAATCTTGTTTTCCCGGCACCATTTGCCCCTATAATCATAATCTGGCGGCAGTTAGCAGGCAGCTTGGGCTGTTCCCCATTATTTTTACGCGGTAATTCCATAAAAATGTATCTCCTATCGATATTTGTTTCTTCCGACAAAAATACCCAATTTGCCTCTAAAATGCAAATTACTGGAAAAATATATTGTTTAAGGTTCAGTTTTAAAAAAGAGTGTGTTATTTTAGGGATATTCAGAAAATAGTTAACTATTTTCTGAATATCCCTACTGTAAACAATTCCACATATACAGAGACAGGGTTCTCCCCTACTCTAAATGCCGCATACGACAATACCAATATCTTCTACGGACGCATCCAATACAGCCATACCCTGTCAAAGAAATCATCTTTCTCAGCATACGGTAGCGGCAAGCATGGATATTGTACCTTCAAAAACCTACAGTGGTGATATAAATTACACTTTTATACCTTCAAGAAAGTTCAATTTCTCAATATTCGGAGATTTTTTCTCAGTAAGAGACCGGTCTTTTAGTTCACGGAGATTATACGTGAAGAAGTGGTGAACGTGAAGAGAGTCTGGGTGCCATTGGTAACAGTATACTGCGCATTGCTTTTCAAGGCAGAAGAACTCAAAAGAAGATTGCCTCCGCTGACAGTGCGCGGCATTTCAAAGGATGTTATTTCCTGCGATGATGAGTCCAAAAGTCGGATAGTGGCACCTTTGGAAGCGGAGAAACTGTTGTAAGACACACAATATTGCGAGCTGGAGCTTGACGGTAACGACTGAAGAGTGCCTCCAATACCGAATACCGTTCCACCATTGATAAAGAACTTTTGAGTGTTGTCGCAGTCTATACAGCCTTCAGGTGCGGATGAACCGGATGCGAGCACAGTTCCTCCGGAAATGGTAAGCGAACCATTTGAGTCAATACCGTCATTATTCTGCGCATAAGCATATATATTGCCATCGGTGATGTTAATTGCGGTTTTGGCATTGATAGCGTCATCGTATGCATATACGCTTACATTCCCGCCGGATATCGTAAGGTCAGCTTTGCTTTCAAGACCTTCAGCGCCATCGTTGCGACCGGTGGCAGCAATCTTGAGCGTACCACCGGAGATGGTGATATTTCCATCGGCTTTCACACCTTTCGGCGAAGAGTCAAGTTTGTTGTAAACGTATTTGCTGCCGTTGGTGGCTACCGTGATTTCACCTCCGGAAATCTTTATCTCCCCGTCGGCATTAAGACCTTTGCCTCCGCTTCCGGTGCTCTTGGCGCTGATGGTGCCTCCGCTTATCACAATATTTCCATCAGTCTTGATGCCGGCAGCGGATGATGTATCATTCTCGCTGGAGTCATACATACCATTACCGGAAGTATTGAGATCAAGCACACCGCCTGTAACCTCCACACCCATGTCTGTCTTGATACCTTTGCCCGCCTCAGAGCTGATATTGGCATAAATATATCCACCCATTATCAAGACGCCAATGCCGGTGTCACTGTCTCCCTTGGCATGAAGACCATTCTTGGCTGCACCGTTGATAATGAGATTAGCTCCGGGACGCATGATGAATGAATTGTCAGTAACCAAAGCATGCTTGTACAGACCTGTAATCTTAAGCAAGCCGGTGCCGCTCATTATCACGTTGCCCTCGCTGAAGAAACATCCCTTCCGGTCTTCAGATTTGGATGCATCCAGATAATACGGATCATCAGTATAAGTAGCGACATCTGTCAAGGTGTTCTCTGTGCCGGATGCCACATTCAGGAAAATACGTTTTTTGCACTGGCTGTTGATGGCTGGACCGCGATTGGAGTGAAGTGAAAGACCATTCAAGGTTAACTTGAATTTCTTGTCACCGTAGATTTTCAGACCGCCGTCATCACTTGAACCCTTAAGTTCGATCTCCACTCCGGAAACCGAGTTTGTTGCCATATCCAAAGTGACATAGGCACCGGATGTATGGTATAAAATGGATGCATCGGAAGGCACAACAGATGCACTGCTGCCGTTGAAAGTCACGGTAACTTTCTTTGAGAAAGTATTAGCCTCGTAGTAAATATCGCTGTCATTTCCGGGGGTATCCTTTGATGCATCCATGGCAGTGGTTCCGTCCCAATCCTTTATGGAATTGTCGATGCCCAGAGAGGCTCCGTCATCGGAGACGCTTCCCGTTCCGCCACCCATACCGCCGGGACCACCCATATTTTCCATTCCTCCATTTAACCCACCATTATTAAACGGCGAATCAGTGGAAGGGCTGCAAGCAGTCTGTGCCATAAGCACACAGAACATTGATAAAATTGCTGTCAGGTTAGTTGATTTCATTAGTTGGTATGATTAAAATATTATGCGTAAAAAATATTGCCCGTTTTATTTACGTTGCAAAATTAGCAAAAGCACCGGCAAATATACCACCTTATAGCATTAATTAATATTAAAATTCCACAAAATACCCCAATTTTTCAACGAATCTACAACTATACTCCTCTTCTTAGTGTATGTCTCATAGATAGAATTTCACATTAATTAAAGAATTGCCCACAGCCTTGCAATGCTCAATCTTTGTTGTCAGCACGGCACATTTCCCATGTCCTTCATGAATACCGGGCGATATCGCATTACTAGTCTTAACAATTCCAATTACATTAGCATAAACATTGGAAGAAGACCACGGATTGTTTTTATCCGGTATGTATGGAG
>CAZEUD010000046.1:0-12563 GCA_964515455.1 uncultured Sangeribacter sp.
GCAAGTTTCGCCTATAAGCATACACGCCGGGGAGTATTCGCCAACGCTATGGTGATGCAGTCGTGGTCGCACCTCCCTTACACAATGGCGCAGCAACTGTATGGTGATTATATCGTCTATTCTTACACCGATGCTAAAAATAACGGACAAAACTTGATTGCTATGGGAAATGTGGGAAAGACGCTCGACTTTATGCGAGGCTCGGCAAATGTCAACGGCTCATTCAACCGTAGCGAGTCGCATCTCTTCTCTGAAAGCAATGCCGTTAACTCGGTAAGCCTCGGTTGGAGTATAGGGGCTAAAATCAATGGTGCGCCTCTCCGTTGGCTCAGTTTCGATTATTCGATAGATTTCTCTGACAGTCAGCTCCGGATGAACGGAGTAAAGAACTCATGGCTCAGTGGTATGGAAAACGCCCTGCTCATCAACATCATGCCTCACTCAAAATGGGAATGGCGCATAATGGGCGAGCATTACCGTAATGAACTTACAGAGGGTACATATAAAAACGTCTTCCTGCTCGACACCAAGTTGGTCTATAAATTCAACAAGCGCATCGAACTCTCCGCGATGCTCAACAACATATTCAATCAACGATCATACAATTACACAACCTACAGTCAGCTCTCCTCCTTCGAGTCTCAACGATGGCTTCGCGGGCGCGAATTATTAATATGTCTTTCATTAAAAAAATAATAACAAATAAACATCCTTTTTCATATACGACCGTTTTTGAGACTGCCCGGTAAACTATCTTCGGATGGAAATATACCTGCCGGATACCGTTTCATAAGCCATCTCAAAATCATCAACTCAAAACAGGGCAAATGCCCTGAGTTTTGAGATTGAATACCTAAAGTAAAACATCATCTTAAATCCGATATTTGGCTACAAGTGGGTATTTTGACCCACTTGTAGCCAAATATCGATACTTTATATACCCCAATTTACCACCAACCTCTGAATATACCACCTCAAAAGTGGTATATATCCCAACTATATACAGCGACCAACCAGATACCTGACATTATATAGAAAATATTTTATATAGAAAAAAATTTCTATATAAAATATTTTCTATACCTTTGCATCAACAAACACTGTAATACTATATGGCAATATCAAATAAAGTAGGACCACCTGTAACCGGTGAAGACTTCTATGGAAGATCCAAAGAACTCGCTCATGCCCATGAGTTCCTTGACACAAACCATTCCTTGGTTCTTTCTGCTCCAAGACGAATAGGCAAATCATCATTTGCCAAAAGACTTGTCGAGGACAAAGAGTCCACCGGATGGACCTGTGTGTATATCGACTTAGAAGGGATACAATCACAAGATGAATTTCTCAATACTCTTATCAGCAAATTTGACAGATCTAAAATCTGGAGTCAGGCTGCAGAAGTAGCAGGTGGATTTATCAACCGTCTATTCGAGGGCGTAAAAGGGATTGGCCCCGTCAAACTTGACTTCTCTCGACCTGAGGTCTCTCAAAATCTATTCACATCTTTATCCGATGCCATCGATCATACAAAGGATACTCTAATCGTCATCGACGAGCTTCCTCTATTCCTCAATATAATCGACAAAGAAGATCCATCACACAAGAACGCCGGATTCCTGCTTAACTGGTTCAGAAGTCTGAGACAAGTCTCCGGAACAAAGATAAGGTGGATATTCTGTGGTTCCGTCGGACTCCACAACTTCACAAGCATGAGGAATCTATCCATGACCATAAACGATATGGTTTCCTTTGATTTTGATGCTTTATCACAAGAAGAAGCAGAAGGATTGATTCTTGCTTTGTCAGATTCATTGGGCATACCCATTACCGGAAAGACAGTCCAATATATTCTTGACAAGATTGAATGGTACATACCATATTTCATCCAACTGCTTTTCACCACAATAAAGAATTATCCGGATGCGAAGAATGGCATTACTGAACAGATGGTTGACTCTGCCTTTGACTATCTGGCGCACACTGATGATCTAAGCACTTGGTATGAACGTCTCGCAGAGTATAACGGCTTCAAAGAAGGTGCGGAATTACTTCTTAACGCCCTAAGCATGGCCGACAATGGTTTATCAAGAGGGGAACTGCTTGACATGTTTGCTCAGTTCATCAATGAGCCTGTGGCTAATGCCAACACAAAGTTCAGTCTTATTCTCAATATGATTGAACATGATGGTTATATCATGCGAGTATCCGGAGGCATAAGGAGATTTCACTCTCCGTTGCTGAAAAAATGGTGGTATTCTAAATTTGTTGAATAATGGGATATAGTGTCCAAACAAACACAATTTCCACATTCATCGCAAATTCGGCTGCTCTCAATGCTATCTGCGGTGAAATTGATGGCAACATCGGGTCTTCCATACCACAGCCAGTATTGGTTATTGGTCAGGAAGGATCCGGGAAGACTACATTATTCAGACGTCTGATAACAAAATACCCGGCCTTACACTTTGTTTGGATTGACGGACGCTTCATATTCAGTTCCTCTGATATCATTGAACAAGTCTCCGGTGATTCAATCCTTATCATAGATAACCTCGATTATTTTTTGGATCGCTGTTCTTATGAGGAACAGTTCCGGCTACGCAGGTTCCTATATAATGAAGGTGCTCCCATGATGATAGCCAGTGTAAGCAAACTAATTCCTGCCCTGACGGAATATAAGGCTCCATTCTTTGAAGGTCTGAAGAAGATTCACTTGCCTCCAATTACTGATGGAGACTTAAACCAGATATTTAGCGAGGATTCTATTGACAGAGCCTCAGCTATGTTTAATTTTGTTCCACCTACCATAAAATCAGTAGAAATCATATCCAATATCATTGGAGAAGGTAGTAATCCAAAGGACGACTTGGATTTTCTTCTATCATATTATTCCGTTATATATAGGGAGATCTACAACAATGTGCCTACGAACTCACAACATATTCTGAATATTCTAAGCAATTCGGAAAAAGATATGACTGTCCCAGACATCAGAGAAGCCAGCGGACTGACATCCGGTATATTGACCCCTTATCTCAAAAGTCTAAAGGAAAAAGGCATAATTATAAAAGATAGTTCTGTAAAACGTAGCACAAAGTATTTTATAAAGGACCCACTATTCAGAATATGGTTAAAAAAGGAGACTTTATAATCATTAAATTGTCCTAATGTTATGATCATAGGCTACGCAAGAGTATCGACCACCGGGCAGAACCTCAATGGGCAGACAGATCTGCTCAATCAAGCCGGATGCGAGAGAATATACAGTGAGAAGATATCCGGAGTAAAAAAGGAGCGTCCGCAACTTGACAGGATGATGGACTCACTCCGTTCCGGAGACACCGTGATAATAACGGAACTTACCCGGCTGGGGCGTTCCGTCAAGGAACTACTCTCAATCATCAAGAGAATACATGAAGCCGGAGCGTCGATAAAATCACTGAGAGAGACATGGCTCGACACCACCACACCACAGGGTAATCTGCTGCTCACAATCTTTGCCGGACTCTCACAGTTTGAGAGAGATCTCACACGGCAGCGCACAAGGCAAGGACTTGAAGCTGCGAGGGCAAGAGGACGTAAGGGAGGCAGACCAAAGTCTGATGAAAGCAAAGTATCTACCGCTCTGAAGATGTACGACTCAAAGCTGCACTCGATAGATGAGATAACCAAGGCAACCGGAATTAGCCGGGCAACCCTTTACAGAGCCATCGACAAACGCAAGAAAACAACATGATTCAGCTTGCTGTCCGGCATCGTCTCCAATCACGGAAGCGCACCTGTCCTTGACAGGTGCGTATTAGGCTACGCACCTACGGTTTATACGGCGAGCCGACTGTAAGGACGCATTATCCCTACATTCTCATTCCCCTGCTTTTCTTCGGAGGTTCCTGAGTCTGTCCGGTGTCCGGCTTTTGTGTCTGCTGCTTCCTTTTCTCTTCCTCCTGACGCTGCTTTATTCCAAGTGCAGCCTTCACCTTTGCCCAGATATCCCGGAAGAAATCGGAGATACGTTTACCGCACATGGAGATGAACGAGTCTTCTCCATGTCCTTCAATCCTCACGGAGATATTATCGGCATATTCCTCCGGAATCCTCTTTCCTGTCGCCGGATCCATAAACGGATATTTCTTCCATGTCAAGGTCTTACCCGAAAGAATGGCATCCTGATAATCCGGATCTTTAATCTCAATCGACACAAGTTCCCTTATCAACCGGGCTTCAAGAGGATGTCTGCGTTCAAGTGCGGTCTGTGTGCCGGACACGGTATCCTTCAACTGTTGCAGTTCCCGTTCCGCCTTCTCTCTTCCGGCTTTCTCATGCCGAGTGGCAGCGGCTTCTCTCTCCAGTGCGGTGGCGTTGCCGGACACGAGCAACTTCAGCTCCGCATTCTCCTTTGCAAGCCTCTCCACCTCTTTCTTGGCAAGGAAACTTATCGAGGCGTTGTTTATCCTATCCAATGCCTCCTTCTCAACCTTGGCAACCTCTTTCTCCCTGCTGTCCGCCGCCTGAAGAAGACGGTCAGCGGACTCTATGCGACCCTCGGCATATTCTCCGGCTTCAGTGTAAGTGTCGAGCCTGTCCTGCGCCTTCACTATCAACGGAAGAAGTTTGTCGAGCTGCTGCTGTTGTCGCGCTATCTCATTTTTCTTTTCAGTGAGTTCACTCCTGGTCTCGTTCAGTTCCTTTTCCTGCTCCCGGATCTGACTGTCCTTTTTAAGAATCTCCCTGTTCTTCTCCTTCACCAGATCCTCCTGTCCGGCTAGTTCCTTGAGCAATTCGTCCAGCCGCCCGCGTTGCAGCTCGTATTGCTCCTTATAATACTGGGCAAGATCCTTGTGCTTGGCAGGACTTCCTTCCTCACCTCTCTCCAGTCCGAAAGGCGCCATCGCAACAGCATACTCTGTCTGCCGCCTTTTCAGATCCCATTGGGTCATGACATCATCGGCACACAGCCGCAAGGTCTCCACTGTCGCCTTTTTCTTGTAGCGGCGTTTCTTCTTCGGGACTTCCTCACCATTCTTCTCCGCTTTCTCCTTATCCTTGGCGGCTCTCTTTTTTGTAGTCCTCTGTTTCTTGCTCTCTCCGGACACAACAGGAACAAGAGACACATGAAGGTGCGGTGTCTCCTCGTCCATGTGCAGAACCGCACTCACGATGTTCTCCTTGCCATGTTCTTTCTGCGCCCACTTGATTGACTCCCGGCACCATTCCATCAGCCTGCCCTGCTCGATGATCTCAGCCATACCCTCGACCGATGCGCTCATGCGGATCTCGATGCAGCATATCTGACCTTTCCGGATCTTGCGCTCGTATTCATTGCCGTCGGCATCCTTCTGATGACGGACAGCATCAAGCCTTTTCTCGATGGCTGCGCTGCGGCCAATCTCCCGGGCTTCCTTTATAAACTCCTTGTTATGCTTGGTAAGGTCTCTGCGCTTGATGTTGTACGGCACATGCTCCGTTCCGTCCGCCTTCTTCCTCTCGATATGGGTGGAGTAGGACACCGGTGGACCGTAGCATTTCTCATAATGGCAGACTGTATAGTGGCTCATATATTTTCAGTGGAAGGTGGACGGAAACGGCCGGGAAGGGATGCAAGGGGAACGGCGGCCGCAGAGCTGTTCCCTTTGCCGGAGAGTGCAGAGAGAGGGTCACTCTCTGCCCAGGGGTGACGGGGGCTGGAAGCCCTTGTCCGAGGGTCCGGGAAGGGTCATCCCGGCGGTGGGGTTCAAAGGGGAGAGGACACTCCCCTTGTGGGGGTTGTAGGGGGCGAAGCCTCATGCCTTAATAGGGTTAAATATAGCATCCCAACGGAGTGGATGCGGTGGCTTCGCCAATATTTTGCCCTATTAAGCTATGGCAAATTTGAAAAATTTGCTCTCTCGCAAGCGATGGAACCGCCTGAACCAACTGACCTCCGGAGGATACCTGTGCTATTCCTCGACCTTGCCGTATCCCATTTTGACACGGTTACTCACAAGCAAATACCCACTGAAAAAGCGGTCGAGTATGTTGTTGATTGTAGATGTGATCGTAGCGTGCGGGACACCACTTCCGGCGTTCATGTCCTTGATCATCTTCACGAACTTCGGGGCGATTGGAACCTGCGGGAACTTCATCGAGGAAGAACGGTACACCATAGGGGAGATATATCCCTCTATGAAATCAGCTTCTATTGTTTCCAAAACAGTTCCACGCTTTGACAGCACAAACAGAGCCTCTGCCTCATTCGCCAGCTTCGGACCTTCAGGGGGTGAAAGCAGGCTTAAATTCAGAGTATTCTCCATAGCATATCGAGTTCTCTCAGAGAATCTGCCATCCTTGTCCATCTCTATCTCAATGACCTTTCTTGGATCTTTCTCAAAAGATTTTCTGACGTCTAAAAAATCACCCTTTTCTTCTTCTGTTTCATCCATTGATAAAGCATTTGTTATTTGATTTGAAAATTCATATTTCTGAAAATTATTTTACCTGAACATTCTGGCGTAAATATTTTCCTTACAAATAACATTCATACTATGGTTATGGTTCTTGAAGAGAACTATGAAACGGACTCGCAAGCCCAACAATAAAACAATATATATTGTTTTATTCATTTAATGTTTTATTGTTTTAGTGGTTCCTGCACGGCAGAATCCCACCACCGGGTAACAGTTGGTCTTGAGAGTCCTGTCTCCCGGGCACACAAAGATTTATTCTTGCTATCCGGATTCTTCGCTCGCCACTCTTTTATAAGTGTCGCATGGCAACTCTTATCCGCACTTATCTTAATACCTTTCTTACGTCCATTACCTTCATACCAATTTGTCTTACCTTTTGCCAATGCCTGTACATCCCGACTTGCACGAGCAATCATCAAATGAAGTGGTTGCTTACGTCCCTTTCTGATATTTCTTTCTATTCGTATTCCTGTAGTTGTTTCAATAACCCGAATAGGCCACTTGTTATATTCCTCGTCATACGCTCTCATGGCATCGTTTACATCGTCCTCCGTAAAGGGATTATCCACTGTCTCTGTCTTGCGGTCAAAAGCCGGAACCAAAGAGAGAGCATCAGCAAGAACTTCATCGCGAGGCACACCGCATTTAACGGCATAGACTACCAATGTAAGAATGCACCAGTACCGGTGATGCACTTCCACCTGCTGACCGTCTTTAAGGATATTCAGCCACCAATCATACAGACCACGATTGAGTTGCCATTTCTTACCTACCCTGCGGCGTCCTATGACACGGGAAGCATACCACTCCGGCCATCGTTCCTGCGCCTCTTTCAGCGTCACACGGGACGGATTATGCGGAGTCTTATCTGTCAACTGTCCAAGTTCTTCATCAGACAATCCGAAAGCACGCCCTAAAAAGCTATTCAGTTCCTCCGGCGTGTGCATGGGCGCGGAACGGTTCCAGAATGCCCGGATAGGTTTGCCGAACTTTGTCTTGGTTCCCGGCACACGGAAACCCTGCACCACACTCTGAACCTGCGCCCTCTCCGCACCAAGTTTTGACACGAGCCACACAATCTTGGTCAATCCTCGTTTCATCTTATTCAACGCATCAAGGCGAGTGGCGAACATTTCAATCGGACGCTTCAACAAGTAATACACATGAATCCCATGTCCGGAATTGACTATGATGTTGGCAACAGGATAAACCCCCGTTGTCATACCACGCAACAACATCCGGACTTCGTGCATACTCACACCGTCAAGATCTATCGCAAAGGCATAAAGAAACCGAGCGTTCCTATAAGAGTTGGTACGCCCTACATAAGTCACCGGGGACAATATCGCAAAGTCCCGCCCACTAAGGAAACTCAGACTCTCGCCATCATCCTTCAGCAACAACCTATGTCTGTTCTTCTTTCCATCCTTGTAGAAGACCACAGGATTATATCTCCACATACGATAACCACTATAGTCTATCTTCTCTGACTGTGCATCATCTGAATTTGAGGACTCTGACCTCAAAGCCTTGTTCCGGATCTTCTGCTTCAACCACAACTGGTATTCATAACTCTGTACTTCCTCAAAAGGAATAATCCCCTCACCCTGTTCAAAGGCTTTCCTCTCAAACAACAACTCAACAAACTCATCAGGATAAAGCTCTGACAATTCATAATGCTCCCCACACTGAAGATAATCGGATTTACGCTCAAACTCCTGCTCCAACACATCCACAGAAACATGATTCATCCTACCATGATAATCCGACCAAGCCTGAAGAAACTCCCGATACTCATCCGTAGAAAGAGTATCGAAATCAAAATTATTCAAGTCAACCTTACTAAAATCTATACTCATAATCTAAAATTTTGAACAGGGGGGCACTCGTTCCTCGTGCCCCATAAGGGGGGCGTATATTATCAATATGTTTTTCTTTTACACTTTGCAAAAATAGTCATTCCTTTCGACATACACAAATCAACTCCTTTTTCAGACCGAGAAGATACAAGAATTTAATTGGAGCGACCGCATTTGTGGCCGCTCCAATTAACAACAATATAAATTGTTTTATTTATTCAATTATATATTGAAATATTTTTATATTGTCATTTTACCCTTTGAGAAACATACTCCTTCAATGCTGCCGTTATAATCTCCTTTTGAGTTGTGCGCTCAACCACGGCAAGCATCTTTATTTCCTGGGCAAGAGAGTCCGGAAGTTTGAATGTCACACATATCTCCGGTTCTCCGGAGTTGGCAGACGGTCTTCCCGGTCTGCGCTTATCGGATTGTCCCGGCATTTCAGGTGCCACTTCTTTTGGCATTTCGACAGGGGCAACAGCCGAATTAGTAGATACTGATTCAGCCTCCTTGCTCAAGCCTGTCACTGTACCAAGCAATCCTGATGTCAATGTCTTTTTTGCCATACTTTTTATATTGTTTTATTTATATATTGTTATACTTATTTATTTTTATATTGTTTGATTGTCTATTTCTTTTGCGAGCGCTCTATAATCCTCCGCAACGGTTGATCCCGGAGCATAGTCCAAAACACTTTGACGATAGGTCGGAGCTTCAGCCGCCGACACACAAGTTCTTACATAGGTCTTGTAGATCTTATCTCCATACTTTTCACGAATAGCCTCGATAACCGCATTATCAAGTTTGCGCCGATTGTACTTGGCGATTATGATGCCCGAAACATGAAGCCCCTTGTTGATGCTTTGAGCGATGTCTCCTATCATTTCATCGAGCATCACCAAACCTCGGAGAGGGAGAGTTTCCGCACAGATTGATATGATCACACTGTCAGCGGCAGTGAGAGCATTGATTGTCACCAAACCAAGAGCGGGGGGTGTATCTATAATTATATAGTCATACCCAGCCTTCAGTTCATCAAGGATATTCTTCAGGATCTGTTCCCGGGCAATCTTATTACTGAACACCATATCTGCTCCGGCAAGATCTATGTGGGATGGTATCAAATCAAGGTTCTCCGATATGTGCATGATTGGCGCCGGAGCACCTTTCATTGCATCATAGATTGAAGCCTCTATCTTGCTTTCATCAGTGAAACTGCTCGTAAGGTTCGCTTGTGGATCTACATCCACCAACAATACCCGACGGCCCATTTTTGCCAAGGCTGCGGCTATATTTACGCAACTCGTTGTTTTAGCCACACCACCCTTGTGGTTGGCTATCGCTATTATTTTCGCCATGTCCAATTTGTTATTCGGTCAAGTTCCTCGATAGCTTCTGCCTGAGCAATTACTTTCCTGAGGACTTCACACACGTTATCTTCCAAGGTTGCCCCAAGACGGCGCAGTTGATTGAGATGGTACTCCAAAGCCTCATGAGCATTGGCGACACTCACCTCATTCTGCTGCAATATTCTCTTGAGCTCTTCCACTCTATCTTCAGTCATTTATATTGCTATATTTGTTTATTGTTTTCTTTTTATATTGTTTTATTGTTGCAAAGTTAGTAAATAATTTTGTTCTACAAAAGAATCAGATAGAATAAATCACAAAATACCCTTTTGTGTTATGACCGTTTGTTTCTATCGTTCTATCTTTGCATTGTAATTAAAGTACATTCAACATGGAAAGATACAATAGAAATAGAATTTATGTTACCGAAGAAGAACAAGAAAAGATTCGTGAGACACGAATATTGCTTGGAGGAGCCGGAATAGGTAGCGTTATTGCAGAATGTGCCCTACGTTTCGGCTTTGAAAATATTGTAATTGTAGATGGAGACAAAGTTGATATTACCAACCTAAACCGTCAAAACTATGTAAAAAGCGATATTGGTAAATCTAAGGCAGAATGCCTTGCAAAGAGATTACTTAGAATCAATCCCAAGGCAAATATTCAATTTCACGACACATTTATTGACAAAGGTAATATAAAGGAGCTCCTAAATGGTGCTGAAATCGCGATTAATGCCCTTGATTTCAAGAATGATATTCCTTTTGTTTTTGACGAACTGTGCTCAAAACTTAAAATACCTGTTCTACATCCATATAATTTTGGTTGGGGAGCCTTCCTAACTATAATTAAACCAGGGGGATATCAGCTAACAGAGGTTGCATCATCCTATAAAAATTTTGAAATCAAAATGGCTGAATTTGTAGCTCGTTACTGTACCTTTTGGGATATGCCCAATAGATGGCTTGATGATGTGATTGAAAAATATTTAAATGAGGCAGGAGAATTGCCGCCACCTCAGTTATCAGTAGCGTCTTGGATTGTAGCTGGTCATTGCGTCAATGCAATGTTCGATCTGATAACAGGAAAGGCGGTCAAGTACTTCCCAAAGTTCTATTTCTCTTCATTGCGCTGTGATCCGGAGTAATTACGTCTATATAAGCTGATGATTCTGCGCGTAGGTCAGAGCCTCAGCTATATTCTTCACATCCATTTTTTGAAAAATACTGCGTTTACAAGCCTTGACGGTATCGACCGACTTACATATATTGTCGGCGATATCGTTCATTGTATATCCCTGCGTGGAAAGAGACAATACCTCTCGCTCCGTATCAGACAACACAATCTCCTTTTTTCCCTCCCATTTATGTGTATACAAGCAATATTCATAAAAAATTCCAGCTCCCGGCTTCTTCATTATCACATTTCCCGGCACATTTGTTGCCGCAAGCGATATTGTACATATCGCAAGCCATATTCTGCCATCCTTAGTTAACATAAGAGGTGTAAGCTTATGGTTCACAAGTCTTTTACGTTTCCCTCGTTTTATATGAAAGTCATATGATATGGTATAGTTCTTTCGTTCTCCAATAGGAAGTTCATTGAAGAGCTTAAACCCACTATTGTTGATCTCAAGAAGCATCCTCAAATCTTTCTCCGGCACATAGTCTATGTAAAACCGATATCCGAAATCCTTTATCTTCTCTGCTTCTCCCCCACATAACCGGGCAATATTATTAGAAACATATAGAAATCCCTGCTTAAAATAGTCTATAATATAGACACACTGGTAAGTACTACGTTCAAAAGCCTTTGCCGCTTCGATTATTAGTCCAACCTTGGCATAATCAGTTTCATTGATATTTTCAACAGAGTTCTGTAATGAAAAAAAATCACCAGTTTTTATGTTCGCATTCATATTCATGTTGTGAAGTATTTATTACGATAAAGCAAAGATAATAAAAAATCACCATACCGGCCTTCAAATATTACACAAAAGTGTATGTTTTTTGGATATTCCGGTGAAAGGCACCCAGGCATTCCGGCCATAACCACCCAATATTTTGAGCATGGTTGACCCTTTGTGCTTAGGTCTGCGCAAAGTTAATGATTATTTACGATAACTTTCTCCTCTGAGATTGATTTTATGTGATGTCTTGGCCAGTCGGTCAAGCACGGCATCAGCGATGGTGGCATTTTTCTCAAGCACATCATACCAGTCTGAGACTGGTAGCTGGCTGGCGATGATTGTTGCCTTGCGTCCATGTCTGTCCTCGATGACTTCCATGAAGTCAAGCAGTTGTTGACCATCAAGTTTTTTCATCCCGAAGTCGTCGATTATCAGAAGATCGATTGAGGCGAGTTTGTCGAAGAAAGAGGCGATGGAGCCCTCTATCCGGGCGAGCTGCAGACGCTCGAGGAGTTTTGCCATTCCCATATAAAGCACACGGTGTCCGGCAAGACAAGCGTTAGTGCCCAGAGCCGAGATTATATAGCTTTTGCCGGTTCCGGATGGCCCTGTTACAAGTATGGCCTGTCCCTTCCTGACAAAATCGCAGGTCGACAGATGGTTGAGTTTGTCGCGGTCGCGCCCCTTGTCGGCATCGAAGTAGATTGACTCGACCGATGCCTGATAGCGGAATCGGGCATTCTTCATCAGGCGCGCCGTGCGGTTCTGCTGACGGGCGTCCCTCTCGGCCTGAAGCAGGAGCTTCAGACCGTCGCCCAGAGAGAGTGTTGTTGTCGTTCGTGTGTCCATCATTGTGGACCATGCCTCTGCCATGCCTGGAAGCCGCAGGGCTCGCATTTGTTCCTGTATTGTGTCCATATTGTTGGTGTTTGGGATGTTCAATAATTAAAACTTTCCCAATGAGTGGGACTATATTTTGTTTTTCTTAGGCCGTCCT
>CAZEUD010000047.1:0-12339 GCA_964515455.1 uncultured Sangeribacter sp.
ACGTCTGATTTATAGATATAAATTTTTTTAGGATTCAAAAAGTAACGAAGTCAGGTGAATTGAAAAACGGGATTTGATATTGGAGATAGGAATTTTGTTACTAACTTTGCACAATAGAATAAATTAACAACCTCTAAAAATGGAGAAAGATTCGAAAATATATGTTGCCGGCCACAGAGGTATGGTGGGTTCTGCAATTGTGAGGGAACTTGAGCGTCAGGGGTATACAAATATAGTTACCCGCACTCATAAAGAATTAGACTTGATTGACCAGAAAAGTGTAAAGGAATTTTTTGAAAAAGAGAAGCCTGAATATGTATTTCTCGCTGCTGCAAAGGTTGGAGGTATAATAGCCAATCAGTCGGCATTGGCAGATTTCATGTATGATAACATGATGCTTGAGATGAATGTTATTAACGCAGCCTGGAAAAACGGCTGTAAAAAACTTGAATTCCTCGGTAGTTCATGTATCTATCCCAGACTTGCTCCCCAACCTATGCCTGAGTCTTGTCTGCTGACTTCAGCTCTTGAAAAGACAAACGAGGCGTATGCATTGGCCAAGATAAGCGGCTTGAAATATTGCGAGTATCTCAACCGTCAGTATGGAACGGATTATATTTCAGTGATGCCTACAAATCTTTATGGTCCCAACGACAATTATCATCCGGAACATTCTCATGTTTTACCGGCATTGATCAGAAGATTTCATGAGGCAAAAGTGAAAGGATTGGAGAGTGTGACATGTTGGGGTGATGGCTCTCCATTGCGAGAGTTCCTTTATGTGGACGATTTGGCAAATCTATGTGTTTACCTGATGAACAATTATAGTGGCAATGAGACAGTGAATGCCGGAACAGGGAAAGAATTGACCATCAAAGCTCTCACGGAACTCGTGGCTGAAACCGTAGGTTACAATGGAAAGATCGAATGGGACACAACAAGACCAAACGGAACACCGCGAAAACTTCTTGATGTAAGTAAAGCTAAAGGATTGGGATGGACATATAAAACAGAATTGAGGGATGGAATACGATTAGCTTATGAAGATTTCTTGAATAATCCGGTGCGGGCAGAACGTTGAATAATATGATAAAAAAAGCAAGCGACTCATTTGAGTCGCTTGCTTTTTTTGGAGGTGCCAACCAGATTCGAACTGGTGTAAACGGTTTTGCAGACCGGTACCTAACCACTCGGACATGGCACCATTTCGTTTTTGCGAGTGCAAAGTTACTATAATTTTTTTAATCTTCCAAACATGAAGTGAAAATTTTTTTTGAAAATTTATAGATTTTGAATATTTGTGAAAATTTACTAATTTTGCACAGCTGTTCTACAAAGGAACGCATTTATATGAAACATATCATTATACTGACCAACATTCATACCAACAGCTCATTATCATTTAACTGGGCAATACTTGAAAAGTGGAAAAGCACAGCTCTACTATATTGATATCTTTTCTTTTAATATTGATTTAGAGTCTGTCCAAATAAATATATAAACAGGGGCAGCATAATTTTTCCATTATATTTTTATAAGCAAATTTTATGAACAATCACCGATTGCTCACAATAGTTGCTTGTGCAATCATTGTGGGCGGTGGAATTTCGACTGCATTACAAGCGCAGCATATAACCACGCTCGAAGAATTATTTGAGTCGGCGGAGGTAAATAGTGTGCAACTAAGACCTTCATTCACAGCCGAACAGGAAGCGATGCGTGATATCAACGTGGCTAAAAGCGAACGACTTCCTGACATTAATGCCTCTCTCTCACTAAGTTACATTAATAATGGTTTTACACTCAAACGTGATTTTTCCGATTATCAGATTGCTAAGATTCCTCATTTCGGGAACAGTTTGGGAGTAGGTATCACACAACCTGTATACACGGGTGGTGCTGTCACCACTTCCATTGAATTGGCTGAGTTAAAGCTTACCTCTGCAAGGTATGCCACTGATTTCAATCGGGATAATATACGTTTCCAGCTAACGGGATATTATCTGGATATATATAAATACAGGAATTTGAAAAAAGTAGTGGAAAACAACATTTCCCAAGCTCGAAAAGTGCTTGAAGAGATGAATGCAAGATATCAGCAAGGGGTGGCGTTAAGAAATGATATCACCCGATACGAACTACTTGTGTCGAATCTTGAACTGCAGCTTGTCAAGATCAACAATATGCTTGATATCCTGAATAATAATCTTGTGACCATTGCCGGTTTGCCCGCAAATACAGTAATAAATCCGGATACAACGATTTTGAAACAATCATTGCCAGTGACCGGAGAGAGCTGGTGGCAATCAGAAGCCTCTGAAAATTCACCTACATTAAAACTTGCACAAAATGGTGTGGATATAAGTCGAAAGGCAGAAAATCTTGTAAAATCCGAGAAGTTGCCAAAGATAGGGTTGGAAGCCAAATGGACGCTTGAAGGTCCGATACTTGTAGAGGTTCCACCAATTAACCGCAATCTCAGCTATTGGTATGTAGGTCTCGGGGTAAGTTATAATCTGTCTTCATTGTATAAAAGTAACAAATCATTGGAGAAGAGCAAGGCAGCCACCCTGCATGCAATGGAAGAACTTGATGCTGCTAAAGAGAATATAAATCTGGCAATCAGAGCTGATTATATCCGATACCTTGAGTCATACGAAGAGCTGAAAACACAGAATAAGAGTGTGGAGCTTGCTGAGAGGAATTATAACACAACCTCAACAAGGTATTCCGCAGATATGGCATTGATAACAGATATGCTTGATGCCGCCAACTCAAAGCTTGATGCAGAGCAGCAGTTGGTCAATGCCAAAATCAATATAATCTATTATTATTACAAACTATTATTTACAGCAGGAAAGATATGACACATCGTAGTAAAAAAATATTATCATATATTGTGACCCTTCTGGTCATTGTAACAGCGGCTTTATGGGTTTGCAGCAAATTTATGCATTGGGGAGATGTAGAGTTTACGGATAATGCACAGATTCAGCAGCAGATAGTACCGGTGAACTGTCGTGTTCAAGGATATATAAAGGAGATAAGATTCAAAGAGTTCGAACAGGTGAAGAAGGGGGATACCCTCGTTATAATTGATGATGCTGATATGCGTCTGCGTGTGGCACAGGCACAGGCAGATTATCAGAATGCTTTGGCAGGAAGAGAGGTGGCAGATCGCAGTGTGGGCGTAGCATCGGCAAATGTGGCAGTGACAGAAGGAAGCATTGCAGAAGCAAAGGTGCTTATGGAAATGGCTGCGACAGATTTCGAACGATACAAGAGTCTGATGGAAAAGGAAGCCGTTACACGTCAGCAATACGATGCCGCCAAAACAGATTATGAAGCAAAAAAGGCTCGATATGAGATGTTGACGAGACAAAAGGGTGCCACAACATCAGTAGTAAATGAGACACGTCAGCGTATAGCTCAGAATGAAGCCGGGATAGAGCTGACAAAAGCGTTGCTTGAAACGGCCGAATTGAATCTGTCTTATTGTGTGGTTCTCGCGCCATGCGACGGATACACTTCGAGAAAGGAACTCCAGGTAGGGCAGCTCGTGCAACCTGAACAGACATTACTTGATATAATTGATTCAGGCGATATCTGGGTTACTGCCAATTATAAAGAGACTCAATTGAAACATATCTCAGAAGGGAGTGCAGTAAATATAAAAGTGGATGCAATTCCGGGGGTGACTTTCAATGGGGTAGTGGTTTCATTGTCAAAGGCCACCGGTGCCTCTCTTTCCATCTTGCCACAAGACAACTCTGCCGGCAACTTTGTAAAAGTAAGACAAAGAGTACCAGTCAGAATAGAATTCTCCCAAGATAATAAATCAGAGGATATGGCAAAACTGCGTGCCGGCATGAATGTGGAATGTGAAGTAAAATACTAAAAGGTTGAGATATGTCAGACTGGAATTCACCCCGGGGGCCATTTGATATCCCTGATATTCCCAACTACATACCACGCCGACTCAAGCCCTGGCTATTCATCTTCTTTGTACTGATAATTCAGTTCTCGGGAGGTGTATATCTCGCTGCTGCATCAGATATGGTAGGCACCAAGGCATTTATGCAGGAAGATATTCTTATGGCAGGATATGCCTCGCTGATAGGAATTGCTATAAATTTATGTGTGATGTTCCGTCTAAAATTCAGATTCAGCAACAGGGTGGGGTTGCTAATATGCGGAGCAGCTTTGATAGCAGCCAATATAATATGTGCGCTTACGGATTCTGTTCCGGTATTGGTAATAACCTGTTTTTTTGCCGGTTGGTTTCGAATGTGGGCAACATTAGTCTGCAATTCCACAATTCAGTTATGGATTACTCCCGTAAGAGATATGGCGATATTTTTCTGTTATGTTTTTATCATAGTAGACGGGGTAATACAATTGAGCGGAATCGCTACTGTCTATACAGCTTTCTTTTCCCAATGGGAATATATGCATTGGATTATGACGGGTATGTTGGTGTTGATGATGATAATGGTGCTTATACTTGTAAAGCCGGTGAAAGGACCCATGCAGATTCCATTGCTTGGAATTGACTGGATTGGATCCGCGCTATGGAGCATATTCATGATGTGTTTCACATTCATTTGTGTATATGGCAATTATTTTGATTGGTGGGATGCTATAGAGATGCGTGGAGCTGCTCTGTTAGGAATATTATGTCTTGCTATAAATTTATGGAGAGCCACATTCCTGCACCACCCGTATATCTCATTCATGGCGATGAAAAACAGGAATGTGATAGGAGCTACTATCATTTATCTTGTTTTCTTTACTCTGATGGCTACTGAACATGTGTTTGAACATTCTTATGCAGCAAACATTCTTGGCTTTGACGAGACCAATCTGATCGACCTGAACTGGTATGTGCTGGTCGGAATAATTGCAGGATGTGCATTTACTTATTTTACATTCGCCCTTAACAAATGGAGATATAAAACTATGACGGCAATTGCCTTCACTCTTGCTGCCGTTTATCTTGCATATTTCTATTTTATGACAGATTACGGAGTAGAAAAGGAGATGCTTTTCATTCCATTGTTTATAAGAGGAATGGCTTCTGTTATTATATCAATAGTATTTCTAACCTCTATAAAGCAGAGTGGATTACATTTCTTTATATTCCCGCAGGCTCTTACCATCAATGGTTTTACAGGAGCTGTAATGGGCGCTACTTTTGGACCGGCAGTAATAGGGGAGTTCCTGAAATACACAATGACAAAGAATTCAGCGCTACTTAGTGCCAATATGACTGACTTCAATGTTGATGCCGTACATATGCCTCTTGGAAATCTTTATGGAATGGTTCAGGCACAGGCATTGGTTGTATCCATGAAAGAGATATACGGATGGCTTCTGATGCTTGCATTGGCGTTCCTGCTGATTATATTTGTGAGCTATAGTCCTGTACGTCCGTGGGCAATATTCCCCAAATGGCGTACTATAAGGAAACTGTTGCGAAGAGAAGCAAGGGCTTATTCAGCAGGTGAATAGACATATACTTCATGAATTTCCGAAGTGTATCCTTCATCGGTCAGCGGACCTTGCGACATACCAAGTACGATGCGTGTGCCCCGGTTATTCAGCACAAGAAGGTCACCTGAAACCGGATCTATTGTTAGACCTTCAATCTCTCCCGCTCTTTTGAAATCCGACATTTCTCTAAAATGCCGGATTTCTCCTTTTTGTGCGCCTCCGGCCACAAGTCCTTTCCTCATAACAGGTTTCCCCTTATCATCAAGAAGGACACTGAATGGTGTATCTCTTACTACTTCCTCTCCTTCCACGAGTCCCGTATAAGGCACCTCTCCAAGTTCGCAGATATATAGATTGTCGGGAATGTTATAGGCTGCCTCACCATCGTCTGATGCAAAAATCATTTTCCCATCAGTAATGGCTATTCCCTGACACCAATATGGTGTGGGAGCACATTGCATTTTAGTGTGATATTTTCCAGTGGAAAGGTCATAACAATAAACGTAACGGGAATCAACCCAATCACTCATCCATACCATGTTTTTATCTTTATCAACGGCTATGCCTGAAACCTCAACCTGTCCTGATTCCGGAGACCAGGGAAGGTCTTGTTTCCATTCGAGAGTTTCGGCATCGTATATTGATACTGCAATATTATAGCCGCGACCGTATTCGAATTTCTCTATTCCACAATAAATATTTCCATTATAAACATCAATATCGCCAAAGTGACTGGCTATTTCAGGATGTCGGAACGGGGATTTATTTGCTGCTGTCAAGTTCCAATCCTTGTCGTATTTATATATGGCTTTAGTATCGGAAACATAATAATAAGAACTATCTGCGGCAATTCCCTGACGTCCTTCCACAGGAACAATTTTTTTTAATGTATAACTTGATGCGGGAGATTTGGCGCATAATGACGATGCTGTGGCGATAATGCAACAGCAAAAAGTGGATATAATTAAATTTTTCATAGCGCAAATATAGATAAAAATTTGCTTTAGATTTTTAAATAATTAAGTTAAATTTGCACCGCGTTATCCATATAGGTAGAGGAAACAGTAAGGGAATATGGCTACACCGGGAGAGGTGCAGTAATCGTACCGACTTGGCTTAGAAAAACAATATACAAATATAAGAAATAATGAAATTCATAGTGATTATCCCCGCGCGGTATGAGTCATCGCGCTTTCCCGGAAAACCTCTTGCAAAAATTGCAGGAGAAGAAATGATTACAAGGGTTTGCCGACAAGTTGAAAAAGCCGGTGTAGAGCCGGTGGTTGCAACTGATGATGAGCGCATCATGAGATGTGTTGAAGAAGCCGGATATAAAGCAGTAATGACACTGACAACACACCGCAGCGGCACAGAGAGAGTTGAGGAGGCATATCATAAGATAGGAAGCGATGCTGATGTTATAATTAATGTGCAGGGAGATGAACCCTTTATTCGACCGGAACAAATAATTAAATTAAAAGAGATCTTTGAAAATAATCCTGATGCAGAAATTGCAACACTGATAAAGCATTTTAATCCGGAAGATGGATTTGATGCTTTGTTTGATCCCAATCTTGTAAAGGTGGTTTTTTGTGAAAAGATGAAGGCATTGTATTTTTCGCGCAGCATAATTCCTTATGTGCGCAAAACTGATTGGAAGAATTGGCTACGCGAAACTGAATTCTACACGCATATAGGGATATATGGATATAAGGCCGGGACGTTGTCAAAATTAGTAAGTTTGCCTGAATCACATCTGGAAAAGGCTGAAAGTCTTGAACAGTTGCGGTGGCTTGACAATGGATATGAAATAAATGTGGGAATTACAGAATTCTCAACCATAGGTATAGATACACCGGCAGACCTTGAAGCTGCGGAAAAATTATTGTTAAATAAAATTTAAAAAATTGGCAAATTGCCACAAACTTCAAAATAAAATTGATTTTCTGACGGAATTTTGTTAACTTTGCACTAAATTTGAATAAGGTAAAAACAGATTAGATATCAACATGAAGAAAAGTGCACTCCAGCGAGTAAGAGCTGAGTATCAGCCCAAGTTGCCCAAGGATCTTCAGGGCGATGTAAAAGTGAAATTAGGGGAAGCCACAGAATCAGTGGCTAATCAAGATGAAATCAAGAAGCTTTTCCCTCATACATACGGGATGCCTATAGTTCAATTTGAGCATAATGATAATCCGAAAAGGGTAGAGGAACCATTTAATGTAGGCATTATTTTGTCGGGAGGACAGGCACCCGGCGGACATAATGTGGTGAGTGGTATCTTTGATGGTCTTAAGAAATTAAACAAGGAAAACCGACTGTATGGATTTCTTATGGGACCTTCCGGATTTATCAATCACCAATATATGGAGTTGACAGCCGGATATATTGCCGAGTATCGAAATACCGGTGGATTCGACATAATCGGATCCGGTCGTACAAAACTTGAAACACCCGAGCAATTCGAATCAGGTCTTAAGATTTTAAAAGAGTTAGACATAAAGGCTCTTGTAATTATCGGAGGTGATGATTCCAATACAAATGCTGCAGTACTTGCCGAATATTATAAGAATATAGGAGCCGGAGTTCAGGTTATAGGAGTTCCTAAAACAATTGACGGAGACCTTAAGAATGAATGGATTGAAACTTCCTTTGGCTTTGATACAGCGTGCAAGGTATATAGTGAAGTTATCGGCAACATTCAGAGAGACTGCAATTCAGCAAAAAAATATTACCATTTCATAAAGCTTATGGGTCGCTCTGCTTCACATATAGCTCTTGAATGTGCGCTTGAGACGCAACCTAATATTTGCCTTATTTCAGAAGAAGTTTTGGCAAAAAGAATGACGCTTGACAATATTGTAAGCTATATTTGCTATGTTGTATCAGAACGAGCAAAGCTGGGATGGAATTTTGGAACTGTTTTGATTCCCGAAGGACTCATAGAGTTTATTCCCTCGATGAAGAAACTCATAGCCGAGCTGAATGATGTGCTTGCTGAATATACAGAGGAACTTGAAGAACTTGAGGAAGCGGAGAAGCTGAATGCTATCCACAAGCATCTGTCGCCTGTAAATGCAGACCTCTATAAGTTGCTTCCAAAAAATATCGCAATGCAGCTTAGTCTTGACCGCGACAGCCATGGTAATGTTCAGGTTTCTTTGATAGAGACAGAGAGCCTGTTGAGTGAGATGGTAGCGAAACGTCTTGAGGAGATGGCTGCAAATGGAGAATACAGCGGAAAGTTTGCTGCCCAGCATCATTTCTTTGGATATGAAGGACGTTGTGCCGACCCAACAAATTTTGATGCAGACTATACTTATGCACTTGGTTATAATGCCGCTATGCTTATTAATTCAGGGCTGACAGGTTATATGTCGAGCGTTCGCAACCTTACGGATAAGACAGAAAACTGGATTTGTGGCGGTATTCCAATCACTATGATGATGAATATGGAACGCCGCAATGGTGAGATGAAACCGGTGATAAAGAAAGCTCTTGTAAATCTCAATGGCCGTCCGTACCTGAAGTTTGCTTCAATGCGTGAGACATTAGCCCTGAATACGCTTTATCAGTATCCCGGTCCAATCCAATATTTCGGACCATCCGAAATCTGCGACCGTCCTTCAATGACATTATTGTTAGAACATGGTAAGGAGATTTAAATCAAGTATTTAATTATTTTTTTAACAAAAATACCCGGGGATCTTGTCAAATATTTTGTCAAGGTCTCCGATTTTTTTGTTAAATTTGTGGAATTATGAGAAATTTAGCAATTTTAATGATTGCAGTTATCAATTTGATGATTGCCTCATGTGGAAAAACAAATGGATATAAAAGTCCGGAACAGATTCAGGAGGAGAAGTCTTCTGCCGTTGAAAATGTTGTGGAAGAAAACTTAAATGCCGTTAGTAGTACGGAGTCAGACCTTTCTGAATCAGATGTTGAGGATGAAGATTCCGACATATATCAAGCGTTGGTAAGCAACGATCTGCCCGGAGTGATAGATTTTACAGCAACTTGGTGTGGACCTTGCCAAAAAATGAAACCCATATTCCATAAACTTGCAAAGAAATTTAAGGGAAAGTATAATTTCATATCCATTGATATTGACAAATATCCGGAAATAGCAGAAAAATATCATATTCAGTCGATTCCAACGTTTGTATTTATAGATGCCGATGGTAATGAAGGAAACCGAATAACAGGTTTGGTGGAAGAATCTGTTTTGGCAGAAGAACTTGATAATCCGGCATGGTTTTAACCATAAGATTTAAGTATGTATTCATTTTAATTTATATGTATGGTTTCTATAATTTCAAATTTTATTTGGAATCTTTTTGGTGTATTTGATATTCTTCTTCAATCACATAGCCCGCTATGCTCTTTCATCAGAATATCAAATCCACTCAAAAATATCCTCAAATAAAAATAAGATTAAAAACATACTTATGAATCAGACCTAAATCTATAAATGAGGTAAAAAGAATTTAAACTTAACAATAAATGACAACGACAACTAAACTTCAACCCGCAGCCACATCGCTGCGTGATTACAGCTGGGCGCGCTGGACAGCATTAGGATTGCTGGCTTTTGCAATGTTCTGTTCATACATTTTTATGGACATTTTGTCTCCTATTAAGGATTTATTGCAATCTACCCGTGGGTGGGACTCTACAGCATTCGGTACTATGCAAGGATCTGAAACGTTCCTGAATGTATTTATTTTCTTCCTCATCTTTGCCGGTATCATACTCGATAAGATGGGTGTAAGATTCACAGCAGTTCTTTCAGGTTTTGTAATGCTTGTGGGAGCGACAATCAACTGGTATGCTCTTACTGATGCATTCCAGACCACTTCATTATGTGAATGGTTCAACACACATCTAAATTACATCCCGGTATTTGATGAACTCGGCATTTCTCCATTCTACAAAGGGATGCCTGCTTCAGCTAAATTTTCTGCATGTGGTTTCATGATTTTTGGATGCGGTGTGGAGATGGCAGGTATCACTGTAAGTCGCGGTATTGTCAAATGGTTCAAAGGTAGAGAGATGGCTCTTGCAATGGGTTCTGAGATGGCATTGGCTCGTCTTGGTGTAGCAACCTGTATGATATTTTCTCCGGTATTCGCAAACTTGGGTGGAGAGATAAGCGTATCCCGCTCTGTGGCTTTTGGTGCAGTACTACTGATGATTGCTCTTATAATGTTTGTTGTTTATTTCTTCATGGATAAGAAACTGGATGAACAGACAGGAGAGGCAGAAGAAAAAGATGACCCATTCAAAATCAGTGATCTTGGCAAGATTCTTTCAAGCTGGGCATTCTGGTTGGTGGCACTTCTCTGTGTATTGTATTATTCAGCCATATTCCCCTTCCAGAAATATGCTGTGAACATGCTGCAGTGTAACCTTGCTTTCACAGATGTTGACCCTGAATCATTCTGGTGTAGTGATGCGGTGAGCGTATGGCAATATGTAGTCATGCTGATTGTTGCGTTTGCCTCATTTGCAAGTAATTTTGGAAAGAACAAGGTGATGAAGGCTAGTATGCTTGTTGTGGCAATAGTTTGTCTTGTTCTATATTGCTGGATGGGATATATGAGACAGAGTGCGTCTGCAATCTTTGCAGTGTTCCCACTTTTGGCTGTAGGTATTACGCCCATACTTGGCAAATATGTGGATTATAAAGGGAAAGCGGCTTCAATGCTTGTGCTTGGCGCATTATTGCTTATTGCATGCCACCTTACATTTGCTTTTATTCTTCCTCAGTTTAAGGAAAGTCCTATAGGAGGTGTAATAGTAGCTTATCTTACTATTCTCGTTCTTGGCGCATCTTTCTCTCTTGTGCCGGCATCACTATGGCCAAGCGTTCCTAAATTGGTGGATGCAAAAATCATAGGGTCTGCATACGCTTTGATATTCTGGATTCAAAATATCGGGTTATGGTTATTCCCAATGCTTATAGGAAAAGTTCTTGACGCTACTAATCCTCAAATTACCGAAGCATTGGCTAATGGCACAATGACAGAAGAGGTGGCTTCAGTAAGCTACAATTATACTGCACCTCTTGTGATGCTTGCATGTCTTGGTGTTGCAGCCCTAATACTCGGTTTGGTACTTAAGGGACTTGATGCAAAGAAACACCTTGGTCTTGAACTTCCCAACGTTCAGAATGTTGTAGAAGTAGAAGAGTCAGAGGTTATTTCAGCTGAAGAGTAAAACCGATATAAATTAATTGACATTGAAGAATAAAACTATATTAACAGTATTGGTCTGCATGGCAGGGTTTCTTGCCATGCAAGCCGAAACTGTTTCCCGAAAGGAAGCAAACGCATTAGCGCAACTGTTCTTCAATGCTGCGTATGGAGAGGTTACTCCACCGCCTCAGTTGGTGTGGAACGGCAGACTACTCACGACTGACCGCCTTTTCACTCCGATATATGTATATGATTCTCCCCGCAATGGATATGTGATAGTATCTGCAGAGAACAAGGCATATCCAATCCTTGGGTATAGTCTGAAGCGAAAATTTGATAAAGATAAGCTGACAGAGGATGAAAGGAAATATCTGGAAAAATATGCGCATGAGATAGAGATTATAAGATATGATCCGCGAATACCTGTCAAAGCCCTTGAAAAGTGGCAAAACTTAACGGATTATATTGCCGATATAATTTCTACACCTTACAAGACAGAAGAATATAATGCATTATCATACGAGGATAAGGAAAAACTCGAAAATATAGACAGGCTCGGTAGTCAGATTCTTATGCCTCAGGCTACAGAATTCAATCTTTATAATCCTGATGACTATCGAGATATCACCCTTGATGATATTACTGA
>CAZEUD010000048.1:0-11786 GCA_964515455.1 uncultured Sangeribacter sp.
TCAATCACGTATGTGAGTTCGAATGCGGGAAGTGCATCGCCATAATCGTCAAGGAAGTATCCTTCCGGAATGCTGATAACGTATGTTCCTGCCTCTGTGTAGGTCTGTCCAAGTGACAAGGTTACCTTATTCCACTGATCCCAGTCTTTCTCCGCATCATTGAGTCTTATTGATTCTCCTCCGTTGATTGTCAGTGCCGGATAGCCGGCGCTTATTCCTACTCCCTCATAGTTGGAGAAGACAATTTCAATTGTTGAAAGCTCTGTTACCTTGCCCGGTGCAGGAGTGATCTCCCATGAATCGGTTACTGACGGAAGATTCTCTACCACCTCATACTCGAACTCGAAGGATTCCTGATTGTAACTCCATCCCTCAAGCATGAAGTAATATGACGGGATTGTCAGGGTGTACTTGCCAAGAGCGGTAATCTCTTCGTCAAGTGTCAAGGTTACCTCTGTCGCAAACTCTCCTTCTTCTGCGTTGACGGTTACATTCTCTATCTCTACTTCAACTCCGCTCTCATTTGTAATGGTCGGTATGCCTGACATAATCATTACGGGTGATGACGGGGTCAGCTTGATTACACTCAGACTCTTGACCATGCCGGGGGCAGGATCTGCTGTTACTGTGAATTTGCCAAGCACTGTTACGTATTCCGTCTTCTCTACTGACGGTGCGCCTGCGATATCAAAATAACCCTCTGGTACTATCAGTACATAGTTGCCGGCTTCCTCTACAGGTGTGTCAAGTGTCAGCCACAATCCGTAATCGTCTGCCTCTACACTTCCCACCTTGGCTACTATCTCACGTCCACGGTTCATTACGTATGCATCCTCAAGATTGGTGTCTTCCGCTACCTTGATGCCTGCGTCTGCATATACATAGAACTGTGTGAAGGAGTCTACTGTGCTGCCTCCCTCTGAGATCATCAGATCATAGTCAACTGCCTCAACCTCCTGTGCTTCAATCACGTATGTGAGTTCGAATGCGGGAAGTGCATCGCCATAATCGTCAAGGAAGTATCCTTCCGGAATGCTGATAACGTATGTTCCTGCCTCTGTGTAGGTCTGTCCAAGTGACAAGGTTACCTTATTCCACTGATCCCAGTCTTTCTCCGCATCATTGAGTCTTATTGATTCTCCTCCGTTGATTGTCAGTGCCGGATAGCCGGCGCTTATTCCTACTCCCTCATAGTTGGAGAAGACAATTTCAATTGTTGAAAGCTCTGTTACCTTGCCCGGTGCAGGAGTGATCTCCCATGAATCGGTGGATACCTCTGTGGAAGCTTTGGTAACATTATATGAGAATGCAAAATATGACTGTTCCTCTGTACCGGTGTTTCCTTCTACTACTGCCTGATCAATATCGTATGCCTTGAATGAAAGTGTCAGATAGTCCTCAAGAGTAGCCATGTATGATTCCGGAACAACTGCTGTCCAAACATCACAATAGTCTGTACCTGTAGAATTATCAACATAGCTTCCTGTTGCAGTCAGTGATTCAAACTGCAGGGTTGAACCCTGTCCAAGGTTGATAAAGTTTTCTGAAGCTGGCATGTTAACCATTCCGTCAAATGTCAGGACAAATTTATTATCAGCAGTTGTAATTTCGCTGTCGGCTACAGGCGCAATGCTTACAAACTTTACATCAGAGAATTTGAAAGGATCTGTTGCACCATACCATTCGACAGATGCTGTACCGATCGGATCTTTCTTATAATTTTTGTCATCTTCCGTAGCCCAAGCTGTGAATGTACACTTGTATGTGTGACCGGTAATCATCTTCACATACATCGGAATCTCTGCAACGTAATCCCCGTTGTCCTGACGTGTAAGCCAAGCCTGAGTCTTAACAATAGCCTCATCAGGATTTGTAGGATTCAGATCCTCTATCTCATAAACCATGTACATTTCCGGATATTCGGATGCCATGTTGGTAGTAACGGTAATCTTATCACCCTCCTCAAGACCTTTCATTTTTGATCCATTTGCGGGATTTACATATGTAAGTACAAATTGATCAAATTGAGCAGTCACGTCATACTGATGATCGTAACCATCGATAGCCTCAAGATTGTATAGAGATATTGCATAATTCTTTTGATTGCGAGCCTCCTCGGGAATCTCGAATTTGAAAGTTGCTGAATTGCCATCAGCTGCTACATCGCTCTCGGTTGCAGATGCGAGAGGTACAAAAACCTCTTTCTCCTCATCATTTGCATTGGTATATGCTATCTTGAATCCATCAAATGTAATAGAATTAAGACCACTGAGCCAGAATTCAAGTTCTGTCACTCCATTGAGAGAAGAGCCATTGGCAGGCACAGTCTCGTATGAAATGTTTGTGCGTGCAATTTCCTCGTATGTTAGCGTTTTGGAATAGCTTCCACTTGTACCAGAACCGGGACTTGCTACAGCATAGCCGTCTATATCCTTGATGTTATATACTTTAACAAACATTGAGGTATAAGGACCACCTGTAATCATGTCATCATTTGCACGACGCTTGCCTGTAAGGTCAACAGTAATCTCATTTCCATTAACTACAGGGGTAAGGGTCTCTACATAAAGATCCTCTCCAAGTGTTCCCTCTGTATTACCATATACAAGCTGGGCCTCGGCACCTGTAGGACTGAGTTCTTTACCAAATGTAAGTTTAACCATACCCTCTTCACTGCCTGCAGGCCAGTATGATTTGAATACGCTTGGCCATACCTCAGATATAGCCTCAACGCCAACAGCCGGAACAACGAATGTAAATTCAAACGTCTCCTTGTCTTGATAATATTTGCCGGATGAAACGCCCTTCAAACCTTCAATTACAACAGTCGCAACAGAACCGGCAGGGATAGAGCCGCTTTCTGCAAGTTCCTTGACTTTGTCAACATATACTATAAGAGTACCATCGCTATTTGTTACAGTTGGTGTTACTGTAAGACCATTGCACGTAATCTTTACTGAAGAATATTCAACATCGTCATTAAATTTGAAGGTAATGTAACTGAAGTTGCTGAAATCAAAAGCTTCACCATCTGTATTTGAGCAATAAGTGATCTCTAATGCAGCATCACTTACCATGGTGAGTTTAAGATAATTGGAACTCGTGTTAAACCCTGTGTGAAGATAGTAAGTAGTACCTGAAACTACGTCAAAGGTATATTCCTGACCATTACCATCGGTAGAATTAGCTTTAAATGTTCTTTCTACCGCATTTTCGTAATTGGAGTCAGTGTATACTAAAACATCTCCACCTTTTTGGTAAACAGTACCGGTAGCAGGGGCAACGAAATAACCGCTTACTTCACTGTACTGGGTAAGTTGATATTCCTTCCCAAACTCAACCTCCCCTAAATCCTGGGCATTTGCCTGAGCAAATGCCGTCAGTGTTAGGACAAGCATCAGAGCCAGTCGGGGTATCAACTTCAGGCCTGAAAATAAATCTTTTCTCATCTCATTAAGTTAATTGGTTTTTAAATATTATTTTGAAACTCTCGAATTACTTTATTATTACTTTTGCAACCTTTCTGCCTTTAGCAGACGCAGCCTTCACAAAGAACACTCCGTTCCTCCCTGAAAGGTCAACTTCCACATTACCGGACGCTGAATCTGTCGCAACATTCATTCCGCTGATGTCATATACAGAAACTGACAAATTCTCACCACCGGTTTCGGTTGCTGTAATTACAGATCCCGCAACTGATATATTAATTGCCGAATCATCATTATCTGCTACAACATCATTAATGCCTGCTGATGCACCATTCACAGGTGTGATGTTTGCATTAACAACTTTACTTGTACCGGCATCAATCAGCATTACAATCACATGACAATTGTTAATATCAGATATTGATTGAGGTAATGAAACTGACATCTGCGCATTATAGGTTTCCCCTGCTGTAAGCTCAGAAGGAATCAGACCTCCGGTTCCATTGTACGTTACTCCACCGGTAGCGCGTGCACAATGGTCAATTATCACAGGATATACATACTGTATACCTCCATAAATACCATTTGCTCCCCAATCGCCAAGATTATCACTGCTGATGTTACGGAAACCATTCTCCTGATATGTTACAACTCCGTCTTCAACCACAACAGCAAAGAGATTCAAAGATTGTTTGCTAAGTGTTAATGCCGAACGCACATTTATATTAAGGTTAACAGTCTCACCACTTGCATCAACTGCAGATTCAATTAATACATCAGCATCGGCAGGTGAACTGAATTCCTGTTGTGCAAGATCAAGCCACAATTCTTCATCGCGTCCTGTAAGGCTATTCGCTATTCCTGTTCCGGTGAAGAGGTATTCACCATTGCTCTCAATCATCGGATATGCCGGGTCTCCACGGTTGATACGTGCTGAAGGTGCTCCTACGGATGCAAGACCAAGGAAATCATTGTAGCCTGAAAGACCTACGGCCAACTGAGTATCGCCACCATAGGTGCGAAGCACCACTGGAAGAACTAACCCCGGGAATAATTTCTGGAGATTGTCCATTGCTAAGAATCCAAGAGGACAATTGGAACAATCAGCACCACTGTATTCCTCAACTACTACTCGTTTGGTTGGCTCAAATACAAGATTGCGCACTGTGGAATTGACAATTGTCTTGTCTTCATCCATTACGATCTCTACTGTGTATTTATTTTCAACACCAAGACCGAGCGGTAACGGATTGTTGAATACAAATGAATATGTATCACCCTTCACAAGACTTAAACCTGACTCAGAGATTTCATCTACAAAATTACCTTCACCGTCGGTGAGAGTCATTGTAATGCTATTATAAGTGTTTACATCTGACTGGACAGTAATCACACCGCTTACTTGTACATTCTCCTGGTTAATTACGCGATCCTGGTTTGTGAAGGACACAAGATATTTCATATCATGAACCACCTGAACATTGTCAATGAAGATGGCACTTTGGTCATAGTTATCATTAACAAATGCTATATAGATATTTTTACCTGCATACTTTTCAAGACTCAACACATTGTCGCGCCAATCTCCATCCAATAAATCAGGATCATCACCGGGCAGCTGAAGTTCATTAAGAATCAAGTCTCCATCGGTACGCATCAATTCTATTATAGATGAATTCAATGTATTGTATACATCATCACTTTCATAAACATAAACTTTGAGGTAGTCTTGTTTGGAAGCAAGATAACTCTGGCTCTGGAATGCAAGATAGCAGTCTTCATCCGGAATGAACAGTTGCGGAATTACAAGCCAGTCATCTGATTGTCCTGCCGGTGAGTACATTGAATGGGATGCCAATGCCATATCTGTCGATGTTGAACTTTCACGTACAATATACCATGGCGTGGAATCTGCAGTGAATCCCCATTCTGCAGGAACAGAAGCCGGAGTAAGATGGTCACCTTCATAGAACATGAACTGGTCGTAGGAACTGCAATCATCCTGGAACAGATAGATATCATCAGATGAAATCTCCCGTACATACGCGCCGGAGTAATGAAGTGTAATCTCTTCATTGGCACCATTGCCGGAAAGGTCTGTTACCAATCCTGCAGGAATTACCACTTCATATTCTGTGTCCTTATATAGATTCTGAGTTGCGAGGGGATAAAGTTGCAGGTAGTTGCCGCTCACTGCTGTGTAAAGATCACAGAATGAATCATTCTCACCTTTGCGATACAATTTTGCAAGTGTTGTTTCATCACTCAACTTTATATTGGCATCAAATGCAAGAATCATTGGATTCGAAGAAGCATCCAGAGCTGCAATGGCTGCTCCATCTACCGGGTAAACTCCGGTCATTACAACAGGATTCGTGCCTCTACCGGTGTAGAATATTTCAATGGCTTTATTTGTAACTTTGGAATCCTCTTCAAGGGATATCATCCCTTCGGGAATATATATGCTGTAAGTTTTCCCTTCAGGAATTTCCGTGGTTCGGAAACTTAGAGTAATTGTTAGCTTGTTTGCTGTGAATCCACCGCTTGCAGGATTTCTAAGTTTCGTACCATTCTCATCCCTTAATTCTATCTGATTAGGATTACCTATAGCCGCAACATTACGGTCGAAACGGATATCTACTGATCCGACTGTAGTCATGACTGAAGCATTAGCAGGATCTACTGTATAGTTTGCAAGAAGATCCACCTGATCAAGTACATTCTCAATCGGTTCATTAAGCTTTATAACATATGACTCGTCGGTATAATAAAGCATAAGGAGTGTGGAACCATCTGTGGATACGCAACAAGGCAGACCTGTAAGGTCATATCCTGTGGTCTCTTCATAATTTATTCCATATACCTGACGGAAAATTTCACTGAGCGAATAGTAATAATTGCCATGACGGATAGCTGCTGAACGCGCCGGATTATTTGCGGGTGAATACGCATACATCAATCCATCGTTTGTAATAGCATTCCCGGCATAATCGCTGTCGGAATCGCCATCATAAAGTTCAAATTCGTCCGTAAGCAGGTTTAACCTGTAACCAACGGTATATTCATTGGCAAATTCAGAGCCTTCAACCTCTTTCACCATGTAAGCAGCTCCTGTTACCCATTGCGCATTCGGACTCATATATGCACTTTCTATGAATGCAACATTGTCTGCCGCAGGTTTCCAATCGCTCGTAAGACTCTCAGTAAAACCTATTACCTTATATGTACCTGTCTGCCTGTCGTATACATAGGAGAACACGGAGATAGGCATCATATATATAAATGACATCTCTCCAAGTATGTATCTTCCATCGGCAGATATGCTCATAAAGCGGTGAAAATCGCTCTTGAAATGATTCATGTCATATTCAGGAAGCCCGGTTAACTCTATAACCTCCTTCTTAGTAAGGTCGTAAAGTACTGGTACAGCTTCATATATGTTGCCATCCGGATTTGCATAACCAACTCCGAATGAACCATCAGGAGTAACAGCACTAATGCGTCCGGCTGTGCACCCGTCAGGTAATGGAAGTGTTACCCATGAATTTGTGTCTGCTGTCCAATATGCCGGCAGTGACATCTGCTCACCGACTACCATACGGCCGTCATCCGTTACATCTGCCACTCCGGAAACACCAAGAGCATCACTGATGTCAGTACATTCCATAGTGGTTAGATTAACAAGAACTCCACCTGCCGGAACAATTGAGCCGTCGGTGGTACTTGCTTTCTCAGAAACACCCCATAGGCCATTATCTGACATATTGCATATATACATCTTCTCTCCGGATTGAACCTTCAGAAAGGTAGGAGCATTTGCAGTCTCGGCAGAAGCCACCAATGTACCTAAAGCCGCGAATACATAAACAAATAAATTTTTTAAAGTCATATAAAATGATGTATAGTTAGTATATATAAGGTCAATTCTTATATTGGTATGTATATATGAGAGACTTGCATAATCTTACGATTATCTGAAGATAAATAAGCATTGTGCAAGCATCTGCAATTTAAATGGTAAAATAAACACAATAATTGATATTGCTCAAATTGACAAAATCAGTCACAAATTTAGATAAAAAATTACAAATACAAATAAAAATCACTAAATTTTTATTTTTTTTGAAGAAATGCAAGTTTTTCACATTTTTTTTATGTAGTTTTGCATTATAAATTTCAAATGATTAAGGCTGATTCTGCGATGAGCTGCTTTTTATCAGTCATTGTCAAACTTATAACATTTATGAAACGTTTTAAACTTTTTCTTGTATTTATTGCAATGGCAATATCTTTTGGTGCTTACGCACAACTTCCATCGTGCACTCTCAAAACACTTGACGGTAAAACAATCGATGCTTCATCCCTCAATAATGACGGAAAACCTTTCGTAATCGACTTCTTTGCCACATGGTGCAAACCTTGCATCCGTGAACTAAGGGCCATCAGTGAGGTCTACCCGGACTGGCAGGAGGAAACCGGAATGAAGGTATTTGCTATTTCGACCGACCAAGGTCAGAACATCAATAAGGTTAAACCCCTCGTAGACAGCGAAGGTTGGGAATATGAAATTCTTATCGACCAAAACAGCGACATGCTGCGCGCCCTTGGTATTCAAATGATTCCGCATGTGCTTATTATTGATGGAAACGGCAACATCGTTGATTCACGCAGCGGATACACTGAAGGTTCGGAAGAGCATATTATAGAGAAAATTCGGTCTTTAGTAAATAAATAAAATAATATCGATTAATTGATTAATTGATTCAATTACCCTTTATTATTCATTGAAAATAAATGAACACTATAAAATCAATCGCAGTCCTATGTGCCTTTGCAATTACTCCATTTGCAGGAATGGCTCAATCTTCGGATGATGGCATACCAAATAAAGTTGTAGTTCATGGCAGCGTCCAGAGTGACATACTTTTCCCGGAAGACGATTATAAGATTGGCACCGAGGAGTATTCAAGTAAAATTCTGACCAATAGTTATGCCAATGCTGCTATTTATAGTAAATATATAGATGGAGGTCTGCGCGTTGAATATTTGCAGCATCCATTACCCGGTTTCGAACCTGACTTCCGTGGCTGGGGTGTTCCAAATATTTATGTAAGGGGTAAATATAAAGGTATGGAACTGACTCTTGGTGACTTCTATGAGCAGTTCGGAAACGGATTTATATTGCGCACATACGAAGAACGTTCACTGGGTATAGACAACTCAATCCGTGGTGCCAGACTTAAATTCAATAATATCAAGGGTGTAAAACTGACAGCACTTGCCGGTGTACAACGTGTCTTCTGGAACTGGAATATGCATAGCAAACTGGCTGGTGTCAATGCTGACGTATCAATTCAGGATTTCGCGCAGCGCCTTGCCGATAAAAATATTGTTTGGACTTTCGGTGCGAGCTATGTGCTCAAGCATGAAAGAGATGAGGAAATAGATGTACCGGGCACCAATTATCGACTCAACCTGCCATTGAATGTAAACTCCTTCGATGTCCGTTCCAATTTCCATAAAGGTAATTGGGATGTACTCGCAGAATATGCGTGGAAAAGCCCGGATCCCTCTTATGACAACAATTATACATATCGACACGGAAGCGCATTAATGCTGTCAGGTTCATATTCAAAAACGGGTTTAAGTGCTCTTGTTCAGGCAAAACGTAGTGAGAATATGGCTTTCCGCTCTCGCCGCAGTCAGGTCATGACAGCAGCCTTCATCAATAATATGCCGGCTTTTGCTTATCAGCATACATACGCCCTCGCTGCCATGTATCCTTATGCTACCCAAGCAGCGCCCGGCGAATGGGCTTTCCAAGGCTCTTTTGCGTATAACTTCAAGCGCAAGACTGCGTTCGGTGGCAAATATGGTACCAAAGTTAAGTTCAATGCAAGCTACATCCGCGGTATAAACAGAAAGGGAGATGCCCCTTTGTTTAACGGCTCTCAATATGGAACGAATGGCGCTGATACCAAATTCTTCGGATTCGGTGACCTTTATTACGAGGATTTCAATATCCATATTGATAAGAAGGTTACTCGCGATTTCTCTTTCAACGCAATGTATGTATATGAGCGATATAACCAGAAGGTTATCGAGGGTCATGGAGATATGGTAAACGCTCATATCGGAGTGCTTGATGCAAAAATTAAGTTATCGAAAAAATGCACTCTCCGTGCTGAATATCAATACCTGGGTACCAAGCAGGATAAAGGAGACTGGATGTACGGACTCGCTGAACTCTCCGTACTCCCCTACTTAATGTTCTCCGTCTCGGATCAATGGAATCATGGAAATCCTAATCATGACGACAGATTGCATTATTATATGGCTTCTGTTACCGGCAACTATAAAGCAAACCGTCTTATGATCGGTTATGGAAGGACACGCGCCGGTTACAATTGTTCCGGTGGCGTTTGCCGCTATGTTCCTGCATCAAGAGGATTTCAAATCAGCTATAATTACACATTCTAACATAAGAAGAAATTCTGATAATTAAATTTTGACACAAATAATGATTATAACAAGATATGTAAAATCATCCTTTTTTGCAGCCTTCGTCGCTATTCCGCTCTCAGTATGCCTGATTGCGTGCGACAACATATCTGAAAATGAAAGATATATTGAACTTGAAAGCATAGATGCAAAGAGGACGGTAATTCTTGAGGAATTTACGGGGCAGGAATGTACAAACTGTCCGGACGGACACCGTATTGCAGCGCAATTGAAAGAGCAATATGGAGATTCCTTTATACCAGTAAGTATTCATGCTGGCCAATTATCTTGGAGTGAATCTGTTTATGGACAGTATGGGCTCGGGATTGAAGAGGGAGATGTTTATTATAAGGCAAATTCAAGTCCTGCCCTTCCCTCCGGAGTCGTAGACAGAAACAGTGGCGTTCTACAACGCAATGAATGGGCAGCCCGGATAAGAGCAGAACTTGAAAAGGAAGCTCCGGTAGCAATAGAAATTGCGCCTGTTTATGATATTGATTCAAAAAAATTATCTATAGATATCACATTAAAGCCAACTGCGTCTCTAAATGGGAATCTGACAGTATGGATACTTGAAAGCGGTATTGTGCTCTATCAATATGATAATGGCGAACACGTACAAGAATACACTCACAACCATGTACTTCGTGCAGTGGTCAGTGAAGTATGGGGTGATCCGGTAGATTTATCAGAAGGTGTATTCCAAAATAAAAGTTATTCTTATGACATAACGGCAAACGGAAAGAGCTATTGGAATATTGATAATCTAAGCGTTGTTGCCTTTGTTTCTACTGATTCCGGAGTGCAACAGGCAGCGGAAGCTCATGTAATTAAAAATTTAAATGAAGAGTAAGTTTTCACTTGCTCTTCATCCAATTTTTTAACATTAACAAAAAAATCATTAATTTTAACATTATTAAATTAATATAGCTTATGAAGAAAATTTTTACATTTTTAGTGGCATCACTTTGCGCTTTGTCTGCATCGGCAATTACTGTCACATTCAATGGTAATAACATTGAAAATGGTAGCACTGTAACCGTAGGTGCTGATGCGTTTTCTTTGGTTAATAAAGTTCCGGGAGTGATTTATTCAATGGAGGCTGAATCTACAATATATGTTTCCGGGGCAAGCGGTATGTCACTGAATGCTACATCAGATACCGATAAGATAACAATTTGTGAATTATCGGGACAATGTTATACACTTACTGGATCGAGTGCACCATATTCAATGAGTATTTCATCCTTTTCAGACGGATTTAATGTTGATTTGTCATATAGCCAGGTAACAGAAGTTCCCAGCGAGCGAAATGCTGTTGATATTACTATCAACTCAAGCGATGGAGAATTCAAATTCACATTCGTTTATGACTGTACAAGTGCCGGAGTAAAGAATCTTATTTCAGATGATAATGGCTTATATACGGTTTATTCCCTGCTTGGCAACATGGTGCTGAAGACAACACATAAAAGCGAGATCTATAACCTGCCAAAAGGGATATATATCGTAAACGGAAAGAAAATATACATCCGCTAATATTGTAATATCTTACTAATATTTTATTATTCAACTAATATTATATTATTCAACTAATATTATATTATTCAACTAATATTATATTATCCAACCCAAATGCGGGCAGATGGCATCTATCCATCTGCCCGCATTTGTAACCCATCATAAACTACAGCTCTTTTACGCTTCTTCTCTGAGACGGCAGCGGCGCTACCACCGCTCCTCCAATGTAGGGCTGCACCCCGGTGCAGCCGGATTTTAGGCTTCCAATCATGGAGGGGTATAAAAAAGCCTCAGAATGCTCTGAGGCTTTGAAGGTGGCGATTACCTACTCTCCCG
>CAZEUD010000049.1:0-11633 GCA_964515455.1 uncultured Sangeribacter sp.
CTCGGTCGGCGCTAAGGCTCCATTATGTCAGCATTTTATGGAGGGATGTTGTCAAATACAATTTATTCCGCTGTTATCATTTTTTTGAGAGAAAGAAAACTATAGCTGCAAGATAGGATAAAAATCAATATCATCACGCAATAGGATGCCACTGTGCTCTCAATAAATGAAGCGGCAAAGCATGTGCATGTCAGGAAGATGCACAGGAAGTATCTTTTGCATACATTCCAATTAAATGTATAATTGTAAAGATGGTTGTTTACAATATAATACATCAGGAAGCATATACAGGAATCCAGAATCATCCCATATCCCAAGCCGATTAGTCCAAAGTAGTAGAAACAGATGATATTGCATATCAGATAAAGCAAATTTCCCGCTATCCCTTCGAGCAGGAAATATACCCGTTTGTTATCTTTGGCAAATGTAATGTAGCCCATCGGAAATTGAAGTCCCTTTAAAACAATTCCGATTGCCATCAGTCTTATCAAAGGCGTGATTTGAATAAAATCATTTGTAAGAAGGAGTTTGATTATAATCGGTGCGCAAGTTATAATGGCTATTACAATAGGCGCAAAAATCAAAGACAATGTCTCGGATTGTTTATTGACGATATCGCGCATCCCGGTATTATCATTGGCTGCTTTGGATAGCCTTGGAAGATAGTCAAGAGCCAATGCTGAAAATACTATACCGGAATATTGATTGGTAATGCTGTTGGCTGCCTGGAAAAGTCCCAGAGAATCAAGGTTGCCGAATTGCCTGATGAATATATTTATTATGTATGTAACGAGTGAACCAATGGCATCCCCGGCCATTAGAATAAGACCCAGAGAAATGAGTTTCTTAATTACAGGGAATTTCTCCTTAAACCCGAATCTTTCATGTGTGGAAATGGATTTTATTCCAAATGAGTAAAAAAGATATGTGGTAAGAGATAAAATTACCATTGCGGGCACAATCCCTTTATCCCCATAAAAATAATACAGAGGGACACCGGCAAAAAGTCCTGTGAGGGCACCTGCGATGGATGTCCTTGCCATTTTTTTTACTTCGTGCAACCCTTGAAGTATTGAGAGTTTGGCATTCCCTGCAATAGTGAAAAATACCGAGACACCAAGCAGCATGAATTGCCATGAATATTCACGTGTGCTGAAAGACAATTCGCTAAGGTATCCGGCAAAACAAATGCAAATCAATGCTCCAATCAGTGCGGTAAACCGTATGAGCAATGAAATTGCTGCTAATATTTTGGCAAGAGAATTATCGCCTTCGCTATTGCGTGCCACCTCCTTGACAATGGCAAGATTAAGACCTAAAGAAGAAATTTTTGTAATTGTTGCGGATGAAGATGTAAAAAGGGATGAGATACCCATACCCTCCGGACCAAGAAACATGGCAACAAATTTTCCGCGTATAAGATTAATAAGGATAAGGAAAATTTGAACACCTCCGAAAATGGAAGTGCCTTTCAGTATGCTTCTGTAGCTGTGACTGTCATTCTTATTTTCTCCGGAAGATTCTGTCATAAATATTTAAGAAACGAGAAGCATTCTTTAATCCAAATTTCATCATGTAATAATATTTCCAGCTGATATTGAGATGTATGGTTTCCCAATCAAGATTGCCGTATGCATTTTGAATCATGATTCTACCTTTCAGTCTCGCAAATTTTGAAAGACGGAAGGAATTATGATTTAAATACCTCAAGCCTCCGACTATATTAAAGAAACGTTGAATCTGGATATTTATGTATTCTTCGGAAGAATTACCATAGTTTGCCGTTATGAAGTCTGAAAGGTATTGGTCGCAAATTAGATTGTCAAATAATCTGGAGGTAGGATTATGTGTTACAGATGTCTCGTTGATAAAATAGAAATATTTCGCATCCGAAAAGGCAACGCAGTTTGCGTTGTATAGCAACCTGCGGGTTAGATATTCATCCGAAAAGGCGTAGCCTGTTTTAAAAATCTGATTGAAGAGATTCAAATATAGTGTAGTCCTTATTAAACCTCCCCCTGCTCCTATCTTCCAACCATTAAGGGTGCAATTTACAAAATCTTTCCCTCTGCCTGACATTGAGATGTCAAATTCTTTAACAGGCACAATGATTTTGTCGTTTGACGGATTTACCATCAAAGGATAGACAATATCAGCATTTGTCTCCTTTAATCGGGCAACCAATTTCTCAAGGTAAGAAGGCTCTATCCAGTCATCGGCATCCAATGGAGATACGAATTCCGCATCAGCAGCCCGGATTGCATATTTACGGACATTATATGCGCTACCCTGATGTATGGTAAGATCCATATATGAAATGCGGTTGTCAAGTCCGGCATATTTTTTTATTATTTTCAGGGTATCGTCAGTAGAAGCATCATTGGCAATGATAAGCTTCCAATTATCATAAGTTTGAGCAATTACAGAATCAATTGCTCTCCCTATATAATCGCCGGCATTGAAAGCCGGCATTATGAAGGTAACGGATATTTGGCTGCTGCTAACTTCCATGAATTTCTCAGAGACTATTGTAGTCAGTCTCATAACAGACGCAAATTTAATCAAAATTTTTTAGGAAACAGATTCTTAGATTAAAATTTACGAATTTGATACGGTTGCCATGATGCAGTTGACGCTCTTTTGGCAATTACATGAATAATAACTATCTTTGCACCGCAAGCCGTAGGAAATATGCATGATGACCAATGATTACAAAATAATAAGATATAGCGAGGCATATTCGCGCCAATGGGATGAATTTGCAGCATCAGCCAAGAACTCGTCATTCCTCTTCAAGCGCGGTTTCATGGATTATCATGCCTGCAAATTCTGCGACTGCTCCTGGTTGGCATTTAAGAAAAACAAGCTCGTTGCGCTCCTTCCCGCCAACCTTGACAATGAGGGCATCCTTCATTCCCACCAGGGACTTACCTACGGAGGATGGATACTTCCTTATGCCCATATCGATGGTGCCGACCTCCTTGAAATTTTTGAGGCAGCCATCTGCCAATGGCGTGAACTCGGAATAAAGGCACTTGACTATAAACCGCTTCCGCATATCTACGCATCTTCCCCGTCTCAAGAAGATATATATTCTCTTTTCCGACTCGGAGCTGAGATATCAGAGGTGAATCTATCAATGGCAATCGACCTTGAGAAGCTGCGTAACGAAGCTCGGAATCAGGGGGTATCTTTTAACAATGCGGTTGCTTCCGGTTACAACAAACTTCGCCGGCGTAATCTTGCCAAAACAGAGGCATTAAACTTCAGCATTCATGAATCCGGCAATGCTCATGAAATGATATCCATGGTAAGCAATTGTCTGCAAGAAAGGCATAACGCGCATCCCGTGCACAGCGCGGAAGAGTTGCAGCTCCTTCGTGACCGATTCCCGGATAATATCCGTTTCCATTATCTAAGCTATGATGATGAATTGCAGGCTGCTGTATGCATCTTCGACACCGGCACGGTGGCGCATGCCCAATATATTGCCACCACCCCTCTTGCCCGCGAACTTAACCTCCTTACGCCACTTTTCCATCATCTTATTTCCGAAACATACATCAGCCGGCATTACTTCGATTTCGGCACAAGCAATGAAAATCACGGGCTTGTGCTCAACAACGGTCTATTGCGCCAGAAAGCCTCCTTTGGAGCAGGCGGGGTTGCTTATCCGCGTTACCGGCTATCACTGCAATCTTAGGCTCCACCGCCCATGCATTAACAATTTTTGTGGAATGGAGCCTTAACGTATCCAGTCGAGGGGATTGAGTTTGTCACGGTTTTTCCAAACCTCGAAATGTATGGATGAATGAGATGAATCCTCCTCCGAGGCGGCAAGTTTGCCGAGAGCCTGACCCTGTTTCACCACATCCCCAACCTTTACCGATGGTGAAGCTATATTCCCATATACTGTATAATAATTCCCATGGTTTACTATCACCACTGTGGAATATCCCGGAATTACATATACTCCCGACACTTTCCCTCCATATACCGCCTGTGCTGAAGCTCCTGACGCAGTTTCGGCATCAATGCCGGGATTATCATATACCACATCAGGCAATTCCGGCAATGAATGGCGGCCAAACTGACTTGTAACCCTGAAACTACCGGACACCGGTCGCGGCAAAGAACCTCGCATCGCTGCAAAATTACCTGCCGCAGAGGAATTCACCTTTGCCGATGCTTCAGACTTCACATTCCCTGACGATGCCACCGATTCCCCGGATCTTGGCTTCCGTTTCCTTGCCTCCGCATAATCTTTCTTGTTATTATCACTCTTCGCCTCTTTCCCCTTTTTATCCTCTTTTTTAGCTTTATCCCCCTTGCTGTTCACTGATTTACCCTTTGCTGCTGTTTCCGCCTCACGCTGAGCCAAAAGTCTCTCTGCTTCAGCTTTTCTTGCTTCCTCTGCCTTACGCGCTTCCTCTGCCTTACGCGCCTCTTCTGCGCGGCGTGCTTCCTCCGCCTTTCTGGTCTCTTCAGCAATAAGAGAAGCGATGGTCGACTTCAAAGCATTCGCTTCCTGTTGTTTCTTTGCAAGATGCGAGTTAAGAGCCTTCCCGTTTTTCTTCAGTTCCACCACAAGGGCATCCTGACGCTGATACTGCGTGTTGAGCTTCTCCTGAGCTGCCATCTGCGCTGCCAAAGCCCGGTCTTTATCAGCCCGCGACTGCTCCAGCAATTCCTTCTGTCGGGAAAGCTCCTTCACAGATGCCTCTATCTCTTGAGACTTGGCGCTTCGCCATTTCGACAACTGTCGCAAATAGCGCATCCTCTGCATCGCCTGGCTGAAATTTTTTGATGAGAATATGAAAGCCAACGCTGAATTCGAATTCCTTTTGGCTCGTATTTTCTTAACTGACTTCAGATAATACTCACGCATCTGCGCAAGTTGTTTCTCAGATGTGGAAATCTGATTCTCCAGACCGTTAATCTGATTATCCAACTGCTTCACTTGATCCGATGCCTGCTGCACGAGAGTCTTTCCGGCAGCTATATCTGCAGTGAGTCGGTTGAGCTCTCCGAGTCCTTTCTTCACCTCCTGCTCATTCTTGCGTATCTCCTCCCTGGTACGGGCTATCTCCTGCTGCGTCTGTGCCTGCCGGCGCTTGGCTTCGGCAGAAGTTGCAGGTTTCTTCACAACACCTTTCCCTGACACATTTTTTTTGGAGACCGTGGTTTTCTTTGAGGTCGTGGCTTTCTTTGAGGTCGTGGTTTTCTTTGAGGTCGTGGTTTTCTTGGAAGATGTGGTTTTCTTGGAAGATGTGGTTTTCTTGGCGGCAGACTTCTTTGCGGAAGTCTGCGCGGATGTCGTCTTTGCTTTTGAGGTGTTTTTTTTCTGCGCATCAACAGGCACTGCTGTCAGCAATGCAGCAATAAGAATCGCAGTGAATATGGGTAACTTTGGAAAACGCATTTTTCAAACAGGATTTCAGAAGGAGTTGAGGAATTGTTTGATACCTACACGTGTGTATTTGCTGCCGAGTTCAATGGCCGACATTGGGTTTGCTCCCCATTTCACGGCATCAAAGTCTACTTCGGCATCAAATTTTCCGGCATCATCCTGAGTATAGGCTATATTGAGGTCGTAGCCGCTGTTGGGATACTTATAGTCAAGATTCAGAGCCATATCCTTGTCGGCTGTGGAAAGTTTCAGTGTCAGCTTGTCGGTAAGTCCCTGTGAAGACACGGTATATTCGTAACTGAACTCATCGATTTCGCTGCGCCCTTTGGGATAAACCAGTTGCCACGGACCTGCGGCGGATCCCAACTCTTTATAATCCATATATCCGGAATTCTCCACATTCAGCTCTCCGGAATTCAGCACCACAACTCTTCCTAAAAGCAGGCTCTGCACATCGGAGATAATGCCGGGATAGTCATATTTTACACCTTCGATTGATTCAGCGCAATATACGCGTTTCATCTTGTTGATGGCTATTATCGAATCTTTGTTCACCTCTATGCGTCCTACTTCGCCGAGCAATGTCACGCGCACAGAGATGGCAATCCCCTCCCCTCTTTTCATAAACATTTTGATTGTAGGAGAAACGGGAAGTTTCTTCATCTTAAGTTTGCCCGACAATTCAGCGGTCTCCCAATCTGTATATCCGGGCAGGATAGTGCTTATGGCTGCGGCACGCACAGGATCATCTATACTGCGCGTGTCCAGTCCCGTATATTCAGTGCCTGTTGTTATGGTCTTCTGCGTTGACTTGCATGAGCAGAGCGATAACGTAATGAAGAATAAGAATGTATAAACAAATGAATGATTCAGGCGCATATTATTTACTTGCATTTTTAAGCGTTTTGATTTTTTCGGAAATCTCTTTATTGTCCGGTTCGAGTTGCAATGCTTTCCCATAAGCTGTCACCGCACCCTCATGGTCACCGTTGGCGAGCAGGATATCTCCGTAATGGTCATATAGTTCTGCATGCTCGTTCTCCTCTTTCACCGATTCCTCGATGGCCGCCTCCTGATATTTGCGGGCTTCGCTGTCATCCCCTTTTTTGTGAAGTATCCAGGCATAGGTATCCAGATATGTGGGATTGTTGGCGTTCTCACCTTCCAGACTCTTGAGACTCATTTCGGCAGCCTTGTCCAGATCCCCGTTGTTCTCACTCAGAAAATAGGCGTAATTATTGAGCGCAAGTGCATTGTCGGGATAAAGCACAAGCGCGATATCGTATGCCCGGAAGGCCTCAGGCAGATTCTTTTTTGAATAATAGCAGTCACCAATGCTGGTGAACACCTGCGACAAACGAATCAAATCTTCGTATTGCACACTTGCAGGAATTGTGGCAGCTGTAAGCAATGTGTCAAGAGGAAGGGCGGGAGCTATGTCAAGGGCTATGCCACGGTAAGCTTTGATTGCTGTATCATAATCTTCGGCAAGCTGTGCTGCTGAGGCGTAAAGCACTTTCATATTGCGCGAAGGAGTCATATGCGCTTCCAGATTGCGGTAAGTCTCCATTGCTTTTTCAGGGTGATCCCCTGCCATCTGATATGTCATCAGCTGCCCGCGGTATTTCTCATCGGAAGGCGCAAGGTCTATTGCATAGGATATCTGCTCGCACGCATCATCGAAATCTCCCTTGGCGGCTGAATAGCGGGCTGCAAGGTCGAGCACCTGTGGTTCATGCGGGTATTGATCGCGGAGCACCGCAAAGAGATGGTCGCCGCGTTCGGTGTTCTGCTTGTCGCTGAGGAGCGACTGCAGATATTCCTCAAGAACTCCCGTCTTCTGCGAGATATCAAAATCCTCGGAAAGCAATGCCTCGTATGTTTTCTCGTCATATTTCACGGAGTCACCCTTCTCACGGTAATAATTGGCGAGGGCGAGTTTGGCAGCGCCATAGTCGGGGTTTATCCTTTCCGCTTCCGAATAATAATATAATATGGAGTCGGTATTACCCGTCAACTCAAACATATTCCCTTTCAATATCAGAAAAGCCGGCTCTGCCGGGTTGGATGCTACAAGTGCCGAAACCTCGGAAAGGGCGCCTACAGTGTCGCGTCGGGCAAGATGATACGACACCTTCTTTATGGTGATCTGCGGATTGAACCCCTCTATGGTCTCGAATCGTGACAAAGCACCGATGGCATTGTCTATGTCTCCTGCCGACATATATGCCTCGGAGAGATGAATAAGCGCGGAGGTTGTCTCCGGTCGCTTTTCAGCGATACGCTCAAACACGCGGATTGCCTCTTTCGTGGAGTCGATTCGTGATGCGATGTAACCGTAATACAACCCCTCGTTGTAATCATCCGGATATTTGTCTACAAAGGGACGCATCATCTCCAAAGATCTGCCGGTTTCCACACGGCTCTGCAATGTGTCGCTGCCGGCGGCAAGACGCTGCGTGCCGTAAGCTGACAAAGCTTCTGCGTATGTCGGATCGATAATGGAAGCCCGCTTGTAATATTCGTATGCGGAGGCTTCATCATCCTCCATCTGGCGACGCAACCCCTCCAGATAGTAATAGCGGGCTTTTTGGCGCGTTTGCGACAGCTTCTCCGAGGGACGCACGGTTTCTGCAACCGAGGCTATTGCAGCCATGGCAGCGATGAGAGTGAATATTATCAGGAAGGACTTCTTCATTTTCTTCCCGTATGACCGAAAGCACCATCCTCACGCTCCGTGCGGTCAAGGCGGTCGGTAGATTCCCATTCTATGCGTGTGTACTCTTTTATCACCATCTGGGCTATGCGGTCGCCATCATTTACGGTGAAGTCATTCTCCCCCATATTGATAAGGATAATCCCTATCTCGCCGCGATAGTCGGCATCTATAGTGCCGGGGGAGTTCACGATTGAAATACCATAATTGAGGGCAAGACCGGAACGGGGTCGTATCTGACACTCATACCCTGCCGGCAACTGCATATACAACCCGGTGGGAATCAATGCGCGTTGCATCGGGCGCAAGGTTACCGGTCCTTCAGGAAGGAAGGCGCGTATGTCCATGCCGGCGGCTTCGAATGTGCCGTATGCCGGCAGCGGATGATGGCTTTTATTTATTATCTTAACTTTCAGCATCTTTTATAATTTTGTATAAGCAAAATACATTAATAAGAGCCTGTAATAAGAGTCTGTCTCAAAAAAAAAACAGGCTGTCCATATATATATAACGGACAGCCACTGTTTTTGTTGAAAAAAATTTGTTAGCCCTCCTCGATAGCATCGTTGGGGCAAACAGATGCGCAACTTCCGCAGCTGATGCATGTGTCTGGGTCGATGTGATAAATATCGCCCTCTGAGATTGCCTCTACCGGGCAACCAGACTGGCATGTGCCGCAAGCGATACATCTGTCTGTAATTACGTAAGCCATAATGATAAACTTTAAATAAATTCTTTAGATTTTGATTAAACGCTGCAAATTTACCCAAATCTATCCATACTCACAAATAATTACTCAAAAACTTTTAAAAAGAATCGGTGCAAACCTTTCCAAGGTTTGCACCGATTCTTATCCATTACTCTTTATTCAGTATTACTCTTTAATCAGAACTTTCTCTGCTTTACCTCCCGCTATGCGGATGTATAGACCCTTGGCCGGATTAACCACCTCGCGTCCCTGCAGGTCGTAATAGCGCACCTCCCCTTCTGCAGCCTCTATCTCAGCAACTCCGGCTTCGCTACCGGAATCAGCAGCAAGATTTAGTTCAAGAGTCTGTACATCACCCTTGATACCATTCGAATATGCATAATATTGAAGGGCGGAATGTTTTGATGTCAGGGAGATACCTTTCTCATAATCCTCATCCTCAACTTTTGTATATCCCTCGTGTTCGTCTACCTCTGCAACTTCAGTAGATTCTGCTTCGGCACGAGTAGCAAGTGCTATGTTAACATCTCCGTTCACATCAAAGGTGTTATCTTCATTATCACCGTTCTCTCCATTCTCTTCAGAGCCACCGGACTCTGTTTCCTCTTTCATTATAAGCTTGTAGTAAATATCAACACCCTCAACTTTCTTAAACTTAAGAGCATAGCTATCACTTGTGGTAGTCAGTTTACCATCCTTTATATCAGCACTATGTTCATCTGCAAATTCCGGAGCCTCCGGCTTATAAAGCACATCATCCTCTAATACCCATATTGTAGGCATTGTGCCTGCTTCGTAATCATAGAATCCGAACGACTTATATGAGGTATTATACTGCATCCATTTCTCCTTGCTTACATTTAAAATTCTGGCTGTACCATCTTCCTCATAAGAAATAGTCCATGCGTAGTCGGATTCAGGGGATTCGCTTAGATTTACACTTGTATAATTTTCAGAAATATACCAATATCTTCCGTCATTCTGTTTAATCTTATACCCGCCATCAGTAGCTTCAAGAGTAAAGGCATTTGATATACCTGTTTCTATATAGTCTTCTAATGCAACGACTTCGGTCGGGTTAGGATATCCATAATTTAATTCAGAACTTATTGGAGTAGCCATCTTGCTGTCTGCAACAAGAATAACCCTTGCACCATTTTTGAAATTCTGTGCCTTTACAAATTTAACAGGGACTTCTGAAACTTTTATTATATAATAGTCAGAAGCATCGTAATATTCTTCATTCCCTGCAAATGTCGCTGTGATTGTAGCTGATCCGAGTTGTCCGGTAAATGTAATATCACCTGTAGTAGCATCTACAGTAGCTACATCTTCATTAGAAGAAGAATATACAACCTCAATACCTTCTGTAACTGTCAATTCCGGTTTTTCGAAATTCTCCAATTCATTATTATAAAGCTCAAATGTTTGCTCAGAAGCATCTCCAAAGGATACAATTGCATTTTGCTTGTTGGGATCTGATTCTTCCCATGTAAGTGAAACAGTCTTGATCGCTTGAGAACCTGATGTTCCATTATAGCTTATTGTCCACACATTCTTATCGTCAGACAATTTTGTATCAAACGAGCTAGCTGACGTGGAAGTAAAGCTATAATTAGTAAATATGCATCCTTCAGGAGCTGTAAATGATATATATGAATTTGTATAGCAACGTAAACCATCGCTCCATAATCTCATGTTAGCATCTGCTGTTATAATAGTTAATCCGGTAACTGGTTCTACAAATTCTAAATTTTTAGCAGGGTAACTACTAGTAGAACCACTAACGCGCTCTCCTAATTCATAACACTTATTTACAAAGTCAAATGTATATTCTGTTGGGTTTTCTATAATAGTAACTTCTAAATAATTGCTATTGGTAATCAATTCATATTCACCTTGTACTGAAGCTGTAGCAGCAAAGGTATATATATCTCCAACCTGTGCATCAGACGGAATACGATATCCATCTTCGTCAGTTAATGTTACTTTATCATTTTCGTCTTTATTTTTGATGACATTCCACACGATAGAACTATCCTTTGTGTCGCAGGCAACGGTAACCTTGCTTCCGGCATATCCATTTACCTCATTTACTTCCATAACCTCTTCATCAAGACTAAATACCGGGGCTGAACATTCTGTCGGATATTCAATTTCTTTATCAGCGTCTACAAATGTTACTTTTGTAATTTGCGCATTCTTACTACTTGTATTCTTTATAATATATTCAGTTCCGGCTTCTTGATATGAAGAAGGTATTTCGAATTCTGATTCCGCACTCTTTACCAAGGTTTTTTCTGTAGAAATTGGATTTTCTCCTACATAAATATTTACTGTACAATTAGCAGCTTGGTTTCCTGTTGTAGTCAATATAATTTTACTGCAATTTATTTTGATACTAGTTGATACGTATCCTCCAGATTTAATAAATAAATAACTACTATTAAAGTAAGTATCACTTCCAAATTCGAAAACTTGTCCATCTGGTGCGGTATACTTTCCTGATTCAGAACTTGTAGGCATCCAAGAGTCGGTGTTTTTGTTTAACTCATACACCACATCATCTGCTTTCGCGACAATGCCGACTGTCAGCAGACATAGTAGGGTTAGTAAAATTTTCTTCATAATTTGTGGTTTTGTATTGTTTGTTATTAATTTACTGATTGTTAATTCGATATTCGAAATATAAGATTCATCGGAATCGTAAAATGCCATTGGCAAGTCTTCTTCGGCAAATACTAACTTCACCGTAAGTTATTATGTAACAGTAAAGAATAGCAGTGATATACATACTT
>CAZEUD010000050.1:0-11215 GCA_964515455.1 uncultured Sangeribacter sp.
TTGAATTATATCATCTATAAGCTGCCTGTAGTATGCCGTTATATTCTTCACGTATGAAACATCCTTAAGCCTTCCCTCTATCTTGAATGATGAAACTCCGGCATCTATAAGTTGAAGGAGATGTTCGGAGGCATTGAAATCTTTTAGAGACAGCAGATATTTATCTTTCTCTAAAATTTTTCCGGTTGCATCTGAAAGTGTGTATGGAAGGCGGCACATCTGCGAACATTCACCCCTGTTTGCGCTCCTGCCGGTTTGAATCTGACTCGCTCTGCAACGACCTGAATAACTGACACACAATGCTCCATGTATAAAACATTCTACCGGTACTTTAACATTCTCGCAAATCCTCTTTATCTCTTGAATGGACAACTCTCTTGCAAGCACTATCTGTGAAAATCCGGCTTTCTCAAGAAATTCAGCTTTTTCAGAATCTCTGGTATCACATTGGGTACTTGCATGAAGTTCTATCTGTGGAATATTCATCCTTAGAATACCCATATCCTGAACTATTATCGCGTCAACGCCTATTCGGTATAATTCCTTGATGAGTGTCTCCACTGTATGGAGTTCTCTTTCATATACCAGAGTATTTACCGTTACATAAATTCTGACACGATACTGATGTGCGAACTTCACCACTTCTGCAATATCCTCAATGGAATTGGAGGCACTTTTGCGGGCACCATGACTTGAGGCACCCATATATACGGCATCAGCCCCGTGAAGGATAGCCTGAATTGCCGTCTCCTTATTCGCAGCAGGTGATAAAAGTTCCAGTCTTCTCATCAGGTTTGCCTCTATTTCTTAAACATGCGGTCGATATTGCGTTTATCTTCACGCTCACGTATTGACTGCCGTTTGTCGTATTGCTTTTTACCTCGACCTATACCTATCTGCATCTTTGCAAGTCCACGCTCGTTGATAAACACCCGCATCGGTACAATCGTGAATCCGGCATCTTCGGCAGCCTTGCCTATTTTTGCAATCTCTTTTTTGTTGAGAAGGAGTTTGCGGTCGCGGCGTGCAACATGATTATTATATGAGCCGTAGAAATATTCCGATATGTTCATCCCTTTCACCCAAACCTCTCCACGTTCAACCACACAATATGTATCGGTCAATGATGCTTTCCCATCGCGTATTGACTTAATTTCGGTGCCGGTCAAAACTATTCCGGCAATGAATGTGTCGGAAATCTCATAATCAAACCTTGCCCTTTTATTTTTTATATTTACCTGATCTGCCTTCATAAGTAGATGTCCTAACTATCGTGTTATATTATTTTCAATATGTCACTGAATATCCAGTTCCATCCGAGGGGCGCTCCTATCAGCAATCCAACAATAATGCAGCATGACAAGGTTTCCTTCTCGTAAGGAATCCTGAATAATTTTATTCCTTTATATGCTATATAAACAGTCAATAGCGGCAGAAACGCTATCAACGGACCGGCAAGCGGAAATACTTTATACAAAAAATAAAACAATGCCAGTGTTGTAATGTTTATCATTACATATTCCTTGCCAAAATTTGAATGCAATACCTTCCTGCAAACTTCAGGCAACAGAAAGCTACCGGCTAACAAAACGGTAAAGTAGCTGAAGAAGAAGGTTATAAAAGTAATTATGGAGATAGCAATTATATCCGCAAAATTTACATCTGTATTGTAAAATAATTCCATGAATTCTGAAAGCGCTGCTATTGCAAGAATTGGATAAAAAATCCTGACAGCCACTTTTTCTACAGAAAACTTACTCCTTTTCAAATTCTTCCATCCATCCACAGGATTTGACAATATTTTGAAGATGGATGTAAAAAGGGAAGACTCCCCGATTTTTTCGGGTGTATCAACCCCTATTTCTATTTCATTCTCATCTTCGTCTTCAAGATTATATATATTGTCTTCATTCATTTCGCTATCCTCTTATATCTTTTATATATAGGTATGTATTATTCTACAGGGCAATCAGATGATTGAGGGAGCGGCAACCTTTCGGTTGCCGCTCCCTTTATTATTTATATATTGGATATTACTCGGCACGATCCTCATTCAGAAGGCGTATCATTTCGATAGCGCTCTTCGGAATACGTGTACCGGGACCAAAGATTGCGGCTACACCGGCTTTATAAAGGAAGTCATAATCCTGAGCCGGAATAACACCGCCGGCTACTACCATGATATCCTCACGACCGAGTTTCTTAAGCTCGGCGATTACCTGAGGAATCAAGGTCTTGTGACCGGCTGCAAGAGATGATACGCCAAGAATATGAACGTCATTCTCCACTGCCTGACGAGCTGCCTCTGCAGGAGTCTGGAACAACGGACCCATATCCACATCGTAGCCACAATCGGCATAACCGGTAGCAACCACTTTTGCACCACGGTCATGACCATCCTGACCCATCTTCGCAATCATGATACGTGGCTGACGACCCTCGCGAGCTGCGAAGTCAGCAACAGCCTTGCGGGCCTCCTCAAATTCGGGATCACCCTTCTCTTCATTTGAATACACGCCTGAAATTGTTTTGATTACTGCTTTGTAACGTCCTACCACTGCCTCGCAAGCATCAGAAATCTCTCCGAGGGATGCACGCAGTCCGGCTGCCTTGACAGCGAGGTCGAGAAGATTACCCTTGGAAGGATCTTTCACTGCCTCTGTGATCTTGGCAAGAGCTTCCTGCACAGCTGCCTCATCACGATTCTTCCTCAAATCCTCGAGACGAGCGCACTGCTCCTTGCGAACCTCTGTATTGTCAACCTCAAGAATATCAATCGGATCCTCATGATCAAGACGATATTTATTGATACCAACGATGGTTTGTGTGCCTTTATCAATACGAGCCTGTGTACGGGCTGCCGCCTCCTCGATCTTGAGTTTCGGAAGTCCGGTCTCGATTGCTTTTGCCATACCGCCGAGTTTCTCGATCTCCTGGATATGCTCCCATGCACGGTGGGCAATCTCATTGGTAAGCGACTCTACATAGTAGCTGCCACCCCATGGATCTACCTGCTTTGTAACGTATGTCTCGTCCTGAATATATATCTGAGTGTTACGTGCGATACGTGCAGAGAAGTCAGTAGGAAGCGCGATAGCCTCGTCAAGTGCGTTGGTATGCAGGGACTGTGTGTGACCAAGAACTGCGCCCATAGCCTCTACGCATGTACGACCTACGTTGTTGAAAGGATCCTGCTCAGTGAGCGACCATCCTGATGTCTGGGAGTGTGTACGTAATGCCAGTGATTTAGGATTCTTCGGATTGAACTGCTTCACAATCTTGGCCCAAAGCATACGTGCTGCACGCATCTTTGCAATCTCCATGAAATAATTCATTGAGATACCCCAGAAGAATGACAAGCGCGGTGCGAATGAATCGATATCCATTCCGGCGTTGACTCCGGCACGCAGATACTCAAGACCATCAGCCAGTGTGTAAGCCAACTCGATATCTGCCGTAGCACCTGCCTCTTGCATGTGGTAACCGGAGATTGATATGGAGTTGAACTTAGGCATGTTCTGAGATGTGTATTCGAAGATATCAGCGATAATCTTCATTGAGAATGCCGGCGGATAGATATAGGTGTTGCGCACCATGAACTCTTTCAAAATATCGTTCTGGATTGTTCCTGCCATCTCGTCAAGTTTGGCACCCTGCTCAAGACCTGCATTGATATAGAATGCAAGAACAGGAAGCACGGCTCCGTTCATGGTCATGGATACAGACATCTTGTTCAATGGAATTCCATCAAACAATACCTTCATATCTTCTATGGAGCAGATTGACACACCGGCTTTACCTACGTCACCGACAACACGCTCGTGGTCTGCATCATATCCACGGTGGGTTGGAAGGTCGAATGCCACAGACAGACCTTTCTGACCTGATGCGAGGTTACGACGATAGAAAGCATTGGATTCAGCGGCTGTGGAGAATCCGGCATACTGACGGATTGTCCAGGGACGCAACGGATACATTGCGCTGTACGGACCACGCAGGAACGGAGGAATACCGGATACATAGTCAAGGTGTTCCATCCCTTCGAGATCCTCTTTTGTATATATAGGCTTAACAGGGATAAGCTCCGCTGTCATCCATTCTTCGCCGGCTACCGGCTGCTGACCTTTGCCTGCAAAGGTCTTTGTTATATCTATTTCTTTGAAATTCGGTCTCATGATTATTTGAGGAGTTTAGCGTTAAACCCGATAAGTGTGTCAAGCACATTCACTCTCACGTGGATAAAATTCTCGATTCCCTGAGCCTTAAGATCGTCCATGCATGCAGGAGCACCCGCCACTACAAACATTGCCCGACCATTAAGCTCTTTATAAGCCTCGGGCGCATACTCTGCATATTCGTCATCGCTTGAGCAGAGCACAACGATGTCGGCACCTTTCTCCATTGCGGCATCCACACCCTCTTTAACACTGTTGAAACCGATATTGTCAATAATCTCATATCCGGCGCATCCGAAGAAGTTGGATGAGAACTGGGCACGAGCAAGACGCATCGCAAGATTTCCGATTGTAAGCATAAATACCTTCGGACGATGTGAGGCGCGCTCTGTATCAAGACGCAATTGCTCGAACTGGCTTGCAGCACGGTCGAAGTTGAGATACTCAACCGTATTATCAGCTGCCTCTCCTGCATGGCATCCGCATTTGCAACCACAGTTTTCTGTCAGCTTGTCCAGAGCCTTCTCGTTGAAGTTAGGATACTGGTTGGTGCCGAGAAGATTCTCTTTGCGACGTGCCACATCAAGATGACGCTTAACACCGGACTCATTTACTTTGGCCTGAATCTCACCTTTGGCAAGCATGGCTGCAAAACCACCATTATCCTCTACCTCATTGAATACCTTCCATGCCTGGCTGGCTATGGATGCTGTCAAGGTCTCTATATAATAGGAACCACCGGCAGGGTCAACCACCTTGTCAAGGTGTGACTCCTCGCGGAGAAGCACCTGCTGGTTGCGTGCTATTCTCTCGCTGAATTCATCCGGACACTTGTAGCAAAGGTCGAACGGCAGAGTCTCCAATGAATCAACACCTGCGAGAGCGGCACTCATGGTTTCTGTCATGGAGCGGAGAAGATTCACATGTGAATCGTATAGTGTCTGATTGAACATGCTGGTTGTGGCATGCACATACATCTTGCAACTATCATCATCTGCACCGTAAGCTTTTACTACTTCTGCCCAAAGCATGCGGCCTGCACGGAATTTGGCAAGCTCCATGAAATAGTTGGAAGAGATACCCATGTTGAATTTGATGCGGCCGGCAACCTCATTTGCTGTCAAACCTTCCTCTGTCATCAAAGTCATCCATTCTGCGCCCCATGCAAGAGCGTAGCCGAGTTCCTGGGTAATGAATGCTCCGGCATTGTTAAACATAAAGCTGTCTACTGCAAAACAACGGAGACCTTTGATTCCCTTCACAACATCATAGAGAGCTTTACCCTCTTTGGCTGCATCTTTTGGGAAAGGGAGTCCGTGTTTCAGAAGACGACGGAAAGGATTGTAATCAATAGATCCTCTGAATTCATTTTCAGCTCCGGCTTCTTTCACGAGTGCCACAAGCTTTTCAGCTACTTCCACTGCTTTGCCCGGGCAGCATGTGATGTTGATTTCCACCTTCTTAAGGTCGATATCCTTAAGCACGGCTTTAAGGTCATGCCCGGTATCGCCATGATGGAATGTGAAACCTAATGACTCTGCGCCCTTGTCGAGAATGTGGCGGGCGTGTGAGTTGAGTTCTTCATCGGTATTCCCCTGAACCTGCTGGCGGATAAGCCAGTCATTGTTGTCGCGGGTTCCTCTTACATAAGGGAATTCTCCCGGAAGCGAACCGATTGTGGGGAGACCTTCAAGGTCTTCTTTGCGATAGAAAGGCTGAACGTTGAAGCCTTCATTTGTGCGCCAGACAAGTTTCTTGTCGAAATCCGCACCCTTCAAGTCGGCGGTTATCTTCGCTTTCCATTCTTCTGTGGAAACGGGTGGAAACGCACCGAAAAGAGTTTCTTTTTTTTCTGCCATTTTTAATAGCTTTTATTTATAATATAGATTGGTTTAATCCTTATTGTGAATCTTCATGGTATCAAGGCATAGTATTATTTACCGTTTCCTTGTAATTATCCGCAAAGTTAATTATTATTTCGATTATTTCAAAATTCAACCGATTAATTCCTTATCACTGCAACGTATCACTCTTGCGGGAAAATCTTCCACCATCTGCATGTTGTGGGTTGCCATCATGATTGTTCTCCCCTCATCTGCAAGCTTATGCAGGAGGCTTACAATATGATAACCGGTCTGGGGATCAAGGTTTCCCGTAGGCTCGTCCGCGAGAATTAGCTTGGGCTTGTTGAGTAAGGAACGCGCTATCACTATACGTTGCTGCTCTCCCCCGCTGAGTTCATGAGGCATCTTATAGCTTTTGTTTTCCATCCCTACAGCTTTCAACACCTCCTCTATCCTGTCCTCTATCTCACTTTTTACCTTCCATCCTGTTGCTTCAAGCACAAAACGCAGATTCGCTTTTGCCGAACGATCCTGCAAAAGCTGGAAATCCTGAAACACAATCCCTATGTACCTCCTTAAATATGGAATATCTTTTTTTCTTATGTGAAGCAAATCATATTCCAATACCTGTGCCTTTTCTCCGGATAATATGTTTACATCGGCATACATGGTTTTGAGCAGTGAGCTCTTGCCACTGCCCACTTTGCCTACAAGATAGCAGAATTCACCCTCATCCACAGTGAATGTTGCATCCTTGATCACGAGTTTGTCAGCCCGCTCTATGTTTACCTTTTTATAATCAATTATTGTTCCCATTATGCAAATATATGTTGAAACACCTCCTCTACCTTGCCTGTTTCGACAATTCTGATATTGAAGGTGTCTTTTACTCCTTTTAAATTTCCTTTGGGGATGATGATAGTGTCAAATCCTAATTTCTGAGCCTCCGACACCCGTTGCTCTATCCTCGTTACCGTCCTTATCTCTCCCGATAGACCGACTTCGCCGGCAAATGCAGTCTTCCTGTCGATTGATACATCAAAATTCGAACTCATAATAGCTGCAACCACAGCCATATCAATTGCCGGATCAGCCACTTTCAACCCTCCGGCTATATTCAGGAACACATCTTTTTGCGACAACTTGAATTTAGCTCTCTTCTCAAGCACGGCAAGAAGCATATTCAACCGGCGCTGGTCAAAGCCGGTTACCGAGCGTTGGGGAGTGCCGTAGGCAGCCGAAGATACCAGAGCTTGAACTTCAACCATAAACGGACGTATACCCTCCATAGTGACACCTATTGCTATTCCGCTCATCTTGTCCTCGCGGTTTTCGGAAAGGAGCATTTCCGATGGATTCTTCACCTCTTTCAATCCTTTTTGGATCATTTCATAGATCCCTATCTCGTTGGTGGATCCGAATCTGTTTTTAATAGATCTGAGAATTCGGTAAAGATATTGTCTGTCTCCTTCAAATTGCAACACGGTGTCTACAATATGTTCCAGAACCTTGGGTCCGGCTATAGCCCCATCCTTATTAATATGACCTATTAAAATAACCGGCACTCCCGATTCCTTGGCATATCTCAAAAGTGAAGCGGCACATTCCCTAACCTGCGACACACTCCCCGGTGCCGATTCTATATCTGAAGAGCAAATGGTCTGGATGGAATCCACCACAACCAAAGCAGGCTCTATATTTTCAATCTGCGTGAATATGTTGTCCAGATTTGTCTCGCACAATATATATGTATCTTCTGATACTTTTCCCAATCTGTCTGCACGCAATTTCAATTGCGATGCACTCTCTTCTCCGGATACATAAAGAATCCTGCGATTGCGGATTGAAAGAATATTCTGCAAGAGCAACGTTGACTTCCCAATGCCGGGCTCGCCCCCTATCAATGTCAGACTCCCTGCCACAAGACCACCGCCGAGTACCCGATTAAGTTCTGAAGACGGCATGCGCATTCTGATCTCCTCTTTAACTTCAATTTCAGAAAGTTTCTGAGGCTTGCTGCTCTTTACCAGACCTCTCCCGGAAGATTTGCTTTTCTTTGTAGTCACCTTCTCCTCAACGAATGAATTCCATTCGCCGCAGGCAGGACACTTGCCGAGCCATTTGGCACTCTCATATCCGCAATTGCTGCAAAAATATACCGATTTAGTCTTTGTTGTAGCCATATCTTATTAGTACTGCAAAAATACAACAAAAAACTGTATCATCAAATATTTGTAAATCTTTTTACCTGATTTTCGAAAAGGAATTCCTTGCTATAATATTCAATGGGGAATATGTTATCCAACATTTATTTCAATTTTTATCCTTAAAAAATTTTTCATTAATTATTTAAAGATTAATTTTGCAAAAAAAATATATACATTCACTAAAAATTCGAACATAAATCATGAAGAAACACAATTTTTATGCAGGACCAAGTATCTTGAGTCCCTACACTATCCAGAAAACCGCTGAGGCTATTCAGGATTTTTCAGATATGGGTCTTTCAATTCTTGAAATTTCCCACCGCAGCAAGCAATTCCAGGCTGTTATGGATGAGGCTGTTGCTCTGACCAAAGAACTTCTTCATCTTCCGGAGAACTATCATGTGCTCTTCCTCGGTGGCGGCGCAAGCACACAGTTCTGCATGGTTCCTTACAACCTGCTTGAAAAGAAAGCCGCTTATATCAACACCGGAACATGGGCAACCAACGCTATCAAAGAGGCTCGTCTTTTTGGTGAAGTTGATGTCCTTGCATCTTCCGAGGATAAAAAGTTCAACTACATCCCGAAGAATTTCACTATCCCTACAGATGTAGACTATTTCCACTTCACTTCCAACAATACCATCTATGGAACTGAGATTCGTCACGACTTCGACACTCCCGTTCCTGTGGCTTGCGATATGTCTTCCGACATCTTCTCTCGTGAATTCGATCCCACAAAATATTCTTTGATTTATGCAGGTGCCCAGAAGAACCTCGCTCCCGCCGGTGTTACCATCGTTATCGTTAAAGAGGATGTGCTTGGCAAGGTGTCACGTCAGATTCCTACCATGCTCGACTACCGCACCCACATCAAGAAAGGTTCAATGTTCAACACTCCTCCGGTGCTTCCTATATATTCCGCTCTCATGACTCTCCGTTATTATAAGGAGATCGGTGGTGTTAAAACCATGGAGAAACTTGACCTTGAGAAAGCAGCCGTGCTTTACGATGAGATTGACCGCAACAAACTATTTGTAGGCACTGTGGCTGAGGAAGACCGTTCAATCATGAATGTATGCTTCGTAATGAAACCCGATTATGCAGAGTTTGAGGGTGAATTCATGGAGTTTGCAACATCTAAAGGCATTGTTGGTATCAAGGGACACCGTTCAGTTGGTGGTTTCCGCGCTTCTCTTTACAATGCTCTTCCGCTTGAGAGTGTCAAAGTGCTTGTTGACGCAATGAAAGAATTCGAAGCTAAACATTGATTATAGATCATGAAAATTTTAGTTTTTACAGAGAAACCTTTTGCTCCCGCAGCTGTAAAGGCCATCTCAGAGACTGTAAACGCATCCGGAAATGAGTTGAAACTCGTTGAGGGTGGCACAAGAGAAGATTTCGTTGAGGCTATAGCTGACGCTGATGCCTTGATAGTAAGAAGCGACAAAGTGGATCGCGCTCTTCTTGACCATGCTAAAAATCTCAAGGTTATTGTTCGTGCAGGTGCCGGCTATGACAATATTGACCTTGAAGCAGCTTCCGACAAGAAGATTTGCGTGATGAATACTCCGGGACAGAACTCAAATGCTGTTGCCGAGTTGGTATTCGGTATGGTAGTGATGATGTGCCGCAACCAGTATAATGGAAAATCAGGAACAGAACTCAAAGACAAGGCTCTTGGTATTTATGCTTACGGACAGGTTGGCCGCAACGTGGCACGTATTGCCAAAGGGTTTGGCATGAAGCTTCAGGCTCTTGACAAATTTGTTGACGATGCTGTTATGGAAGCTGACGGTATCACTCCGGTTCATAATCCTGAAGAATTGTTTGCTAACAATGGCTTCGTATCACTCCACATACCTGCCACTGCAGAGACAAAGAAATCCATTGGTTACGACCTTGTGATGAAAATGCCCAAAGGTGGAATGCTTGTTAACACTGCCCGCAAGGAAGTGATTGATGAGGAAGGCTTGATGAAAGCTCTTGAGGAACGTCCTGACCTTCGCTATGTGTCAGATATTAAACCTGATACTGCTGAAGAATTTGAGCAGAAGTTTGCATCTCGTGTATTTTTTACTCCTAAGAAGATGGGCGCACAGACTGCCGAAGCCAACTTCAACGCAGGCGTTGCAGCTGCAGAGCAGTCAATCGCTTATCTCAAAGATGGCTGGAACAAATATCAGGTTAACCGTTTCTAAATCCGGAAAAACGATTACCAATCATTTAATATGCAAAATGCGTCGCTACCCAAAAGCGGCGCATTTTATTTTTATGAGACAGACTCTTATCTCACTTATAAAGCTATCCTGCGCAGACACATCGTACAGCCGTTGCACTACTCAGTGGAAACTTTGGATGCAAAATTTTCAAAAAAATTATTGGAATATTTGCACAGAATTAAAATTATGCCTAACTTTGCACCGCAAAACCGAAACAAACGGTCGATTAGTGTAGCGGTTAGCACGCCACCCTCTCACGGTGGAGACTCGGGTTCGAGTCCCGGATCGACTACCCAAATGAAAATTTAAAACCCTTAAAACATTAAAAATCAATGTTTTAAGGGTTTTAAAAATTTCCTTTTTGTCTGCATTTTGTCTACAGCGCCCTATATCTTTCCTTTTTTTACGCATAAATAGACAGTGATTCCGGCTCCGAGGAGCGCGAGGATGCCGAGCCACATGAGCGCTGTTTTCCACCATGGCACCGGCTTCGCCATCTCCTTTATCACTTCCACCGGTATCGGCTTTTCCAGATATACGGAATCCACACGGTCACGGTAAATGGTATCGTGCTGCTCTCTGTTGCGCCAGCGCCACCGCGTCACCTCCTGCCTTACGCTATCACCATGGACGAAGGTAAGCACGGTGTCCCGGTCTATGACTGTATCAGTGCGCCACAAGGCACGGTAATGGGTATCGGAGTGTTGGGTGTTGTTCTCCACCGGGATATAAATTGTGCGTGTGCAGCTACCGAACACAATGGCAAGTGT
>CAZEUD010000051.1:0-10205 GCA_964515455.1 uncultured Sangeribacter sp.
TCAGCGGTACCATAACAGTGCTACGGGCGGTACCAAGGGAGCGATATTAGCAATATATCGTTTTATATCACCTGTTTTCATCTGGATAATGACCGACTGGATGTTGGGGGCATATCTTAGTGACAGATTCGATGTCAAGGAGTGGATGACATATACTTTCTTTATATATTGCTGCCATTTTTTTGTTCTCAATGTCCTTCAGAAAATCGTGGTTAAGATGTTCAGTCCGGATTGGATTGTCCTGAACCTGACATTTGTCATAACCCCCGTCATAACCATCTTGTCGTTGATTATGGTGGCGCAGCTGCTGTCTCGTTATAGATTTTATAAAATCCTTACAGGTGGACGATGATATGGGATGTTTGACGATGAGGAAAGGTGTCAGCGGCATACTCCGGGTAAAGAACGATGCGGTATTCATTGAGAGGTGTGTCGTCTCATGCATTGATGCCTTGGATGAGCTGGTGATTGTATTCAATGACTGCACCGATAACAGTGAGGCCGAAATTGAGCGCATGCGCCTTAAATATCCGGATAAGATAAAGGTGTATGAATATCCTTACAAGGTGTATGGAGCCAATTTGACGCGGGAAGAATATGAAAAGGCAAAGCAATTGCCCGAGGACTCCCCCAATCTGTTGTGTAATTACTATAATTTCGCATTGAGCAAGGTTACATGCGAATATGCGTTGAAAATAGATGCCGATCAGATTTATTTCACCGAAGAATTGCGAGGTTGGTGTGAATGGTGCCGCAACATCAGTCCTATGAAATTCGGATGGAAATCTTGGGTTGGCAGGCTGTTTCAGTCTTACTTGTCGTTTTTCAGATTCATGTCGATGCGGTTGAAACGGGTTGTCCCTGTTATGCCCCAATGGCTTGTGGAGAAATGCTATCCCTACTATATGGAATATGCAAAATACCTTTTCTCCCATGATAGGGCCTGCCTGTCCATGTCGGGAATAAACGTGTTGGAGGGTAAGGAAACATGCGTATCTTTGGGCTTTCAATCCGATATAGTCAATATCTTGCCTCCGTTCAATGGAGAGGGTGACCATGTGATATTCAAGGTTAAGGAATCTGCTTATTACCGGAAATTCGACATGGCATATTATAATGATTCGAGAAGCTCTGCTTATTCATTGATAGAAGAGTTTGTGCATCCTTATCGTATCATGTTCATCGGTTTCTTTTGGATCCACATCAGTTCAATGCGGTCAAATATCAAGGATTTAGTTATTAAAGTAAAAGAAATGCGCCCGGAGGCATTCGTAAGTCTCCATGATTTTGTGGGAATGAGCTATAAAGATATCCTTAAAAGAACAGACAGGATTATGTTCAGTTTGTTTCAGCGTATATTGTTTTCGTTTGTTTACAAGGCTCACAAGAGAAAGCTCAGTTCGCTATGATTAAACTTAGCCCAATGTCGTGTTGTGGTTGTGGCGTTTGTGAGGCCGTATGCGGTCATGGTGCCATAAAGATGCATCCTGATGCCCTTGGATTTCTGTATCCGGAGATAAATCATGAACTATGCGTAGGGTGTGGATTGTGTGAAAAGGTTTGCCCTTTTATTAATGTATGTTCACTGAAAAGTGATAACCAATCCGTTTATGCGGCTCGCCACAAGGACGTTATGGAAGTGGAAACAAGCCGCAGCGGAGCGGTCTTCGCCGGAATCTGCGATGTGATTCTTAAGGAGGGGGGAGTCGTTTATGGCGCATGCTTTAACGACTATTTCGATGTTGTACATTTAAGGGCGGACAATAAGTTGCGATGCAATGGTTTCAAGGGAAGCAAATATACGCAAAGCAATCTTACCGGGATTTGGGGAAAAGTGAAATCCGACCTGCAAGCCGGAAAGTCAGTTTTGTTTTCCGGGACTCCTTGTCAGACATCCGCGTTGCATAACTATATACCGTCTCATCTGAAGAACAAGCTCTATGTGTTGGATATTGTATGTCATGGTGTAGCTGCGCCGAAGGTTTGGAAAGACTACATTGCAAATATCGAATCCAAAGAGAAACGGAAACTGATATCCGTGAATTTCCGTGACAAACAGATTTATGGCTGGAGCGGACTGCATAGAGAGTCCTTTACTTTTGACAACGGCAAGGTGCTTACGTATCCGGTCACGTTTTATCAACCTTTCCTCATTCGTGAATCGTGCAGTCATTGTCCATACGCATCGACTGATCGGCCTTCAGACATAACGATTGGAGATTTATGGGGATGGCAGAACATTGACCCGTCAATAAACAAGGATGACAAAGGTGCTTCGCTTGTATTATGCAATACCCCCAAGGGAGATGATCTGTTTGCAAAAGTCAAAGTGTATTTGGACATTGTGCCTACAGATATGGAGAAATGTCTGCAGCCTAATCTTCAATATCCGTCGGCGGAAGATTCAAGGCGTTCTGCTTTTGAGAAAGATTATGGTGCGTATGGTTTCTCATATTGTTTCAAGAAATATTATCCTGTAAGTTTTGCGAATCTGGTAAAATATAGGATAAAGCGTATTTTGGAAAAACATTGAAAATCTCATGAAAATAGGGGTATTGACTTATCATAGAGCTGATAATTTTGGAGCCGTGCTTCAGGCTTACGCGTTGATTACGTTTTTGCGTCAGAAAGGGTTTGATGCTGAAATAATTGACTATCGTTATAGTCGTATCGAGGCTCAATATCATTTGTTTAACCCAACAATCTTGTTTCAACGCAAAAATATTATAATCACTTTGCGTGAATATCTTAAACGTTTCCTAAATATTAAGGACAGGTTGTCCCGTAAGAGAAAGTTCGAACTTTTCCGGGAACACTATTTGCCACAGAGTCAGTCCTATCGGAAAATTGTGAAACCGTTGAAGTATGATCTGATCATCACCGGCTCCGATCAAGTATGGAATTTTCATTTGAACAAAGGGTCTGAAGCCATTTATCTTTTGGATTTCCCTGTACATGAGGCTACTCGTAAGGTAGCATATGCGGCAAGTTCGGAGCGCAACGGTCTTGCAAGAATAGATAAGATGAAACTGAAAGATTCTCTTGACAAGTTCTTCAGCATATCAGTGAGAGAGGATTTTTTAAGAGATGAGTTGCGAAGAATTGTGAACAGACGGATTGAAGTATGTATCGATCCCACATTTTTGCTTGATAAGGAACAGTATCTTCGCATAGCAAATAAGCCATCGGCTACGGGATATATTTTTGTATATCATATGACATATGTCCCGGAGTGGTTGCCGTTTATAAAAGAGATAGCGGAAAGAAAAGGCTTGAAGGTCGTGGAAATTTACGGTGGCTTTAACATACGCAACAGCGACACTCTTATTGCAAATTGGGGACCATTGGATGTCATAGGATATATTGCCAACGCTGAGATGGTTTTTACCACGTCGTTTCATGGCCTGGCTTTATCCTTGATTTTAAATAAAGATGTGTGGGTGGTAAATAAAGGTGATAATCTCAGGCAGAGGAACATGCTTGGTATGGCAGGATTATCTGATCGATTGCTGAATGATCCAAATGACTACTCGGGTGACAGCATCGATTATGCGGAGGTTATGAGCAATCTTTCTCCATATATTGAAAAATCAAAGAACTTTTTGAAATTTGATGCATGAACTGAATGAAGAGAATCGGTTTTTATCTTGATAATCGTTCCATCTCTGACATTGATGTTTCAGATTTGAAAAAAGGCAATCCGGGGATAGGCGGCACAGAATATCTTATTTTGTTGATAGCCTCCATGTTGTCAGAACGTCAAAATGGTTTGGAAATCAAACTATATGTACTGAAGCAACAAAGTATTCCGGTATCGCTATCCTATGAGATAGTGGATTCTCTTCCGGCAGCAATACATCGGGCGGAATCGGATAATATAGATTATTTCATTCTGAAGCACGATGTAGAGAATATAACCCTAAAAGCGCTATGTACCGACACATCATTGAGGTTCATCGTTTGGTGTCACATATTCGGGTGTCATTGGGAGTGGGATTATTATTCACATAATCCATTCGTCCATAGGGTCGTGTTTGTAGGGCGTGAAATGATGGATCTTTACCGTGATCATCCGATTTTTGCCAAATCCACATACATATATAATTGTGTGAATACTTCGGGCTGCCGGCAGCGTGTTTGTCAGAACCCTTTCAATAGAAGGGCTAATATTGTTACATATATGGGCAGTCTCGTACCATTCAAAGGATTTCATCTTTTGGCTGAGGCCTGGTCTAAAATCGTTGAGCAGATCCCTGATGCGCAACTATATGTAATTGGTTCGGGTGCCCTGTACGATTCGATGAAGATATTGGGCCCGTATGGCATTGCGGAATCTCATTATGAACAATTGATAACAAGGTCTCTTACTAATAACGGACATGTTCTTCCAAATGTTCATTTTATGGGAAGAATGGGAGATGAAAAAGATGAGATACTTCTAAAGACAAAAGTCGGGGTCCCGAATCCTACCGGCATAACGGAGACTTTTTGTCTGTCCGCTGTAGAAATGCAAACATTGGGTGCGAGAATTGCGACAATCAAGGCTCCGGGATATTTGGATACTGTAAAAAATGGTAAGTTGTATTCACGTTCTTCCCAATTGGCCGACACTGTTATTAATCTTCTGAAGAGCTGTGATTCTGATTATGACGGTGCAATGGAATACTTTGAGGAGAAGTTTTCTTACGAGTCTGTCTTGCAGAAATGGGAAAACTTATTGTCACAAGGTATTGAGGTTGATAAATTCCGTCTTTGCAACATCGGCTATAGGCTTAAATGGCTGAAGGAAATAATACGTTTGATTAGCCGAGTCATTCCGGTGAATCTGAAAATGCCTCCTGTAGAGCGGATTATTATATGGATAGAAAGACGCGTGTTAAAAAAAACAACATTCATGGATTCTAATCTGATTGTATGAAGATAAGTGTTATTATACCGGTCTACGGAGTGGAGCAATTTATCGGACGATGTGCGGAAACTCTTATGCGGCAGACATTACAGGATGTTGAGTTCATTTTTGTAGATGATGCCTCGCCCGATGATAGCATGGCTATACTGCGTAAGATCATGAATGACTATCCTGAAAGACAAAAAAATGTGAAAATTATTTCACATCAAATTAATCAGGGACTTCCCGCCGCAAGGAACTCCGGGCTGTCAGTTGCAAAAGGTGAATATATATTTCATTGCGACAGCGATGACTTTCTTGAATATGATATGCTGTCTACGTTATATCAAGAGGCCATACGGAGAGACGCAGACATTGTATGGTGTGATTGGTTTCTTACAACTTCCCAAGGGGAACGGTATATGTCACAGACATGTTACGACACACCGTTGCATGCGTTGGAAGGAATGTTGAATGGCGCGATGAAATATAATGTCTGGAATAAATTGATCAGGCGCAGTTTATATATTGACAATCATATTGCGTTCCCGGCCGGATACGGTATGGGGGAGGATATGACTGTTTTGCAGCTTTTTGTCAATGCCACGACGGTCGCATATGTGCCGCGGGCATTGTATCACTATTGTAAATTTAATGAGAACGCATTTAGCAACACATATTCCGACAAGCATATACGTGAATTGGAATATAATACCAAACGGACCTGCGATTATATTCATGAGCATTTCGGTAATAAGATGGACCGGAATTTGGCTTTTTTCAAACTTGAAGTCAAGTTTCCTTTTCTTATCTCTGACAATGGTGATAAATATGCTGTCTGGAAGTCCTTATATAAGGAGGCGAACGGCTATGCCATGAAGAATAAATCAATATCATTGCGCAGACGTACGCTGCAATGGATGGCGGCGAAAAATCAGTGGTGGTATGTCAGATTGTATTTCTTTATCATATATAAATGTTTATTTCTATAAAACTTTGATAAGATGGCAGGGAAAATATTGACATATTTTTTAACCGGTATCATTGTCAGTTTTTATCTCTTCCCCATTGAATTCGTTTTTTTGCCGGGAGTTAATAGCAAAATGATGCTTGCCGCGACAGGCATGGCAATCTTTCTGTTTGAGACTGCAAAAAAAGGACTATTGAGTATTGATAAGAATTTCATACAGATTGTGATATTGGCAAGTATAGTATCCTTAATAGGTATTGCTTCAGTAGTATTGAATAATACCAAAGATTATACTTATGCGTCATACATAATCAGTATGTTTGTGTGGTTGGGAGGTGCCTATACAACACTGCATATCATGCGCATCGTTCATGGCAATATATCTTTTCTGTTAGTATCAAATTATTTAATAGCTGTTTGTGTCGGCCAGTGCATATCCGCGTTGCTGATTGATTATCTGCCTGTTTTTAGGGATTTCGTAAACTCATATGTACTCGGAGTAGGTTTCGCTTATGACTTTAAGGATCTTCAGGGAAGTCGCCTTTACGGAATTGGAGCGATGCTTGATGTGGCGGGCCAACGTTTCTCTTGTATTCTTGTTGTTATAATGTTCATATGTTTGAAATTCCAGGATACATTGAATAATAAAAATATATGGTTGTATATTCTGGCTTTCTTTTTTATCACTGTAGTTGGTAATTTTATTGCGAGGACCACAACTGTAGGACTGTGTGTGGCATTAGCATATTGGCTCTTGTCATCATTCAGAGTGAATCCACAGTGGGTAATGAAAATATGGAAATATATAGCATATTCAATCATCATAGTCGTGCCATTAGTTGTATATCTATATAATACCAACTCCTCATTTCATTCCCAGGTGCGTTTCGGTTTTGAAGGAATATTCAACTTGATAGAAAAAGGTCAATGGGAATCTCATTCCACTTCAATATTACAGAATATGTATAGGTTTCCTGATAATGCAAAAACATGGTTGATAGGTGACGGTTATTTTAATAATCCAACTCATGATCCATATTATATAGGTTACCAATGGAAAGGTTTCTATATGGGGACTGATGTCGGTTACCTCCGATTTATATATTATTTCGGGATTTTCGGATTGATTGCATTCTCGGCATATTTCCTAAAAGTCGGTCAATATTGTTGTTCGAAGTTCAGCAAATATCAGGATTTATTCATCATGTTGGTGTTGATAAATTTTGTCGTATGGTTTAAAGTTTCATCTGATATATTTATGGTATTTGCTATTTATATGCTTCTTTCCGATGAGAAAGAAAGTGGTGAAATCCAAGCAATAACCTGACTTATGAAAATCATCTACTGCACTCATTCGCTGTATAATCCCGGAGGGATGGAGAGAGTGCTGCTCAACAAGATTGCGTGGCTGAAAGCGCATACCGGCTGGGAGATACAGATTGTCACTACCGACCAGCATGGGTGCCCTGCGTTTTATCCGGTGCCCGCCGGGGTAGGGATGACCGACTTAGGCATCAACTATTCAGATGATAACAAAAAAAATCCGCTGCTGAAGGTTGCCGGCTATCTGCGCCGCAGAAGAGAGCACGGGCGGAAACTGTCTGAGTTGCTTAAGAGGGAGAAAGCTGACATCGTGGTGTCTCTTTATCCTTCGGAATCTTCTTTCATCCCCGGCATTAAGGACGGCAGCAAGAAAGTGCTCGAATTGCACTACTGCAAATATTTCCGCCTGCAATACGGACGGAAAGGGCTGCTGGGGTGGATAGACCGCCTGCGCACCCGGCAGGACGAGCGCATAGTGAGCCGCTTCGACAAATTTGTCGTGCTCACGCAAGAGGACAAGGGATACTGGGGCACGCTGAAAAACATCACTGTGATTCCCAATGCCGCATTGCTTATCACGGACAGACGCGCAGACACTTCCGCCAAGCGGGTGATTGCCGTGGGGCGTCTGGACTATCAGAAGGGTTTTGACCGCCTGATACAGGCATGGTCAATCGTGCAGTCAGACAAGAAGCATGGCGACTGGCGGCTTGACATTTTCGGACAGGGCGAATGGCGTGGGATTCTGCAAGGGATGATTGACGAGGCGGGGCTGCAGGAGACCGCGCGTATCAACCGCCCGACGACAAAAATCGGTGACGAGTACGCCGAGAGTTCCATACTGGCGATGAGTTCCAATTACGAGGGATTCCCGATGGTGATGATTGAGGCGATGGCCTGTGGTCTGCCGGTGGTGTCATTCGACTACAAATGCGGGCCGAAGGATATCATAGAATCAGGCATAAACGGGCTGCTGGTGGCCAATGGCGACATTTCCGGACTTGCCGGTGCCCTTATGAAGCTGATGGACGATGCCGACTACCGAAGAGCCCTCTCAAAAAACGCAAGAAAGGTCACTGAAAGGTACTCCGAAGACACAATCATGAGGCAGTGGACCGGTATGTTCCGATCCCTGACAGACAAATAAGACATCCGACTTATGCCAAAAAACAGACTGCTGCAGATCAACCCCGTGCTGAGGGTAAACACCTCCACCGGACGCATTATGCAGGAGATAGGTGAGCTTGCCATGCAGCATGGCTGGGAGAGCTACATCGCATACAGCTACGGGCGTGACGGCATTCTCCCTTGCCGGTCGCAGCTTGTTCCGGTGGGCAACAGGGCTGATGTCGCCCTGCACGGTCTGACCACCCGCCTGTTTGACCGTCACGGCCTCGCGTCAACGCGTGCGACAAGACAGTTTGTGCGGCGCATCGAGGAGATAAGTCCCGATGTAATCCATATCCACAATCTGCACGGTTATTTCCTGAACTACCGCGTATTGTTCGATTATCTGTCGCGGACGGATATCCCGGTGGTATGGACCGTGCATGACTGCTGGCTTTATACCGGTCATTGCTTCTATTATTCATTCATCGGCTGTGACAGATGGCAGTCGCAATGCCACGATTGTCCGCAGCAAGGCGGGTTCCCTGCCAGCTGGTTTGCCGACCGCTCTATCCGGAACTATGCCGACAAGCGTGATGCCTTCACCTCCGTACCTACAGGCAGGATGGTCATAGTGCCTGTATCCGAATGGATCCGGAATGAGATGGGCAGATCGTTCTTCCGCGGCTATGACATGCGTGTCATCCACAACGGCATAGATACGGATGTATTCGGATTATCAGGAGAAAACGACATACAGGAGATAAGAGAGAGACACCACATAACAGGGAAGCATATCCTGCTTGGCGTAGCCAGCGTGTGGAGCCGGGAAAAGGGGCTTGACGACTTTGTCCGTCTGTCTGGGATGCTGAGCGATGACGAGGTGATAGTACTCGTCGGTGTCGGGGATAAAATCCGTGAGCGGTTGCCTGAGAACATCGTGGGCATAGGACGCACGGAGAATATCCGGCAACTGGCGCGGCTCTATTCCGCTGCCACCGCAGTTGTCAATCTCACCTGGCAGGACAATTATCCGACAGTCAATTTAGAGGCCATAGCCTGCGGCACCCCGGTGGTGACCTACCGCACGGGAGGAAGCGTTGAGGCAGTGACAGGACTCACCGGAGTCATTGTGGAGCAGGGAGACCTGAATGGCGTCATCAATGCCGTGCGTGTCATCGAACGCAATGGAAAATCCTTCTATGAACAGCCTTGCCGCGCCTATGCGCTTGCCCATTTCCGCAAGGAGGACAGATATGCCGACTATCTGAGGCTTTACGACGAGCTTATTTGAACCAATCCGCCGCCGAGGCTGATGGAACCCAAACTAATCTAAAACATCTGATGAAAATATTACAGTTAGGGAAATTCTACCCGATCCGTGGCGGCGTGGAAAAAGTGATGTATGACCTGACATCGGGTCTTTCCGAGCGTGGAATAGAATGCGACATGCTGTGCGCCGCCTACAAGGGACGGAGCCGGACAATAGGGCTGAATAGGAATGGACGCGTCATCAGCTGCCGGACATGGATGAAGATTGCCGGCACGATGATATCTCCGGCACTCGTCCTGCGCATGAAGCGCATATGCCATCATTATGATATAGTGCACATACACCATCCCGACCCGATGGCCTGTCTCGCCCTGTATTGCTCAGGTTACAAGGGCAAGGTCATCCTGCACTGGCACAGCGACATCATCAAGCAGAAAAGCATGCTGCGGTTTTACCGTCCGCTGCAACAATGGCTGATACGCCGTGCGGACCTTATCATAGGGACAACTCCCGTCTATCTGGAGAAATCGCCTTATCTGAAGGAGGTTGCCGCCAAGTGTGCCTGTCTGCCCATAGGTGTCTGTCCGGTGCCGCCGATGCCTGACAAGGTACGGATGTTGAAAGCCGGATATCAGGGAAAGAAG
>CAZEUD010000052.1:0-9692 GCA_964515455.1 uncultured Sangeribacter sp.
ATCCGCGCCAAAAAGTCGGCTTTGCCGACATCGGCGTTGAGGTCAAATCTCCCCCTTCCATTATAGTGAATGTTTTTAAAACCGAAACTTGAGTACTTTAATTGAAAATGAGTAAGATTACAGTTATAGGGATAGGACCGGGAAGCCGTGGAGACTTCACTGTCAGGGCAGTAGAAGCTCTCCGCAAGTGTGCTGTCTTAGTAGGATACAAGATATATGTTCCTTTCGTAAAGGATTTCCTAAAAGAGGACGTGCAGATAATCCAGAATGGGATGAAGCAGGAAAGGGCGAGAATTGGGTTGGCTCTCGACCGTTTTTCTGAAGGAGATGATGTCTGCGTTATCAGTTCCGGCGATTCGGGCATTTATGGCATGGCACCTCTTGTTTATGAGATGATGAGGGAGCGTGGAATTGATGCGGATGTAGAGGTGATTCCCGGTATCACTGCATTCCAGAAGGCAGCCTCGATTCTTGGAGCACCGGTCGGTCATGACTTCTGTGTCATATCTTTAAGCGATCTTATGACACCATGGTCTTTGATAGAAAAACGAATCAAGGCGGCAGCTGATGCAGATTTTGTCACTGCCGTATATAATCCCAAAAGCAATTCGAGATACTGGCAACTTTATCGCCTAAAGGAACTTTTTCTTGAAAGCCGCGATCCTGAAACCATTGTGGGATTTGTCAGGCAAGCGGGCCGTGACGGCGAGAAGACAACCATCACCACCTTGGAAAATTTCAACCCTGAGGATGTCGATATGTTTACAGTTGTAATTATCGGCAACAGTATGAGTTATGAATCCGGAGGTAAGTTTATCACTCCAAGAGGTTATTATAATAATCCAGAAACCTCTGAAACTGGAATCGGTCAGTCAATAATGATAGAGAGTTTCCGGACCATTGAGAAAGAATTGAAAAATCCCGACATACCATTAGGAGTTAAGTGGCCGCTGCTTCATGCCATTCATACCACCGCTGATTTCGATATGGAAAATGTGGTCAAGGTCGATAAGGATGCGGTTCAGAAAATATATGAAAAACTTGCTTCGGGAGAAGTGTCCACCATAGTCACTGATGTTACCATGGCAGCTTCTGGCATAAGAAAGGGGGCTTTGTCTCGCCTTGGTGTGGAGGTGAAATGCTATCTTAACGAGCCGGGTGTTGCTGAGTTGGCTAAGGAAAAGGGTATAACCCGTACGCAGGCTGGAATTAGAATGGCAGTTGAGCAACGTCCTGATGCACTCTTTGTTTTTGGCAATGCTCCTACTGCTCTTATGGAACTTTGCGATTTGATACGTTTGAAAAAGGCTCGTCCAAGTGGAATAGTAGCCGCTCCGGTCGGTTTTGTCCACGTTTGCGAAAGCAAACACATGGTGAAACCATTCACCGACATACCCAAGATAATAGTGGAAGGCAGGAAAGGTGGAAGCAATCTTGCGGCTACTCTTGTAAATTCAATGCTCTGTTGGCCTGATGCCAAGGATTTAAAACCGGGCCGAGATGTGTAAGGTATTCAATGTTATCGGTATATCCGACAGTCATCGGCAGTTTTTCTGCCCTGATGTTTTGGAAATTATAAATAAATCCAAAACATTTTCAGGAGGCAAGAGGCATCACGAGATAATGATGGATTTATTGCCAGAAGGTTCTGTGTGGATTGACATAACTGTCCCCTTGTCGGAAGTTTTGAAAGAATATGACAAACATACTGAAATTACAGTCTTTGCGTCTGGAGATCCGCTCTTTTTCGGTTTTGCCGCCACTTTGCAGCGAGAATTTCCTATTGCTGAAATAAATGTATTCCCTTCGTTCAACTCCCTTCAAATGCTTGCCCACAGGATTGCTCTTCCATATCAGAATATGATCAATGTATCTATTACTGGTAGACCATGGAAAAACCTTGATGATGCTCTTATTTCTGGTTGCCAATTGATAGGCTGTCTCACTGACCGCAAGAAGGGTTCCGCTGAGATTGCATCCCGCATGCTTGATTATGGTTATGACAACTATGAAATGTATGTTGGCACTTCATTAGGCAATGAAGAGTCGGAAAAAATAGAATGTTTGTCGCTCAAAGAAGCCATAAATCGGGACTTTTCTTTCCCGAATTGTGTGATTTTAAAACAGATATCAGACAGGCACAGGTGTTTTGGTATTCCGGAATCGGAATTCTATCATCTGAACGGACGCGACAAAATGATTACCAAGATGCCCATAAGATTATTGTCGTTGTCAATGCTTGATTTGCCAAATAGAAAATCGCTCTGGGACATCGGCTTTTGCACCGGATCGGTTTCTATTGAGGCTCGGTTGCAATTCCCGCATCTCGATATCACTTCTTTTGAAATAAGAGAGGAATGCCAAGAATTGATGGAGAAGAATTGCCATCGGTTCGGGACCCCCGATATTGATTACGTAATAGGTGATTTCCTCGATATTGATCTTTCAAATTTCAAATGTCCCGATGCGGTCTTCATTGGTGGTCATGGGGGCAAACTTCTTGAGATTCTTGAAAAACTGAAAAAAGTTATGTTGCCTGGATGTGTGCTTGTCTTCAATTCAGTTAGTAAAGAAAGTTGTGACTTATTCAGAAAATCAATTCATAAAATTGACATGAGCATAACTTGCGAACATAATATAAAACTTGATTCCTTCAATCCCATTACAATACTGAAAGCGGAATGAATACACTAATTATATACGTATCACCGAAAGGGGCAAAATTGGCTACAGTCCTGTCTCATGAATTAGCTGATTCTGCCATAGAAAGCAGCAAGAATTTAAAAGAAAGATCCTTGCATGAATTCCAAAACATCATATTCATTGGTGCGCTCGGAATCTGTGTGCGCACCATTTCGCCATTGATTAAGGATAAGTATGATGATCCGGCTATCGTTTGTGTGGATTCAACCGGAAAGTATGCCATATCGGTATTGTCGGGTCATATTGGAGGAGGTAATGAAATGTGCAGGCGTGTTGCAAGAATTCTCGGTGCGCAACCCGTTGTTACGACCCAGAGTGACAACACCGATATGTGGGCTCTTGACACTCTCGCCAAGACATACGGTTGGATAGCTGATGCAGATAAATCTGCAATGAATAAGGCTATTTTCACTTTTGTCAATGGTAAACCAACCGGTCTTCTGCTTGATGTTCATGACAAAGGTACAGATCAACTTCTTCACTCATTGCCTGAAAATGTCAGAGTAATGAATGACATAAGCGACAGTGAGGGGTTGAAATTGATAATAGCAGTCTCGCCGTATCTATATGGTTCAAAGACAACTGTCCCGGTGCTTCATTATCATCCAAAAGTATTGAACATTGGGGTTGGTTGCAGAAAGGACTGTGATCCAAAAGGAGTTGGTCAATATATATCGCAAAAGCTCACGGAGTTTGGTATTAGTCCACTTTCGATTGTTTCGGTTTCCTCCATTGAGTTGAAAAAGGATGAAAAACTGCTATCTGACTTGATTTCTCATTTTTCTTTGGGTGAGGCAAAAATTTTTACGGCAGACCAACTTGCTGAGATAAAAGTGCCAAATCCTTCTCCGAAAGTAAAGGAAGTAACAGGAGTTTGGGGTGTGGCTGAAAGTTGCGCCATTGCCGGCGCTGATGGTGGAAATTTGATTCTTGAAAAACAGAAAGGAAAACTGTCGGAAGACAGCGATTTCACTTTTGCGGTTGCTATTGATAAGAAAGTCATCAAAAGCGGTCATGTAGAGATAGTTGGTGCAGGTCCCGGTGATCCGGAATTGGTGTCGGTGCGTGGAAAACGATTCCTTTCCGACGCTGATCTCATACTCTATGCCGGAAGTCTTGTGCCTGAGGAGTTGACACATTACGCAAAACCCGGATGTGTGGTCCGTAGTAGCGCGAGTATGAATCTTGAAGAACAGTTTGCACTTATGAAAGAGTTCTACGACAGGGGATGTCTTGTGGTTCGTCTGCATACCGGAGATCCCTGCATTTATGGGGCAATTCAAGAGCAGATGGCTTTCTTCGACAAGTATAATATGTCATACCACATTACTCCGGGTATATCTTCGTTTCAGGCAGCCGCAGCAGAACTCCGTTCCCAGTTTACAATCCCTGAAAAAGTACAGTCTATAATACTCACACGAGGGGAGGGGCGCACTCCGATGCCAGAAAGAGAAAAACTGCATCTTCTCGCAAGGTCGCAGAGCACGATGTGTATATATCTTAGTGCTGCGATTGTAGATGAAGTGCAGCGGGAACTGCTGATGTCTTATCCACCGGAGACTCCGGTTGCAGCTTGCTATAAACTCACATGGAAAGAACAGAAAATTTATCGTGGAGTGTTGAAGGATCTTGCTAAGATTGTGCATGACAATAACCTTACTCTCACCACACTTCTTGTGGTCGGAGATGCCATAGACAATCGTGAGGGACTTTCAAAACTTTATGATGCCTCATTCTCTCACATTTTCCGTAATAATTCATGATACTGGTATTTGGAGGCACAACAGAGGGTAGAAAAGTGGTGGAAACCCTTGATAAGGCGGGTAAAAAGTTTTTTTACTCCACCAAAAGTGACTTGCAGCAGATTGTATCACAAAATGCTGTGAGAATAACCGGTGGTATGGATGTTGCAGCTATGAAGTCGTTTTGTAGTCAAAATGATATCAGATTGATTGTAGATGCAGCGCATCCCTTCGCCTCCGTTTTACACTCCAATATATCTGAAGTTGGCAAATCGCTTTCCATAAAGGTAATCAGATATGAGCGTATTTTCCCGGAAAGAGATTCAAGGATAGTTTGGTGTGAAGATTACGATGATATTGTCGCAAAACTCCTAACCGACAATGTTGAAAATCTCCTTGCATTGACAGGTGTTCAGACAATCTCAAAACTGAAGGGGTATTGGAGTCATCATGAATGTCATTTCCGGATATTGAATCGTGAAGATTCATTTGCAAAAGCAAAGGAAGCCGGTTTTACGGCGGAAAACCTCTGCTTTTACGAGGGTGATGGGGATGTTTTAAATTTACTTGATAGATATCATCCTGATGCTATAATTACCAAGGAAAGCGGTGAGTCCGGAGGTTTCGATGTCAAGGTTGAGGAAGCTTTTGGTCGGGGTGTAAGGGTATATGCAGTATGTCGTCCAAAACTCCCGGTTGAATTTGAAATTGTTACCGGCGAGTATGGTCTGCGGAAAGCAGTGGAAAAATATTTGCCCGGTTTTTATGAGTTGAGAAGTGGTTTCACGACAGGTGCCTGTGCCACTGCGGCTGCCAAAGCCGCTCTTCTTGCACTTGTCAATGATGATGAATCGGATTCCGTATCTTTTTCTATCCCTGATGGAGAGACGATGAGTATGAAAGTGGAATCTGTTGAAATACTTTCTTCTAATACTGCTGTTGCATCCGTCATTAAGGATGCGGGAGATGATCCGGATGTAACCGATGGTTGCGAGGTTATAGTTAGAGTCAAACTTGCGAGTCATGGAGATGTACATTTTTATGGAGGTGAAGGAATTGGGAGAGTAACTTTGTCTGGTATCGGTTTGGAAATAGGAGAACCGGCCATCAACCCCGTGCCAAGACAGATGATGAAATCTGAATTGCTGAAGATTTATCCTTCGGGTTGCGATATCACTATTTCAGTGCCGGGAGGTCAACAACTTGCAGAAAAAACGTTTAATCCAAGATTGGGAATCGTCGATGGTATTTCTATTATAGGGACATCCGGTATTGTGATGCCATTTTCAAATGAGGCGTTTCTCGAGGCAATACGAAAGGGAATGGAAGTTGCCAAGGCTCAGGGTTGTGATAGGGTGGTTCTAAACTCGGGTGCCAGAAGTGAGAAAGTGGTAAAAAGAAGATACCCCCAACTTCCTTTCTCCGCATTCATCCATTATGGGAATGCTATAGGCGAGTCTTTGGTGATTGCTGAGGATTTGAATATAAATAAAGTGACTGTAGGCCTTATGTTGGGAAAAGCTGTAAAGTTAGCTGAAGGAAACACCGATACACATAGCCATAAGGTGACCATGAATCGCAATTTCCTTGTCGACGTTGCACGGCAGTCCGGTTGCAGTGAGGATGCAGATGAAATTATCAAATCGGTGAATATGGCAAGGGAATTATGGACAAGCCTTTCACCCCATGATTCTGAAAAGTTTTTTCCGTATGTTCTTGAACTCTGCTTCAGGGTTTGCCGGAAGGTGTATAATGTGGGAGAATTAACACTAATGCTTATAGACGATAATGGAAACATCAGAGAAGAATACAATGGTAGATAACGCTTTCATAATTGCAGCCACTTCGTCGGGATGCGGAAAGACCACACTTTCGCTTGGTCTGATGCGTGAACTGACAAGGAGAGGACACTCTGTGCAACCGTTTAAGTGCGGACCCGATTATATCGACACGCAGTTTCATGGAAAAGCCACTGGCAATCCCTCAATCAATCTCGACACATTCATGTCGTCCGAAAGTCATGTAAAGAATCTTTTTTCTCATTATTCTTGCGGTAAGGATGTGGCAGTCGTTGAGGGCGTAATGGGCATGTTTGATGGATATTCCAAAATGTCTGGAAGCAGTGCCAATATTTCCCGGATTCTTTCCATTCCGGTAATACTTCTTGTCAATGCTGCATCAACTGCATATAGTGTCGCAGCCGTTATCTATGGCTTTAAGAATTTCAAGCCGGATGTGAAAATCGCCGGTGTCATTTTCAATCGTGTTGCATCTGAATCGCATTTCTCATTTCTGAAGGATGCATGCAAGGATGCAGGTGTCGAATGTCTTGGATATATAAGGAGGGATGATAAATTGAATACCCCATCTCGTCATCTTGGATTGACGTTGACAGCCGAAACTGAGATGGAAAACTTCATCAATGCAGCCGCTGATGCAGTGGCCGATGGCGTAGACATAGACCTCCTTCTCCAACTCACCAAGATATCAGATTCAGTTAACACTGTAGATGACCCATACGCATCGCGACAGGTCGGAGACCCGTCATTATCAGAAAACCCCAGACTTCAGTCTGGGGACGTGCTCGTGTCAACATTAAGCCCCGGAGGTGCGCCTTGTGATAAAGCCGTCGCTGTAGCTAATGATGAGGCATTCAACTTCATATACCCTGCCAATATAGACCGACTGAGACAACTTGGATATAAGATAGTCTGGTTTTCTCCAATTCATGACTCAAAACTCCCTGACGCTGATTTCGTATATCTTCCAGGCGGATATCCCGAACTTTATGCCAATCAAATTTCAGCAAATACCTCAATGATGGAATCAATAGGATGTTATGTCGAGATCGGAGGAAAAGTTTGGGCTGAGTGTGGAGGTATGATTTATCTTTCCAAAGAAATTGACGATATTCCAATGTGCGGCATATTCCCTTTAAAATGTACAATGAAAGATGCAAAACTCACATTGGGCTATCGAACAATATATTTTGGCGGCATGGTTTTCAAAGGCCATGAGTTTCACTATTCGCGAGTAGTCAATCCGGAATGTATTGAATCGGTGGCTGTCCAGACAAATGCAAAGGGGTCGGTGGTCAAGACTCCCGTGTATAGATATAAAAATGTTTTTGCTTCATATACCCATTTGTATTGGGGCGATATTGAAACTTCATTAGAATACGGCTGTTGACATTTCTTTGCCAATGGACTTTATGTCATTTTTGATTTTAGCAAATGTTTCTGGAGATGGTGTCCATACACCATATTTAAAATGGGCGAGTTTAGTCCAGTGCATACCAAGATATTGAGCGAATGCCTTTAAATCAAGCCATGGAAAACGAGAAATAGATGATATATGGAATGGCAATTGACGATGGTTGGAGTGCAGATAGTGTCCTTAAGGATATGCCGTCACTACGGAAAATCATCTTTCTACAATTACCTTTACTACTGTTGCAGATACTAATCGTTCATCTATTGATATTCCTTTTATATTACGATTTTTCTTTGAGTTGTGTTTGCTATTTGGAAGAATATTATTAAATTTGCAAAGAATCTAAACAATAGAATCCTAATGAGAGGAGGCTGTGTGTCGTTTGTGTGAAAAATTTTGAAAATGAAAAAGATGAGTGAGAATATTAATTGGGCGGAGGAGATGAACTGCGCTGTCACGGTTTGCGATAAGGATGGTGTGATATTGTATATGAATGGGAAGTCAAGGGAGACCTTCGCCAAACATGGCGACCTGATTGGCAAGAATCTTTTTGAGTGCCATAATGACTCGTCAAAGGCCAAGATTCGCCACATGCTTGCCAAGGGGGAGAGCAACAGTTATACAATATCGAAGGGTGGACTGCAGAAGATGATATATCAGACACCATGGCGCCGTAATGGGGAGATTGTGGGTATGGTGGAGATTTCAATGGTTATTCCCGAAGAAATGCCTCACTATGTGAGGTCTTGAGTTATGGAGACGATAAGGGTTGAGAACCTGGTGACAGGTTATAGCGACAAACAGAAGCGGATTACTGTCACCGATGGGCTTAATGCCTCGCTTTATTCCGGAGAACTGACGTGTATGCTTGGACCGAATGGTGCAGGAAAATCGACACTGTTGAAAACTTTGTCGGGTTTTCTGCCGCCTCTTTCCGGTGAGATTTTTATAGAGTGTAAGAAACTTTCGGAGTATAAAGACACCGAGTTGGCCAAGGTGATTGGAGTGGTTTTGACAGAGAGAATAAATCTCAGCAATATGTCGGTGTATGAACTGATAGCCATGGGACGCAGTCCTTATACTGGTTTTTGGGGACGGCCTGACGACCACGACAAGGAGGTGATAGATGATGCCATCTCGCTTGTGAAGATTGAGGACTTAAGGTATAGAATGGTGGAGACACTGAGCGATGGCGAACGTCAGAAAGTGATGATAGCCAAGGCTCTTGCGCAGGAGACTCCAATAATCTTCCTTGACGAACCGACTGCATTCCTCGATTATCCGAGCAAGGTGGAGATTCTGCTTCTGGTGCAGCATCTTTCGAGGGTCAAGGACAAGACGATATTTCTCTCCTCACACGATCTGGAGCTTGCTCTTCAGGTTGCTGACAAGGTTTGGCTTTTGGACAAACGGCTCGGAGTGAGAATCGGCACGACAGATGAACTGTCAAGGGATGGATCCATCGGAGACTATTTTGGCAGACCAAATCTCTCTTTCGATCCACAGACGAAGACATTCCGAATCAATAAAGATGTTTGAAATAAAACGACTGTAAAGGTGACATCATGGCGGTCTTCTCAAAGACTTCAGGATTTATCTTCTATGCTCTCAGAGATGAAGAAATGCTTGAAAATCATTCAAAAACGAAACTCATTGTCAATAACTCCAAAAGTTGAGGATTTGAAAGTAGTCCATAAATGGATTATGAAATATAATGTGCCTCACTTCTATGTTCAGGTTTTTTTCGATAAGGTCTTCGGTATTTCATTTCAACATATTCTTAAACTCATTTCGAATCCCGATTTAGAGGATGTGAAATATTTTATAGAACAAGATACTAAAAACCAAAACAAAACTACAATTAAAATTCCATCTCACAACGGAATATGTCTTGCCCAAACAGTAAGTGAGCCTGATCATCATAGTGTAAGGAAAGAATTGAATAGAGGGAGGTTACTCTTTTACGTAAAATTCAATGGTGGTAACGCTTTTTTAGATACAGTTAACTTTGAAAAATTATTTGGATTTAATTTA
>CAZEUD010000053.1:0-9016 GCA_964515455.1 uncultured Sangeribacter sp.
TTGCCTGCAACTACATTTTTTCTCATTGTATTATAATTTAACTATAGTTAATTATCTATAGGGATTCCATTTCTTTATGCAAAGTTAACCTATTTTATTCACCTATCCAAATTTTAAGCAGCCAAGAAGAATAAATCACGCGGCTCTTCACATTTTTAATAACGCTTTTTTGCCATTATCGCACTTTATTATTAACTTTGTACTTATGGATTTTAAACTGACATCTGAATATATGCCCACCGGTGACCAGCCGGAGGCTATAGCGGAGCTTGTTGCCGGAGTCAATGAAGGGTTGCCTCATCAGACCTTACTTGGTGTTACCGGTAGCGGCAAGACTTTTACCATGGCCAATGTAATCCAGCAGGTGAAACGCCCTACATTGATACTTTCCCATAATAAAACTCTTGCCGCCCAGCTATATTCGGAATTCAAGAATTTTTTTCCGGAAAATTCAGTACAATATTTTGTCAGTTATTACGATTATTACCAACCGGAGGCTTACATTCCCTCTTCGGACAAGTATATAGAAAAAGATCTGATGATCAATGACCAGATAGAAAAGTTGAGACTTTCCACGGTTGCCGCTTTGCTATCCGGTCGCAGAGACGTTGTAGTTGTGTCAAGTGTGAGTTGCATCTATGGTATGGGTAATCCACAGGATTTTGCTCAGACCGTAGTGCATATAAACAGAGGCGACCGCATTTCCAGAAACGCTTTCCTCCGCAAATTGGTCGACTCTCTGTACAGTCGCACCGAGATTGAACTTCACAGCGGTCAATTCCGCGTAAAAGGTGATACGGTTGACATTCTACTCTCATTTGAGGATATTCAACTCAGAGTGATTTTCTGGGGTGATGAGATTGAGAGTATACAGACTGTTGATCCCGACTCCGGTACAGTTCTCACTGATCTTGATGGATTCAACATATATCCCGCCAATATTTTCGTTTCATCAAAGGAGAATACAGCAAGGGCAATCGATCAGATAGCCGTAGACCTCGGTTCGCAGTGTGAGTTTTTCAGAAATGAGGGGAAACTGCTGGAAGCTGAAAGGCTTCGGGAGAGAGTTACTTACGATCTTGAGATGATTAAGGAACTCGGTCATTGCAGCGGCATAGAGAATTATTCCCGTTATTTCGATGGCAGGAAACCGGGTATGCGCCCATTCTGCCTCCTTGATTATTTCCCCAAGGATTACCTCACCATCATTGATGAAAGCCATGTTACACTCCCTCAAATCAGAGGGATGAACGGTGGTGACCTGTCTCGAAAACTGAATCTCGTGGAGTATGGTTTCCGTCTTCCCGCTGCTATTGACAATCGCCCACTTAAGTTTGATGAGTTTGAAAGGCTTACCAATCAGGCAATTTATGTCAGCGCCACCCCCGGTGATTATGAATTGCAACAAACTGAAGGCATATTTACCGAACAAGTTATACGTCCTACCGGGCTGCTTGATCCGGAAATTGAGATACGCCCTACCCTCAACCAGATTGATGACCTCATGGAACAAATAAGGGAGAGGATCGAAGCGGGTGAGCGTACACTTGTAACAACCCTTACCAAACGAATGGCAGAGGAGCTCAATGATCATCTTGTAAAATTGGGGGTAAGCAGTGCTTACATCCACAGCGATGTGGATACTCTTGAAAGAATACGCATACTTGAAGATTTGCGTCAGGGCGTTTATGATGTCCTTATTGGTGTGAATCTTCTCAGAGAGGGTCTGGATCTCCCTCAGGTAAGTCTCGTTGCAATTCTTGATGCTGACAAGGAGGGATTTCTTCGTAATCACAGGTCTCTTACACAGACTGCCGGTCGTGCCGCACGTAATATACATGGCAAAGTGATAATGTATGCCGATAAGATCACTGACAGCATGCAACGCACAATAGATGAAACGGAAAGACGACGTAAAAAACAGATTGCTTACAACGAGGAACACGGGATTACTCCTACGCAGATTGTCAAGAAGACCGGTAATGACCTTATCGAACTTTATGAATCTTCCGATAAAAAATCAGATTCCTCATCCAAACTTCCTTCAAAAACATCTTCAGCAAAGCAAAAGAAGGGGAATATGCAAAAGCCTGTTTCTCCAAAGCCTTATTACGAGGAAGAGCATAATGTGGATATTGCCGCCGACCCCGTATTCAGCTATATGTCAGCGTCTGAACTCCAGAATCAGATTGATAAGCTCAATGCCGGAATGGTGGCAGCTGCCAAACGCACTGACTTTATTGAAGCGGCTCAATTGCGCGATGAGATGTTGAAATTGCGTGACAGACTGGAAAAATTGAAAAGCAATGGAGAGGCTTAACAGAAAAGATTATCTTCCTACCTCCAAAGACGAAATGAAGGATCTTGGATGGGAACAGGCTGATGTCATTCTGTTTTCAGGCGATGCATATATCGACCATCCATCATTCGGAGCTGCCGTGATAGGACGCACCCTTCAGAAAGCCGGGTATAAGGTGGCAATTGTGCCTCAGCCAAATTGGCGCGATGATCTCCGCGATTTCAAGAAATTAGGGAAACCGAGACTTTTTTTCGGTGTTTCGGCAGGGGCTATGGATTCTATGGTTAACCATTATACTGCCAACCGCCGTATGCGTCACGATGATGCATATACGCCCGGTGGTAAGCACGGGATGCGTCCCGACTACCCTACAATTGTTTATTCAGGAATCTTAAAGGATTTGTATCCTGATGTGCCGGTGGTGGCCGGGGGAATTGAGGCTTCCCTGAGACGGGTGTCTCATTATGATTATTGGCTCGACAAATTGCGCCCCTCAATTCTTGCTGAATGTAAAGCCGATATGATTATATACGGAATGGGCGAAAGACCGATAGTAGAACTGGCTCAAAGAATAGATTACGGTAATAAGATTGAGGAAATCAAAGATATTCCCCAAACTGTTTTCTTCTGCAATGACAAGCCTGAAGAAAATGATATTGTACTCGGCAGCTATGAGGCTTGTCTTAAAGACAAACGCGCCCAATCACTTAATTTCAGACATGTAGAGGAAGAATCCAATAAATATAAGGGAAATGTAATATGGCAGTCAACATATGGTAGAATGATTAGAATAAACCCTATGTATCCTCCCATGACACCGGAGGAGATAGATGCTTCATTCGACCTCCCTTACACGCGTATGCCTCATCCAAGATATAAGGGGAAACACATTCCGGCATACGACATGATCCGCCATTCTGTGAATATGCACCGCGGATGTTTCGGTGGATGTGCATTCTGCACCATCTCTGCTCATCAAGGTAAGTTTATTGCTTCCCGCTCCAAGGAGTCAATAATGAGAGAAGTGAGACAAGTTTGTGCAATGCCCGATTTCAAGGGATACATCTCTGATTTGGGTGGACCATCGGCCAATATGTATGGCATGGGTGGATTTGACAAGAATATATGCATGAAGTGTGTGCGCCCGTCTTGCCTGCATCCAAAACCTTGTCCTAATCTGAATAATGACCATTCAAAACTGCTGGATATATATCATTCAGTCGATGCCCTCCCTGCGGTAAAAAAATCTTTTATTGGCAGCGGCGTAAGATACGACCTTGCAATGGCAAAAGCGAAGACTGAGGAAGTGGAGGCTGTCAATCGCAAATATATATCCGAACTTATCATAAATCATGTAAGTGGCAGACTTAAAGTGGCACCTGAACATACATCGGATAAGGTGTTGAATCTGATGCGAAAACCATCTTTTGAACTATTCCGAAGATTTAAGTCTGTATTTGACAATATCAATAAGAAATATGGTTTGCGCCAACAGCTCATTCCCTATTTTATTTCATCCCATCCCGGATGTAGAGAAGAGGATATGGCCGAACTTGCGTGCATTACCAAGGAACTTGACTTTCATTTGGAGCAGGTGCAGGATTTCACTCCTACCCCTATGACTGTGGCAACTGAAATATATTATTCAGGAATTCATCCTTATACCGGGGAAAAGGTTTTCACTGCTAAAACAGAGCATGACAAACTCGCACAACGACAATTTTTCTTCTGGTATAAGCCTGAGACCCGAAGCCGGATAATTAATTCACTCAGAAGACTTCACCGCCCTGATTTAATTGATATTCTTTATCCCGGCAATTCCGGACATGATATTTTCAGACAGTCATTTAAACAAAACAAGAATTCCTCTAACACTCACAGAAACAAAAATAAAAGAAACAACTCAAAATAATTATATTATGAACAAACTCAAGATTACGATGAGTGCATTAGTTGCATTATCTGTTCTCGGAGGCTGTAGCGAAAAGAAAGACTCCGTGAAGATTATCGAGAAACCGGAAATTACCATATCCGATGGAATGTTGTCACCGGAAGTGCTGGAAGCATTCGGCAGAGTATCTGAAGCCACTCCATCTCCGGATGGGAAAAAGGTGATTTTCACTCTTACCTACGAGGATATTCAGGAGAATAAGGGTAACTCGGAAATATACATAATGGATATTGATGGCCAAAACATGAAGAGACTGACCAAGACAGCTTCTTCTGAGGGTAATCTCCAATGGATTGAAAATGGTGAGCGGATAGCTTTCCTGCGTCATGACAAAGATTCTGATGCTGTACAGATATTCAGTATAAATGCGGATGGAAGTGGAGAGAAACGGCTGTCAAATGAGAAAAATGGAATCGAATGTTTCAAGATTAGCCCGGATGGAAAGCACGTAGTATTTGCATCGGCAATTGATGATTTCAACAAGAATGATGAGGAATTATTCAAAAACCTTCCCAAGGCTTCAGGTCGGGTTGTTGATGATCTCGGCTATAAACATTGGGATGAATGGGTAACGAAGATCCCGCATCCTTTCGTGGCTGATCTCGATGGAGAAGTGAAGAATTCAAAGGATATCATGGAGGAAGAACCATACGAATGTCCGATGCGCCCGTTTGGTGGAGCTGAATCTTTTGCCTGGAGTCCGGACAGCAGGAAACTTGTATATGTAAGCAGAAAATTAAAAGGTCAGGATTATGTTTTCTCTACAGATTCCAATATCTATCTTTATGATATTGAATCAGGCAACACCGAACAACTCACCGGAGATGAATTCCCGGGGTATGATACTGATCCTGTCTTCTCTCCCGATGGTAACACATTGGCATGGCTTTCAATGCAGACACCTAAGTATGAGAGCGACAAGAAGCGTCTGATGGTGCTTGATATGAACACTCGCGAATATCGCGATCTTACAGAAAACTGGGACTACTGGCCTGAACAGATTGCATGGGCAAACGATGGAAAATCTATTTGGTTCACCGGTTATTATCAGGGTGTTTCACCGGTATTCACTATTGATGTAAATTCTTGCAATATAGACACTATCGCTTCCGGTCAATATGATTATGCAAGTGTATTGCCGCTCGCTGACAACACTGCCATTGCACTGCGTCACTCGATGCGCGAACCAAATGAAATCTTTGCTGTTGCCAAGAATCAGGAAGCTAAACAATTGACAAATGTCAATACAGAACTTCTCTCACAGCTGAAATTAGGAGAAGTGAAGAAAGTAACTGTCACCACATCAAACGGTGAAGAGATGACTTGCTGGGAAATTCTTCCTCCTGATTTTGATCCCAATAAGAAATATCCGGCACTCCTCTATTGCCAGGGTGGTCCGCAGCAAGCCGTTAGCCAATTCTGGAGCTACCGCTGGAATTTCATGATCATGGCCGCACATGGATATGTAATCATTGCTCCTAACCGTCATGGCGTTCCCGGTTTCGGAACTGCATGGAACCGTCAGATTTCAGGAGACTACGGCGGTCAGAACATGCAGGACTATTTCTCAGCTACTGATTATATCAAATCACGCCCATACGTTGATGCAGACCACGTGGGCGCTATAGGTGCAAGTTATGGCGGTTTCTCGGTATATTGGCTTGCAGGACATAATGATGGCAGATTCGCTGCCTTGATTGCCCATGCCGGAATCTTCAATGTCGAGGCTCAATATCTTGAGACTGAAGAGATGTGGTTTGCAGACTTCGATCTTGGTGGCCCATTCTGGGATAAGGATAATGCAGTTGCTCAGAAATCGTTTTCAAACTCTCCTCACCGTTATGTCAACAACTGGACAGCTCCAATGCTTATCACTATAGGTGAGCTCGATTATCGGATCCTTGCTTCTCAAGGAATGCAGGCTTTCAATGCGGCCAAAATGCATGGTCTTGAAGCAGAGATGCTCGTCTTCCCGGATGAAAACCACTGGGTACTTAAACCTCAAAACGCAATCTTGTGGCAGCGCACATTCTTCCGCTTCCTTGACAAATACCTAAAAAACCAAAACAAGGAAGAAGCTGAATAATACCCTCACGAGATTATAAATGAAAGGGAACTGCATCTTGCGGTTCCTTTTCTGTTATACTTACTTTTGGGTATTTTTATAATTTATGACTCTTTACTTATACCAAATTTAACGATTAAAAGTTAAATTTGCATTCAGAATGAGACTTTCAGATTTGAAGCCGGGACAAACCGGCATTATTACCAAAATATTAGGTCACGGGGCTTTCAGAAAGCGCGTGATGGAAATGGGATTTGTCAGATCCCGTGAAGTGCAGGTTATATTGAATGCTCCGCTGCAGGATCCCGTGAAATATGCCTTAATGGATTATGAAGTTTCTCTTCGCCGCGCAGAGGCTGAATTAATTGAAGTGGAACTTCTTGAAAACTGGGATAATGTTAAAACACCCTATGATACTGCTACGGGAAGTCACGATGTCAATCCCAATATTGATATCAGAAAAGATAAAATCATAAATGTTGCTTTGATAGGTAACCCAAACTGTGGAAAAACATCACTGTTCAACATGGTATCAGGTGCGCATGAACATGTTGGAAACTATGCAGGTGTCACAGTTGGTGCCAAAGCTGGAACTCTAAAATACAAAGGATACCTGTTCAATATTGTGGACCTCCCCGGCACATATTCTCTTTCTGCATATTCCCCGGAAGAACTGTACGTTATGCGTTACCTTAGGGAGGAAACGCCTGATGTGATAGTTAATGTTATCGTTGCTTCAAATCTTGAACGAAATCTTTACCTTACCACAGAGCTCATTGACATGAACCGTTCGATGGTAATAGACCTCAACATGTATGATGAGCTGAAGAAAAGTGGCTCCGTTCTGGATTATAAAAATTTGGGCAAAATGCTTGGCGTGCCAATTGTGCCTACAATAGCATCCACCGGTTATGGAATCGATGATTTGCTCAACACTGTTATAGAGGTCTACGAAATGAGGAATCCGGATACACGCCATATTCATGTGAAGATGAGTCCGGAAATTGAGTCTGCTCTTGGTAAGCTTAAGGATGAGTTTAAACAGGATACTTCTATCTCGCATCAGTTCTCCCCTCGCTTTATGGCAATCAAATTTCTTGAACATGATCCGGAAGTGGAAAGTATGCTTAGTGGAAATCCTTCTTTTGCAAATTGGGTAAAAATTCGTGATGAGGAGACTTCCAAAGTATCTAAAAATATACACGAGGATATCATTGCAGCTATATCTGCCGAAAAATATGGCTTTATTCAAGGCGCACTTAAGGAAAACATAACCCCATCAGTAGCAAAGGAAGAAAAATCCACAAAAATAATTGATGCCTTTGTCACTAACAAGCTATTTGGGTTTCCACTATTTCTTCTTGTAATGTGGCTGATGTTTTGGGCTACTTTCCGTATAGGTTCTTATCCCATGGAATGGATTGAGAATCTCGTTGGTTGGATCTCTTCAGAAATATCAGGATTCATGACTGATGGTCCACTGAAAGATCTTCTTCTTGATGGAATCATAGGAGGTGTGGGCGGTGTTATTGTGTTCCTTCCCAATATTTTGATTCTGTATGCCTTCATATCCTTCATGGAAGATTCCGGATACATGGCACGCGTGGCTTTTATTATGGATAAACTGATGCACCGTATGGGTCTGCATGGCAAATCATTCATTCCATTAGTGATGGGATTCGGATGCAATGTGCCGGCAATAATGTCATCAAGGATTATAGAGAGCAAATCAAGCAGACTTATAACAATTCTAATCAATCCTTTCATGAGCTGTTCGGCTCGTATTCCAATTTACGTGCTTTTGGTTGGCGCTTTCTTCCCTAAGAATGGAGCATGGGTATTTGTTGGACTATATGCTCTCGGTGTTGCAGTAGCTGTCATCACATCCAAACTTATGAGAAAGATATGGTTTAAGGCTGACGAAACTCCCTTTGTGATGGAATTGCCCCCTTACAGGATGCCTACGGCTAAAGCCACCCTCAGAAACATGTGGGCAAAAGCAGCGCAATATCTGAAGAAAATGGGTGGATTGATTCTTGTGGCCTCTATCATTATCTGGGCTCTATCATATTTCCCGCATTATTCCGTACAGGATGTTCCCGAATCTTATAAAACAGAAGCTATCAGCGAAATGCTTGTGAATAACAACGCAGATCTGGACGAAGACCAAATTAATAATATCATCCTATCTGAGTATCAGCAGAGCAATTCTATTCTTGGCAAGATAGGAAGATTTGTGGAACCGGTGGTAAGACCAATGCAATTGGGATGGAAATCGTGCGTTTCGCTGATTGCCGGTTCTGCAGCTAAAGAAGTTGTGGTTTCTACTCTAAGTGTATTATATATTGGTGATGACAATGCTGAAGTGCTTTCTGAGCGATTGAAAGCACCTTCTAAAATCACGGGAGAACCTCCATTCACCCCTGCTTCGGCAATGGCATTCATGGTGTTCGTACTCCTATATTTCCCCTGTATTGCCACATTGGCAGCAATCTCGCGAGAGACAGGTTCATGGAAATACGCATTGTTCTCTCTTGTATATAATACAGCATTAGCCTGGATCTTTGCATACCTCGCCTTCCATCTATTCTCAATATTTATTTAAGCAGTACTAAGATTAGAATTTAGAATTTAGATTCCGGATATAGGTAAGCATCAATTGAAGTACACATTGCGGCTTCAAGATATAGCAACATCGGCT
>CAZEUD010000054.1:0-8856 GCA_964515455.1 uncultured Sangeribacter sp.
CAAAACACTGAAAATTGCACGGTTTCCAACTCGTTACCGCCATATCTCAAATACTTAGTTAAATGTTTATTCCTCAAACGGTTATATCAAACCGTTGAAAATCTAAAATATTAATTTAAGATTAGTAGAATCTAAATTCTTTTCAGCAATTTTTATATATCTAACACACCATCGAAAAAATTTGTTTGCTCCCCTCATGTTTTTTTGCTAACTTCGCGTTAATGTTCGTAGCCGAAGCATGATTAAACGACATCCCAAATACCGCATACGCATTGATGATGAGTCAAGGCTTGAATCCCTTTTCAACATCAGCATGTCGCCCGGATGGCTCATTGCCTCCGCAGTGGCGGCTCTGATGCTCTTCACTGCATTAGGCGGCATATTGGTGATGGTCACCCCCTTGCGGACAATCCTGCCGGGATACATGAAGCAGTCGGAGCGCTCCGCCACTGAAGACAACATTCTGCGTCTCGACTCCATTCTCGTGGTCTACCGGCAATATCAGACTTATCTTGACAATATACTTACCACACTCGACATCGACCGCACAAGCTCGGATTCTGTAGCAATGGCGCCCAATTTGCAGGAACTCTCTCCGGATTCCCTGCTGCCCCCTTCCCCTTTGGAGCGCAAGTTTGTGGATGCCATGGAGGAGAGGGAGCGGTTCAATATCTCAGTGCTCGCTCCTCTCGCTGCCGACGGCATGATGTTCTCTCCGGTGAGCGATTCCGGTATATTCACATCTGCCTCTCGTTCTGAGGAGAAAGGTGTGGTATTGTTAGCCCCGGACGATGCCGTGAAATGCGATGCCGACGGCTCTGTTTTGGCGGCATATTATTCAGCATCGGATGGTGGCAACGTTGTGATTATCCAGCACGCCAAGGGGTTTGTTACGCGCCTGTCGCGGCTCGGTTCAATGATGGTTTCATCCGGGGAAACAGTGCTTGCCGGTCAGGTTCTCGCCTTGAACCCTCGTCCGGATGCCAAAGGAAGGAGATTTGTGGAAGTGAGGATGTGGCACAATGGTTTGCCTCTTATCCCCTACGAATATATAGGAAACCCGGGATCTTCCGTTAGTAAGGAGGTGCCGTTTGAGGCACCGCGTGGCAGATGAACGGTAGATAAATATTATATGAATGAAATAAGAAATATTGTGATTCTGGGCTCCACCGGCTCTATCGGCACCCAGACCCTTGACATAATAGACGAGCACCCGGAGCGGTTCCGCGCCGTAGCGCTTACCGCCGGAAGCAACTGGGAATTGCTTGCCGCTCAGGCTCGCAAATATATGCCGCAACGCGTGGTGATAGCCCGGGAGGAGTGTTTCGATCACCTGCATGAAGCGCTGTCAGATCTGCCGGTTGAAGTGGCGGCGGGCGCTGAGGCGATTGCAGATACCGCCGCAATGCCCGGCGGTGACATAGTTGTCACTGCAATGGTGGGCTACAGCGGTCTTATCCCGACAATCCGCGCAATCAAGACCGGCAAAACCATTGCACTTGCCAATAAGGAGACTCTCGTGGTGGCAGGTGAGGTAATCACATCCCTCCTCAAGCAGCATGATGCGGAGATTGTGCCTGTGGACAGCGAACATTCGGCCATCTTCCAGTGCCTTGTTGGTGAGGACCGCAAAAATCTCTCAAAAATAATACTCACAGCAAGCGGCGGACCTTTCCGCACAAAGACCATCGATGAACTGCGCGGCGTAACAGTGCGCGATGCCTTGCGACATCCCAATTGGAGCATGGGAGCAAAAGTAACTATCGACTCTGCCACGATGATGAATAAGGGGTTTGAGATGATAGAGGCACGCTGGCTTTTTGACTGTCCGCCGGAAAAGATTGAGATTGCGGTGCATCCGCAGTCGATAATTCATTCGATGGTGGAATATACCGATGGCTCGGTGAAAGCCCAGCTCGGTGTGCCCGATATGCACCTTCCGATCCGATATGCCCTGAGCTTCCCGGAAAGACTCTGCAGCTCCCGTCCCCCTCTCACTCTTGACCAATACCGCCTCCTTACTTTCGAAGCTCCTGATATGGTGCGTTTCCCTCTGCTGCGCTATGCCTTTGAGGCTATTTCGAAAGGGGGAAATATGCCGTGCATCCTCAACGCTGCAAATGAAGTGGCAAATGCCGCTTTCCGTGAGGGGAAAATAAGATTTATGGATATGCCCCGCATTGTGAGGGAAACAATGCAAGCCACTACATTTATTCCCGATGTCTCTCTTGAAGATCTTATAGCCACCAATACAGAAGCGCGTGCCCGCGCAGAGGAAAAAATTTCTTTAATTTGAATATGGATACCTTTCTTATAAAAGCAGCCCAACTTATACTCGCTTTTGCGATTCTTGTGATAATTCATGAATTCGGTCATTTCCTTTTCGCCAGGATTTTCGGTGTAAGGGTTGAGAAATTCTATATCTTCTTCGACCCCTGGATTGAACTATTCAAATGGAAACCGAAGAAATATTTCGGAGGCCTCGGCAAGACAAAAAAATTCAAGTCAGCCTCTGAGACCTCTGAGCCTTTCCCAGCAGCCCCAGCAGCCCCAGCAGCCCCAGTAGCCCCTAAGAAGAAAAGCTTCTGGGGCGATACCGAATACGGCATCGGCTGGCTCCCGCTCGGTGGTTATTGCAAGATTTCCGGCATGATTGATGAGTCGATGGATACGGAGCAGATGAAGCAACCCGCGCAGGATTGGGAATTCCGTTCCAAGCCGGCATGGCAGCGTCTGCTTATCATGATAGCAGGCGTGCTCTTCAATTTCCTGCTTGCCATATTGATTTATGCCGGATTGGTTTATGCCACCGGTGAGAAATATGTGCCGGTGCAGGATGCCAAAATGGGTTTCACCTATTCGGGAGAAGCTCGCAAGATAGGGTTCCATAACGGAGATATACCCCTCACCGCTGATGGCGATAATCTTGAAAATCCTGTTGAAGCTCGCATCAAGATGATTCAGGCAAAGGAGGTTACCGTGCTGCGTAACGGTTCTGACACTGTCTCCATAACCATTCCTGAGAAATTCATTTTTGCCCTTGACAATGAAGCGAAGAGCGACACCGCCATGGTGAATTTCTTTACTTACCGCATACCTGTGCGCGTAACTCAGGTGATACCGGGCGAGGGAGCAGCCAAGGCAGGCATCGTTGCCGGTGATGAAATCATCGCTATCGACAGCATTTCCACCCCTTCACTGGATGAATTTTTCCTGACTCTCCCCGGTCATGACAGCAAGACCGTAAATCTGACTGTGTTAAGGAGCCGCAATGCACGCACCGACACTTTGCTGATGCCCGTTAAATTGTCTGAAAACTCTAAGATGGGAATCGGTCTTGAGGTTGACCCTTCAGCTTTTTTCAATACTAAAGAGATACGCTACAATATCTTCCAGTCTATACCGCGTGGCGTGCAGATGGGCACTGAGAAACTCACATCCTACGCCAAATCCATGAAGATGGTATTCACCAAGGAGGGCGCCAACAGCATCGGCGGCTTCGGCTCCATAGGCTCGATATTCCCGGAGAAATGGGACTGGATAGTTTTCTGGAATATAGCGGCATTCCTCTCTGTAGCCCTCGCGTTTATGAACATTCTGCCGATCCCGGCGCTTGATGGCGGTCATGTGATGTTCCTGATTTACGAAGTTATCTTCCGCCGTCCGCCGAGCGAGAAGTTCATGGAACGCGCACAGATTGCAGGTATGACCCTCCTTATTCTTCTCCTTGTATATGCCAATGGCATGGATATAGTAAGGCTCTTCAAATAAAGACAAGCCTCCGGCTTGCCGCAACAACGAAACAGCCAACGTTTAACCGATACGAAACCACCGGTGCTTAACCGATACGAAACAGCCGGATATGAAACCACCGCAATGAATTGAAATTTATGAAAAAGATAAAGCTTAAACCCGGCAAGGAGGATTCCTTGCTCCGTCATCATCCCTGGGTGTTCTCAGGCGCTATCGCTGCCCTTCCGGATGCCCTGGAGGAGGGCGACGAGGTGTGCGTATGCGATTCCAGGGATAACGTGCTCGGTGCCGGACACTATCAGATTGGAAGCATCGCCGTCAGAATTCTTGAGTTTGGAGTTGACACCATTTCCGATGATTTTTTCAGCCGTCGTCTGGCATCGGCTTTTGCTTTGCGCCGGACTCTCGGACTAATCCGTGATAATAACACCTGCTACCGTCTTGTGCATGGCGAGGGGGATTTTCTCCCCGGTCTGGTAATCGACATTTATGGCGACACTGCTGTGATGCAGGCTCATTCGCCGGGAATGCATTTCGCCCGCCACCGTATAGCTGAAGCCCTTACCCTCCTGCCGGAGGCCCGCATCCGCAACGTTTATTATAAAAGCGACACCACACTTCCTTACAAAGCCCACCTTGATCCCGATAATGAATACATTATTGGAAATTACGATGGGAATATCGCCTTGGAAAATGGTCTGCAATTCAACATAGATTGGCTGAAGGGTCAGAAAACAGGCTTCTTTGTGGATCAGCGTGAAAACCGCGCCCTCCTTGAGAAATATGCCAAAGGGCGCAAGGTGCTGAATATGTTCTGCTACACCGGCGGCTTCTCTGTTTACGCTATGCGCGGTGGTGCCGTAAGCGTTGATTCCGTGGATTCATCCTCAAAAGCTGTAGCTCTGACTGAAGCCAATATCGAACTGAATTTCCCCGGTGACTCTCGCCACCATACTCATGATGTTGACGCCTTCAAATTTCTTGCCAACATGGAGAAAGACAAGTATGATCTGATTATTCTCGACCCACCGGCTTTTGCCAAGCACCGCGGTGCCATCAAGAATGGGCTGATCGGCTACCGCAAACTCAACGCAAAGGCTTTCGAGAAAATCAATAGCGGCGGCATTCTCTTCACCTTCTCCTGTTCACAGGCGATAACCAAGGATATGTTCCGCATGGCTGTATTCACTGCAGCCGCCAAGTCAGGCAGAAAGGTGCGCATCCTTCATCAGCTCACCCAACCTGCCGACCATCCCGTGGACATCTCCCACCCGGAAGGTGAATACTTAAAAGGGTTGGTGCTTTACGTTGAATAAATATTTTTGAAAATGAAAAAATTATTAGCTGCAATGATGATTGGCTCAATAGCCGCTTCCCCTGCCATAGCATTGGAAGACAAGGATTTCAATTTCCATGTGGACCGCTTCGCCGATATTGAAGTGCTCCGCTATGAAGTGCCGGAATATTCACGGCTCACTCTCGAGCAAAAGAAAATGCTCTACTATCTGTCGCAAGCCGCCCAGATGGGTCGCGATATTTTGTGGGATCAGAATGGTAAGTATAATCTGCAGATTCGCCGCCTGCTTGAGAAAATTTACACCTCCTACGATGGTGACCGCAATTCTGCGGATTTCAAAGCTTTTGAGAAATATCTGAAACAGGTTTGGTTTGGCAACGGTATCCACCACCATTATTCCACCGACAAGTTCCAGCCGGAATTCTCACAAGCTTTCTTTGAGGAGCAGGTAGGAAAACTCGGAGACTGCTGCCTGCCGCTGAATCCGGGACAAACTCGCGAGCAGATGATGGCTGTGCTTGTGCCGGTAATCTTTGATCCCTCCGTAATGGCGAAACGCGTAAATCAGGATGGCACGCAGGATGTGGTTGCCACTTCTGCGAATAACCTGTATGGGGAGGGCGTTACTCAGGCGGAAGTCGAGGCTTATTACAATTCCCTCAAGAAAGCTGATGATTCCACCCCTGTCTCTTACGGCCTTAACTCACGAGTGGTGAAGGAGAATGGCAAGATCAAGGAGCAGCATTATCAGGTAAACGGTCTCTATGGTCCTGCAATCGCTGAGATCATCTTTTGGCTTGACAAAGCCAAAAACGTTGCGGAGAATGATGCCCAGAAGGCTTACATCACAAAACTTATCGATTATTACATCACCGGCGATCTCCGTCTCTTTGATGAATATTCCATTCTCTGGGCTGAGGATACAAAATCCGATATAGATTTTGTCAACGGCTTCATTGAGAGCTACGGGGATCCTCTGGGAATGACCGGCGCCTGGGAATCTTATGTGAATTTCCGTAACGGCAAGTCTTCTGCTCGCACTGAAACAATCTCATCCAATGCGCAATGGTTTGAGGATCATTCTCCTGTCGACAAGCGTTTCAAAAAGGAGAAAGTGAAGGGCGTTTCTGCAAAGGTTATCACTGCCGCCATGCTCGCCGGCGATGCTTACCCGGCTACCGCCATCGGTATCAATCTCCCTAATTCCAACTGGATACGCGCCCAACACGGCTCCAAGTCAGTAACTCTTGAGAATATCACGGAGGCTTACGAGATGGCTTCCCATGGGAATGGCTTCAACGAGGAGTTTGTAATCGACAAACCAACCTCCCGGCTACTGGATGATTACCTCTATATCACTGATATGCTTCATACCGACCTCCACGAGTGCCTCGGTCATGCTTCCGGACAACTGCTTCCGGGCGTTGACCCTGATGCCCTCAAAGAGAACGGCTCAGCTCTTGAGGAGGCGCGTGCCGACCTTTTCGCGCTCTATTACCTCGCTGACCCCAAACTCCTTGAACTCGGTATCCTTGACAATCCTGACGCTTATAAGGCTGAGTATTATAAATATATGCTCAATGGACTCATGACCCAGCTCAACCGCATCGAACTTGGCAATGATATAGAGGAAGCGCACATGCGCAATCGCCAGCTCATAGCCAAATGGGCTCTTGAAAACGGAAAAAAGAAAGCCAAAGGAGGCAAGGATGTGGTGGAGCTGACCCAAAAAGGTGGCAAAACTTACGTTAAGATCAACGACTATACGCAGCTGCGTGAACTCTTCGGCAACCTTCTTGCCGAGGTGCAGCGCATCAAGAGCGAGGGCGATTACAAGGGTGGAAACGACCTGATACAGAAATATGCTGTAAAGATTGACCCCAAACTTCATAAGGAGGTGCTCGACCGTTTCTCAAAGCTTGACATTCCTCCATATCGCGGATTTATCAATCCTGTCTATACCCCGGTTTTGGATGAGAATGGTGAAATCACGGATATAACTATATCCTGGCCGGAAAACTACGTAGAGCAGATGCTTCGCCTGAGCCGCGATTATTCCCCTTTAACCTCGAAATGCGGCAATGTATGCAGGAAATAAAAAGAGAGGAAAGTAATCTCTCCGGTGCCACATCTCGGAATACTCCGGATCTGCAGGAAATAAAGAAAAGCTTTTTCGTCTTCCGCAACGGCGTTATTGCCGACGTGTTGCGGAAGGCGGGAATGCCTTATAAGGTAATATTCGGTTTGCAGATACCGCAACTTGCGGAAATTGCCCGCGGACTCGAGCCGTCAACGGCACTTGCCGATGCGCTTTGGGCAGACTCGGAGGTGCGCGAATCGCGCATCCTCGCCTGCTATCTCTTCCCCCCTGCGGAGGTCAGCGAGGAGAAAGCGCGCGCGCTGCTCGCCTCCGTACGCACCCCCGAAGAGCGCGACATGCTCTTCTTCCGCCTCCTCAACCGCCTCCCCTATAACCTCAAAAATCAAGAATGACATTACATAAAAATTAAGATAATGATTATTCCGATAACATTGCTGACCGGATACCTCGGCAGCGGAAAAACAACCCTACTCAATCATATCCTCACCAACGAGCGCGGCATCCGCTTCGCTGTCATCGTAAATGACATCGGTGAAGTCAACATCGATGCCGACCTCATACAGAAAGGGGGCATCGTTGGTCAGGACGGCGCCGGCGACCTCATTGCCCTCCAGAACGGCTGCATCTGCTGCACTCTCCAGACAGATCTCATGAAGCAAATAGCCGACCTCTTGGAGTCTGCCCGCTTCGATTATATTGTAATTGAGGCCAGCGGCGTCTGCGAACCGGCTCCTATCGCCCAGACCATCTGCTCAATGGAGCAGATGATCAATCCGATGCGCCCGGACATCGATCGTCCGCGCCTTGATGCCATCATCACCGTGGTTGATGCTCTTCGCATGAAGAGCGAATTCGGCTGCGGCAGCAATCTGCAGAGCGAAAACATTGACGAAGAAGACATAGAAAATCTTATAATCGAGCAGATTGAATTCTGCAACATCATCCTTCTCAACAAGATATCGGAAGTTACTGCAGACGAGGCTGCGCATATCAAGGCTGTGATTCGCGCCCTCCAGCCGAAAGCAGAAATCATTGAATGTGACTGGTGCGACGTTGACCTCTCCAGACTCATAAATACCGACCTCTTCGACTTCGAATCCGTGGCAACCTCCGCCACATGGGTTCACGAAATCGAAAAGCCTCTCGATGAAATCGAGGATGAAGACCACGAACATCATCACGAGCATGAACATCATCACGAGCATGAACATGAGCATGAGCATGAACAAGAGCATGAGCATCATCACCACCATCATCATGATGGAGAAGGAGAAGCCGAGGAATATGGCATAGGCACATTCGTTTATTATCGCCGCCGCCCGTTTGATTTCGACAAATTCGATCGGTTTGTAAATCTTGATTGGCCTAAGAATATCATCCGTGCCAAAGGAGTTTTGTATTTCTCCCACAACCGCGATATGTCCATACTCTTCGAGCAAGCCGGCATACAGAAATCTATCAAGGAGGCCGGTTACTGGTATGCAACAGCTCCTGAAGAGGAGCTGCGCCAACTGATGGAACGTGAGCCGGGACTGCGCCGCGACTGGGACGATGAATACGGCGACCGCATGATAAAGCTCGTTTTCATCGGTCGCGACCTTGACCGCACTGCCCTCACCTCCGCCCTCGACCATTGCCTCGCAGAAAAATAAGTTACAAAAAATATCCGAGATTCAACCGACTTTGCCTCTGACAGAGTTCGATT
>CAZEUD010000055.1:0-8662 GCA_964515455.1 uncultured Sangeribacter sp.
CCACATCCACCCCAAAATATTCTATAGGGTGACGCAATGACGAAGTCAGGAAATACCCGATGGAGATGTCGCTTGACTATGCCGTGCCATTGATTATAAGGGCAATAGTGAAACACCCGCGTGTGGCAGTGATAGATTGCCGATGGAATCTGGTGGCAGGTGGTTGGCGTCTTATTCCCAATGAGCTGTGGATAAGGTTATACTCCATGGCCTCCAAAGGAGCAGGAGCCTCTTAAGGCTCCATTACGCATCCTTGACAATTTTAGGGGGAGTGGAACCTTAGTCTTTAAGTCGGAAATAGGGATTGTCAATAAGGAAAGGGTTGGAAGCTCTTTCGCGACCGATGGTGGTAGCCGGTCCGTGACCGGGATACACCACTGTCGTGTCGGGGAGTGTAAGCAGGTTTTCACGTATTGACTTTATAAGTTGTGCACCATTTCCACCCGGCAAATCAGAGCGACCTACAGAGCCTTCAAACAAAGCGTCCCCGGAAATAACAAACCCTCCCTGAGGGTCATAAAGGGCAACACTTCCAGGAGAATGCCCCGGAACATGAATAACGTGCAGTTCGCTGTTTCCTATCTTTATTGTCTCGCCGGCGACAAGGTAGGAATCAATAGATATATCCTTCACTTTCTCGTTGATTCCGAACGCTTCTGCCTGCATGCGGAGTCTGTCGCCAAGAAATTCATCATCCTTATGTGCAAACAGCGGCACGTTATATTTCATCTTTGCATAAGCAGCTCCAATGGCATGGTCAATGTGCAGATGAGTATTGATAATATGTGTCACTGTAAGATCGTTGCGTTCTATAAAACGCGACAATGCCTCCTCCTCTTCATTATTGATCATCCCCGGGTCGATGATAGCCGCTTTCTTTTCTTCAGGGTCATATACCACGTATGTGTTAATCCCGAAAAGGGAGAATTCAAATTTCGCTATATTCATATTTGTGTATAAGCTATTTTTTTCGTGTCGAAGAATGGTTCGGAAAAATATTGGGAGATGTTGATAATTTCACTCCGTGAAACCAAAGGTCGCATCTCTGCCGAGATGTCACCACCCTTTAGAGCAATCAACCCATTTGGCAAGGCATTATGTTGCTCTTTTGCTATATTTTTGCGGCTTATTTTCAGCAGATCAGGCTGAGGCATAACCGCGCGACTCACTACAAAATCAAATTTCTCCTTACATTCAGCAACATCGCCATGCATGAATGAGACATTTTCTAATCCGCACGCTTTAGCTATCTCTTGCGCCACAAGAAGCTTCTTGCCGGTGCGGTCAATAAGATAGAAATGCACATTGGGAAACATCACTGCCAATGGTATTCCGGGGAAACCCCCTCCGGTGCCGAAATCCATGATGCGCGAGCCATCAGTGAATTTTATAAATTTTGCAATACTCAGCGAGTGGAGAATATGGTTGATTTCAAGATTATCGATATCCTTGCGAGAGATTACATTAATTTTTGCATTCCACTCCGGATAAAGTTCCATCATTATTTTGAATGCAGACTTCTGCCTGTCATTCAAATTGGGGAAATATTTGTTGATTAAAGAGTCCATACCTTAATAACAAATATTTCCCCGATTTATTGAATATATTGGAGGATTGACCGGTATAAATTAGCGGATGAAGAGAAGTTCGCGGTATTTAGGCAGCGGCCAGATTTCATTGTCCACCATCAGTTCGAGTTTGTCAATGTGGTAGCGTATAGTTTCCATTTTTGGAGCTATCTCATCATGGTAGGCGATAGCTTTCTCCCTTTCCGACTCTATGCGGTTGGCTTTCCTGCGGGCATCCACCATTGTTGCGACACCGCTTTTTATTTCGGAAATATGACCGCTGATGGATTCAATAGTGGCAAGATCCTGCGAGGCGATCCTGTCGGAACGGTCACCTTTGAAGAGCTGTTTGATTTTATATACATTGTCAAGCAATGTTGATTGATATCGCACAGCTGCGGGGATGATATGATTTATGGCAAGATCACCGAGCACACGGCTTTCGATCTGAATCTTCTTGGAATACATCTCCCATTTCACTTCATTGCGGGCCTCAATCTCTTTCTTTGACAAAACACCGGTTTTCTCAAACATAGTGATACTTCCGGGAAGGGTATATGCGTCATACATAAGTGGTGCGGAGGTCTCAGTGTCGAGACCTCTGCGTGCTGCTTCCTGTTTCCATTCATCGCTGTAGCCGTTGCCATCGAAATGGATTGCTTTTGAAGATTTTATCAGTTTCTTGACTTCGCGGAGCATAGCCTTGTTCAGTTCCTCACCTTTTTCAACTCTGGAGGTTACGGCATCGGCAAACTCATCGAGTTGGGCTGCCACGGCTGCATTGAGGGCAATCAAGGCTGACGCGCAGTTGGCTGAAGATCCTACAGCCCGGTATTCGAAGCGGTTTCCGGTGAATGCGAACGGGCTTGTACGGTTACGGTCCGTATTGTCGATCAACAGTTCAGGAATCTGAGCCACACCTAACTGCATCCCCTCTTTCCCCTTTACCGTTATTTCCTCATCACCTTTGGAATTTTCAATTGCATTCAGGATTGCATTCAATTGAGAGCCCAAGAACATTGATATGATAGCAGGGGGTGCCTCATTTGCCCCGAGGCGATGTGCATTGGTGGCATTCATTATAGAAGCTTTGAGCAAACCGTTGTGTTTGTGCACAGCAGTCATCACGTTGGTCACAAAAGTGATGAAACGCAGATTGTCGGAAGGTGTCTTTCCCGGGGAGAATAGCATTTCACCCTTGTCAGTGCCGAGACTCCAATTGTTGTGTTTTCCGCTGCCATTGATTCCGGCAAAGGGTTTCTCATGCAGGAGCACGCGGAAATTGTGGCGCTTCGCAACTTCCTCCATCACTGACATAAGAAGCAGGTTATGGTCATTCGCCAGATTGCACTCCTCGAAAACGGGGGCGAGTTCAAACTGGTTTGGCGCAACCTCGTTATGGCGCGTCTTCACCGGTATTCCCAATTTGTGTGATTCAGTTTCAAGGTCGAGCATGAACGCTTCGACACGGCTGGGGATTGAGCCGAAATAGTGATCCTCAAGCTGCTGGTTTTTCGCTGACTCATGTCCCATAAGAGTGCGTCCGGTCATCACCAGATCGGGTCTTGCGGCATACAGCGCTTCGTCAACAAGGAAATATTCCTGTTCCCATCCAAGATAGGTGGTTACATGATTCACCTGAGGATTAAAGAATCTTGCCACGCGGGTAGCTGCTTTGTCCACGCTGTTAAGTGCGCGGAGCAAAGGTGTCTTGTAGTCAAGGCTTTCTCCGGTATAAGATATGAATACGGTTGGAATGCAAAGGGTATTACCGAGGATGAAAGCAGGTGATGATATATCCCATGCCGAATATCCGCGGGCCTCAAACGTGTTGCGGATACCACCATTCGGAAAACTTGAAGCGTCAGGCTCCTGCTGCGCGAGAAGCTTGCCGTTGAATTTCTCCACAACGCCTCCTTTGCCGTCATGCTCTACAAAAGACTCATGCTTTTCCGCAGTGCTCCCGGTAAGGGGATGGAACCAGTGGGTGTAATGACGCGCACCGTTATCAATAGCCCAACGTTTCATCCCTTCCGCCACACTGTCAGCTATTTCCCTGCTAAGGGGTTCGCGGTTGTCGATGGCTTTCACAAGGGAATCATACGTTTCCTTAGGAAGATATTCAAACATCTTGCGGCGGTCAAACACCTGTTTGCCATAATAGTTTTCCACTCTCTCTCTGGGAAGCTCCACTTTCACAGCTTTGCGTCGGGAAGCCTCCTCCACACTTTTAAATCTTAAATCTGACATATAAATATAAATTTAAGCCCGGCTTCGGGCATTATTTAGAGTCTCAACGAGATAGATTGTTTGCTATGCTGATTCTGGATTTGTCAGGCGCTTCATAGCCTGTCGGGTATTTTCATGCGAATTGAATCCTGTAAGTCGGATGAATCCTTCACCGGCACTGCCGAATCCTACACCCGGAGTGCATGAAATTTGATATTTCTCCAGCATTATGGTGAACAGCTCCCAAGAGCTTTCCCCATTCTTCCCCTTTACCCATATATAAGGGGAATTCTCACCGCCATAAACCTCAAACCCGGCAGTTTCCATGCTCTCGCGAATCAGAGCCGCATTCTCAAGGTAATAATCTATATCCTCTTGCACGGCCTTCCTCCCTTCCGGAGAATAAAGAGCTTCGGCAGCACGCTGGCTTATGTATGAAGCACCGTTGAATTTGGTGGTCTGCCGGCGATTCCACAATTTTCGGAGGCTAACTGCATTACCGTCAGCATCGAAGCCCATCAGTGTGTCCGGTACTACGGTATATCCGCAGCGAAGTCCGGTAAAGCCGGCGGTTTTTGAGAAGCTCCTCACTTCTATCGCCACCTCCCTTGCGCCGTCAATTTCATATATTGAACGAGGTATATCCGGATCTTTTACATACGCTTCATAGGCGGAATCAAAGATAATCAGTGACTTCTCCCGTTTTGCATAATCCACCCATTTCTCCAGTTCCTCACGGGTTAGAGTAGTTCCGGTAGGGTTGGATGGTGAACATAGAATCACCACATCTGCGTGCACATCAGGCACTGCAGGACGAAATCCATTCCCCCCGTTACATTCCAGATAAACGATACGAGACCATTTGCCATCCTCACACAAGTGTCCGGCACGTCCCGACATCACAGTGGTGTCCATATAAACAGGGTACACCGGATCTGCCACAGCAATCACACAATCTTCAGAGTATATATCGCCGAGATTACCAAGATCGCACTTGGCTCCATCGCTGATGAAGATCTCTTCCGGACTGATATCAATACTGCGTTGGCGATAATCCACCACAGCTATAGCCTCACGAAGAAACTGATACCCTTGTTCGGGACCGTATCCGTGAAAGTTTGCCTGCGATGCCATGTCATCAACAGCGCGGTGCATTGCATCAATCACACAAGGGGCAATCGGGAGCGTCACATCCCCCACATCCATACGGATAATGTCAGCTCCCGGATTCTCAGCTTTATACCGGTCAAGCCTGTGAGCCACATCCGAAAAGAGATAACTTTCAGGCAATTTCTCAAAATTATCGTTTATCTTCATAATTGGAATCAGTCTTGATAATAAAATTCACCGTCAGCCACAAACTCTGCTCCCCCTTTCAGCATAACGTGATTTGTTGTCGCATCCCATCTTACTTCCAGCACCCCTCCAAGCAGCGACAGCCGACATGTGCGCTCTGTAAGATCATTGAGCACCGCTGCCACCAGTGTGGCGCATGCTCCTGTGCCGCAGGCGAGTGTCTCGCCAGAACCTCTTTCCCAAACCCTCATGCAGATATGGTTCCTGTCAATGACTTTGGCAAATTCAATATTGGCTTTTTTAGGGAAAATAGGGGCAATCTCAAGTTTTGGTCCCTCTGCAAGCACAAGTTCATCAGTAATCTCATCGCAAAAAATTACGGCGTGAGGATTACCCATGCTCACTGCGGTTATATCATACACATTACCTCCAATGTTTTCACTTTCAGCAATCTTGGCATCTTTGTTTTTGCTCAATGCAGGAATGCTTTCCGGTTTGATAACAGGCTCACCCATATCAACTGTTACTGATTTAACCTCACCATTCTCAATATCAAGCACCAGGGTGCGAATCCCTGCGAGAGTCTCAAGAGTGATTGTAGTCTTGTCGGTCAGTCCCCGTTCATATACATATTTTCCAATGCAACGGGAGGCGTTGCCGCACATCTCAGCTTCAGAACCGTCGGCATTAAACATCCTCATGCGGAAATCTGCGCACGATGAGGGCATTATTGCTACAAGACCATCGCTGCCTACTCCGTTATGGCGATCGCTGATTTTTTGGGAAAGAAAGGGTAGATTTTCGGGGACTGAATCCATGGCATTGATATAGATATAATCATTGCCTGCCCCATGCATCTTTGTAAACCTGACAGATTTCTTGCTTTTGTTCATAAATCAAAGCAAACTTTTTTTACCAGCGCAAAATTAATAAAAATTTGCTATAAATAACGCACTTTGTGTTAAAAAAGTTTTACGATGAGCTCATCTGATATCATCACGCCTTTATCTGTAAGGGTGATGTTTGCTCCATCGTTTTTCAGCGAGCCGTCATTTATAGAAGAAGCTGCTTTTTGAAGTAGTTGATCAAGCGCCTCATACCCGAATTTTGAGGAGAAAACATGAAGATTTATCCCGTTTATTGTGCGCAGGGAGGTCATTATGTATTCCTCTCTTAATTCCTCATCACCAAGAATTTCCGATTCGCTTATATCCATACCATTTTCGATTGCATCAATATAGCGGCGGATATCCGGTAAATTCCATTGGCGTTTGCGTTTGCCGTCAAAACTATGGGAGGAAGGTCCCAAGCCTATATAGGGGACACCTTCCCAATACGCTGAATTATGCCGCGACTCATATCCCGGAAGAGAATAATTGGAAATCTCATATCTCCGGTAACCGGCATCGCATAGTCTTTTATTAATCAATTCAAACATTGCGACACTAAGATTCTCATCCGCTTCCTCAATTTTCCCTGAATCACGCAAACGGGTAAGTGCTGTTCTTTCTTCATACATCAGAGAATAGGCTGAGATATGTTCGGGACGCAAGTTGATAAAACCGGAAATGGTGTGTTCAAGGGATCGCAGCGACTGTCCCGGCAAACCGAACATCATGTCAAGACTTATGTTGCTGAATTCATTGCGCAAGATATTGAAGGCACTTATAGCGGTGGCGGAGTCATGACGGCGGCCGATTCCATGCAATTCGTCATCACAAAGGCTCTGCACTCCCATGCTGATACGGTTAATACCTGCTTCCCTCCATATTTTAGTCTTAGTTTCGGAAACATCATCGGGATTCACCTCCAGGGTAATTTCCGATATATTATGGCATTTATTCCTGATTCCTTTTATAAATTCAGGTATATAGAGTGTAAACAAGTTGTCAGGAATAAGGGAAGGAGTGCCTCCTCCAATGTAAAGTGTAGCCTCTGATTTGCCTTCAAGGGTCACCTCTTTTTGATGAAATTCTTCAAGCAGGGCTGAAAGATACCGATCCCAGTTGAAAGTTTGAATTAACGGCTTGCTGTAGAAATCGCAATACAGGCATTTGCTGCGGCAAACAGCCACATGCATATATATTCCTATTCTCTTCCCGTTATCGGTCATGATTGCAAAATTAATCATTCTCATATAAAAATCTCCTCAGTTTAGAAAAATAATGATTAATTTTGCAAGCATTTCTCCGCCCCGTCGTTAACATTTTTGGGGTTATGGAGTCCAAGACTGCAACGAAGTGAAAAGAAAAGATATAAAATACAGCACCATATATATAATAGGATTTTGCGTACTGGCTTTTATCCTGATATGTATATTCACTCCTGGAAAGGATCAGGGAAAATCCACATCCAAAACTGAAATCAAGAGGGAGAAGGGTTGGATAGATACCTTGACAAACAAATCATCTGATTATGAACCGCTTTATCCTATGGAGAAGGATATTGAGCGTTTCATGTCCAAATGGGATATAAAAGGTATGGAGTTGGCCATCTCACGTAATGACTCCCTTATATTTGCGAAAGGTTTCGGGTGGTCAGACAAGGAGCAAGGTGAAATGATGGAGGCAAATCATATCATGCGCATAGCTTCAGCTTCGAAATTGATAACAGCCTCCGCTATCATGAAACTTGTGGAGGACGGCAAACTGAGCCTCGACAGCAAAGTGTTTGGGGAGAATGGCATCCTCAACCGCAGAGACTTTACCGAATCAATTCGTGACCACCGCGTGGATTCCATCACCATAGAGCATCTTCTGAGACATGAGGGCGGATTTACTCTTGGAGCCGGAGATCCGATGTTCAACACTGTGGAATTGAAGAAGGCAAAGAAGTTGACTAAAGCGCCGACCAATGAGGAATTGGTGAGGATAGTTCTTGATCGCAGACTCGGTTTCCAGCCGGGACATGGCAGGAGATATTCCAACTTTGGATATATGCTCCTTTCGCTTGTGATAGAGAAGGTGACCGGAGAGACATACTGGGATTATGTAACGGAGAATATTCTGCATCCGGCAGGTGTATACGGCTTTATGCCCGCCACCAACTATTATGAGGAGCGGAATCCCAAAGAGGTAAGATATTATTCTCCGGATGCAGAGCTTGTGGAGGATATTAACACTCCCGGCAAGATGGTGGATCGCAGCTATGGCGGTGCCAATATAAATGCTCTGATGGGAGCCGGAGGATGGTGTGCATCCGCAGCAGACCTTTGTCGGTTTGTTGCCTCAATAGATGGTGATACCGGATTGAAGGATGTACTAAAACCGGAGAGCGTTGAGCGTATGACCGCTCATAAGGATAAGGAGAAAATATGTTTCGGATGGACAGACAGCGATGAGCATGGACGCTGGACCCGCAGCGGCACCCTTTCTTCAGCGCATGCCTTGATAATGCGCTTTCCGGATGGTGAGTGCTGGGTGATCACCGCAAATTCAGGGGTATGGACAGGTTATAAGTTCACAAGGTCTCTCGAAGGATTGGTGAATACACTGCGCTCCCGATATTCAGAGCATTTACCCCAAAGGAATTTGTTTTAGGCTCTTAGAGTTTGAGTCATTTATAAATTA
>CAZEUD010000056.1:0-8349 GCA_964515455.1 uncultured Sangeribacter sp.
TGTCATACAAAAGCCAAAAATATAGTCTCACTCATTGGGAAAGTTTTATTTAATTTTTAATTTCATTGCTTTACCCCGCCGAAATAGAATCCAAACTTGGCTTCGACACCATTCGTGCCGAGGTAATCCGTCTTTCTTCCTCCCGTATGGGAAAGGATTACGCAGAGAAGATGTCCTTTTCCTCCGATTATGATAGAATCGTCAGAAATCTCCGTCAGACTGCCGAGATGCTCTCCCTTATTCAGAGCCGCTCAGACCTTCCTGCTGAGAATGTCTACGATGTGGTGCCTTATATCAATGAGATTAAGGCAGCCGGATCTTTTATGACTGCAGAGCGTCTTAATGCCCTTGGCAAAATGCTCACGGCAATTTCTGAACTCCGTTCGTTTTTTTCACGTTCTGATGAGGAAGGCGCAAAACCCCTTTATCCGGAACTGAAGCGTGAGTTTGAGGATCTCGTCTGCTTCCCTGCAATTGAAAGGGAAATTGAAAGGTGTATCAATAAGTTTGGTGAGGTCAAGGATAACGCTTCTCCGGAGCTTGCTGAGGTAAGGCGTGCTATTTCATCGGCGAGTGGTTCGATTGAAAGGTCAATGAGGCGTGTGCTCGACCGGATGGCTGCAGAGGGAGTGGTGGATAAAGATACTACTCCCACGATGCGTGATGGGCGAATGGTGCTTCCCGTTCAGGCCGGACTAAAGCGTAGGGTAAATGGCATAGTGCACGACGAGTCAGCCACGGGCAAGACTGTGTTTATCGAGCCGGCGGAGGTTGTAGAGGCTGGTAATAGACTCCGCGAACTCCAGATGCAAGAGCGCAGAGAGATTGTCAGGATATTGATTTCAATTGCCAATGTGATTCGTCCGGAGATTGATGCAATCATTGATGGATGCCTTGCGGTAGGTTATCTCGACTTTATCAAAGCTAAAGCCAATTTTGCAAATACGGTAGGCGGTTTGATGCCGCATATAGAAAAGAAGCAGGAAATAGATTGGTATGGAGCGTATCATCCGGCATTGTTTCTAACTTTGAGTCACCAGAATAGGCCGGTGATTCCTCTTAATCTTAAACTTGATTCCAACAGACGGTTTCTAATCATTTCGGGTCCCAATGCAGGTGGCAAATCTGTTGCTCTTAAGACCGTTGGCATAGTGCAGTATATGATGCAATGTGGACTGTTGCCAACGCTATACGATAACTCCCACATGGGTATATTTGAGAATATTCTTGTGGATATTGGGGATGAGCAGTCGATGGAGAATGATCTTTCGACATACTCATCCCATCTTCGCAATATGAAGGCTTTCCTGCGGTATGCCGGTCCGCGTTCATTGGTCCTTGCAGATGAGATGGGATCAGGCACCGAACCCCAGATTGGTGGTGCCCTTGCGCAGTCGATACTTCACAAACTCGGGGAATCAGGATGTTTTGGTGTTATCACCACCCACTATCAGAATCTCAAAACCTTCGCAGATGAGACTGAGGGTTTTGTGAATGGCGCCATGCTTTATGATCGTCAGCATCTGCGCCCAACTTTTCAGTTGTCGGTCGGTAATCCCGGAAGTTCTTTTGCCATCGACATAGCCCGCAGCATCGGTCTTCCGGCAGATGTAATAGATATGGCCAAGGAATTGGTTGGTTCTGATTATGTCAATTCCGACAAATATCTTCTCGACATAGCCCGCGACCGCAAATATTGGAGCAACAAACGCCAGTCGATAAAGGAAAAGGAAAATCATCTCGATAGCCTTCTTGAGAAATATGAAGACACTGCTTCAGACCTGAAGCAGAAGAGAGCCGAGATTCTAAAGGATGCACGCGAGGAGGCAAAAGAGATATTGAAATCTGCCAATGCCCGCCTTGAAAAGGCAATCCGCGATATCAAGAATGCTGAGGCTGAGAAGGAGAAGACTCGTCAGATTCGTCGTGAACTTGAGGATTATAAGAAAAGTCTGAGCGAACCTATTGAAGAAGAAGCGGTTCCTGAAGTGCTTAACCCCCTCAAACACAGAAGTCGCAAGGCAAAAAGCGTTAGAGAATCTTCGAAAGCGATGAAAACGGAGAAGACGTTGGCAACGCTTTCTGCCGGAGATTGGGTGAAGATGGATGGTTCGGGGGCGGCTGGTCAGATTATCAGCATTTCCGGGAAGAAGGCTGAAGTGGCATTTGGAGCATTGCGCACCAATGTCGAGCTTTCCCGGCTGACACCTGCTTCGAAACCAAAGCAGACAGGAACGTCGCAATCTTTTAGCGTGTCAAGTGCAACGTCGGAAGACAGCCGTCGCCGGCAGTTGAATTTCAAGAATGAGATTGATGTGAGGGGAATGCGTGCTGACGAGGCGATTCAGGCAGTAACCTATTTTCTTGATGATGCGGTGCAGTTCAGTGCTTCTCGTGTCCGCATACTCCATGGCACCGGACATGGTATTCTGAAAACCCTAATCCGAGAGCAACTGCGCGTCAATCCCAACGTGGTCTCCTTCTCCGATGAAGACGTCCGTTTCGGTGGTGCCGGTATCACCATCGTCAACCTCTCCTGATTTTTGATATTTATATTTGTGTTAAAACAAAATTTTACTTAATTTTGTAGTTGTTAAAAATGGAGTCACTGATATGAGCATGATAAAATATCCCATAGGAATTCAAACTTTTTCTGAAATTCGTGGTAAAGGGTATGTTTATGTAGATAAAACTAAATATATCCATCATCTTGTTGCAAATGGAAAATATTATTTCCTAAGCCGTCCGCGCCGCTTCGGGAAAAGCCTTTTTATTTCCACTCTTGAGGCATTTTTTGAGGGTAGAAGAGAACTTTTCAAGGAATTGGCCATAGATGCTTATGATCTGGATTGGACTCCTCGTCCGGTGATAAAACTGTCGTTGAACACGCTTGATCCAAAATCGGAAGACTCCCTTATCGAATATTTGAGTTATATATTTGAGGATTACGAAAAGAAATATGAAATCAAGAATATAGCCGAACAAGTGTCTCGAAGATTTGAGGTGATAATCAGAAGCGCCTTTGAAGCAACAGGCAGAAGAGTGGCTGTTCTTGTAGATGAATACGATTTCCCGCTTCTCAGCACCCTTGAAAAGGAGACGCTTAATAATACTTACAGGGAGACGCTAAGAGCATTGTTTTCAGTCCTGAAGAATGCCGATGAATGTATTAAAATGGCTTTCATTACCGGGGTTTCGCGTTTCAGTCATACCACTCTTTTCAGTGGAGCCAACAACCTTAAGGATATATCACTTGACGATGATGTGAATGCAATATGCGGCATATCAGATGAAGAGATAAGGAAAGAGCTTATGCCGGGTATTCATGAGTTTGCCGAGAAACAGGGAAAAACTGATGAGGAAATGTTAGCGTTGTTGAAGGAAAACTATGATGGTTATCATTTCAGCCGTAATTCAGAGGATATATACAATCCGTTTAGTCTGATGAATGCTTTGGATAGATGCAGGATTGACAACTACTGGTTTGCATCCGGTACGCCAACATATTTGATAAATGCTTTGAGACGCGACAATTTCTTTCTTCCCGGTCTTGACTGCATGGAGACAGTGGAGAGTGAACTATCTGCGCGGGAGTCATATATGCAGAATCCGGTCACTTTGATGTATGAGACTGGCTATCTAACAATCAAGGAATTTGATGAAGACACGGAACTGTTTACGCTGGGTTTGCCTAACAAGGAAGTCTCTGTAAGTTTTTCAGAGGCACTTCTTCCCATATTTTCCGGAATGGACAGAATGGCTTACAATAATAGTTTCGTGGAAATTCGTAAGGCTGTCATGAAAGGTGAGCCGGAGAAATTTATGAAGCATCTTCAGACCTTTCTGGAGGGTAATCCCTATGGAGCCACTGAGCTTGACAAGAGGGAAAGGTATTTCCAAAACAATATTTACCTTGTTTTCAAGGCTCTCGGTTTTATGCCCAGGGTAGAGGAGCAGACATGTCGCGCACGTATGGATCTTATACTTCGTACGCGTCGCTTCATATATGTTTTCGAGTTGAAGACAGATGGAAATCTCGCTAAGGCTATGGAGCAGATAGAGGAAAAGGGATATGCCTTGCCATACGCCGATGAAGGACTTAAGATAATAAAGATTGCCGCCAATTACTCCTCCGAAAAAAACAATATTGATTCCTGGCAAATCTCTGGCAGTTGACATTTTATGACATTTCCCCTGATTTTTTTGTTAAAAATTGGGGGATAATTTTGAATTTTCGTAAAAAAGTTATAATTTTGCATTGCAGACCGATTTCAGAGGCCCTCGGTAAGGGTTGAGAGGTGGGTTTGATTTTATTATTTTGAAAGCGTTTATCCGCGCTGATTCTTGACTGCTTGAAATTCTCGCAAGATTTCATATCTGTGTCAAGGATTGTGCAACGGTAGATGTCCGTGGTATGTAATTTATGCAACCGGACCTTATTCCGAGAGGACTAAATTCTGAGTGTTTATTACATATATTAGCGTGGGCTTCTGCGTTGCCGTCCGACATAGATAGGGCAATGCGAGAAGCCTCAAGCAGTAGGACGGTAACAGATACAGACTCCTACGCTTTTTTGCATTCTATAAAATATCTTGCCAATGAGGGGAATCCGGCGGCTTATTAATCATGAAACAGCCCATAATAAAGATGAGCCGAAAATTAGTTGCTTTAGCAATGTTGATGACATTGTGTTTTACTGGTGTAGATGCAAAACGTGTTAAAGCCGATCTCTCAATTGTGAATGTCCCGGAAGAGGGCGGTGCAAGTTTTGAACGTATCACCGAAGATGCAGACTGTGTTTTCGCAAACTGGCCAAAAGAAAGTAAATGGCATTTCGGGAATGCAAAAGTTTCTACAGTGTCTTGGTGGGTAAATCCAATCATAGCATTGTCTCCCGATGGGAAGAGAATTGCTTATCTGAACAATAAAAATCAGACAAGTAATATCATGGTTAAAAATGCATCTAAGGGTGGCGCAAGTACACAAAGAACATTCCGAACTATGGTGCAGGATTTTACATGGAGTCCGGATGGATCTACTTTATGTTTTACAGAATACCGCAGTGGTCACTATGGTATATATCTTGTTGATGCAGAGCAGGGATCCGTGGTTCGGCAGATAAGCAATGGCAGCGACAATGACTTTGCTGGTCAGATGAGTCTGGATGGAAATCTTATATTTTTTCATCGTGGAGAAGGCATGTCGGCATATAGTCTCTGGAGCTTTGACCGTAAGACAAATCTTTTCAGCAATTATTCTCGCGGCATGACCCCTGTATTGGTTCCGGGACAGAAGGATCTTTTGTATTGCAGCCGTTTCACTGACCGCAAGGAAAGTGAAATATGGCGAATTAACACTACCACTGGTGTTGAGGAAATCATACTGTCTCAGCCTGGTAGAAGTTTCACAACACCACAGCTTTCGCCTGACGGCAAATGGCTGCTTGTTACTGGTACGAGCATGGATGAAAAAGGAAAAAACTTCAATACAGATATTTTTGCCGTCCGTGTCGATGGTTCTCAATTTACCCAGCTCACTTTCCATCCGGGCAATGACCTGAGCGCAGTATGGGCTCCCGATGGCAGAAGCATATATTTTGTATCGCAGCGTGGAAGCAAAGATGGTCTCTACAACGTGTGGAAAATGGATTTCAACCTATAATCACTATAAACAATAACAACTTATAATCTAATCATTATGCGTAAGCTACTTATTATTTTGGCGGTTTTTGCAAGTGCTATTTCTGCCAGTGCTCAGCGAGCAAGCGACAGCGATGTATCATGGAGACACAGTAGTGATGATGTTAATCACAGTGGCTTTGTTACAGACATAACTGCAGGTGTCTTGACTGGTGATATGGATGCTGATTTCGCTTTGGGGCTTAAATTGGGGTATCGTTGGAATATTTACGACGGATTAAGCTGGGATGTCTTCAGTATTGGGGCAAGCACTGGCGTCAGCAATTTCGAAGAGGCAATGAATCTTCGTTTTTTGACTGGATTCCGCTATAACACTCCGGTAGATCTTATCGGAAAGAGTCTGTATGTCAATTTCGGACTCGGATATTGTCTTTCGACAGATGATACCGATTGGGGAGGTTTTGCTTATGAAGTTGGAGCCGGAGTCAATCTGACTCGTAAGGTTTCTCTCGGCCTAGTCTGGGAGGGTTCTACTTGGAGCACAACTTACGGAAATTGGAAATATACTGCTAAATTTGGTATTATCGGACTCAAATTAGGTCTTAATTTCTAATATTTTTATTTCAGTCAAGTACGACTGCCTTAATTAAATTTAGAAGATCATGAAAAGTTACATGAGAATTGTTTGTATGGGTGTCATGTGTCTTGCACTCATTATTGTGGCTTCATCGTGTGATAGTGACAACGAGCCAGTTGCAGGAGAAGGAGGAACAATCGTTGAGATAGATGGAACGCGAATCTTTCAAATAGGTAACTATTCTATCGATTATGATGATGAAGATCGTCCTTATGTTATAAGTTCTCGTAACGAAAGCATTACGATAGATTACAAAAATGGAGTTATAACAATGTTGGATGGAGATGACGAAGAAACCGGTGAAGTGAAATTCAAAGATGGTTATATTTCGAGTATTTCTGAATCTTGGGAATATAAGGATGAATATTATCAGGAAAAGGGCACGGGTAAGATTGATTTCAAATATTCCAATGGGTATTTGACACAGGTCAAAATGGAATCGAGTGGAGAAGAAAAGGATCTTGAAGAAGGCATAAAAGTAAAGTTTAAAGACTCATCAGAAGCAAAGTTGACATGGGAAAATGGTAATATGGTAGCTTCTGTAGAGAAGGGTTCTGAAACGTATGGTGATGATACGGATACATGGTCCTATGATTATACATATACCTATGGTGATGTTATTAATGAATATAATCAGTTTCCGGTTTGCGTTAATGATTGCTGGGCAGAAGATTCAGAATTAGGTATAATGGCTGCTTTAGGCCTTTTCGGCAAAGGTACTTCCTATATGCCAATAGGAATGTCATATACCGAGTCATATACCGAAACAGACGATGAGGATAAGTCTAATTATGATTATGATTATCGCATTAACATAAGTCTTAATGGTAACGGTTCTATTTCCAAAGAATCCTACGGTTCAACTAATCTTATTTACTATTATGAAGATATAACTCGTATGGGAGAAACCGAGAGCAATGTCAGATTTAAACCTATATTTAAGATATTTAGAAATCACAAGAAATAATTTAAAGACAATTTTGGAAAACAAGATCGTGTTCATAGGGAAACGAATACCACATGAACACGGTCTTGTCATTAAATGAACAATTTATACGAAATGAGAACTGTCCAAAATATGGCTTTGTTTTTTTGTGTTTTGGTTGCTTTTTCAATAGTGTATAATTTTGAATCATATGCAGAAGTTCAGGTTAAAGTTCTTTGTGAATTTGGTGATTCTCTATCTTTAGAAGAAAAGGTTGAGATTAATTCTATCCAATCAGATGATTCTCATCTAAAATTTAACTTGCGTCAATTAATATTGCCAGCTTCTTTAATAACCATTGGTTCGGTTGGTGTTAGTAATAAGACATTTACAAGATTAAATAATTCAATAAGAGATAAAATGGTTCACATTCGGGGAACCCATTTTTTGAAGGTTGACGATTATATACAATATTTGCCCGTCGCATCATATCTATTGATGGATTTTATAGGTGCAAACTGTAAGCATAGTTTTAAAGAGCGGTTCGTAGTCGGAGCTACTTCGTATTTGGCTATGGGTATCATTGTTAATTCGTTTAAGTATACTGTAAGAGAAAAAAGGCCTGGAAGTAATGCATATAATTCATTTCCATCTGGGCATACTGCTACGGTTTTTATGGGTGCGGAATTGATAAGGCGTGAATATGGCACGGCAGTATCAATAGGAGCATACTTCATTGCGGGTGGAGTAGCATTTTTAAGAATATATAATGACAAGCATTGGCTTAATGATATAATAGCTGGTGCTGGAATAGGAATCCTTTCTGCCGAAATAGGATATTGGTTGTTACCATTTTATAGAAAATTGTTTAATTGGGATAAGCAATCAGCGTCGGTCTTATTTCCTATTCTTAACACTGATGAAAATACAATTGGAGTAAATTTTATATCATATTTTTAAAAATAGATTTTATAATATCGGCACTAATTGTAATATCGCTGCTAAATGCATACTTGCGCAGAATTATGATGGTCGGCTTTCGAAATAATAAGTGTATATATTTGAAAAAAATATATATAAGATTAACAAAACGAAAGGAATTTTAACATTTATTAATTCTTCACGCAATCAGCGAGATAGCCCCTTAT
>CAZEUD010000057.1:0-8320 GCA_964515455.1 uncultured Sangeribacter sp.
GCTCCTTATATTGCGCCACACTGCAGTTGGTAAGTTCAACTATGTTTTTCTTCTTATGATCCAAATTTTCTTTTAAATATAATTTATTTATTATTTAATTCCCCCTTCAGGGGGTAGGGGGCTTTTCACTCTGACATCTCGAGCATGCGCTTGATGGGGCGTATTGCCTTCTCTGCAATCTCCGGGTCTACAACTATCTCCGGTTTTCCGTCACGCAACGCCTCATACACCTTTTGAAGAGTATTCATCTTCATATAGTCGCATTCGTTGCACTGGCACTCTGCATCCTCGGCAGGAGCCGGCAGGAACGTCTTGTGCGGACACTTATTGCGCATCTCAAAGAGAATGCCGCTTTCTGTCACTACAATATATTCAGGGGCGTCATCCTTCTCCGCAAAGTCAAGGAGAGCGGCTGTAGAGCCAACCTTGTCGGCAATAAGCTGCAGGGGACGGCGACACTCCGGATGCACAAGGATCTTGGCATTTGGATGCTCCCTCTTCATCTCCATAATCTTCTCTATGGAGAAACGGTCATGCACATGGCAGGCACCGTTCCAGAGAAGCATGGAGCGACCGGTGACGCTATTTATATATTCCCCCAAGTTGTGGTCAGGGCCGAATATTATCTTCTCCTCTTCCGGGAGTTTCTCCACAATTTTACGAGCATTGCCGGATGTGACCACAATGTCGGTAAGGGCTTTCACGGCAGCCGATGTGTTGACATAGCTTATCACCGTATGGTCAGGATGCTCCTTTACAAATTTCTCAAACTCCACAGGGTTGCAGCTGTCGGCAAGGGAGCAACCGGCATTGGGATCGGGGATAAGCACTGTCTTGTCGGGACACAGAATCTTTGCTGTCTCACCCATGAAATGCACGCCACACATCACGATGACATCAGCGTCGGTCTTTGCAGCCTGACGCGCAAGTGCGAGTGAGTCGCCGATGAAGTCGGCTATTTCCTGAATATCGTCCCTCTGATAATAGTGAGCCATGATGAGGGCATTCTTCTCTTTCTTCAGTTTTGCTATTTCTTCCTTGAGACGGTAGAGAGGAAGAGTGGCTGACGTGGAGTCCATTTTTAATCTTTTTATTTAAATAAAAATTAAAATCTTTATAAAAAATAAACATCAACAATAAAGGCTGTCAATAACATCTAACAACTTCCTACAAGAAAATTTGGAAATATGACTTATTGAATTTTCATGATTGGTTATTGTCATATTGTTGACATGAGGGTTATTTGAGAATCAGATTAATCTGACAGTTGTCTACATGCTGTTGATAAGTGCAAAGTTAATAAATTTCCTCGTCATAGGGAGTAAAAAAAGTGTAGAAAACATATGTCAAGGTTGTAGATTTTTGTGATGATAAGCTGCAACAACTTAATCTTTGAAAAAATAGATATTCATAAACAGCATAGTCTCAATACATTTTTATAAATAACAATGAATAATGAAAATTGTTGTGAAACTGTTTTCTACGTGATTTCTACGCCTTTTCTACGAGTTTTAGTCAAGTTTTCTACAGGTTATTGACAGGCATGAATGAATGTGGGAACACCGGCGCTGCGCTGAATGCTCCCTATATAAAGCACACAAAAAAAACTTACTTCTCTTATACCCTTATAGCGGAAATTATAAGAATTGGGTTCTTAATAGTAATTTCTATTGTAATAAATTTCAAGTAGCTCTATAAGTTCACAAGATGAGGAAATTTAACATTTACGCTACCATAAGTCTTCATATAATGAAAAAAACCGGCTACAATCTATGCAGCCGGGACCTTTACTAACCTTATTATTATGAAACTAACCTTATAAAAAATAATACCGCAAAATGTAGTATTCTCCGGAGCTTGCGAAGGCAAATACTCATTTTGCGTGTGGAGATTTTGAATTTTTGTTGAAGAAATCCGGAGGCCTTAGTTTTGCGCTGAACGGTCAGCCCTACCTTCGCGCTGTAAATGGAATGTGCCTCGTGCGTGTTTACAAGGAACTTGACCGAACAGCGAGAGCAGAGCCGAACTTGCTCGAGCTATGCCGAGTCGTGAGGGAAAGACTGAATACAGTAAAGTTCCTTCTAATACTTCAATTAAGAATGGAGTAACCCGAATGGGCGTCGCGGACGTTGAACGGTATGTAAACAATGTTTCAAATTCGCTAACGCGCAATCTCGGCTGCGCTCGGCATAGGTTCAAGCAAGCTTGACCTCTGCGCTCGCTTGCACGAGATTTCATACCTTGGCCGCGAAGTAATCACATTCGATGGCAGAGCACAATCAACATTGTGAAGCCACAGCAGAAGGAGCATAGGAATAGCCCACAAGGTCGTAGCCAATGTAACAAATGTTTAAAAGTTGTAGAGTTGTAAAAATCTCTCCGACCCAAAGGGGTATAGACCAATGAGTTCACACATTACACATTGCGGCTCTCGCCCACTCCCAAAGCGACCAACCGCTCTCCCTCGCGGTGGCGAGGGGTGTAAAAAGAAAAGCCCCCTCGGAGGTGTCCGAGAGGGCGCGTTATGTAATTAGAGAATGAAATTATACAGTCTTTTCTGCAATAAGAGCTTTTGCCTGTTGCATCATTTCGATAAACTTATCAATGCTCTCGGCATTTAAGAATGCTGCTGAACGAGAAGTATAACCTTTGGTATATACATATGCAGACCACTTGTTGTTAGCATAGTAAGCTCCAAATTTTACACCGTCGACATTCTGATATTTTACTACGTCAATTATAGCCATGATAAATAGAATTTTAAGAAGAACTTATATCATACGAAAAAAATCATATAAAACCTTTTCTCCATTACTTTCAGTTTTGGGATCTGCACTTACGTGTTGAGAGTCCATATCAGAAAAATCAAATAGAGATGCTTGAGATGTTTTTCGTTGAACAGAGTTATCCAGTTCAGATAATGTTTTGCTACCATTCGCAAATCTTTCGCGGATTGTTTCAATTGCAATATCTCCAATATCAACGCCTATCCATTGCCTGCCTAACTCCTCAGCTGCGACCAAAGTGGTGCCAGAGCCTGCAAAGCAATCCATAACCAAATCTCCCTGATTTGTTGAGGCCTCAATAATACGCTTAACCATATCTAAATTTTTTTCTGTTGGATAACCAGTTTGGACAGAGTTCTGATTATTGACATCAAGATAGTCAAGCCATATATCTTGTACAGGTATACCTTTGCTTTGGTCAAGATATACCTTTCTTCGAGGATTGCCATTTGATGACCAATAAATTTCATTATTAGCATCAAGTTCATCCAACTTATCTGGAGTATATTGCCAATGTTTACCAGCAGGAGGAAGCATACCTCTCCATTCTCTACCAGTGGCTCCATTTCTTATGCCTGGAGCATGAATAGGGACTCGTTTATATCTGCGGCCGGTTCCCTCCTCTATAAAGGGATATTCTTTCTTTACCTTTTCATTCTCCCATTGGTCATAAGGTCTATTCCAAACGGGAGAATCGGACTTGGTATAAAATAATATATAATCGGATATATTGCCATAGGTTTTACGTGTGTAGTTTTTAGGCTTACATTTTTTTCGTGTAATCATACCACGAAAATTGTCAATACCAAAAATCGAATCCATTAGCAACTTAACATGGAAAACCATTTTACTATCAAGATGAACATATATGGAGCCGTCAGCAGATAAAAGTTCCTTCATTACCTTCAATCGCTTACTCATAAAATCCAAATATTCCTCAACAGAGAAACGATCAGAATAGGCGAATTCTTGTCCTCTAGTTTCAAAATCAGCGCCTGTATTATAAGGGGGGTCAATATATATCAGTTTAATGTTCCCTCTGACCGATTTATCTTTAATTAATTCGTTGAGAACAGCAAGGTTGTCAGCGTGATATAGACGCTTGATTACTCCATTGTCATTAGTGGAATCTGCAATGAACTGTCTCCCTTCCATCAAGGGCAGGTTCATTAAGCCACTGGTGCCTTTATATGTAGAAATACCGACTGCCATTATTTACCTGATAACCAATTTGCATTGATGCGTTCTTTTATCATTCTCAGAGTTACGACTTTAATGTTTGTGATTGATATGTCTTCCAAATTCGCATAGTCATCCCACATAGAGCCAAGTAACAACCCTGGTCCATCATTGATAAATATAATTTTTAGATTAAGATGCTTAGAACTTGAGTAGGCAAGAATTTCTTTAGCACAGTTTGCATATCCTCCAGTTCTATCATCTTCTTGAGCGCCGCCCCTGTCACCGTCATAACGTGCAAGCCCAATAGCACAAATATTTCCGTCATTATCCTTTATGATAAAATCTACAGGTCTAGATTCATTTGGATAATCAGGTAAAATCTTATGGAGTAGAATATCCGCTCCGGCACGTTCTGGTCCCTCAATAGAGAAATCGGGGAATTCCGAACGAAAAAGATTAAAAAATTTTTCGGTCAAATCATAACCCTTTTGACCTCTGTCTTTGTATTCCCACAAAACAGCGCAAAGAGCTTCATCAGGGAGAGGCCGAGAGTCAAAGGCAGCCTGAACTAAATTTATTGGACGAAAATCTTTACCATATTGAGCACACACCATAGGTGTTAAAGATTTCTTTTTTAACATCTCCACTGGTGTCTGAGGGCTGACATATTTACGAAAAACACGGCATAGCTGAATACGCATCCAAGGTTGACGAACCTCTGAGATGGAGAACATCAACGCTTCAGATGATTCAGACTGTTTAAGCAGTTGACCAAAGATTACAAGAACTGGCTTGTAGAGTTCACAAGCATCAGCTAAGATGTCTGGATAGAACTCTCCGTCTGCCATTGTAATCCAATTTGGAGCATCTATTTTGTAATCTGCAAAAGTTTTCATATAAAAACAAAACTCCCTCGTAGCATCTGAAGGCTGACCAAAGCCTGTAACGACTACTTGGGAGTTTCAAAGGGTTTTCGGCTCTCGCCGTGTATCTTTGTTCTAATATTGGTTCATTTACAGATGGGCGTTACTGGAGTGCAAAGTTAATAATAATTTTTGATATTCGGTGCATTAGACTCCAACAATTTAACTTTATAGCACTCCCGACATTGAGAGCGAGAAAGAGTCGTGGAATGGGAATTTCTCGCAGCCGATGTAGAGGGTATCGAAGGCATCCGTGCCGTCGGTGCGGTGTTCGAGAAGGGATTCTTCGGATTCTGCGAGTTTTTCACCGCTCTTGTCTTTGCGGAAGCCGTTGCGACCTCGGCTGACCTCGGCTGACTGGATGGCGAGGATAAGGTCTTCGTTATTGGTGCGGTTGAAGAATGGCATGAGGCGCTGCTTGCCGGCAAAGCCCTGGTTGATGAGCAGGTACTTTTCATCGTGTGCCATCGGGTTTCCGAGGTACACGGGTTCAACGCGCCAACCATGCCGTTCAAACTCATGCACCACAACCCAACGGAAGTTTACTAAATTTTTAAAGTAATTGAATTACCTTTATATCTTACGGTCTTTCCACCTTTCATGGGAAGATGACCTGAGCCGGATTTCTCGTTCACCTTAACGATGCGGAAATTGCGGTCTTTAAGCATTCCGGGGAATTCTCCCTCACGGTCAGCGATTGTAAGTTTACTTTCTGCATCATTCCAGGAGAACCTGATAGTGGAGCGAACTCCTTTCTCATAATTGTAGTTGTCGTTTTCATCCTCATAGAGTACAAACTCGGCATCCTCTCCCGGATATACACGTATCTCAAGATTATCCCAATTCTTTTCAGTGGAATATTGCACGTCGGGACCCCAAGGCACGATGCTTCCGGCGCGTACATACACCGGCATGATGTCGATGGGTGTTTCGTGATGCAGTGTCTGCCCTCCTTCCTTCAGTTCGTTGGTCCAGAAATCAAACCACTTTGCATTTGAAGGAAGATAAACCTCTGTGGTGCCAACCTTATTGAGGTCTTTCATATGTCCGTTGCGGTTTTCATCCTGCCATGTATAGAGGGAATCAGCAACCGGTCTGACAAGAAAACTCTTACCGAACATATATTCAAGACCCTGCTCTTTTGCCTTGCGGTCGTGGGCAAAGTCCATGATAAGGGGACGGATTATGCTTCCGCTGTTGCTTGTGACATCCCATGTTGTGCTATATAGATAGGGAAGAAGGCGGTAACGCAGATGGGTGTATTTCTTAATGGCATCATAAGCCCAGTAGCCAGGTTCTCCGAATTGATATATCTCGACAGCCACGGGTGAAGAGTTGTGTGAGCGCATGATAGGCTGGAATGCACCCCATTCATACCATCTGGTGTGGAGTTCATGATATGCCACGTTATCAACGGTGTTGTTATATTCCCAGGCAAAGAATCCGCCGAGGTCTGTGTTCCAATAAGGGATGCCGCAGAGTGAATAGTTGAGTCCGGCAGCCACCTGTTTGCGGAAATTCTCCCATGTAGAGGATACATCGCCGCTCCATGAATGGGAGCCATAATGCTGCTGTCCTAAGAAGGATGAGCGAGTGAGAAGAAAAACTCGCTTTGCGTCAGAAGTGGCGCGCTGATTCTCATAGACTCCCTTGTTGGTCATCAATGGGAAGGCATTGTGTACCCGGCGGAATGAACCGAGATATGTGGGGGTATCGAAATCACGGTCTTTTATGTTTAGATGGTCTGGTTCTGTGGAGTCGAGCCACCATGCGTCCATTCCAAGACTGAAAATGTTCTCGTTAAGACGGTCCCAGTAGATTTTGCGGGCCTCAGGGTTGAAAGGGTCATAAGGCTGGGCACCTGAGTTTGGTGGCCAGGTCTCGAATCGCAGAAGTGCGTTCTTCTCCTCCATCTTCTTATACATGTCGGTCCATGGTCCGAAAGATGCCCATACGGAAATCATGATGTGGGCATTGTTGGCATGCATGTAGTCTACCATCTCTTTTGGCGACTTGATGCGTGGTGTGCCATAGTCCGCATTCGGGTTTTCATCATTTGGAAGGAACCGCATGTAATGCTCGTCGCCTATCTTGTTGATGTAGCGAGGATTCTCAAAAGCCATGGCATTCCAGTTGGAGTCACATCCCCAGTATTGCCAGTCCTGGATGATGCCGTCGAGAGGCACTTTCTCCTTACGGTATCTGTCGAGCACATACACCAGTTCATCAGGGCTCTTGTATCTTTCGCGGCATTGCCATAATCCAAGAGTCCACAAGGGATACATTGGTGCTTCGCCGGTAAGTTCACGTACTCCGGCAATCACTCCATCAGCGTTCCCTCCATATATGAAATAGTAATCAGCGCAATCACCTACTTCTGAATCAAACGAAGTCTCCTGAGGATTATCCACAAACATTGTGGGTGAATAGTTGTCCCAGAAAAGTCCATACCCTTTTTCTGAGTGAAGGAAAGGGATGCAGATGCTCATGTTGGCATTCCGGAGGAACAGTTTTTGGTTACGCTGGCTCACGAGGCCTGTCTGCTGCTGTCCCAGTCCATAGATTATCTCGTTAGGTTCAAGCAGGAATGCCTGACGCACATTATATGATGGTGTGCCGGCATCATTTATAGCAGTGAACTGGGTGCCGTAGTCTTTATCACGGAGCAGGATGTCACCCTTTGTGTTCTTGAAGACAATGCCACCGGTGGTGTTGTCAAGTTCCACCTGCAATTTTGATGAAGTGTAAACACTTTTTCCGTTGGATAAGGTCTTCTTAATATCCACTGCATCTGGTGTCTTGATGACCGAGAGACTCTTTGATTTGTAGTCACTGCCATGCGGCATCTTGTAGACCCTCACAATAGAGGGTGTGAAAAACTGCACGTCGACATCCAGTCCCTGTACAGTCTCCGCTCCCGCATTTGCCATCATCATGGCAGCGGTAACAGAAAGAAAGCATCTGATTTTATTAAAGTTCATGTAGAATAAATTGTAGTTTATACCATTGGAGATATCAATAAAATCTCCAATGGTATATTCTGTTATACAAATTTAGTAACCTGGATTCTGTTCGCATCGTTTCACAATATTGGTATAACGTTCGAGAAATAAGTCTTATTTTTATGAAGGAATCGGGCTACCTTTGACAAGGGCCCGATTCCTTATAATTTGAATAAACCGGTTACTATAAGTTTATTCGGGAGTGGAGTTGATTTGTGGAGTTACTTTTTGAGGATTGTCCTGCCCTTCTCGATGGCCTGCTCATTGAGGGGAATAAGGGCATGGTGGCGTTCAGGAAGTGATTTCTTAAGACCTTTCACAACATTCTCCATAGGAAGCTTATAAGGCATGGCCTCCAACAGGGCGCCCATTACCACCATATTATAAGCCTTTGGATTGCCCAGCTCGAGGGTGGCTTCCATGGCAT
>CAZEUD010000058.1:0-8172 GCA_964515455.1 uncultured Sangeribacter sp.
AGCGTTTTAGGTTCTGCTTCAGGTGTCGGAATGTTATAAATAGAACCCACCTTAACAATCTATGCCACAATTATCTGAACGCGGCGAAATAATGCCGGAATCCCCTATCAGGAAGTTAGCCCCTCTTGCCAGCAAGGCGGAAGAGAAGGGTGTGAAGGTTTATCGTCTCAATATCGGTCAGCCGGATATCCCCACCCCTCCCCAAGCTATCGAAGCATTGCACAAGATAGACCGCAAAGTTCTGGAATACAGCCCCTCAGACGGTATCAAGAGTTTGAGGATCAAGCTAAAGCAATATTACAAGACTTTTAATATCAACGTTGATATTGATGACATTATAGTTACTGCCGGCGGTTCTGAGGCTGTAATGTTAGCCTTCATGGCTTGCCTTAATCCGGGAGATGAGATTATTGTGCCGGAACCCACTTATGCCAACTATATGGCTTTCGCCATCCTTGCCGGTGCGAAGATTATTCCAATTCCCACAACAATCGAAAACGGCTTCGAACTGCCCCCGGTAGAGGAGCTCGAAAAATTGATAACACCAAAGACTCGCGGCATACTGATTTGTAACCCCAATAACCCTACCGGCTACCTCTACTCCTTGAGGGAAATGCTCACAATCAGGGATATAGTAAAGAAGTATGACCTCTTCCTTTTCTCTGATGAGGTGTACAGGGAATTCTGCTATACCGGCGCTCCTTACATTTCTGCATGCCATCTGCCGGACATTGAGGAGAACGTGGTATTGATTGACTCTGTATCGAAGAGATATAACGAGTGCGGAATCAGGATAGGAACATTGGTGACAAAAAACAGTCGCCTGCGTCATAATGTTATGAAATTCTGCCAAGCAAGGCTTAGCCCTCCCCTTTTAGGTCAGATTGTGGCGGAAGCATCCATCGATACTCCAAAGGAGTATATGCTGGCTACATATAATGAATATGTGGCACGGAGAAAATTCCTTATCGACAAACTCAACCAGATTCCGGGAGTGTACTCCCCTATCCCTATGGGCGCCTTCTATACACTCGTAAAGTTACCGGTAGAGGATTCCGATGAGTTCTGCCGCTGGTGTCTTGAGGAATTCAGCTACGAAGGGCAGACTGTATTCATGGCTCCGGCATCAGGTTTCTACAGCATTCCGGGGTTGGGCAAAAATGAAGTGCGCATTGCCTATATCCTTGAAAAAGAGGAATTAGCAAAAGCTCTCGATGTGCTTGCACATGCTCTTGAAGCATACAATGCCCGATAATCCGCCTCCCCTGCTTTATAATCTTTGGAAAATGCGGTTAGAAGATATAAAATTTAATTTTTACACAAGTTCAAAAGCGCGACCTTGTGGAGGTCGCGCTTGACGTTGTGTATCTGCTTGAAACTGAAAACTTATAACTAAAACTATAAGAGAAAGAGAATATTGCTATGCCTTGCTCACATGAGCGATTGACTTGCCGCAAGTTGGCTTTTCTTTAACTATTTGATATGAAGTTACTAAAAGATTTGACTGCCTGGTATTTCTCCAGGTCGGCGTTGCCATATTGGAGCGTTTTGCTTCTTGATAGTCTGTTTGTGGTGTTCGCCGGATTACTTGCATATACCATACACCATGGTTCACAGCAGACACTCGCTGTGATGGGAACTTTATGCTACACTTTATGTATCATTCTCGCCTGCTTTATAGTATCGTTCCGAATATTCCACACATACGACGGAGTGCTCCGCTACAGTTCATTTACCGACCTGCTGAGAATAGGTTCGGCTGTGATTCTGGCAGTGCTGATGAGTTGCGCAATCCTTCTGCTGATTGGCGACCGCACCTGGCTTGTGAAATTTAAATTTGTCGATATAATATTAATGGCTTTGTTTGTAGTTTCATTCATGTGGACAATCCGCCTGTGGGTGAAAACCATTTATGAACAATTGTCCAAACGCTCCGATTCAAGACGAGCCTTCATTCTGGGCACACAATCCGGTGCAGTGGCTCTTGCGAAGAATATACGTTCATCTGCTGACTCTCCCTATAAATTAGCGGGATTCATTAGCACTGAGCATAAACCCGGAAGCCTAATGCTCATGGGTCACAAGGTATATACATTCAATGACAAGCTTATTCAGACAATGCAGACTCTCAAGGTGAAGGTCCTTATAGTCTCACCTCTGATGATGGATTCATTGCGGGAGCATGAGGAGCTGGTCAACAAACTTGTTGAGATCGGTGTTAAAATCCTTGTGATTCCTCAAGCACGAGAATGGGATGGGAAATCCGACCTGCGTGTAAACGATCTGCATCCGGTTGACGTTGAGGATCTGCTGCCGAGGGAGAAAATAGAGGTGGATATGGAGGGTGCGGCAAATCTCCTGCAGGGGAATGTGGTTATGATCACCGGAGCAGCCGGAAGCATCGGTTCTGAAATGGTGCGCCATATTGCCACTTACAACCCATCTCGTCTTATACTGATTGATCAGGCTGAGACTCCCATGCACGATATAAGGATCATGATGAAAAACAACTGGCCCGACATTGAGGTTCACACGATTGTGGCTGATATTGTCCATGCCAAACTGATGGAACGGCTTTTCAACGAATACAGACCTGAATATGTGTTCCATGCAGCTGCCTACAAGCATGTGCCGATGATGGAGGACAATCCTTACGAAAGCGTTGTCAATAATGTGATGGGCACCAAAATAATGGCTGACCTTGCGGTGAAATACGGCACACGCAAATTTGTAATGGTTTCCACCGACAAAGCCGTGAATCCTACAAATGTGATGGGATGCTCCAAGCGCATCTGTGAGATATATGTGCAGAGTCTTGACAAGGCTCTGAAAGATGGCTCTGTGAAGGGTGAGACGCAATTTGTTACCACAAGATTCGGCAATGTATTGGGTTCAAATGGTTCCGTAATACCTATTTTCCAGGAACAGATTAAGAAAGGGGGACCTGTAACGGTGACTCATCCTGATATCGTCCGCTACTTCATGCTTATTCCGGAGGCCTGCAAACTTGTGATTGAGGCAGCCGCTATGGGGAAAGGTGGCGAGATTTATGTGTTTGATATGGGTAAACCGGTAAGAATTGCTGACCTTGCACGAAGAATGATACGCCTGAGCGGAGCAAAAGATGTGGAGATAAAATTCACGGGACTCAGGGATGGTGAAAAGCTTTATGAAGAAGTGCTTAATGATAAGGAGATTACAGTGCCAACATTCCATCCCAAAATAAAGATTGCAAAAGTGAGGGAATATGAATTCGATGTGGTGGAGCATGATATTAATGACCTGATATCCGAGGCGCCGGTGCTTGAAGATATGGAGATAGTAAGAAAGATGAAAATGATTGTGCCGGAATTCAGAAGCCAACATTCAAAATATGAAGCACTTGACAAAAAAAGTTGAAGATAAAGAATCAAGGTTGAGATTCCAAGAGTCTATCTCATAACATAAAATCGTGATTTCCAATAAATAGACAACAATAGTATGACAGGTATTTTAATAACATTCATGATAGTGATACTCGCGATAGTGCTGCTTATATACATCGGTGTGCGCTTCTCAGGCAATTACAGGGAAAAAGAGAATGACAAATTTTATAATCAGGATGGCGACCATTGCTATTACGAACGGAGCATTATTGAAAAGAAAGAGTTTGCAAGGAAGCATCCCGGGGTGAAGGGGCTGCGCACTTTCAAGCGCCTTTTCAAACACCCGGATGAATAAGACTTCTTCCCTCTTTTTCAAAATTACCGAGAGACTATGTCAAAATGGACATGGTCTCTCTTTTTTTGGTATGATATTTGTTATAAGTAAGTAGCTAAGTAGCTGTTCAAATTAAATGCATACTAAATGCGCAGGGATTTTTGAGTCAATTTCTTCACGAGAAGAAGGAGTGATGCGGGCATCACGACCGATGAGAGGGGAGAAATTGGCCAAAAATAACAAGTAGATAGTATGCAAGGTTTTCATAATTTTTTATAGTATCGTTTTAATTTGAACAGCTACTTAAGAAAAGAAATGCACGCATCTTATAATGGAAGATAAAAATATTATCATAAAGGGAGCAAGAGTCAATAATCTTAAGAATATAGATGTCTCAATCCCTCTCAATAAATTTATTGTTGTTACCGGTGTGAGCGGAAGCGGCAAGTCTTCGCTCGCATTTGATACGCTCTATGCCGAAGGGCAACGCCGTTATGTGGAGAGTCTGTCGGCATACGCGAGACAGTTTCTCGGCAGGATGGCAAAGCCTGAATGTGACTACATCAAGGGGTTGCCACCCGCAATTGCCATAGAGCAGAAGGTAAACACCCGCAATCCGCGAAGCACTGTAGGCACAGCCACCGAAATCTACGATTATCTGCGTATGCTTTATGCACGTATCGGACACACTTTTTCTCCAATTAGCGGTGAAGAGGTTAAAAAGCATGGTATAGAGGATATTATCAGGACAGCACTATCCTATCCGGAAGGTACACGAATTGCTGTGCTTATAGATATCAAAGTGCCTGAAAACAGAACATTCGCACAGCAACTCGACATATTTGCAAAGGAGGGATATTCACGTCTTGAAAAAGATGGCAGGTTTATTGCCATCACGGATTTGCAGCAGCAAGGTGTACCGGAATACCCGAATGGATACCGCCTTCTGATCGACCGGCTGTCGGTATCGGACAATAAGGATGAAATATCACGCCTTACTGACTCTGTGGAGACCGCCTATTATGAAGGACACGATGAGTGCATTATAAAGATATGGAGTGATGATGGCGAACATGAGCATCAATTCTCCAAACGCTTCATTGCCGACGGCATGGAATTCAGAGAGCCTTCCGATCTGATGTTCAACTTCAACAATCCATACGGGGCATGCCCTACATGCGAAGGGTTCGGTCAAGTTTTGGGGATCAGCGAAGATCTCGTAATTCCCAATAAAACGTTGTCAATATATCAGAATGCAGTGAAATGCTGGAGTGGTGAAAAGATGAGCGAATGGAAAAGGCATCTTATCCATATAGCTCCGCAATTCAATTTCCCCATTCACACCCCTTATATGGACATCACTCAGGAGCAGAAGGATTTCCTATGGCATGGCAAAGGGCACTGGGAGGGAATCGACGGATTCTTCCGATGGGTTGACAAGCGGCTTGACAGGATACAATACCGTGTATTGAAGGCTCGCTACAGAGGAAAGAGTGTATGTCCCGACTGTCATGGTTCCCGTTTGCTCAAGGATGCAAACTATGTGAAAGTGGCAGGAAAGACCATTACTGAGCTTGTGAAGATGCCGGTGTCGGAAATTGCCGAGTTTTTCAAAAACATCGATCTTGACAAAACCGACCGACAGATTGCCACACGTTTGCTGCTTGAAATCAACCAGAGGCTTAGTTTTCTGAATAATGTGGGTCTCGGTTATCTCACACTCGACAGACTTTCCTCTACCCTTTCCGGTGGTGAAAGCCAGAGAATTAATCTTGCCACATCGCTGGGAAGCTCATTGGTTGGCTCACTATATATCCTTGACGAACCGAGTATCGGTCTGCATTCCCGCGATACGGAGAAGTTGATACGTGTGTTACGGAATCTTCAGCAGATCGGCAACACCGTTGTTGTTGTGGAACATGACGAGGAGATCATGCTTTCCGCTGATGAAATAATTGACATCGGTCCTGATGCCGGAAGACTCGGTGGTGAAATAATATATCAGGGTAATCTTAAAGAAGCGTTGAAGGGTGGAGATTCCAATGGCTCTTATACAGTGGAATATCTTCAAGGGAAGAGAGAGATTGAAGTGCCGCGCCTGCGCCGTCCCTGGAAGCAATTCATCAAGGTGGAGGGAGCAGCTGCAAATAATCTCAAAAACATAGATGTGAAGTTTCCACTGGGCGTGATGACAGTGGTGTCGGGAGTGAGCGGCAGCGGCAAGTCGACACTTGTAAGAGAGATTTTATACAAAGGGCTGGTAAGACTTATCGGAGAAAGTGGAGATGTGCCCGGTACGCACCGCGCAATATCCGGAGATGTGAAGAGTGTGAAGGCTGTGGAATTTGTGGATCAGAATCCTATAGGAACATCCACAAGGAGTAATCCCGCCACTTATCTCAAGGCATACGATGAGATTCGCAAACTGTTTGCAGACCAGCAACTGTCAAAGCAAATGGGTTTCACACCCGCTTATTTCTCTTTCAATACAGAAGGTGGAAGATGCGAGGAATGTAAAGGTGAAGGTGTGATTACAATTCCCATGCAATTCATGGCCGATATCGAAGTGCCTTGCGAGGTGTGCCACGGAAAGAGATTCAAGCAGGAGGTGCTTGATGTGGAATACAGGGGCAAGAATATTTATGATTTTCTGGAAATGACTGTGAATCAGGCTATCGAATTCCTTAGCGAATCGAAAGGAGCACAGGAAAACAGGATTATCAAAAGGTTGCTGCCTTTGCAGGAAGTAGGTCTGGGATATATCAAACTCGGACAGTCTTCATCAACATTGTCCGGAGGTGAGAACCAGCGTGTGAAACTTGCTTATTTCATAGCTATGGAAAAACAGGAGCACACTCTCTTTATTTTCGATGAGCCCACAACAGGATTGCATTTCCATGATATCTCCACACTGCTCAAATCGCTCAACAGACTTGTGGAAAAAGGGAATACTGTAATTATCATAGAGCATAATATGGATGTGATAAAATCCGCCGACTGGGTTATAGACATAGGTCCGGAAGGTGGCGAAGCCGGTGGCCGGATTGTGGCAGAGGGGACGCCGGAGCAAATTGCAGCCAATAATATATCATATACCGGTAATTTTCTTAAGGAGAAGCTGAAATGAGAAAGTCTTTTTATATCTTATTTACTATTGTAATCATATCTTTGGCAGCAGGTTGCGTTAAGAACAACAACCATTCGTTGCGCGATGATGCACGTTCTTTATATACCAACAGTGTGGTATTGGTAAGAAAATATACCGACAGTATTGCAAGAGCTAAAGACAGCACCACTGTATTATCGCTTTTCAAGCGATATGATGATGCCCTTACAAAATTAAACTACAGATATGCAGCCGAAGCCGATTATGAAATTTCTGAGGGTGAGAACGATACCCTTACAAATATGGCTTTCAAACTGGTATCCTTAAAGGATTCAATGCTCTATTCTTTTGCTCAACGACCGATGGAACCGGAGGATTCCACAATCACTCTCATCTCGCAGGAGCCACAGTCAAATTGAAGACGGAATCTGTTTTTCCCGGACGTAATATATAACGGTTCGCACAAATTCTTATATTTGTGCTGACCGTTTTTTTCTTTCCTGCATATACCGAGTTCACGCCTTAGACAATAACGTGTGGTCATTACCACTGTATCTTCCCGAGGATTGCCCGCTACTTCAACCGCCCTTTCAGATGCCTGTGCACCATGTGATTCATAGAATTTTTCAGCAAGGGAATTAGCCACATTTTCTTCCGCCCCAAGGTTATCTTTGAGATACAAGCTGCCGAGATCCTCCCTCCTCCTGTAACCATAATTATATGATGCTTCATTTGCTTTGTCAAGAGCATCAATCAGCGTTCTCTTAACCCGGTTCAGTTGTGATGCCGGAATGAATGTGTCATCACTTAATGAATTTTTGAAATTACGCAGCCTGTAAATTGTTGATCCAAGTTTTCCTATGATATTTTCAGGATGCAACTTCTTTTCCGCCTTACTTTTATCAACTTCAAGGGCTACACGCACGGAGACACCCCTTGCATCAGCAGCTGATATACCGGTTTCATCTATTTCCACATCTATGGGGATGTATCTTTTGGCTGTTTCCTTATCCATGATGGTTTGCCACTCCCGGTTGAATGTACGGTGAATCTCACATCCCTTAGGCAGCGTAAACGGGCGGGCACCTGTTATTTTACCATTCTCTATCTTGTTGACTCTTATACCTTCGTATTCACCTTTATTATTTATATAACTAATGCCGTCACCATTGTTAAGCATTGATACATCCTTTATTGTTTCACCCATGGATTTGGGTGTAAATATAGATGCCATGGGCTTGACTTGCCTCTTTCCCTCAATAAAATATGATGTAAAACCACGGTTGAAACTCTTTTCCGGATCGGGATTAAATGATATCTCCGATATGCCGCATGAACTTCTGCAATATTTATCCGGATTATTTTGA
>CAZEUD010000059.1:0-7884 GCA_964515455.1 uncultured Sangeribacter sp.
TAAAGAGCCGCATCTTCTTCGCCCGCAAGCGTCTTCAGGCATTGCTGAAGGATTACCGATAAGAGAGAATGGGTTATGGGTTATAGGTTAAAGGTTAGAGAATGGTAAGAAAGCTATTGACTAAAATATATTGGGAGACTGCGAAAGTGGTCTCCCTTATTTTGTCTTGCCTTGGACTTGAGAAAGGCACATGAGAAATACAAAGCTCTGATGATTTAAGAGATAGTTCTAAGATGGGATTCTATAGGAATTGAGTCATATATACAGGCAGATATGTTATGCTGCTATCCTTTCGTAAATCCTTGGTGTAAATCAGATAACGATCTTTAACACGCGATGAGAATTTCTCGCAGAATAGGTCAAGAGACCGATGAGCCTTATATCCAGAAGATTTCACCTCAATCGGTTCAATCTTTGCACCCTCTGAGATCAAAAAGTCAATTTCATAAAGATGATTACTTGTCCCCGAAGGCCATGTATAGTAATATAATTTATGACCTGCACTGCCCCACGAAAAGTAGACTGCACTGCCCCACGAACAAGCGCATGGAATTGTCTATTCCAACTGCTTGAAAAGGAGCGTACGAGTAGTAATTGTCGAATGGGAAAAGACCGGAATTGTTGTATTCTTCAGTACCGATATGGAGGTGGCCAAAATTGTGGCTATATACCGCAGCCGATTCCATATTGAGTTCGGCATTCGCGACAGCCGTCAGTTCACCGGACTGCATCATTCGCAAGCCCGTGCGAAGAGCCGATTTAGCTTCGCCTTCAACATATCCTTTTTTACGCGAAATGTGTTGCAGACTGAAATTGACCGATATTTTCCCAAGAATTCCGTCGGCCAGCTCAAAAATGCCATCTCGGACACGGAATTTGCGCTACGCATCCTTGAATATGCCATACCAAACGGCATAGATGACAAGATTTTGAACAAAATTGACCATATGATAGCCTCCTATTTGGGGGATGTCGCTTAACCGAACTATTGTTATAAAATATTCGAGAATACTTTAGAAAGATAATATCCTGAAGCAAGACGGTCGGCTACATTCAAGGCATTATTCCTCATCTCCATATAATCCTCTTCTTTCAATTTTGAAAATATTTCAGGGAGCTCCCTCAATGAGGAGACACAGATACCCAGGCCATTGCGATTTACATACTCAGCCATGGCTGATTCCTTCCACACTATCACCGGGATTCCAGATGAAAGATACAACGACAATTTGTGAGGGGATATATATCTGTGATATTCTCCTAATTTTCCATTACATGTATCCACTTCTGTGCCATCCCAGACAAGTCCGAAATCGATATCGAGATTCTTACCTAATTCCGTCGGATGGAAACAGCCCCTGTATATCACATTATCCGACTTCTGAAGTTTTTCTCCATCTTTTCCAAACAATTTGAAAACAACCGGGATATTGTTCAATTTCGGAATAAAACTGCTCTTCCTGAGATTTCCTGCAAATCCTACGGTATACGCTCCCGAATGACTATAGCGCGTTTTATCTCCTCCGAGGTAATCAAATATCTCAAGTACATGGATTTTTTTATCCGGAAACTTCTGTTTCAGGATGTCCTTCATACGCTCTGTATGCACAATCACATCATCTACATCATTAAGAAAATCAAGCGTCTCATCGGAATTACTGATTCTCAATGAGTTCAAGTCATGGATTAAAAGAATTATCCTATTCCCATTCCTCTTTGCCAACCTTAAAAGAGTCAACACATCCTTTCCTGGATATTGAAGGAAAACTATTCCTTCTTGCGGCATTCTCAAGTGGGCTAATGCCGTAGACAGTTTTGTATAGATCCCACCTACAATACCATTATGTATTACTGTAGCGGAGAGACCGATATTTTTAAATCCATTTTTGCCGGCAATCTTCTCACAATCAAGTTTGGCTTTTGAAGATGCGGCAAATGGATAACGATAGTTGCGGGAAATGAATACTTTTTCCATTACTTGAAATATTTTAGGGCACGAGAGATAACCGGAGCCATATCATAATATTTATATTCAGCGAGACGACCTCCGAAAATCACATCCTTTTCTTTGTCGGCAAGTTGTTTATATCGCTCATATAATCCCTGGTTGCGGTCATCGTTTATGGGATAATACGGTTCGCGGTTTTCATCCCATTCAAGGGGATACTCACGGGTGATTACAGTCTTGGGATTATCATAGACAGCGCTTCCAAATGTCTCGAAATGCTTGTGTTCTATAATTCTAGTAAACGGGACATTGGCGGAGGTATAGTTTACCACTGCGTTTCCCTGCCAATTGGGATTATCCATTATTTCCGTCTCAAACAGCAATGACCGATAATCAAGTTTGCCGAATCTATAGTTATAGAACTCATCTATCTTTCCTGTGAAAACAATTTTATCAGCAAGTATTTCCCAACTTTCCCGGTCTGTAAAAAAGTCAAACCCAAGTCTTACCTCTATATTCTCAAGAAGACGGTCAATCAACCTGTTATAACCCCCTATCGGGATTCCTTGCCACAGGTCGTTGAAATAATTGTTGTCAAAAGTCAGACGTATGGGAAGACGTCGTATTATAAACGACGGAAGTTGATTGCACGGTCTGCCCCACTGTTTCTCTGTATATCCCTTGATAAGAAGTTCATATATATCATTACCGATAAGCAGCCTTGCCTGTTCTTCAAGATTACGGGCACAATACACACCCTCTTTTTCCATACTCTCACGCACATCCTGCCGCTGGGATTCGAGCTTAAGTTCCGCTTCCGAGGGTGTCTTTACTCCCCATATCCGATTAAACGTATTCATATTAAACGGAAGATTGTATAGATTCCCATCCGGTGCAAGAGCGACAGGAGCATTTGTAAATCTGTTAAACGGCACCAGTGATATCACAAAATCCCACACCTCCTTATCTGAAGTATGAAATATGTGCGCGCCATATTTATGTACGGTTATCCCTTCTATTTCTTCACAATATACATTCCCTCCTGCATGATCCCTTTTGTCGATGACAAGACACCTCTTCCCATTCTTATTGGCAAGATAAGCAAATGTAGCGCCAAAAAGGCCGGCTCCGACTATGAGATAGTCATACTTCTTCAACTCATTCATCTCTCTATCAATTTACTAACATGAGCTTGGGATAAAAAGTGGCAAAAATTGGCAGATTGGCGAAGATTTAGTAGCTTTATGGGTAAATCAAACGTTTGACTAAATTGACTCCAATGATTACCAAAGACAAAATTAGTGAAATTTTCTGTATCTGTGATGACTTTATCCAGGAATTTAACGCCACGGCCAAAAAAAATCATAGAGGGGCAATATACCGTGGTTGCGGCAAGCGCAAGTGTATGGATCGATCCGAGGATGGCACCGCTCCTGCTCGCGCTCTATCCACTCTTTTGCCTGCACAATCAATCCATCTACATCATCAACACTGTAAATTATGCCAATCCTTTCATCGCTTGAGAAATTTGGCCGGAAATTCGCAAACTATTTGGGGAAATCCTTTGTGCTCCACACAGGAGACCTTGAAATAAAAGACGATATAACCTATCTCCCACTATACATGGCGGGCCTCCTCTAAAAATTTTGTCATTTCGCGGAAAAGGTGTAATTTTACATCCGGTTTCAACCAACAACCAACAACCAACAACTAAACATGACCTACCATCTTCTACGCATATTCCTCAGGCTGATTTCGCTGATTCCCTTCAGTGTGCTTTACGCATTGTCTGGAGGGTTGTATTTCCTGGCATATCCTGTGGCGAGGTACAGAAGTAAGGTGGTGCGCAAGAACCTCAGTGAATGTTTCCCGGAGAAATCACCTGAAGAAATCATAGCCATAGAAAAAGGATTCTACTGGCATTTTGCCGACAACATCATCGAGACCTGCAAGATGGGACATATGTCGACCATGGAGATGAGACGCAGGATGCACTTCGTCAACGTAGAGGCAGTCAACGACGTGCTTCGCAGCGGAAAATCGATATCCCTTTTCCTCGGCCATTACGGCAACTGGGAATGGGTGTCGTCAATGCCGCTTTGTCTCGAGAAATCAGCAGTGCCTGCCCAGATATATCACAAACTAAGCAACGAGGATTTTGACAGGATCATGCTTGAAAACAGGGCACACTTCGGGGCTGTCAACGTGGAGATGCGTAAGACTGCACGTTTTATCAACGAACTGGCCGCCGAGGACAAGGTCAGAATAATCGGTTTTATTGCCGACCAATCACCCCGCGCCAGAGACTGCCATTATTATCTGCCGTTTCTCAACCATAACACCCCCGTGCTGACCGGAACAGAGAAAATAACCAAACATTATGGCCATGACGCATGGTTTGTGAAGGTAACCCAAGTCAAAAGAGGATATTATGAGGCTGAGTTCGTGCATATGCACGAAAATCCTGGCTCACTCCCCGATTTTGAACTCACCGACATATATTACCGGATGCTGGAGAAGGAAATCAGACTACAACCAGAGCTCTACCTCTGGAGCCATAAGCGATTCAGAGACGCAACGGTTATTAGTTGACTGTGTTTCTGCAAATGTCAATCTGACAAATTGACATCTTGACAAAAAACGCGAATTGACAATAATTATGGACATAGATATTGTTGTGACATGGGTCAATATGGACGACCCGAAATGGAAAGAGGAGTTTGCAAAATATTCCGGCAAACAGAAAAACGAGAAAAACGGTGTCTCGGAAGTCTGGTTCCGCGACTACGGCTTCCTGCGCTACTGGTTCAGAGGCATTGAGAAATTCATGCCATGGGTACGCAGAGTCCATTTCGTGACTGCCGGACAAAAACCGGAATGGCTCGACACATTGAATCCTAAACTGAATCTGGTTGACCACAAGGATTTCATCCCGGAGCAGTATCTGCCCACCTATAATTCAGTGGTAATCGAGCGATACATGCACCGTATCCCGGGGCTTGCCGAGCATTTCATCTATTTCAACGATGACTTCTATGCAATCCGCCCAGTCTCTCCCGACCGGTTCTTCCGCAACGGTCTCCCCTGCGACATCGCCACTTTCCACTACAACCCATCATTGTCGCAGTGGTATAAACGAATAAAGAACAACATAAGAATCATAAACCGGCACTTCGACAAGAAAGAAGTGATGGAGAGGGACCATGACAAATGGTTTGACAAGAGTTATGGTTCACGCGCACGCTGGAACTATCTGCTTAAACCTTACAGCAAGTTTATAACACTTCGGACACCCCACAATGCCCAGCCATATCTAAAGACCACTTTTGAGGAAGTGTGGGCAGCCGCAGGTGAGGAACTGCTGAAGACCTCCAATAATCGTTTCCGGACTGTCACCGACTATACCCCGGAATTATTCCGCATATGGCAAATATGCCGGGAAAATTTCGTGCCGCTCAACACCTATGCTGACACCAAGATGTTTCCGCTGATGATTAAGCCGAAGCAGGCAGTGAAGGCAATCCGTGAGCAGTCATATTCGCTGGTGTGTCTCAACGACAATGTCCATATCCGCAACTATGACCGGGTGATGCAGGACATCCACGATGCCTTCGAAACCATCCTCCCCAAGAAATCAGTTTTCGAAACATGAGTGATCAATGGATTGACTGAAACTTCAGCTATTTTTTGTAATACGAGCACGTGATCACGCACCAGTAATTCACATTATGGCAACATCCATTAGACGAAAATATTTTCTGTTGGAATTAAGACACAGGATTAAGGAAGTAATACTCAATCTCATTATTCCGCTCAAATCATCATGCATACACAAGCCACGGAATTTAACCAAAAGCTTTGTCGCGATAATCGACGGCTCTGCAACACACGGAGGGATGTGCGACCGGTTTAAAGGGATAATCACATTATACGCCTACTGCAAACACAATAATTTGCCATTCAGAATAAAATATACATATCCGTTCCGGTTGGAGGAATACCTGTCACCGGCCGTCTACGACTGGACTCTAAAAGATGATTACACCGATAATCCACTATATTGTAGAATCCTTTATATGCGAAAGGAATATCTCGCGCGAAGACTGCTGAAATTACATACCGAAAGACAAGTCCATTTTTATGGGAACAGAGACAGTCTCGAATACATAAATAAGGCATATGCTGACAGTGGGGTCCAATATAAATGGGGGAATCTTTTCCGTGAATTGTTTAAACCCACTCCAATTCTTGAAGAAAAGATAAACCAGGTAAAAAAGGTATTGGGCAGTAACTATTACGCAGCCGTATTCCGATTTCAAAATTTACTCGGTGATTTCAAGGAATACGATTTCCAAGCCATAAATGACCAGGCCAAGGCTGATGAACTTATTGCAAAATGCCTTGAGTCCTTAAAGACCTTACTGGCATCCAATAATATGCCATTGCTCGTGACCTCCGACAGCCAAAAATTTCTCAACGCTGCATCGCGGATAAATGGCGTGTATATAATTCCCGGCACACTCGTGCATATGGATAATCTAAAAGGGAAAGTCTCAGACAGCAACAGGGAAGCATTCTTAAAGTCTTTCGTCGATTTCTATATGCTGAGCGAAGCACAAAAAATTTACAGAATAGGCACCCAATATATGTATCCGAGCGAATTCCCTTTATACGCAGCCAAAATAAACGGAACGCCTTTCGAAAGCATCACCATTTGATATATGACAATACAAAATAACTCATCACCTAAAAAATTTAACAATATATTGAAATGGGCACCCTAAGAAAAATCTTCAAGTTTTATAAAAGAATTCAACCATCCTCTCATGTGCTGAAAGAAAAGATATGGACAATAAAATATCTGAAATTCAAAGGTAATGGCGACAAGCCTCGTGTTGGAGTCATGAGAGTGGACGGAAGAGGCTATCATGGAGGGCTGACCGACCGTTTCAAAGGAGCCGTGTCATGGTTTAATTATTGTGAGAGTCATGGCATTGATTTCAGGATATTCTATGTTTATCCTTTCAATCTTACAGACTATGTAGTTCCCAATGAATATGACTGGCGTATAGAGGAGAAAGATATCCCTGACGGGATGTCAGAAACCCGTATCTTCTATGCGAGAGGTGAAAAAGGAAGAAGACTGGAGAGACTGAACACAAAAAAAAGCATATGGTATTATGGGAATATGGATTTGGGGAAAAGTCTCAATCATGAACCATATGACAGACCCTGGGGAAAGATATTTAAGAAATTGTTCCGTCCGTCAGACTTACTTAGTGCTCATCTGAAGATATGTCACGAACAAATTGGAGGAGATTATGTTGCAGCAGTATATCGATTCCAGAATCTCCTCGGTGATTTCAATGAATATCAATACAAGCAGCTCCGCAGCGAGGAAGAAAAGAGAAAACTAATGGCAAAAGCCATCGAGGAATTGGACAAGATTCACGAGGAAAATCCTGGCATGAGAGTGTTGGTCACTTCCGACAGCCATGTTTTCCTATCGGAAGCCTCAACTAAAAGCTATGTGTATTTCATTCCCGGCACTGTGGAGCATATGGATTGCACCGATTCAGATACAGAACACGTGCAACTGAAATCATTCCTGGATTTTTTCATGATTTCAGAGGCACGCAAGGTTTACTCTATCACTATCGGGAAAATGTATCGCAGCCAGTTTCCAGAGTATGCCGCGAAAATAAACGATGTACCATTTATAAGGAGGGATTACAAGTCGTGACATCCGGATCATTCCACCCTTTGCCTGACCTCCGGAAATTTCTTGAGTATTGCCTCCAATGCTTCAGCATTACGGTCTGTGCCTGTCTTAAAATTTATAGTCCTTAGTGACAATTCTTTAGGTTTTCCCAAGCCTCTTGGTTTATTATGTCCGAAAGGAACTGGTATAACCTCAACTCCGTTTGCCACGGCGG
>CAZEUD010000060.1:0-7217 GCA_964515455.1 uncultured Sangeribacter sp.
GACGGCCTAAGAAAAACAAAATATAGTCCCACTCATTGGGAAAGTTTTAATTATATATTTTCTCGTTATGAAATATTCAAAATCAATCCTCTGGCGCGGTAAGCCGGCCCCAATGTGGTTCGTCGCTGCAATCTGGTGTACATTTATCATCTTTTTTATCGGAATCCCGGTAACGCTCTATTTCCTCGCCTTGCATTTTGCCAATGCCGGCAATAAAGATGTTGCCGCTGACCTCACCATTGCCCTTATCGTCTTCCTCGGCCTCGTTTTCCTTGGTGTTATCGGAATCCCTTTCGATGCCCTTATTAATGCCAGAAATCGAGAGGATTCAGAGATCTGACCCGTGCCCCTCTATCCGCGCCAGCGCCACCAGTGCCCGTGCCCGCCGCTCCTCTATTGTCAGCTCTTCGGACCCGCCGCGCTTCCCTTCTTGCGCCCCCTTCTCCCAGCCGAATGTCAGCAAATCCCCGGGCTTCAGCCGGCTCTTCGAATACGGCTGCAACAGCAGGCACGCCTCCCACCGCATCCGCTCCCACGAGTCCCGGATCGACTACCCAAATGAAGGCTGCCAGTTGGCAGCCTTCATTTGTAGTTAGATATGTGATATTTTTATGTAGTTTGCTCTCTTCTCTATATTTTTGAGATCTCCGGATATCAGAATACATATCCGATTCCCATATCGAAGAAACCTCCGCTGGTGTCATTCATCAATGAGTATTTACCCTGTAGCGATAGTTTTAGATTTGAGGTAAGATACAAGTCAAAGCCCGCACCGAAGTTTGCTCCTGCCCTGCTGGCATTTCCGGCATATTGATAAGACCAATTATTGAATGTAAATCCAATGAGTGGATACACTGAAAATGCTTTTGCAAGTTTGAACGGAAATTGCACATCAATATCCAACAAGAACGCTGATTTCCCTTCATTGCGGAAAGCATATCCCAAATCAGGAGCAATCCTGACATGATCAGCAAATGAATATTGGAAGAAGACATCTACAAATCCGCCATTATTATACGTGGCAAATCCGCCTTTTACTCCCAATGTCATATCCCCTTTCTGTGCCATACTCTCATCCGGGAACAAGCAGCATACGGCTGCAACAATCGCTAAAACTAAAGATGTAATTTTTTTCATATTTTCTTACTATCTTTTAATCCTTGCCTATACACATCCTCAAAAACGAACCACAGCGGTTATTAACATTTTTTGATTATGCGGTCTAAATTCAATTAAAAAACATTTAGATTTATAAAAATGTTTCGCTAAATTTGCATATTATATAATTTAATTGTTTTCTTATCAAAGGAGCCTATTCCGATTTCGGAATTTAATATTCATGATATGAACAGTTTAGGATACATTCGCGTGGCAGCGGCTTCCCCGGAAGTTAAAATTGCTGACGTTGATTTTAATATAAATGAAATAATTAGAATGTCCGGCATCGCTGAATCACAACGTGCCGACATCATTGTTTTTCCCGAACTATCAGTAACCGGCTATACGTGCGCAGACCTTTTCTTCCAGCCTCTTTTGCTGGACAAAGCGGAAGAAGCGCTTCTAAAACTCAAAAATTTTTCCGAAGGAAAGCATACCGCAATTGTTGTTGGATCCCCTCTCAGATGCGGGAGCAGACTCTTTAATTGCGCTGTTGTTATCTGCAATGGTGAAATACTTGGGGCTGTACCAAAGACTCACCTTCCAAATTATAATGAATTTTATGAGAAACGTTGGTTTGCCGAGGGTTCTTATTGTCATGGCGAATATCCGGTAAATTCCGGAATCGTTATTATATCCCGCAATAATCTGTTTAAGATAGCCGGAGCCACCATCGGTATAGAGATATGCGAGGATTTGTGGGTTCCGACCCCACCGAGTTGCAGCATGGCCAAGGCCGGAGCCGAGATTATACTCAACCTTTCGGCCTCTAATGAGCAGGCGGGAAAGCACAAATATCTTGTTGACCTTATAATACAACAATCAGCAAGATGCCGATGTGCGTATGTTTATGCTTCCGCCGGAATGGGGGAATCTTCCACTGATCTGGTATTTTCCGGAAACTGCATAATCGCCGAGAATGGAAGCCTGATAGCAGAATCTGAAAGATTCAAACTTCAGGATCAAATACTCATTCGCGATATAGATGTGGACATGTTACGCAATGACCGTCGCAAATTCTCTACATTCTATGATGGAGAGATCCCAAATTTCAACATCATTATTTCTGAAAACGATAATATTCAAAATAAAAGCACCGATATCCTCCGATACATCTCTTCTCATCCTTTCACTGACGGGGAGCCTAAACTTTTCCGCGAACGTTGCGAAGAGATATCATCCATTCAGGCATGGGGACTCGCGCAGCGTCTAAGAGCAATTAACTGCCATAACACAGTAATTGGAATATCAGGTGGTCTTGATTCCACTCTGGCACTCCTTGTAAATGCAAAGGCTTTTGACATGCTCGGCTATAACAGGAAAGGTATTCATGCAGTTACGATGCCCGGATTCGGCACCACTTCTCGCACCCATTCCAATGCCATGCAGCTGATGGAACTACTTGGTGTTGATATCATTGAAATTCCTATCGGTCCTGCTGTGGAGCAGCATTTCAAAGATATAAATCAGGATGCTGATGTGCATGATGCTACTTATGAAAATTCACAGGCACGCGAACGCACACAGATATTGATGGATTTGGCTAACAAGACAAATGGAATAGTGGTGGGAACCGGCGACCTTTCCGAACTCGCCCTCGGCTGGTGCACTTATAATGGTGACCAGATGTCTATGTATGGTGTGAATGCTTCTGTGCCTAAAACGCTCGTAAAATATCTTGTTACCGGATATGCCGATCAAACCGATAATCCTGATATCAGGAAAGTGCTTCTTGACATTGTAGACACCCCTATAAGTCCGGAGCTCCTTCCTGCATCACCAGACGATACCATCGATCAAAAGACCGAAGATTTGGTTGGCCCGTATGAATTGCACGATTTCTTTATCTACGAAATGTTGCGTCATTCTTTCACTCCGGCAAAAATATATAAAATGGCATGTCATGCTTTTGAAGGGAAATATTCCGATGAAACAATACGTCATTGGCTCAAAGTTTTCTACCGCCGCTTTTTCTCCCAGCAATTCAAACGCTCATGTATGCCGGATGGAATGAAAGTAGGAAGCGTATGCTTGTCCCCACGGGGTGACTGGCGGATGCCATCGGATGCTTCGGTGGCAATTTGGTTTAAAGAGGTGGAGAACTTATAAATCGGTTTATGGAATTTAAAGAAGATATATCCAAAGCTCTTGATGCTTTAAAGAATGGAGGGGTTATCCTCTATCCTACCGACACTATTTGGGGACTTGGATGCGATGCTACCAATGCAGAAGCGGTGAGCCGAATATTTGAAATTAAAAAGCGCGCAGATTCAAAATCAATGCTTTCTTTGGTCGCTAATGATGGTATGCTTCAGCAATATTTAGAGGTGATTCCGGATGCAGCATGGCAACTGATTGACGCATCCGTAAATCCAATCACAATCATATACGACCATCCGAAAGGACTCGCCTCCAATCTGCTTGCCGAAGATGGTTCGGCGGGATTCAGGATTACATCAGAAAGATATTCCAAAACTTTATCTGAACGCCTGCATCGTCCCATAGTGTCAACTTCTGCAAACATATCCGGAGCACCTTCCCCAAAATCATTCAATGAAATAAGTAAGGAGATTCTTGATTCTGTTGACTACGTAGCATCATTCGGTCATGACAAAAAAGGGTCTGCGCCCAGTAATATCATCAAGGTTTCAGATTCGGGAGTGTTAAAAATCATCAGGTAGGCAAACGTTTATGGAAGCATAAGAACAACAAGAAAATCAGGCAACAATAATGACATCAAAAGAATTAATAATAGCAAAGCAAAGATTAAAATATGTGGTTTGTGATTTCATCACTACTGTTATCGCTTTCTTCATATTTGATGTATGCCGCTATTACATTCTTAACGATGAACTTACTTTTACCATAACTCTCCGGGGATATTTGCTTTCCCCAAAAATGATTTGCGAACAGATTTTCATACCAATGGCTCTTCTTAGTGTTTACTGGCTGTCCGGCTATTATAACAGACCGTTTGAGAAGTCAAGGTTAAATGAATTTCTCAACACTTCTTATTCTGCACTCTTCAATACAATCCTTATATTCTTTATTCTTCTTATCGATGACAGAGGTCCGATGGTCCTCACAGACTATCTGCTGATACTAATTCTATCCCTTCTTTTTTGGGTATTCCCATACACGGGACGCCTGATAATAACCACCACAACAAGAAAAGAGGCTATTCGCAAAAATACAGGATATAACGTGCTCCTCGTTGGGAATCCTGATGTTGGAAAAAAAATTATTAAAAAATTATCGCAGTCACGCTCTCTGAAGAAATACAATATTATTGAATTTGTGGATATTAAAAATTCAAAAGATTTTACAGAGGTGAAATCCTCAGCTAAAATTGATGAAATAGCAAATATCTGCAACACTAAGAAAATTGATCAGGTGATAATAGCTACAGAATCAGGCAATGACACACTCATCCTTGCACTCCTTTACAGGCTATACCCTCTCAACATACCAATTAAAATTATACCTGACACATTATCTTACATCACATCTTCAATCCGTCTTACAGATATTCTCGCCGAGCCGCTCATCGACCTCACATCACCTCCGCTGTCTGATTGTTCAAGCAATATTAAAACGACATTCGACAAAATTGTGTCGGCAGCAGCATTGACAATCCTCTCCCCCTTGATGATAACTTTGGCAATATTGGTTAAACGTTCTTCTTCAGGATCTGTCTTTTATGGTCAGGAACGGATTGGCAAACGGGGAAAACCATTCACAATATATAAATTCCGTTCAATGTATTCTGACGCTGAGAATCATGGACCCATGCTTTCAAGCGATAATGACAGCCGCGTCACGCCTATAGGTAAAGTGATGCGTAAATACCGCCTTGATGAACTGCCCCAGTTCTGGAATGTGCTTAAAGGTGATATGTCTCTTGTAGGTCCACGTCCCGAACGAGATTACTATATTCAGCAAATTATCAAGCAGGCTCCATATTATAGCCTTGTGTTTCAAGTGAAACCCGGCATCACATCCTGGGGAATGGTGAAATTCGGATATGCCTCAAATGTTTCGCAAATGGTGGAACGCACAAAATATGATCTTATATATATTAACAATATGTCGCTTGCTCTTGACCTTAAAATAATAATATACACCATAAGAACCATAATAAAGGGATCGGGAGTATAAGCAGTTAAATCGGACATCAACACCAATCAGTTTTTTAATGGCATATAAAGAGACACATAATAAATTCACAGATATCTGGCTGAAATTCGTAATCTGGAGGGAGCATCATATCAATGAGAAGAACTTTCTCTTGATTTTGGCTCTTATCGTGGGTATAATATGCGGTTTTGCGGCCCAGATTCTCAAATTTTTGATACATGTCATCGGGGGGATACTGACCTCTCACATGAGCACAACATCTGCCAACTGGGTATATCTTGTATATCCTGTGGCAGGAATTCTTATCGTAACATTATTTTTAAAATATGTCGTCAAGGAGAATATCTCGCATGGAGTCACCAAAGTGCTGTATGCCATATCACGCCGCAAGTCAAGACTGAAAAAACGGAATATGTATGCCTCCCTTGTAGCCTCCTCTATAACAATCGGATTCGGCGGGTCTGTTGGAGCCGAGGGCCCTATAGTATTCACGGGAGCTGCCATTGGGTCAAACATAGGTCAAGCCTTCCGTCTTTCGCCAAGAATACTGATGTTGCTCGTAGGATGCGGCGCAGCGGCCGGAATTGCCGGAATTTTCCGGGCTCCCATAGCGGGAATGCTTTTCACCATAGAGGTGTTGATGATTGACCTTACCGGCACCACCGTAATGCCTCTGCTTATATCTTCCGTAACAGGAGCCGTTGTTGCATACATTCTTGAGGGGTATAATGCAGAATTTTTCTTTGTGCAGTCAGAACCATTCGTTACAAGTCGAATCCCTTTTACAATTTTGCTTGGCATTGTATGCGGACTGATGTCGTTCTATTTTACCAAGGTCATGTTCATGATGGAATCCATGTTTGGAAAGCTCAAAAGCAACTGGCTTAAAATTATGGTTGGAGGAGTTATCATGGCAGGTCTCATTTTCCTGTTTCCCCCTCTGTACGGCGAAGGTTATGGACCTATCAATAATCTCCTTTTAGGGGATGTATCGAATATATTGGATGGCACTTTCTTTTATCTTGACCGCGATAATGTTTGGTTTCTCACCATATTTATAGCAGCCATAGCCTTGACAAAAGCGTTTGCCACATCAGCCACCAATGGTGCCGGCGGTGTTGGCGGCACTTTCGCCCCATCCCTTTTTGTGGGCGCACTTGTGGGCTTTTTATTCGCATTTATAATAAATAATCTTGACCTCGGATTCCAACTGTCGCAGAAAAACTTCGCGCTTATGGGAATGGCGGGAGTTATGAGCGGTGTCATGCACGCTCCTCTGATGGCTATCTTCCTTACGGCTGAAATGACAGGAGGCTACGACCTTTTCCTACCGTTGCTGATAGTTTCCGTGCTCGCCTTTATCACAATACGCATCTTCACGCCATACAGCATATATACCATGCGTCTGGCAAAAGCAGGCGATCTTGTCACCCATCAGAAGGATAAGGCAGTGCTGACCTTACTTAAAGTGGACAATCTCATTGAAACAGACTTTAAGGAGGTTCATCCGGAAATGAATCTGAAAGAGATGGTGGATGTAATCTCCATATCCAACCGCAATCTTTTCCCTGTAACAGACAAAGATGGCAACCTGAAAGGGGTTGTTCTCCTTGATGAAATACGCAACATCATGTTCCGTGCTGATCTGTATAAGAAGATGCATGTATCCCGGTTTATGTCTGCTGTGCCGGATGTTATTGAAATAACCAGTCCTATGGACAAAGTGATGGAGATATTTGATCGCACAAATGCATGGAACCTTCCGGTTGTTGACAATGGCAAATATGTGGGTTTTGTTTCAAAATCCAAAATATTCAACTCATATCGCAGGGTCCTTAGGCATTTTACGGAAGACTGACGCTATAACGCTAATCATGAATGTTGAGTGATATTAATTAGTAAGTCAGGCATATACTCATTAA
>CAZEUD010000061.1:0-7148 GCA_964515455.1 uncultured Sangeribacter sp.
GCATGATTTTGTCTGATTTTATTGCTATTTTTGCATCCATGTCAGTTGTTTTTTTTGCAACACCAATTTAGGTGAAATTTCTGACATGGCCAAATCTTTTGAACACTTTGTTGCTTAAAGATTTGGCTTTTTTATGCAATATTTAGTTGCGGATGTGAGGTTAAACTGTATAATAATCTAAAAATCTTGTTTTTTAAAATAAAAGCGGCTCGCCATTGATGCGTGGCGAGCCGTATCATTTGTTCCGAGTATTCCTCAGTATAGTCTTTTGTTAGAGATATGAGAGATTGTATTTTGCAAATTCAAGATCGCTTTTTGCTCTGGCAAGTAGGGATTTGTCAAGTTTTACGGCCTGACGCAAGTTGCTCATAACCATATTCTCATTGTTTGTGCGTGCACCAAGCACTGCTGTCAGATAATATGTTGTTGCATCCGGTGTCTTGATGGATGCCAGTGTTGACTTGGCTGCTGAATAATCCTGTGAAAGAATCTGTGCGAGTGCGGCATTGTTGGTCTTGGAGTCACCGAATGTACGCACTGCCTTGGCGAGGTCTCCCTGAGTGAGATAATAAACCCCGAGAGCATCTGCTGCCTCAGGAACGCCGGTGGCAGCCCCTATCTGCTCTTGTGCCTTGGAATAGTCATGGTTCACCATTGAAATAAGTCCGAGGTTCATCTCCGGCTCTTTTGCTGACGGATTCAGACGATGTGCCTGCTCGAAGTTGGCCTTGGCTGCAGAGTAATCTCCCGCAACATACTGGGTAAGACCAAGGTCGTTGAATGTACGGTAATCTTTCGGATAGAGCTCGCACGCCTTGTTATAAACTTCCATCTTTTTGGTATTGTCGTCTGTCAATGTGGCGATGTAGAGGATTTCATCAACGGTCAACTCTTTGGGATTCGTATTGAAGAGGTCGATTAGTTCCTGATCGCTCTTGCCTATTACATTGATTGATGCCATCACGCGCGAATAGCGCAATTGCGGAAGTATCTGGTCAGCGAGTTCGTTGAATACAGATGAGAGATTGCGGATCTCCTGCTCACGCTGTTCCGGATCCGGATACATTTTAAGAACACTTAGAATGAGTTCTTTATCCTGAATATTGCTCTTCTCAACGAGCTGCTGGAAACCTTCCCAGTCTTCGGGTGTGAAAGAAGAAGTCAATTCACCGAATTCAGTGATTTTATCCTTTTTCAGCTGGTTTTCCATATATTTTGTGGTGTTGACTTCGCGTTTTTCAGCCAGTTGGGTATTGAAGCTGAGCGTGCCGTCGGGGGAAGCGAAAGAATTCACTGTGATTCCGGCAATCTCTTGATTGGCAGCCTGGTTGGCTTCCTGAAGACGCTTGTTGAGGTCGATATAGTCGGGCTTGTCTGTCTGATTGGCGCGTATATTGGCCTGGTTGATGAGGAAGTGGATGTCAGCGGAATATTTCTCATTGATCACACGTTGGAAATTATCCTTGGCCACTGCAGGGGTTACGGTCTTTGCTGAAGCGAGTGTGGATGTTGCTACCACTCCATAACCAACCTTCACACGTGGAAGAGCATAAAGCTTGCCGTTCTGATCTACGGAGAAATCAAGGTAAAGGTCACTCTTTGCCATGGCAGCCTGATATGCTAAATTGAAGGGGATAGTCACTGTGCCTCCCTCCTTATAATTTACAACCTGACCGTTTGCACGAACATTTTCACCCTGGAAGAGTACTGGCTGCGCTGATGCCTCTCCATCAGTCCATGTGATAACCGGAGTAGCGGTTACCTTGGCATTCTTTACCATAAATTTTGCCGGAATCTTACCGGTGATGGTTCCGGGCACATTCTCTCCTACTGTCTCCAAAGGAGTGGGAACGGTAGAGAAGTAATCACTTTTAAACTGACCGAGTTTCTTGGAGCATCCTGTCATGCCGATGACTGCTACGCCCAATGCCAGATAAAATAACTTGTTGTTCATTTTTATTAAATTATGAAGTGTAATAAATTATCGTCATGATGTATAATGTTTTAATTCCAAGATGTTTATATCTTTCTAAAATCTTATTGGTTCCAAATATGCAGTGGCGGAATCAAACAAAATATACATTTCAAGGCGTAAAGGTAGCTAAAAAACGGGTAAATAGCAACATCACAGAAAAAGAATATAAAAATTTTGAAAAAAATTTGGATAAGATAAAAAAAGATAGTAACTTTGCACCGCAAAACGGATAGCATGTAACATGCCGCATGCAAATGCTCACAATCCGCAGCAATCCGCAGCGCAATGACTCCGTGGCTCAGTTGGTAGAGCAAATGACTCTTAATCATTGGGTCGTGGGTTCGAGCCCCACCGGGGTCACAAAGCAAAACATCAAAATGCTGAAAAACGCTGAAATCACTTGAATTTCAGCGTTTTTTTGTTTTGTGTAAAGCGCACAATTATGAAGAACGCTACGGTCGGCTGTGAACACGTTCCACGTTCAAAATTTGTTAGAATTAATTTTTTAGATGATTCATGCGATTTGTATTTTAATTTAGGTTGAAATTTATTATTTTCGTCCCCAAATTCAGGAAAACATGGATAAGCTATATAATTGTACAACTATAAACATTATAAAACATAAATAGTTATCTCATGGGAATAGTTTCGAAATTATCAGATAAAATTTTAGGGATTCCACAACTTCCCGAATTTGCAAATGCAGAAGGGATTCATTTGTCTTTTGAAGATTTTCTTTAACGCAAATAAAATTTATGCATATAATGGTAACTAAGGTCTTTGTGTCGGCTATTATCGTATTAGCCGGCATAGTTTCATTAAACGCACAGGAAAGAGTGGATACTCTTGTCCGACTTCAAGAGGTTGTGGTGACGGGATCAAATTCCCCGATTCAGCAGAATCTTTTGCCTTACACTGTTTCGGTCGTTGGTCATGAACGTCTTGAATCATCCGGTTCAACTCAAGTTTTGTCTGCCATATCAGGAATGATTCCAAGTTTGTTTATAACAGAACGCAGCATTTTTGGCTTCGGGGTAAGCAATGGAGGCTCCGGCGGAATCAAGCTGCGTGGTGTAGGCAACAATGGCACCGTGCTGATGATGGTTGATGGGCAGCCTCAGTTTGCCGGACTTTATTCACACCACATTGCCGATTTCTATGACAAGGAGTATGTGGAGCGAGTGGAGGTGCTTAGAGGGCCGGGGTCGGTGCTTTACGGCTCCAATGCGATGGGGGGAACAATTAATGTAATCAGCAAAAATCCGAAAGAAAACGGAGTCAAAACCACCATTTCATCGCAATACGGCTCTTACAACACATGGCTGTCTTCTATGACAAATACCATACGTTTAGGGAAATTTTCATCGCTGGTGTCCGCATCATACAACCGTACCGATGGGAATGTTGACAATTTTGATTTCAAGCAGGTTGACGCATACGCAAAGGTTGGATATGATTTCTCCCAAAACTGGAGAGCCAATGCTGATTACACTTTCATGAACTTCATGGGTAACGACCCCATATACCCTACGCTTTCCAATCCTGAATCCACCGACATATATCATCAAAATATCATACGTGGTGAGGCTTCTGTGAGTGCAACAAACAATTATGGTCCAACCTCTGGTCTTGCGAGGTTGTATTACAGCTATGGCAACCATTTTATTGATGACCCCAATCATTTCCACAGCACTGACGACCGTTTCGGTGTAATCCTGTATGAGAATTTCTCTCCATGGTCTGGAAGTTCTGCAACGGTTGGTTTTGACTTTGATGTGTATTCGGGTGAAATTACCATTTCCGGCGGAAGACCTGTCTCAGAGTCCAATCTTGGAGCCATTACCCGAAAGGAAATTGTGGAATATTCACCTTACGTAACGCTTTCACAATCACTTGCCGGGAACATCTTGAATCTGAATGCGGGACTGCGTATGGCCAACAGCGACAAGTTCGACACGCAATGGGTGCCTCAATTCGGGTTCGCCGTCAATCCCGGTTCCGGTTTCAACATCAAGGGCAATCTCGCTATGGGGTATCGAAATCCATCGTTTCGTGAACTGTATCTGTACCGTATGGCGAATCCCGATTTGAATCCGGAGAAAATGTGGAACTATGAGCTGTCGGTCGGCAAGTATTTCTCGCGATATTTCTCAGTTGACCTCACCGGCTATTACAGCAGGGGTGCTGACATGATTCAGGTCGTAGATCAAAAAAATGTCAATACCGGAAAGTTCATCAACAAGGGAATAGAAATTTCAGCCCATAGTCATCCGCGCGACAACCTGAGGCTTTATGCAACCTACAGTTATCTTCACACCTCACTTGATGACCTTGTGGGTGCACCGAAGAATCAGTATTACTTCGGTGCGGAGTTGACACTTTGGAAAAAACTTAACATTGCAGCCGACCTCAAGGGCGTGGGTGGTCTTTATGTCGCCGAGGGAATAAAGCATCAGAATTATGCGTTGCTTAATCTGAAACTTAACTATGAAATATGCAAATACGTGACCATATTCACCAGACTTGAAAACATAACCGATGCCCACTACGTGATAAACAGGGGTTACGATATGCCCGGCTTTACCGCAATGGGAGGCTTTAAAGTAAGTTTCTAAGGATTGTTTGGTCTAATCAAAAAAGCTGGTTGCGTGCTGACTGACTTCTTTGTTGCTTCGAAGCCATCAATGATACCATGTAGACGTGTCAGTTCGTTTTGCAGTTCATTTACCTTATCATCCCTTTTCGACAGCATTTTCTCGAAGTCACGTCCGGCAGCGGTCCGCACAGCCTCTTCACGCGTTTCAAACTGCTCTTTAAGTTCTGCCATGCGGTGTTCAAGCTCCTTGTTGAACTCTTTGGTGCGAACCTGTTCGAGAATGGCAGCGAAAGTGCTGTCATCTACTGTAATCACTGCTCCGCATTCGGGACATTTAATCTATTTCATTGTCCCGTCATTACTTGTCGAGATCGATTATTTCGTATTCGAGGGAGCCGAGACCCAAAGCCGCGGCATGGTCAATCGTGTGCGTGCCATGACGGCTGTTGATACGTTCGATAAGAGGAGCGTTGTCATTTCCTTCAGAGGCCTTCATGTTGAAGATAATGTCAACACAAGCTTTGTCGAGAGCTACAGGGTCTGTAGAGGCGAGTATCCCGTAGTCCTTGAGCAAAACACCTGACGGATGAGCTGCGCAGTCGCAGTCCACCGACATATTGTTCATTACATTTATATATACAATGTTATCTCCGAAATAATCGTGGACACCTTGAGCTGCAGCTGCCATTGACTCAAGGAATAGATCTTGCTCGGCAATATTATACCATAGACCCTCCACGGTTTCAATCTTCCCGGCAGAGTGTATATATGCCTTGCCATCAGCGGAAGCAACCCCTATACTGGCATTCTTCAGCACACCACCGTAACCACCCATGGTATGACCTTTGAAATGCGCGAGGTTTATCATGTAATCGTAGCGAGGAAGATGGTCGCCCACTATATCATACTTGATATGCTGCTTGTCGCGCACCGGGATTTTCATTTGTCCCTCCTCATCCATGATATCCACAGGAGCAATGGCATCGAATCCATGATCGTGAATAGTTTGCCAATGGGCTTCGGTGGAGTTTCGCTTACCGGCGTATGCTGTGTTGCATTCCACAATTGTGCCATGCACCGTATCAACCAACGCGCTGATTAATCCGGGTTGGAGATAATTGGGGTTACCGGCTTCACCCGTGCTGATTTTAACAGCCACACGATGTCCATCGGCCGGTTTGCCGAGAGCCTGATAGATTTTTACAAGTGCTTCAGGGGTTATCTCCCTTGTCATATATACTTTTGACTGGGCCATTGTCATTACAGCAGTCAGTATAATTGCTGTTGATATAATAAAATTACGTATCATGATAAATTGGATTATTTTTTGTGGATTTCAAAATTATCGGTGGTTATATTTACCGTGAATGTCTTACAACTTCCTTGAATTCCGGCTTGCCATCTGTCGGAACCGTAACATAGATTGTTGAAGAATGTTCTTTGCCGTCAGGTGTCTGCGATTTAACGTCAAACTTATAATCCTTGCCGTCAGGTGACATACGCGTAGCTACGCCTGTAGGTGTTCCCAAAGGATACTTGTAATTACCACAGGCTTCGTTAAACACCTTAATATCATCATCTGAAATTTTTTCGGAGGAAACATAATCAGGTAATTGGTCAACCTTTCCTGCAATATATCCGGATTCAATGAGGAAGCGTTCAATCTCAGCAGGTGCTTTCTCAATACGAGCATTTCTCACCCCATATCCTTTTATCACTTTAGCATTCGGTTGGGCGGCCGCAACATCCCCGGTCGCAGAATCAATGCCTCCGCTCCCGAATGTGGCAAAAGTTACCACAGTCTTTCCTTCAAGAGAATTATCGGCAAGAAAAGTGGCGACAGGCAGAGCATAAGTGCCTCCCCATATTGGGAATCCGAGGAAAATTGTGTCGTAATCATCAAGGTTTACAGACAATGGCATAATTTCAACCTTCACACTGTCTTCCACCTCCTTGCGCCATCGCTGAATGGTAGCATCGTAATCTTCAGCATAAGGATTCACAGCCTCGATGTTTACGATGTCGCAGTGCAAGCGTCTTTGGAGTTCTTCGGCAACTGCCTTTGTAGCGCCGGTTTGTGAATAATACACCACAAGAATGCTGTCTGGATTATTAACAACGTCAGTTGTCCCGGCATTGGTTACCGTCCTGCTGCTGCATCCGCATAACATACTTATGGCGCACAAAATCAATACATAAAAACCTTTCATGGCAAAATATTTTTTAGCTATGTATACATCACTATATAAGACATTACAAAGTTAGTTAAAAAAAATAAATAAGTCCAAATATGCTGCAAACGGAAATTTATCAGAAATGCGCTTAATGGTGATGATCCTCCTGACTTCGTTACTTTTTGAATCCTAAAAAAATTTATATCTATAAATCAGACGTATAGCAACTTTTGATGGTGATTCAGGGTGACGCAATGACGAAGTCAGGAAATTGGGTTCTGCACGCGCACTGACAAACCAATTTATAGAACCTGCCTTATCCATAAGTTGCTTTCAGTTTTTATTTTCTTATCCTATATAATTCATGCCCCGGCACATAGAGTGTAAAAAAAGAACGCCCCTC
>CAZEUD010000062.1:0-7049 GCA_964515455.1 uncultured Sangeribacter sp.
GATACATCGTCGCTAACGGACGAAGAGGCAGTGCGGATCATCTGTACTGCGCTTGAGAAATAGGAAAATCCCCGTTAAGACAAGTACAGGCTTTCCGGACTGGCATACAGAACGGAAGAAATCCCCACGAGGCTGCGTCGAAATATCGGCGCAGCTTTTTTCTTGTGAAAGAGATTGTCCCGATGCGCCCGAATGAGATATGGGTCAGCGACATAACATACATAGAAACCGAAGATGGTGTGTGCTATCTGTCCATGATAACGGATGCATATGGACGTCCAACAGAACCGTGTCTGCAAACCGTACTTACACCAACTGACTCAATCAATGTTTATGAGTTGAAACTCATGTCACTATAAATAAGGCACCAGATATTTTTCTCTTGGCTTGATTGCAAACAATAATCCACCTATTTTGTAGTGTGTAGGTACTCGATTGCTTTCTCCAATACATTGTCATTACCAAACAAAACGTCTGGCGTTTGAACAACATCTATATCGGGGCAAATACCTTTGCCGATGAAAACGCCACCATCAACCAACCACTCATTGCGTGTACATATTCTCGCGCCTGCACCGAATCCGAGGTCAATCATAATTGGATTACCAGTGGAACCACCTGTCACTTCTCCAACGAGCATTCCTCGTTTTGCACCCTTGAAAAGATTTACAAAATCTTCAGTTGCTGAGAAAGAACCATTGTTTATCAAAACTACGACTGGTCTGTTATATAATCCAAGTCCGGGAATTGGATCAGACTCCTCTATGTATGGAGGATTTGGCCTTCGCCAAGATGCAAATGCAGCGTTATACTGAGGAGTTGACCATTTGAATGATGGGATAGTATCTGAACAAATAATACGCATCAATATTTCTCCGTATGAAGAATTTCCTCCCGTATTATTCCTTACATCAATAATCATGGCATCTGTATTCTCTAATGAATCCAATGCGTTAGACAAAGAATCAACTACAAATTCACCTTGTTGAAAACTTTTAATTTTCAACAAGCCAATATTATGCGGTAAAATATTATGCTGGATGGTAGGGGTTTCCCCATTGCCTTTAATATCCCAGTCAATCATTCTACTTGCGGTAACGTCAATAATTTTACCATCTTTGTTCTTGAATGTTACTGTGGTAGGTGATACTCCGGGTTTCTTTGTTAGTTCAAATCCACTTGCTCCATACCAGTCGGTCCATTGAGGAGTTGAGGAAGGAAGATACGGAGCTATTTCTGTGGCGAAATATTCGGATATGGGTTTGCCATCAATTTTGATAACTTCAGAACCCACAGTCACACCCTTATTGGCATAAACCGAAGACAAGACATCAGTTACGTATATATCGGAACCAATGCGTGATGTTTTGAAAGGCAATGGTCTAATCCATTCATCACTTGGCTGACCACTCTGAAGATTTACCCAAAATTCCGTGTGTCCATCATGAAGCTGCGCACAAAGAGCATCCATCTCTCTTTGAAATGAATAATCATCCGGGGTATTTACTATAGTCTCAAATTTAGAATTACATAAGCTATCCCAATCGCATTTGAGTGAGCCCAGATGAACAAAGTTATATTTCACCTCAGTCTGAAACTTAGCAAGAATTGAAGCTTTCTGCGTTGGAGTCAAAAGTGTTGAAGCATATGAAACCATTACAGAAAGAATGAAGATTGCGGGTAAGATAGTTCTTTTCATTCCATTTTAGATTCCGATGGCTCTTCGGTATTATTGGTTATAGAAAACGCGAGCCATCTATGCCACGTCTAAATTGAGGGTCGTAGGAAACCTTTGATGCAGATTTAGCAATAGCAGCCCACGCTATGCGCGTGAGAACCGCTGTGTCATCTATTGCATCCATTGAAAATTTCATACGTTTTCAGTTTACAAGATGAACATAACGTTTCTTATATTTCAATATGTCATGGATAGACAATACCTTTCCAACTGCAATATTACAAAATTTCCTTGAAATCACAATGAATAATGCGACTCATTGTTTCATCTTAACCATTTTCGTGACCTCACGAAAATGGTATTGGGATTCTCTATCTTCTCAACATTTTTGTACTCCCGAAGGGAATCGAACCCTTATCAAAAGAACCGGAATCTTTCATTCTATCCATTGAACTACAGGAGCCTGATATTTTTATTCAAACCATTGAACAAATCATGGACATTTTCAATTGCAAAGTTAAATCTTTTTCCCGAATTTATCAAGGTATTATTTCCGAAACCGGAAATTTGTTGCTAATTTTACAATCAGAATGTCTCTCCGCGATTTGACTCTTTTCATAGGTTTTACATCAGTACGCACTCCTTGATTAGAGTCCGCTTCACAAAATGGCTATATTGAATCTTATAAGTATGTATTAAACCATACTTATAACTTAAAATGAACACATACTTATGTCCGTAAGAATAGAAGAAGGTTGGAAAAACGCGCTTGCCGCAGAGTTTGACAAGCCTTATTTCAAGACCTTGACCGAAAGGGTACGTCAGGAATATGCCGACCCTTCGCTCACTGTCTATCCCCCTGCACGACAGATATTCGCTGCCTTTGATTCCACACCTTTCCATGAAGTGAAAGTGGTAATCATAGGACAGGATCCATATCATGGCCCGTGTCAGGCCAACGGACTGTGCTTTTCAGTGAATCAGGGCATTGACATACCCCCCTCCCTTCGCAATATCTTTCAGGAAATACACAACGATACCGGAGCACCACTACCCTCCTCCGGCGATCTCTCCCGCTGGGCGCGACAAGGAGTCCTCCTCCTCAACTCCTCCCTCACCGTGCGCGAGCATCAGCCGAAATCTCACTCCGGACTGGGCTGGGAAACATTTACAGACGCTGCCGTACATGCGCTTGCCTCCCAACAGCAAGGACTTGTATTCCTTCTATGGGGTGCGGATGCCATCCGCAAAGGTGCATTCATTGACCGAATACGTCATCTTGTGCTCACGGCTCCCCACCCCTCTCCCCTTTCTGCATACCGTGGATTTTTCGGTTGCCGGCATTTCTCCAAAACAAACGAATACCTTGCCGCTCATGGCAAAACGCCTGTACTATGGTAAACAGACATTCCCTCCCACTTATATTATTGATCACATTTGTGCATCTTTTTGCATTCGAAGCTTTTGCTGCCGATGACACCTCCACGCGCATATTCTCTCCCAATTTCCGCACGCTGAAAGTTTCCAATCCCGAAAATTTCATGGCGCCCCCCGCCATACGTCTGAATTCACAGGATCAACTCGTCATAACATTTGATGAAATTGCAGAAGACAATTCCCGGTTGCAATATAGAATCATACACTGCAATGCCGACTGGCAACCATCACGCCTTGTGGAATCGGAATATCTCAACGGATTCAATATTGCTGATATCGAAGATTTTGCTTTCTCCGAAAACACCTTTGTCCATTTTGTCAACTACCGGATTGAATTTCCCAACAACGATATGTCCCCTCTGGTATCCGGCAACTATCTCCTGCAGGTTTTCGACCGTGACCACCCTTCCGACATCATTCTCCAGACAAGAATCATGGTTTATGAAGACCTGTCGGCAATAAGCGGCACGGCTTCCGGACGTACTGACTTCGGTCACAACACAGAATGGCAGCAACTCGACCTTGCAGTCTCCCTGTCGGGCATCCGCAACGCCAACCCCTACCAGGATATCGACATTGCTATCTTGCAGAATGGCAACGAGTCCACGCGCCGGTTTATCAGCCGCCCGTTGCGGGTCAACGGAGAAACCTTCATTTATCAGCACAGCCCTGAGCTCATATTCCCCGCCGGAAATGAATACCGCCGCTTCGAAAGTATCAGCAACATTTTCCCGGGGATGCACGTTGATTCTCTGCGTTATGGTGGCACCAACTATCATGTCTGGCTTCATAAGGACGAAGGACGAGCCTTACGCAATTATGAATACGACAGCACTCAGCGCGGCCGCTTTCTCGTGCGTGAATACAATGCTACGGATTCCGACCTCGGTGCAGACTATATTACCGTGCACTTCCTCCTCGACATGCCACGACTGCGCAATGCCGACATTTATGTTGACGGAGAAATGACCCACGGCATTTTTAATGCTTCAAACCGCATGGTCTACGACCCGTCATCTCGACTTTACAAACTCGATATGCCTCTCAAACAAGGCGCTTACAACTACCGGTATGTAACGCTCCCTGCCAATACTTCCGACACCTCCCATCTCTCCTCCGCTCTCACGGAAGGTAACAAATACGAGACGAGCAATGAATATTGGATCGCCATCTATTATCATCCCCCAGGAGCACGGGCCGACAGACTGATAGGCTTCGCTCTCCTTCTCTCCCAATAGTCATCCTCTCGAACTTTGCTTACCTGTTTGATACCAACGATTCCGTTAGTCACAAGAACAAAAGATTATGCTGAAAATTCAAGATACACTTGTTTCTCTCGACCTCATAGAGCGCTATTTCATTTGCGACCTTGATTCCTGCCTCGGTGCCTGCTGCATCGAAGGAGATGCGGGCGCTCCACTCACCGATGACGAATATGAACGCTTATGTGAGCTTATGCCCGACATATACCCTCTTCTCAATCCGGCAGCACAAAGGGTTATCGAAGAGCAGGGACCCGCTTATTATGATGAAGACGGAGATTTGGTCACATCCCTTGTAGAAGGACGCGACTGCGTATTCACCACCTACGCCCCGGGAGGCAAGTGTCTATGTGCTCTGGAGAAGGCACATCGCGAAGGAAAGATACCATTCTTCAAACCGTCATCCTGTCATCTTTATCCCGTAAGGCTGAAGGAATACGAAGGATTCACGGCCGTAAACTTCCATCGTTGGAAAATATGCAAATGCGCTGAGACTCTCGGACGCGCAAAGAGCATACGCGCCTATCAATTTCTGCGCGAACCCCTGATCCGCCGCTTTGGAGAACAATGGTATTCCGAGCTTTCCCTTGCCGCCGGGCAATGGCTCTCACAAAAAAGCTCAAAAGCGGATTTCAATGATTAAGGCCCTCATCCCCCTCATTATTAATAATTATTAATTCCCGACCCCTCCCCCTCAAAATTGCAAATTTTGGTTGCCGGCTGTTTCGTTGGTGCGTTGGAGCATAGCTCCAACATCCGCATTAATAATCTTTAACAAATATATTTGCTGAAAATTAATGTTTTCAGCATATTTTTCTTAATTTTGCCGATATTACTATGTAATCCTAACATGTAAGAATTTATTTAGTTAAGCCTAAGGCGAGGTGATTGAGAAGTCTCCTCGTCTGATTTTTTTTGTAAATTTGATGATTTTTTTCTAATTTAGCATATGAATATATCAAGCGAGCCATGGCAGCCATCAATTATTGGATAGTCTTTGTATTCAACGTAGTTTATGCCGTCACAATCATAAGCTGCATCATTGTCGTACTGAAGGAAAACCGCAATCCCATCCGCTCTATCGCCTGGGTTATCGCTCTGATTTTCCTGCCTATAGTCGGGCTTGTATTTTACCTCTTCTTCGGGCGCAGTCTGAAAGGTGAGCACATGATTTCTCGCCGCAACAAACGCTGCATAATAAGCCGAATGGCTCCCCGCCACGTTGACATCAACACCCTCGGTCTCCCGGCAAGCGAAAAAAATCTCATCCGCCTGTGCCGCTCTCTCTCTTCCTCCTGCTATACTGTAAATAATAAAATTGAGATCTTCACTACCGGAGCAGAGAAATTCGATGCCCTAAAGCGCGACCTCCGCTCTGCCTCCAAGTCTATCTATTTGCAATATTACATCTTCTCTGATGATGAAACCGGCAAGGAGATTGCCGACATCTTGATAGCTAAAGCCCGTGAAGGGGTTGAGGTGAAGGTGATATACGACCATGTGGGCAGCTTCTCTGCAAAAGGCAGATTCTTCCGCCGCATGAATGAGAACGGAGTTGAAACCCATCCCTTCTTCCGCGTTACTTTCCCGCAACTCGCCAACCGCATCAACTGGCGCAACCATCGCAAGATCGTGGTGATTGACAATGAAATCGGATATCTCGGAGGGATGAATATCGCTGACCGCTACCAAAACGGCAATACCGAGGGAATGGCGTGGCGCGACACCCATTTTCGCCTGCAGGGCGATATCGTGGAATCGCTCCTTTATTCCTTCATCGTTGATTGGAATTTCAAAAACAATCCCGAAACCATTGAATATCCGAAGATGCCGCAGGTGCCTTTCCGCAACAACCTCGGCATGCAGCTCGTGCGCTCAGGTCCCCTCGACTTCTGGGATAACCAGTCGCTCACATTCCTTAAAGCCATATCCAACGCCACTCGCTCCATCTATATCCAGACCCCGTATTTCCTCCCTACAGATGCTTTGCAATACGCGCTGGAGGCTGCAGCTCTTGCCAAGATCGATGTGCGCATCATGATCCCCGGAAAGAGCGATTCGCGTATGCTCCAATATGCGGGATACTCATATATCACGCAATGCCTGCGCGCCGGAATAAAGGTATATCTCTACAACCCGGGCATGCTCCATGCCAAAGGTATCATCATTGATGAGAATATAGTGATCGCCGGATCCACAAATTTCGACTACCGTAGTTTCGAAAACAATTTCGAATGCAGTCTTGTAATCTACGACAAGGGTGTCAACCGCTGCATGCGCGACATATTCTTCAGCGACATCAACCTCTGCACCAAGCTGACATTCAACGCATGGCGCCGCCGTCCGCTGCTGCAGCGCAGCCTCGAATCCATTGTGCGCCTCGTGTCCCCTATCCTTTAATAACCTGTAAAAACAAATGTATTACCCGTATGTTATCTCTACATATCCAAGAAAGAGAGATTATTATGAAATAAGACAACACTTGCGGCTATGTTTGCTATTGCAATTGCCGCCTTCACAATCACCTCTTGCAACAATACCGGCGCCGGAAACACGGTTAATTTAGCCTTATAATTTACCCGTTATTTGCAATTTTTTAACATTTTTGAGAAATTATTTTATTTAAGTTTCGCAAGTTCAACTTGCGGGTGACAAATTGTAAAATTTACAGA
>CAZEUD010000063.1:0-6610 GCA_964515455.1 uncultured Sangeribacter sp.
TGAAAATGAAATGTCAAATGATTCAGCAGGTTACAGAGATGTTATATAGTAGATACAACAACGACACGGAACGCGTGATACGGAATCTTGTCATGGGCAGAAAGAACTATCTCTTCAACCAAAGCGAGGAGGCTCTCGAAAGAGACACTGTCATCTACAGTTTCTTCGCGACTTGTGCGGTCAACAATGTCGATCCTCGCCGATGGCTTGAGTATGTCATGGACCACTTTGACCAGACTCCGGCTGACAGACTTCACACCCTCCTGCCTCAGCACTGGATCGACGTTACAAAGGAATGCAGTCCCTCTCAAAAAAATTAAAAAAATTATCTGCCCTTTTATTTTTTCACCCCTTTCGGCCTCTCACCGAACAGTTACATAAATACGAATCACTTAAATCATGAGAAAAAGGATATTGATAGCGACGGCGGTGTTTCCGCCGGAGCCGGTGGTCAGTGCAAATCTATTGATGGATTTGGCGGTGGAATTGAGCAAGGATTTCGATGTTACCGTTATTAAGCCCAAGCCCACAAGACCTTTCGGGTTTAAACAATCCCAATTTGAAGATCATAATCAGTATGAAATTGTTACGGTATCAGATTCTTACGTCTGTCCACAATCCTCTCTAATAGGGAGGTTGAGAGAATCTATAAGTTTTGGAATTAAAGTAGCTGAATATATAGATTGGAATAAAGATAAAATTGATTTGATCTATAATGCAGTATGGCCTTTATATGGTAAGAATATTGTAGCCAAAGCTGCAATCCGAAATAATATAAGATACTTGACAAATGTCCAAGACATATATCCCGAATCTATCCTTTCAAAACTACCTAACTGGAAGATTTGTCAATGGATAATCAATGGTTTGTTTCTTAATATTGACAAATACACCCAAAGAAATGCCGTTGCCATTCATACCATTTCTGATGGTATGGCTGACTATCTATCGGAAAGCAGAAAGATTGACCGTAGTAAGTATCATGTGGTTAGGAACTGGCAGGATGAGGAAACCTTCATCTCATATAGAAATGAAAATCACAAAAGAGAAAGAGTAGATTCCCCGTTTACCTTCATGTATATGGGGAATATCGGTCCATTGGCGGGTCTGGAGACTGTTATCAAAGCCTTTGATTTTGCCAATTTAGATGCCAGGCTTGTCATCGCAGGAAGTGGTTCTGCTAAGACACACTTGATGGAACTTGCTAAAGATAATACTAAAATTGAATTTTGGGATGTTCCGGCTGGTCAGGTTCCTGCCACACAGGATAAGGCTGATGTGATGGTTCTGGCCATAAAGAAAGGCTTTGCTTCTTCATCGATTCCAAGTAAACTGCCGGCATATATGTTCTCTGCAAAGCCGGTGCTATGCAGCGTAGATTCCGACAGCGATACAGCCAAATGCGTCGTTGATGCTCATGGCGGCTGGACAGTTGAGGCTGAAAATCCTGAAGCATTGGCAGCAAAGATGAAAGTTTGTATGGAGACACCCTCTGAGAAGCTGGAAGAAATGGGTAATTCCAATTTAGACTATGCTATTAAAAATTTTTCGAAGAAAGAGGGGGTAAAGAAATTGGCAAGAATGTTCTCAAACTTTTTAATTAATTAATATTATGATTATTGTAATTGGAGCAACCAGCTTTATTGGAGTACACACTGTGACAGAATTGGTCTATAATGGATGTGATGTTCTTGTGACTGGAAGAAACAATCGTTTTAAAGAACACTACGACAAATTAGGAGTCAAGTATGTTAATCTAAACTTGGAGAAAGCAGAAGACTTCAATCAGCTACCGACAGAAAACGTTGAGGGCGTCATACTGTTAGCAGGTCTATTACCCGCTAATGCAACCGCAGATTTGGAAAAAGAAGAAAATGCTGCTGATTATTTCAAGATTAATACAATCGGCACGATTAATTGTCTGGAATATTGCAGGAAAAATAAAATCAAGAGAGTAATCTCTACTTGCTCTTATGGAGATGTGAGAGGGGCATGGAGTGCCGAAAGAAGATTGACTGAAGAAGAACCGAGAAATTTTTTCTTTAAAGGTGACCATTCAGTGTATACTATCTCAAAAAATGCTGCAAATGATGTGATGGAATATTACAATCAGCAGCATGGAATGAAGAATGCCGTGTTCAGATTCCCAACTGTATTCGGCGTGACTCCACACATGAGTCTCTATGTCAATGGAGAGATGAAGAAATCCGGATTCCAAATCTTTATGGAAAAAGCCGAGAAGGCCGAGGACATCACAATTTTCGGAGATGCCCAAATGATAAGAGATGTCGGATATGTGAAGGATATTGCACATGCTTTCTATCTTGCAATTAAGAGTGACAATACTTACGGCTTATATAACATGACTGCCGGATGTGGAGTAACACTCCAAGAACAAGCGGAGGTTATGCGCGATGTATTCGGTCCCATAGATGGCCGGAGATCAAAAATTATATATGAACCCAATATCCCCAACAATACCACAAGTTATTTATTTTCTATGGAAAAGGCTAAGCGGGATTTTGGTTTCGAACCTAAATTCAAGACATTCCGCCAAATGATGGAGGATTTCAAGAAAGATTGGAACAACAATCTTTATCGTGATTTATTTAACTATTAATCACTTTTGAAGATGTATAAATCATGTTTTAAACGCATTATCGATTTTTGCATATCATTGGTAGCGTTCCCTTTCGTCTTAATATTGTGCGGATGCGTATGGATTGCTATAAAACTTGACGATAGAGGTCCTCTTTTTCACATGGCTTCAAGGATTGGGAAAGATGGCAGAATCTTCAAAATGTATAAGTTTAGGTCCATGATTGTCAACGCCCCTGATCTTAGAATGGAAGATGGGAGTACATATAATGCTGAAGACGATCCCAGAGTTACAAAAGTTGGACATTTCCTACGTAAAACAAGTCTGGATGAAATCCCTCAACTTATTAATGTGTTGATTGGTAATATGGCACTCATTGGCCCCCGTCCTGATTCAGCTTTTTACCTGGAGCATTACACTCCCGAAGAGAGAATTATATTGACAGTTCGCCCTGGGATTACCGGATGGAATCAGGCCATAAACCGAAACTCTGTCGGCACTAAAGAAAAACTTCAAGCTGATATCTACTATGTCAATCATCTTTCCTTTTTATTTGACTGCAAAGTGATATGGCTGACAATTAAAACTGTATTAACTCACAAAAGCGTGTATAGAGCCTAACGTTAGATGAAAAAGCTTTTAGTTTTGGCAGCTGGTATACTTCAAGTTCCAGTCATAAAGAAAGCCAAAGAAATGGGTGTATATGTGATTGCTGCAGATGGAGATAAGAATGCAATTGGACTTCAATATGCAGACAAATCGATTGTGGCAAATATCACTTCGGAGGATGAAATTCTAATAATTGCTAAAGAAGAACAGATTGATGGGGTAATTCATCCATGCTCTGAAGTGTCGATGAATGTTATGGGCAGACTCAATGATGAATTAGGTCTTTCGGGAATTACACGAGATGCCGCAATTCGTGCCACCAATAAACATTTAATGCGTGAGGCTTTTGAAAAAGCAAATGCCCCAAGTCCTAAGTCATTTTGCTTTGAGAATGCAGAGGAAGCGTGGATTTGTTTTGACAATGAGTTTTCAAATTCCGGTATTTTAAAACCAAGTCGCAACAGCGGCAGTCGTGGAATCTCGAAAATTCAAAAAGGAATCTCAAAGGAGAGTTTCATTGAAGCATTCCAACGTTCTAAGAAAGAGAGCCGTGATAAGAGTGTAATGCTTGAGGAATTTATTGAAGGGTCTGAATTTTCTGTAGAGATAATTGTCTGGAATCATCAAGTGAATGCACTTACAGTCACTGACAAAAAAACCACAGAGGCTCCTTATTTCGTAGAACTAGGACATAATCAATCTTCCATATATCCTATAGAAATACAAGAGAAGATCAAAGCAGCTGCTATCGAAGGTGTAAGGGCTTTGGATGTTAATAATTGTGCATGTCATGCTGAAATTAAGGTGCAGGATGGGAAGGCTTATATAATGGAAGTTGGAGCGCGTCTGGGTGGTGACTTTATAAGTACGGAATTGACGCATCTAAGCACGGGCATAGACATGGTGGCAGCTGCAATAAATTGTGCTCTCGGAATCGAACCAAATCTGCAACAAATGGAGAAAAAACATGGTGTTTGCATTAGATATTTCTGTCCCAGACCAGGTAAACTTATAGATATTCAGAATACAAAAGCACTGCATGACAACCGTGTTTATCAATGGGAAATTTATCGCAAACCAGAAGATGAGATACCAGAAGTAACATCTTCTTTAAGTCGGAGCGGACACGTTATCGTCGTTGAAGAGTCCGCACAAAAAGCTATCGATTTTGCCGACAAATTACTAACTGAGGTGAAATTCATAACGGAATGACATACGAACAGGAAGAGTTGGAGAGAATCCTCAAATATGAAGGAATTCAGAAATTGTCGCTGACCACTGACAAATATGATAACGAGGCGACACTTGCATTCTATCAAAAAACGCGGCTTCCGCAAGTTATATGAATTCACCTCTTATCCAAGCCGCCCTATGTATCGATTGATCAAATCCATCTGAATCTAAACGTTCAAAAAAGAAGTATTGACTAGATTTGGAGAAACTCTTATTCACGAATCATACGCAAACATATTAGATAAATTAATGAATACCAGACCAAACATACCGTTTTCGCCACCGGACATGTCGGAGGCGGAACTCGCCCAAGTGGCTGAGGCCCTTAAGTCGGGCTGGATCACAACCGGTCCCAAAACCAAGGAGTTCGAAAACCTTATTTCAATGGCATGCCATACCATCAAGTATGACGCGGATGGCAAACCCGAACACACCACCTGCTGCCTTAACTCTGCCACTGCATGCATGGAACTCGCACTCCGCGTGCTTGGAATAGGGGAGGGGGACGAGGTCATTGTTCCGGCTTATACCTACACTGCAACCGCAAGCAGTGTCTGCCACGTGGGAGCCCGGCCTGTACTCATCGATTGTGCACCGGACTCCGTCGAGATGGACTATGACAAGATGGCAGAGGCTATCAACGAGAAGACCAAGGCCATCATGCCGGTGGATTTAGGTGGTGTTGTGGCCGACTACGACAAGGTGTTTGCCGCTGTGGAGTCCAAGAAACATCTCTTCCGACCTGCAAACGACCTGCAGAGGAATTTCGGACGCTGCATCGTCATTGCCGATGCAGCCCATGCCTTCGGTGCCATGTGGCATGGAAAGATGTGTGGCGAGATTGCCGATTTCACATCCTTCTCTTTCCACGCTGTCAAGAACCTGACCACTGCAGAGGGCGGTGCACTGACCTGGAGCAGCCGAGAGGGAATGGACAACGAGGCAATCTACAAGCAGCTGCAGCTTCTTTCGCTCCACGGTCAGAACAAAGACGCTCTCGCCAAAACCAAACTCGGCGGCTGGGAGTATGACATCATCGGCACATGGTATAAATGCAACATGACCGACATCATGGCAGGCATAGGTCTGGCCCAGCTAAAGCGTTATCCGGAAATGTTGCGCCGTCGCCGCCAGATTATAGAAAAATATAATGTGGCTCTTGAACCATATAATGTCCAGGTGCTGAACCACTACAGCAACGGCCATTGCTCAAGCGGCCATCTATATCTCGTAAGGGTTATCGGCGCATCTCTCGAACAAAGAAACGACATCATCGTCAAGATGGCGGAACGCGGAATCGCCACCAATGTGCACTACAAGCCGCTGCCAATGATGACAGCCTACAACGTCCTCGGCTATGACATCAAGGATTATCCCAACGCCTACGCACAGTTTGAGAATGAAATAACCCTCCCTCTACACACTCGCCTCTCTGATGATGACGTGGACTATATCCTCGAAAACTTCATAGAATTGATAAAGGAATTTTGAAACGAACTTTCGACATCATTGCAAGTGGATTCGGGCTTATCGCTCTGAGTCCTTTATTTTTGGTGCTTGCCATTTGGATCAAGTCCGACTCAAAGGGACCGGTTTTCTACCGCCAGACCCGAGTGGGAAAGGACAACAAGGATTTCCGTCTCTTCAAGTTTCGCTCAATGCGTCCCGACAGCGACAAGCTGGGACTAATCACTGTAGGAGGACATGACCCACGAGTGACCCGTTCGGGCTACTACATCCGAAAGTATAAACTCGACGAGTTCCCTCAGCTCATCAATGTATTTATGGGAGACATGAGTCTGGTGGGACCTCGTCCGGAGGTGCGCAAATATGTAGACATGTACACACCGGAACAAATGCGTGTGCTCGACGTACGTCCAGGAATCACCTCCCTTGCATCAATACGCTACCGCAACGAGAATGAGATTTTGGCTTCCGCCGATGATCCTTATCGCTGCTACATTGAACAGGTCATGCCCGACAAACTCGCCATCGACCTCGAATACGTCTCAAAGGCATCCCTTCTAACCGACATCCGCCTTATCTTCTCCACATTCAAGGAAATTATAATTCATTAAATGAAATCAATCAGCTATTACACGAACTATTACCTCTCGAAGGCGACGCTGCCATACTGGACCATCCTGCTTCTGGACTGCGCCATCGTGG
>CAZEUD010000064.1:0-6475 GCA_964515455.1 uncultured Sangeribacter sp.
TTTCGAACATTGTATAGGCCAAAGGCCTAAAAAGAGATCCTCCCTGGAGCAACTTGCAGACGTTGCCCGCAATCCGCGCCTTAGTTGACAACTGACACTGTGAAGCAAACAAAGACATGCGAGTAAAAGACTTCTTCAAGGGTGATAATCGCACCGTAAAGGCAAAGAAAAATATAATAGGTGTCACCCTTTTGAAGGGAGTTGATGCATTGACATATCTTTTACTTGTACCCGTAACATTAGATTATCTCAATCCATACGAATATGGAATATGGCTGACGCTGAGTTCCATATTGATGTGGATTGATTCTTTTGATATCGGTTTTGGCAACGGAATGCGCAACAGATTGGCTGAGGCTGTGGCCAAAGGCGACAGAGAAGGAGGGCGCATATATATAAGCACCACGTTATTCATGCTTGTATTGGTAACAGCAGCGATAGCCGCGATATTCCTGCTTCTGAGTCCGCTTCTTGACTGGTATGCCATATTGGGGACATCGCCGGATAGGATTCCACATTTGGCGGATGTGGTGTATGTGGCGGTGGGTATATATTGCATGACGTTTATTCTCAAGATATTGGGGAATGTTTATCTTGCCATGCAGCTTCCGGCCATAAACACGCTTATGGTTACTTTAGGACATGTTATATCATTGGCTGTCATTGCAGTATTGTCATTTCATGGGCACGGCGATTTGATGACGGTGGTGCTGATATATTCATTATCACCGCTTGCGGTGTATATCTGTGCATATCCTGTCACTTTCTACAAGGTTTATCCATGGCTATGCCCGTCTTTCAGGTTTGTAAGGAGAGAGTATATCAGGAGTCTGATGGGTGTGGGGATACAATTTTTTGTGCTTCAGTTATCCAACATTCTTTTGTTTTCGTTTACCAATATATTGATTTCCCAGATGTTCGGGCCAGAGCAAGTAACACCATATAATGTGTCTTACCGTTACTTCAGTGTGATTCCGATGTGTGTGTATCTGATATTGTCGCCCATGTGGTCGGCCACAACAGATGCGTATGCCAAAGGGGAGATAGAATGGATAAAGAATGCCATGAGGAATATCAGAAAAGTGTTGTCACTGGCAATATTGGTATTGGTATTGATGACCTTCATATCCGAATTTGTTTACAGGATATGGGTAGGTAAGGAAGTAGTGATACCATTTTCGCTCTCGGCACTGATGGGGTTGTATACAGCAATCCTTATCACCAGTCTTGTATATTCAAACTTCCTGAATGGTCTTGGCAAATTGCGGGTGCAGACTGTCAATACGGCGATAGTGGCAATTCTTTGTTTGCCTTTATGCTATATGCTTGGTAAATACGCGGGAGTAGAGGGAATTTTGGTCGGTCTGTGTATTCTGAATGTGAGCGGTATGATATTAAACAGGATACAATTCTTCAAGATAATAGGTGGAAAGGCGACAGGAATCTGGATGAAATAGCAATCTGCCGCAGGGGTTAATTCTTACTATCCAAGCTTTTCTATATAGATTTAATATATATCTTCGGGCTGCGGGCGTGAGCCTCGGCGCGTAGATTTTTGAACTTCAATCTCGAAATCCAATATGCCATGATGAATATGAAAACCTGAGGAACGAGTCCCATGAAAATTAGCATATCATCAAACAGATTCAGGATCACAATGATATCAAGGGTGACCACCATCGGGACATAAAATATCGAGTTTTTAGGGATTATTTTCAGATTAATGGTGATAAATGCAAGGATAAACACAAACATGATCCAGAAGCCGGCCCATCCCATATAATTGTATACACGACCATATACGGAGCATGCGGTAAAAGAATTATCTACAAGCTTTGCACTGTTCTCCTTGTTTATTTCTTTTTGAGTGCCCACGAGATTCTTTGAGATCATCTCAGGTAACATCTCAAAGGTTACCATTTTCTGAAAATCTTCAGTATCGTTTGTGCCTCTCCAGAGACCATGGTCAATTGTTTTCTGCGTATTTGCAAGAGGAGTGGCAATGTAGATATACGACCAAATGAACTCTTCGGGAATATTAAAGTTTTCAAAATCATCGGATGGTTGTGCAATTCTTACGAATTGGTCCATGGTTTTCTTTCCGAGGCGTATATTGCCGGCTACACCGAATGCGAAAAGCATGGCAATTGCCACAACCACAAGTTTCATCAGCAGCCATACCGGTTTGCGGGCTGTGACGAGAGAAATGATAAATATTCCTATAACATTTGCGATAATGCCGCCTCTGTTGAAAATCAGAAAGAAAGGGAAGACAGAAAGAAGTACAATAAAAATCAGCTTCCGCTTTGTTTCCTTTATGGAAGAGGATTTATAGCAATAGAAGGCAAACAGGCACAGGGCGGAAAAACCGTTAACCACAAGCACATGCACTACCGGAAGACCGAATTCATCATATTTTACCTGCACATTCCCTTTAAGGTAGCCCAATAGGGGAATGGATCCGCTTCCGATAATATCGGCGGCAAGCAGGATGTATAGGAAAATCAGCCATCCTGTGATTACACCAGCGTTTATATTGTTGGCAGGATGATATGGTATTGCCCGGCCGCGGTTGGAAACTATACCAATAAATATTGAGATTATAGATGATGTAGCAATGAAGAAAGAGAGAGGTTCGGAAAGAGGAGGGCACAGCAGACTCCATCTGAGGCTGTACAAACCCCAAAGAATAAGCCATGCCAATCCGTTAAGTAAAAAAGGATTAGCGAAATATTGGTTGTATTTGCTGTTAATTCTCATTTATTCAGGCAACTTCAAGTAGTGAGTAAGTAAGCATTAAAGTAAGTCAAGATTTTAATTTTTCAATGCATTTTTTGTTTATGGAATGTCTTTGCTTGTCGATAAACCAGCCCCATTTATTAAAATATTTGCAGACTGAGGACATGTGAATGAGCAGGTATTTTGCACTTCTGTAGGAAGCTCTACGGGAAGTATGGTAGACGCATACTTTGGGATAGAACATTGTGGATGAAACCTCTCCGATTCGGCGACAGAAATCCATATCTTCGGCATATAGGAAATAACGCTCATCAAAACCGCCGATTTTTTTAATTACATCCATTCTTACGAACATGAAACATCCTGAAAGGCAGGGTATTTCCATTGTTTTGTCGTAGCCGGACCATCTCATCTCATAGTGTGCGTTATGACGTTCCGTATAATTTTTCAATGGGATAAAACGTCTGCCAAAGAGATCCATAGGCGTAGGGAGCAATTTGCAAAGGTATTGGATTTCACCATTGGGGAACAGAATCTTGGGCATAACAAGACCGCAATCCGGGTTTTTATCCATAAAATCAGCCAAATTTTTTATTGCATCGCCCTCCCAGTAAATGTCAGGATTTATAATTGCATGATAATCTGAATTATTGTCAATAGCCCATTTGATACCATGGTTATGACCGGCTCCGAAACCTCGATTATCGTATTTTTTATAATAAACTTTTTTGAAACTTCCGGCTATTTGTGCAATATCCGCAGTGTCGGAATGGTCAATGACAAAGACCTTGTCCACGGCACTATTCTCCAGGGATGTAAGGATCTTGATCACTTCGTCTTCCGGATTATTATAAAATACAACTGATGATGTAATCATATAGGTTTAATAAGCGAGACTTCGTTTCAATAGTAGAAATATCAGACCAATCCGCGATTTTAATTTATTAAGCAAGGATAATCCTATGCCTTTGCCTGCCAATGACTTGGAATCGGGATGCCGTCTGAAATATATTTCTGCAGACTCAATGAAACTAACGTTGCCTTTCAGTTCGCATATCAATCCGATCCAGTTGTCGTGGAAGAAGGATTTGCATACAGGTATAGGCAACATATATTTCAGCATTCCGGATTTGAAAGCCATACAGCAACCGGTAAACCGATTTTTGACAAGGTTGTTGACAAATCCTTTCTTAATATTTAACTCTGAAAACAGGGTTTTATTATATGGTTTGAGGGTATAATCAGTAATTATAGCATCATGAACAACAAGGTCTGCATTTTCAAGGGCATCAAGGCAATTCTGAACTTTGCCGGGGAGCCACACGTCATCCTGGTCGGAGAGGAAGATTATATCGCCCCGGGCATTAGAGAGGGCGTTATTGAAATTGGCGTTGACACCATGATCTGGTCCCGGATTCGAGAGGATTCGGATTCGGGGGTCGCGGAAACTCCGGATGATTTCAATGGTGGAATCGGAAGAGCCGTCGTCAGAGATAATGACTTCATCGTGGTCACCCAGTTGGACGAGAATAGAGCGCAATTGCTCTTCGATATATTTTTCGCCGTTATAACATGCGAGACACACTGAAATCATACGTTGTGTGGTTGTAGTCTGTTATCTTTCACAAAGCAAATTTAATTATTGTTTGTGATATAATCAAGGGGGGAAAGTTTTTGTGAAGCATAAAATTATCAGTATTCCGGAAGAAAAACCTCAATTTAGGTTTGCGCGGAGGCAGATGGTAAATAATAAGGAGGGTGTAAATACGTTATTATGATAAGAATGGATAGTAATATTAAGAGATTATAAAGCGAATAAAGAAACGATTGATGATAAAAAAGATATTATTTTTAATTCTTGCAATGATAATAATGGCTCCATCGGGAGCCAATGCAGAGCAATGGCGTTTGCATCCCACGTATGACGGCAATGTTGAGAGGATAATAGACACGCCGGATTATACCTATATACTCAGCTATAATCAGCTGTATTTTCCTTCTTCAAGTGACAACAGAGCAAAAACAACCTCTCTTTTCAGATATGACAAGGATGAGAAAGAGATTTTGTGGCTTAACAAGCAGAATGTGTTGTCGGATAATGTGGTTGTAAATGCTGAATATAATGATGCCGGAGGATATCTGATGATAGCGTATGACGATGGAGGAATTGAATTGCTGTATGATAATGAAAATACTACGTATGTGGCAGGACTCAAGATATCTGATGGCTCTTACACAAAAAATGTGAACGGCATATCGTTCTGGTCTCAGAGTAATCAGGCTTTTATTGCCACAGACTTCGGCTATATTGTAGTTAATGACAAAAACGGAGAGATAGAGTATTCGCGGATTTTTAATAAGAAATTCAATGATGCCATAAGATTGGGGAATTACATTGTGCTCGTAGCTCAGGATGGTCTTTATTACGGGGATTTGAATGAGCGTGATTTTAATAATTTTACACATATTGATGGGTTCAGGGATGTATACAGGTCTGTTAGGTTGAATGATAATAGCCTTGTAGTGAATCAGATATATGGATGGGACGGGGAGGCACGAATGTTTTCCATTGATGATGCGGGAAATTTGAGGAATGAGGTGTTGGTAAATACCTATATCAAATCTATAGAGCCATCGCGTTCCGGCATAACTGTGGCAAGTTATGATAAGGTGTGGAATATAGACAAGGATGGTAATATAGATAGATTTGACAAGGAATCAGAGGATTATGACATGGTGCTTGCTTCCTGGAATCTTAAGGATTATTATATTTCCCAACAGCGCGATGGAATAGCGATAAAGAGATATGACGGAGAAGCCTCGTGGACAAGCCTTAATATGAATATATTTCCTAATGCTTCAAATGCATATAAGAGTGATAACATGGTGTATCATTCAAAATATGGAATGCTTGTAAGAAATCATGGAACGAATCAAAATTTCCAGTCGGTGGAAGTAAATGCTCTTGATGCATTGTCATCGCTCAGATATCTGACATGGGAACCAATATCAACGACATATTTGTATCCGTCAAAAATGTTTGAGCAATGGAATCCTAACGGAGTAAGTGTAGATCCGGCTAATGAGAATCATATTTACAGCGGATCATATCTTCACGGTCTGTTACGTCTAAATACTGCGGAACCATCTAAGTCGTTGAGAATCGGCAAGGTAAACGATGAGGGAAATACAGGGGATCAATATGTGGCAGTGCATCCGGAATTTGAGCATTTCAGCTTGATGAGTTTCTTTTCCGCACCTAAGTTTGATACATACGAAAATCTCTGGACCTGCTGGTATGACTATGACAAAAGCTATGTAAATGAAGATTGCCTTGAACTATGGGTATGGAGCAAAGAGGACAGGCTTGCCTCGGACAATGCTTCCAACTTCAGGCCGTTCCAAAAACTTTCCATACCACAAGCCAATGCGTCAAAATCATCCGTGGTGGTGCCGTTATGCAGCAGTTCGGCTAAAAATATAGTGATGTATTCGTCCGGAAATTGGGAGGAGGGGCTTATTTTCATAGACCATAACGGCACAATCAACAATCAGGGCGATGACACCAGGGTAGATGTAAGGTCTTTCTACGATCAGAATGGCAGCGTGGTGGATTGTTACTATATCAAAGCTTTGTGTGAGGATACAAGCACCGGGAGAGTGTGGGTAGGCACGGATATGGGGGTGTTTTATTTTACGCCGGCGGAGATAATGCAGACAGGGGGTAAGGTGTACC
>CAZEUD010000065.1:0-5890 GCA_964515455.1 uncultured Sangeribacter sp.
ATGCGGAACGCCTGCCCCCGATAAATTCTCCAAAAACAGCTTCGGTCAAAATTGCTTGAATCAAGGTGCTAAAAACACGGGCATCGATTTGATTTTGACTGGATAATTTATTATAGATAAATTGCTCGGTGGAAATTGAGTATACCAATTCTTCGTCATTTTCTAAACCCTCCAGGGCTTCGGAATATATAAAATCTATATTCTTTTCATTAAATGGCCACAATATTTCCACATCACCATCGAGTTTATCATGCCCAACCATATAGCGGATATAGGAAATGGCATCCGAATTAATCCACATGTAAAGGCTATCGACAGATACTGTGATTATTTTCTGACCATTCCTTGCGTCTTTGCGAAGCTGATTAAAATCTATTTCATCAAAAAAATGGTTTAACCTGTCAGTATTCAACAAGACATAAATGTAATGTGCGAGGAAAGCCACATAACTCTTTCCCAAACCTGACTCTCCCATAAACAACATAAATGGTCGAAGTGAGATTTCGGCGTCCTTGACAGCACCTAACCTATTTATTTTAACATTAATCTCAGGCATGATATAGTCACTAATTTAATCCACCACAAAGATAGAAAATTTTTACAATCAAAACAACCAAAACTTAATCAGTGGGATTAAGTTTTAAAAATATTAACATATTTTAACATTATTTAGATTGGTTTGATTTTTAATAATTTCCTCGAAAACCATCATCTTCAAAATTATGTCATACCTCCCATTCTGTATCTGTCCAATTGCCTGTTTTAGGGGCAAATTGGATAAAAATTATTGTTCTGCAGCATGAATCGCTGCAAAAATTTTTAGTAGAAGGTGAGGTAGAGGGGTTGGATGGTGGGAGAGGGGGAGTTTTTGAGTTCGTTGTGGAGATTAATGAAATAGGTGGTCATCTCTTTGAGGGCTTCCATCACTTCCTTGTCGGCCAGGATGTCAAACATTCCGAGAATTTCTTTTTCGATATCCCTGAAAATGTGTGTCTCCGGTTCGTCACCGGTCCGGTCGTTGAGGATTTTGTATTTGCCGGATGTGATCAGTTCTGCGAGTAATGGGTTGTCGTCATGGCTGATTCCCTCCATCATTACCTTGTCAAATAGTGGGCCGGCAAAGTCTCCAAGGCAGACGATGAGACGGATGGCATCTTTGTAGTATTCGATATTGACTACGGCATGCCATGTGCCACTCAACTTGGTATAGAACTCTATGCAGTCTTTGCGGATAGCAATGGTACGGGATGCCCCGTTGAGATAGGTGGCTCCTTTGGTCTGAAGAAAGCGTTTCATATAGATTTATTAATTTGTATATTTACCTCCGCATATTCAAGATCCTTTTCATCATCAATCTCATACCATTGAAGATTATCAAGTTTCAATACAAACAGAGGTCGCGCGTATAGTAATCCTCCCGAAGGATAGGTTGGAATATCCTCTTCAGATGTCACCATACCAGCTGCAACACAATGCCAAGTAGCCACTTCCTCCAAAATGAACTCATACCCTATTTTTCGTGGTTGCTTTTCTCTTTGGAAATGTTCAGCCCAACGGATATTGTATTCGAACACTTTAAGCATGTCGCGATAAAATTCGTTAGAGATTTTATGTATTCCCACAAGTTCTCCAAAAGGCTCGCTGGCAAATTTATCCACCAATTCTTCTTTTGAAGTGCTGCAACCTTCAAGGTAATGGTCATAGTCGGCTGCTATATAGTATTGGTCCTGAAATTTTGTGATGGGTGTCACCAGCATTATATCCGGATGTTTGTCTTTTATTAATGATGACAATGCCTTTGGCTCATATATAATATCTGATTCAAGCAATAAAAAGTCATCATCACAAATTGCGTTCCGGCACACACTCAGTGTCTCCATGCTGTTAGTGCTTGCATATTCCTTGCTGAACACCGTATGAATCTGCGGATATTTTTCGCGGAGTCTGTCGTACCATTCATGATGATAGCCTGTACCTATAATAATCCTTTCAATTCCTGCGCTCAAAAGATTATCGATAGACCGTTCAATCATTGACTTACCTTTGAACTCAATGAATCCCTTGGGCATTTCTGCAGTGCGGTCACCGAATCTTGTGCCTTTCCCTGCCGCCATTATGACAGCCGTCTTTATCATTTATTCAGGGGTGTATCTATTCCACATTCGTTAAGAGCTTTCTCAAATACCTTGAAAAAATCCTTTATATCTGGTTCATCTATTGCACCAAGAGAACAGAGACGGAATGTGTCTGTCGTGGAAATCTTACCCGGATATATAGTGAATCCGCGGTCATAGCAATAATCATGAACTTTTGAGAAATCCCAATTGGGATTATCAGGATATTTTACAGACACAACAAGTCCGGATTCTATTTCGCGGGGAATGACATACTCGAAACCAAGTCTTGCCACACCTTCATGTATTGCCTCATTTACTCTGCGGTGCCTTGCAAACTTAGCTTCCTCACCTTCCTCAAAATATTCCTTCATGCCCTGGCGTAATGCATAAGCAGTCTGAACAGGAGGTGTAAAATGCATCTCCCCTGTGCGTTCAAAGAAATCATATTGAAGAAACAGATTACAATAATATGAGCGTTTTGGATAATCCTTTGAGCGTTCGATTATCTCTCGGTCTCCTATAATGAAAGAAAGACCACTCATAGCCATTAGACCCTTTTGCGCAGATGCCATGCAGAAATCAACATTGTCTTTCTGTATGTCAAATGGCACCATAGCTAATGAGGAAGTGGTATCGACCACAAATATTGCCCCGAATTTATGGGCGATGGCACCAATCTGCCTAATGGGATTTAATAGTCCGGTACCTGTTTCATGATGGGTTGTGTAGACCAAAGCAACATCAGGATTCTCCTTGAGAGTCTTTTCTATCTCTTCAAGATTTGGAGTATCGAAGATTGATAGTTTCAAGTCAATATGAGGTAGACCATAGTATTGGCATACTTCTACTGCCCTTGTACTGTATGCTCCATTATTTATGACGAGAACCTTCTTACCTTCAGGCAATAAGGAATTAAGACAAATGTCAATATTAATTGTTCCGGAACCACAAAACAGGACAGCTGTATGTTTAGCTTGGTCGCCATGGGCAACTTTAACTAAATCAACTCTCAGTTGCTTCATCAAATCGGCAAAGTCTTTTTCTCGTGGGCAAATGTCTGGAACCACCTGCGCCATTTTCACTGTATCTGTGGTGGTGGCAGGTCCCGGATTTAATAATATATTTCTTTTAATATTCATTTTTCGATGAATTTCATGAAAGCTTCCTTGTTTTCGATTGGTGTTGTCTTAGGTCGTCCTAGATCCTCACGAGAGTTGATTGAGACTTTGATCTCAATCATGGACGGTCCTTGATTGGTGATGGCATTAGATATGGTTTCGGTTATTTCCTCTTCCGTCTCAACACTTATGGCGTGTGTATATCCGCATGCCTTTGCTATTGCCTCAACATCTATATTAAATCCAAGTGTAGGCTGTCCACCGACGGATTCATGTACTCCATTGTTGAAGAGAACGTGGATGTAATTGGCTGGAGCAAGATTGCCTATATTTGTTAATGCACCCATATGCATTATGAATGCGCCGTCGCCATCGAAGCAGAACACTTTGCGCCCAGGCTTCGCAAGGGCTATTCCCAATGCTATTGAAGAAGAATGGCCCATTGAGCCTACTGTGAGGAAATCACTTTCATGAGACTCGTGCATTTCGTCACGATACTCATAGAGTTCCCGTGAAAGTTTGCCTGTTGTGGACACAATTATCGCATCCTTCGGAAGCTGAGACGCTACAATCTTCATTGCCACTTCTCGACATAAGGGATAAGTGTTAGAGACTTTGTTTTTCAGTTTATATGAACCGAATGTACCTTTCCGGATGACAATTGCATGAGGTTTGCCTGTATTCTTACAGTCGTTGACGATTTTACCAACGACAGTAGCCGCTGCAGTCTCTTCTTCGGGAAGAATTTGATATGGTATACCCATTGTATCAAGCAAGGGTAGTGTAACCTCACCTTGTTTCACATGCTGAGGCTCGTCATGTACTCCCGGTTCTCCTCGCCATCCTATCATCAGGAGCATTGGGATTGAATAGACCTTTTCATCCGCAAGGGAAAGCAAAGGATTTACAGTGTTACCGAGTCCGGAATTCTGCATATATACCATGGGAATCTCACTGGTGGCGAGGTAATGACCTGCGGCTACACCGACTGCTGCACCCTCATTTGCAGTTATGATATTATTCTCTTTTGGAAAGTTGTCTGTTATATAGGCACAGACATTCTTCAAGAGAGAATCGGGAACTCCTGCGAAGAAGTCAACTCCGTTTGCCTCAAGTGTCTTTATAAATAATTCGGGTGAAACCATGACTATCTTTTATTTGGTACCAGGGATGAGTTCAAGAATTTCCTTGATAGGCATACAGAGCGGACGCACTTCCTCAGCACGCTCATTGATGAGAATTGTCTCGGCAGCCTTTTTCATTGCCGGATAGGCAGCACGGAGCATATGGTTTGCATAGATTACAATATTTGCTCCCCATTCTGCAAGTTCCTCTTCCTTGATATGGTCGTAAGTGGTTGGCACAACAACAATTGGCACCTTAGGATGTTTCTTGCGGAAATAAACACAGAATGCCTTGATGTCTTCTCCGGATTTGTTCTTGCTGTGAATCATGATGCCGTCGGCACCAGCCTCCACATATGCATAAGCCCTTTCAAGAGCGTCCTCAACAGGTTTGCCGGCAATAAGGCTTTCGATACGCGCTATTATCATAAAATCCTTTGTTACCTGTGCATTCTTGCCTGCCTTTATTTTCTCGCAGAAATGCTCGATGGAGTCTTGTGTTTGGATTGCATCAGTTCCGAAGAGGGAATTCTTTTTAAGACCAACCTTATCCTCAATGATGACAGCAGAGATGCCATGACGTTCAAGAGTGCGGACTGTGAACACGAAATGTTCAATCTTGCCGCCGGTATCACCATCGAAGATGATTGGTTTGGTAGTGCATTCAAGAATGTTGTTGAGATCTTGAAGACGTGTGGTCAGGTCAACAGCCTCAATGTCGGGCTTACCTTTGCTTGTGGAATCTGTCAAAGAACTTGACCACATTCCATCAAATGTCTTGTGCTTGCCGTCAGAGTCAACCTCAAGATTTTCTATTATTAGTCCGCAAAGGCCATCATGAGCCTCCATTATACGCACAATGGGTTTGGCAGCTATAAGACGACGTAGCCTCTTCATACGAACTTCCGGAGTCGTGCCAAGCGATTTCTCTTCCTCAACGAGCCCTGATGAATTGATCCCCTTGGTATAAGGAATTTCAATTACCTCCCCTCCAAGTTCCTTCATAACCTTGAATACTTCCTCACGGAGTTCCATGTCGATCCCAGATTTCCAGTCATCTCCATGGATTATATAATCAGGCTTTATTTTTTTCAGATTGGGGATATAACTCCACTCATCTTGCGGAACGACCTCGGAAACGCCCTTTATATTTTCCACCACCTGTCTGCGTTGCTCGTATGTCAGGAATGGGAGGCGTTTGTGCTCGGCAACGGCTTTATCAGTAAATAAGCCGATGATAACATCCCCGTATTTGGAGCCTTCATTAATAATGTTGATGAGTCCAGGGTGCATGATGTCGGCCACCATGCCCAGATAAACTTTTTTATTTGGCATATATTATTGAATTTTAATTTGCTAAGATAGTGGTTGAATTGGGAGTAAGCTATAATCATAGCGTGGCGTTGTTTCCATGTAACTATCCAATTGCCTGAGTTAGGGCAGATTGGCTGTAAATGGAGGGGTTTGATGGAGGGAGAGGGGAGGCGTCGGGGAGGCAGGGTCAGCGAACTGTGTTCGCTGCACAGTAAGA
>CAZEUD010000066.1:0-5306 GCA_964515455.1 uncultured Sangeribacter sp.
GTCGGAGAATATAAGCACTATTTCATTATTTATTTCCAATTTGAGGATTGTTAAAAATTCCGTTGATTATCTCGTGGGCCTCACGCTTTATGTTATTGACAGCAGGAGAGGCTACTTTCTCTTTGTGGTTGAGAATGATTTCTGCATATTCAACCGCTTTTAATTCGTTGTTGATTTGTTTATAGAGCATCATCAGTCGATAAAGAGGATATATGCGGTTTGGCATAGTATGCCATGCCCTCAAATACATTTCTTCGGCTTTGTCGAATGCTCCCATATCTCGGTAGTTGTTTCCCTGAAGCACAAGAAACATAAGATCGTTGCTTACGTACGCACCTTTCCTTAAAATATCATTACTGTCATTGTATCGGCCGGCATCGGAAAGCAGCCTGCCATAGTCAAACAGGAAGTTTCGGTTGTCTTCAAGCAGCGGCAGCAGAGATTCATAATCTTTTATCAATGCATGGTCTTGAATGCCGCGCATTATATTATAGTCTTTTTCTGCCTCCCCATATTCTTTTATGCAGTTAATCTTCATAAGAGGGATGCCAATAATAACAAGAGACATAACAATCATGGCGAAAACACGGATTTTTTGTCTTTTCATATCTGTGGTGTCACCCTTTCTCTGCGATCCGGAAAAGGCGATGATCAATATCGTCATAATGCGATAAGGCAAAAGTTCGATAGGGTAAGAAAAAATAGAAAAAAAGAGGATTACAATCATGGCTAAGAATAGGCTCCTGCATCCTACCCATAGGTTTCTTAGTGAATTGATTGCGATAGCACCGGTAAGAACTAATCCGGTCAGACCGAGTTCCGTTGCTATGCGCAGCCAGTCATTGAAAGCATATTCAATGACATCGACCGCATTCAGATGCGCGTAGCCTACGCTTATGGCAAGTCGTTCTGTGGTTTCGGCATATTTGTGGAAAAAGCTGCCTGTTCCGCTTCCGAATATGAGATTGTCGGCAACCGCATGTAATCCCACGTAATTGATGACCATTCTACCATCTGCGGAACCAGCCTTTATAAAATACAGTCCCATACCTAATGCAACCGTGATTCCTACGGCAAGCCATTTCCAGCGCCCCATGTTATTCCGGAAGATGATGAATAGGCAGACAATCGCGGCGAGGATTGCCGTGCGGCTCGTTGTTATAATAATGATGCAGCCCAGGAATGTGGCGGACACTTGTAGGATAGAGGTTATCACTCCCTGCAATTTGGTTGAGACTGAATGAATATCCAATGAAGACGGATTTTTCAGATATGTACAGATTATGACAAGCCCTATTGTTATACATGCCGAGTATGGACCGGGATTGTGAAAGGATCCGGTTATGGGGTAAAGATAATGGCGGCTAGACCCTTCTGCCAGTTGAACAATGCCATATATAGTTTCATATACAGCAAACAGCAACAGCAATAGTGCAACTACTTTGCCACAGATATTAGCTCCTGTGAACAGCAACCGCAATGAGAAATAGAGCGATATAGCAAGCGTGGCATGAATCGCCATAGGCTCAGCCGGATAAGTGGAGTCTGAGTAATACCTTATTATAAAATATCCATAAAGGACAAGAACAAGAATATCAGTCAACCCAAAATCCAAATAAGTTTTGGATAGAAAACACGTTGTTATTCCCGAAATGGCAATCAGTGGAATGACAATGCAAAAAATCAAATCGAGACTGTTCCATCCCTGCTGTGTGGGTGCCGCACACATGCAAATAAGTGCAACAACGCATAAGACGCAGATATATGTGGTAGCAGCTCCGGATGCGAGATGCGTCCAGATTATTTCTGCCATTGATATGTCTTTAAGCGAATGTCTCATTGCGTTAGTCTTTTGAATATATTTTTTTTCTATATTTTTCAGTTTTAGGATTGACCGAATATGATATATGCGATACAACTCCCACTATATATTCCTCCGGCACGAGGCCCCAGTAGCGGGAATCGTCAGAGTCGCATACGTTATCTCCACACATGAAGTAATAACCATGCTTGAATATATGGCTGACAAGAGGCTGGTTGTCGGCAAGCACAATGTCTTTGTCCCAGTCTATTGAGATGTCTTTGCCTGTCTCCCATTCAAGAATCATCTTGTATATCTGACCCTCCTTGGCCGTCAGTTTAATAAAATCATCGGGGCGCGGCAGGTAAAGCGGTCCGAGATTCTTTATGGTCCATGGCACATGTCGTATCCTAGGGATAGCACCCAATTGGCCGGGATGGAACAGACTGTCCGGGATAGCGGCAAGTTGTCGCTGAGCATACAGCAATCCTATCGAATCAGGATAATTGCTGTTCTTGAATACTCCGTCTACAATCCTGATAGTGTCCCCCGGTGTGCCGATGCATCTCTTAGCATATACATTGTTTATTACGAAATTAATCTTGCCATTATGATGAGGGAAGTTGAAAACCACTATGTCATTAGGTCTCACATTTCGTTTGCCTCTTGTCCGGTGGCTGACAAGTTCTCCTCCATCTTTGTTGAAATCAAAATTATCATAAATTCGAGCACCCATGATTCTTTTGTCTACTATTATCCTGTCGCCCGGCATCAACGTGGGCATCATCGACTCCGTGGGTGTAATGAACTGGTCGAAAAGAAATATCCTTGACATAAGCCATATAACATATATAAGGGATACAATCAACAAAGCAATGCACAACACCTTGGATGTCTTACCAATATATCTGCAGATCCTTGTCAACATCATATTCGAAAATACGTTCGTCTTTTCCACCATCAAGGCAATGAAGATACAACAGTGTTCCAACTGGCGCTTCCAAGGTTATCTCATCATTGTTTGCCTTTCGTTGCCCGAGTGAAATCCAACCATTCTTGCTGTCATAATAAAAAAGCTCGTAGGTATATCCGGCCCTTATATAGTTTCCTCTGTTACGCGGCGCATATACGATCTTTGCAATATTTCGCGGTCTTCCAAGATCCAACCCGGTCCAACCTCCGGATGATTCCTTGAGGTCCACCGAGGTATATGGGTCTCCGTCCCATGCGTTTCGAAAATCATGCCTGTCGTCTGTGGGATGGAATCCTGGAGCATTTATGATTCGACCTGTGAGGGGAACCGTATCCCCGGCATTTTCATAGAAATTTATTGCTGCCACATTACAGCAGGTTTTATCTGCACCCTTATACCTGACATAACGATACCTTTTGTCATTATTCGGATATACGACGGTCAAAAGCCGTTTCGGACATTCACGAATCTTATATAATGTATCGATTACCGCGAAATCCGGGGAATCACTGACTTCAAAGCACGCATCTACCATTCTCCACGTATAGTCGCCAACAGTTAGATTATATTTGCTGTATATGTTGATTGGTCTTGTTTCACCGGAAGTGAAAAAGTGAAGAGAGTTATCAGCATTTTTTGTGGTCTTGAATGGGAAACTTTTAGGCGTGAATTTGCCTTCTTCCATCATGCCGACCACGCATACAGTCCGGTCTCCAACATAACCGAAATTCAAAGTGTCATTTTCTGCAATCCCCATTCCCACGGGAATCCAATCCATTCTCGAGGATAATGCTATGTAGGCAGTGTCGCCATTGCTAATTCCATCAAGGCGGTTGAGTGGCAACTTGAAAGATTCCCTTTTGTCTGGATGAAGATACCATCCCGTTTCATCTCTGACAAATGGATTTATCAGTGATGGATTGGCAAGTTTGGTATTAAGGTTGCCCACCGGTACATTGCGATTGATGGAGAAAGTTTCGCTCAATACCTTTGCTGCTGGAACCCTTGATTTGTAGGCAGAGTCAGTACGTTGTTCAGGCAACCATGGACTTCCGTCTGAATCATACACCGCACCCCATGAGTGAGTATCATTGAGGTCACCACGCATAGGAGCCACATGCAGTGATGCTGGTAAGCCTACAGCACGTAAGAGGTAACACATCCCGTCGGCTTTTTCACGGCATGCGCCTGTTTTCCACCCTACTATGGCAGGCCCGATTCTGGGTCCGTCCGGCAGTCTTGAGGTCCACTTGAAGTTTTTCCGCCATATCCATTCTTTATATAGTAGGTCTGAGGCAATTCTTGGCGTGGCGGCTTCTGGAAGGGAGGCGATACTGTCGATCAAATCTCTATATTCCTCTATTATTTCTCTTCGCCAGTTCATGAGCGATTCATCACCAAGTCGATAGGGGAGTACAAACTCAAGGAAATCTTCCCATCTCACATTCTTTCCCCAGGGCCATCTCTCTCTTGCCTCAAATGCAGCATCAATGTTTTCTACGATATAGGCTGAATCAAGTGTTTCTATATCATATACTATTTTAAGCTTAGTGAGATCCAGAGTTCCATAAATAGAGTCAAGAGAATCTTTTATTGTCTGCGGATTCAGAGTCTGGTCGGCTGCAATTTCGTAATATCTGCGGTACTTATCAAGTTCCGACCCTGTTTTGGTATGATGAAATGGCATATTGCTAATTAACCATTTTGCAGCTTGTAACCGCTCCGGATTATCAGCATAATGGTTAAGTACTTTTTCTAATTCGCTTCGATTATCTCCTGCCATTACCAGTGCATCTTCAAGATATTTTTCTTCTTTAGATGATGATAGATAGCCACAGCTTGAAAGGCATAGCAATCCCATCAAAAATATAAACGAGAATCGGGATTTTTTGTATTCTGTCATAACTTTAGTTGTAATTCTTTATTTTTTTTGATGAGGATTCGATAATTTTTCACAAAAGATGCTTGTCAGTGTATCTTGTTGAATTCAAGTACTGTCTGATTGTTTCCAATATGCCTCTTAACTGAATCAGGATAGTGTTCTTGCGCAATTTGTCTTAAATTAACGAAGCTGTTGTCAATGAATGCTATACATTCTTCGTTCAAATCAATTTCGTTTCCGATATATATAATATTTTCGGCTATATCAAGTACGAATGGCTTAATCTTTCCATCAATAGAAATTCTACCTACCACTCTATCATCGGTCACGCTGAAAATATCCTGTAATCGAATGCAGTTTTCTATGTCGTTCATATTGCTCTCTATGTCACTTTTGAATTTGTCCGGAACAGTTTGATTACCAAAATCAAAAAATAGTCGTTTTACAAGTTTCCCGTCAACCGGGGAAAAAGCATTACATCATCTCTTATCTCATATTGTGAAATATAGCTGATATACTTACCGGAATTTGTAAATCCTGTTCCACCAAAGGCGACATTCTCATCATATGTACCAATATTACCGTAAGTTTCAAGTAAATTTAATTGAGAGTCAAGCAATGCTACTGATTTGCCTTTTTCTTTTCCATCT
>CAZEUD010000067.1:0-5140 GCA_964515455.1 uncultured Sangeribacter sp.
CTGTATTCAGTTGAATCATTCATCTCAGTTGGGTAATATATTGTCTGTCAATACAATAATCTCAAGGGGGGTATTTGATAGACAACATACAACTGCACTGAGAGGAATAGCAATTTTAATGATCGTGGTTGGGCATATTTCGGGCACATTCCATACCGTGGTTTTGAATCCTATAGCCTCTGTAGGAGTGACACTTTTTATGATTCTTTCAGGATATGGACTAACATGCTCATACAATAAGAGCGGGCTTAAAGGATTTTGGCAAAAAAAATATCTCAGGGTTATTCTTCCCTACTTCTTTGTCATAATCATATGGCTAATGAATAAGCATGAATTCAGTTTTAATCGGTTTCTATTAGAAGTCACTGGATTACAAACCACGTATTGGTATATTGCATATCAGATAAAATGGTATTTGGTTTTTTTTATAATAATGTCGTTGTTTTATACCCATCGATTTGTGTTTTTCGTCTTATCTTCAATAAGTATGTTTTTCTTTCTGCCATCTCTTGAAGCAGAACAAACATTTGCATTTCTGATTGGCGTGTTAATCACAGAGAATTATGATAAATTTACAACAATAAAACCAACAAGATGGGGTATCATGATGTTGCTATTCGTCATTACCGGAGCGTTATTTTTAGCACTTAAACAACTCCCGGAAATTAGATTATATATGGGAACAAAAATTTATTCAGCAATACAACTGATGATTAACCTTAATTTTGGGCTTGCTATAATTTGCGGTACTTGCTTTTTCCCTAAAATAAGGAATAGTTTTCTGCTGCTCTTGTCTGGACTTGTTTCCTATGAGATATATTTATTGCATTTCCCCTTCTATGGATATGTCAATGGTAATATTCTCTTTGCATTCGCGCTCATCATCGGTTCTATAATTGCCGCTAAAATTTATTCCTTATTCATCTCTAAGATAACCGATTGGCTAAATCGCGCTTTCAAATATATTCTATCCTGAATGGTATGCCTTCACATACATCGCATGAAACAACCATACATAAACCATCTTGGTCGCAAACATCAAATCATCAGATTAGTTTGGTCAATTTGCTGGAGTTTGTTAGCCTCCTGGATACCGAGAAGCATGGCTTCTGGATGGAAACGCTTCCTACTTCGGATCTTCGGAGCCAAGATTGCGCCTACAGCCGTAATTTATAGTTCTGCTAAAGTTTATTATCCGGCAAATTTAACTATGGATGATTATGCTTGCCTCGCATCTGACGTTGACTGCTACAACGTTGCACCTGTTCACATCGGAAGGTTTGCTACCGTCAGCCAAGGAGCAATTTTATGCACAGCTTCCCATGATATAACTTCCCCAAATCATGAACTTATAACCGCACCCATTATGATTTCTAATCAAGCATGGGTAGGTGCCGGTGCTTTCGTCGGCATGGGAGTCAATGTGGGTGAGGGGGCCGTTGTCGGGGCAAGGGCGGCTGTATTCAAAAGTGTTGAGGAATGGACTGTCGTTGGTGGTAATCCAGCAAAATTTATCAAAAAAAGAGTGTTAAATAAAGTTAATACGGGGGGGGGTAAAACCGTCCTATCCTTAGTGTTGAACTCATGGCGCAATGCCGCTTAAACCGCCTGCGCCATGAAAAATATCCTTTTTTTGATGGGAGTTTATCCTGCATACGGAGGCGTGGAGAAAGTATCTACTATACTTGCCAATGCTTTTGTAGAGCGTGGTCATGAAGTCTCGATAGTTTCTTTCGAACAGCCTCACCCCGAATTGCAAGAACAAGAACTTTGCAAGTCAGTAAGAGTTTACAAACTCAACCATCCTGTATCGGACAGACACAACATAGAGAAGCTACACCGCATACTCGTAGAAAGGAACATCGCCATCATCATCAATCAGTGGGCTGTGCCTTACTATGTGGCCCGACTTTGTCGAAAAGCGATGAAAGGGCTTGATTGCAAGTTGATAACGGTGCATCACAACCAGCCGGACACCAACGCAAGGATAAAAGATATAGAAATTGACATTGAAAAAGGCAAAGGGATACTTTTTGTAAACAAACTGAGACTTGCGGCGGTAAAGGCTGTATCGCGGTTAAGCCTAAGATATACCTACGACAAAAGCGACAGGTTTGTGGTGCTTTCGCAAAATTTCATCCCCATTGTCGAGAAATACATCTGCCGCCATCCTGCTCAAAAACTTATAGCAATATCCAACCCTATTACCATTGACATCGCCGAAGATACCGTGCTGTCCAAGGAAAAAGAGATTATCTATGTGGGGCGTATCGAATATAACCAAAAGCGCACTTTCCGTATAGTGAATATCTGGAAAGATATTGAACCGCAGCATCCGGATTGGACGCTTACCATTGTTGGGGACGGGCCGGATCGTCCAGACTTGGAAAAGCGAATAGAGGAGGCTGGGCTGAAAAACATAAGAATTACGGGGTTCACAAACCCCATAAATTATTACAAACGAGCGTCGATACTGCTCCTTGTCTCTGAGTACGAGGGATATGGCCTTGTCATAGTGGAGGCTTCGGCGTTTGGCGTTGTCCCTATCGTATTGGGCAGTTACGCCGCAGTATATGATGTTATAGGCAGGCATTCCGGCATTGTCGCCACGTATCCTTACAATAAGCAGGAGTTCGTCAATGACGTGCTTTACTTGATGGATAATGATGACAAGCGCGGAGCAATGAGCAAAGAGGCGAAGATTATGGCGGAGAAGTTCAAGCTCGGCGAAATAGCCAACCGCTGGGAACAACTCTTTAATCAGATTTAGTGGCCATGGATTTGTCTCATTATACAGAACCAAAGCCCCATCGCCTGAAGCAACTTGCATGGCGGATGGTGAACGCCACACTGTTCAGATGGCTGGCGGGTACTCCGCTGAAAATCCCGCGTAATTTATTGTTGCGTGCTTTCGGGGCGAAGATACCATTGGGAAGTCTGGTGTATGCCTCATGCAAAATATACGCTCCTTGGAATCTGACGGTTGGCAATTACAGTTGTGTGGGACCGTATGTCGAACTTTACAACAAGGCACGAATAACAATAGGCGACAACGCCGTGGTATCGCAAAGGACATACCTCTGCACTGCATCGCATGACATAACCTCACCTCTGCACACCCTCATTACCGCCCCCATTTCTATCGGAGACCGGGCGTGGATCGCTTCAGAGGCTTTCATCGGCATGGGTGTTACCATAGGCGAGGGAACAGTAGTTGGAGCAAGGGCGGCAGTATTTAAATCAGTCGAACCGTGGACTGTTGTCGGTGGCAATCCCGCGAAATTTATCAAAAAAAGAATAATCAATGAATCATAAGACTTTACCGGTTCTAATGACTGCCTCTGTATGTACAAGGGGTATGAAAGGTGCCTGTTTCTCCGATGAAGAGAGAGAACGGATGTATGCGTCTGCTTTATGCTTTTACATTAGGAAGTTGACATATAATCCCGACCAAAGAATCATATTCGCAGAAAATTCCGGTTGGGACCTTAATCATCTTAAGGAGTTGCTACCACCTTTCAATGATAGTCAGATTGAATTCCTTTCGGCTCCCATTGAGATGTTCGACATCTCAAAAGGTAAAGGATATAATGAGCTATTGTTAATCAATTATGCGATAAGTAATTCATTATCAATGACTAAGATGGGGGGGGTAGCGGGTTTTTCAAAATTACTGGACGTTACCCTATTTTTAACTTATCATATCTGTTGGAAAAAGCTTCTGCCGCAATTTACGGAGAAAGCATTGATTTATATGCAGATGTTAAAGATCACAAACTTTACGACTTGCTAAGGTTGGGATGGTGCGGCCATTCATTCGATTGCAGACTTTTTGCAGTGAAAACGTCATTCTATCTCAAGCATTTTGCTGATGCGTATAAGCAATGCAATGACTATGATGGCCGCCTACTTGAAGCAGTGCTTTTTGATATTGTAAAAAACAGTAATGCCAAGATGAATCTGCGCTTCCCAAGGGAACCACATTTCGGTGGGTTGGAAGGGAGCAATGTCGATGCCATGTCATTTACCAAGGAGCAGGATTCGTTTAAAGGAAAATTTAAACGTGGTGTCGGCAATGCCATCAGAGTTCTTACACCGTGGTTCTGGTTTTGATAACTCTAACGCAATAACAATAATGCTTGATCTTAGTGTTATAATACTTACTAAGGACGAAGAATTGCATATTCGAAGATGTATAGAGAATGTGCTGTCTATTGCAAAGGAAATTTTCATTATTGACAGTTTTTCGAGTGACAGGACGCTTGAAATTGCAATGAAATATCCCAAGGTGACAATTCTTCAAAACAAATGGGTCAATAACTATGCTTATCAGTTTAATTGGGGACTTGAAAATGCTCCAATAACTGGTAAATGGGTTCTCAGATTAGATGCAGATGAATACTTAATGCCTGAATTGATAGAAGAGATTAAACATAAACTTCCATCACTATCTGATGATATATCTGGCATATCTTTCAACCGGAGACATATCTTTATGGGAAAGTGGATGAAACATGGTATTTATCCTGTAACTTTACTCCGACTATTCAGGTATGGTAAAGGAAAATGCGAACAACGGCTAATGGATGAACATATCCAGATTTCAGATGGAAAATGCATTGTATTTGACAACGATTTCTGTGATCATAATATGAACAATCTTTCTTGGTTTTGCCATAAGCATGTCAACTATGCTATAAGAGAGGCTGCCGACTTGCTTGATATCGAATTAGGATTAACCGGTGTGGCAATTTCTGATAATAAAAAAGTTATTAATGCTCAAGCTTCATCGAAAAGAATGAAAAAACATAAATATGTACGCCAACCATTGTTCTGGCGTTCATTTGCATATTTCCTTTATCGTTATTTTCTAAAAGGAGCTTGGCGTGACGGGAAAGAAGGATTTGTGTTCTCATTTATCCAAGGGTGGTGGTATCGAACCCTCGTTGACGCAAAAATTCTTGAAATTAAAAAGGTTTGTGGAAGTAACAAGGATTTAATATCCGACCACCTGTATAAAGTGTATAATATTGATATACAGGTAGAAAAGCGGGGGGGGTAATTAGTTGCTCATTTTTAAGTAATGAAAGGAGGGCCGCGTGAAAACATCATTAATCTGAATTTTTCAATTTTTTGTACT
>CAZEUD010000068.1:0-4449 GCA_964515455.1 uncultured Sangeribacter sp.
TTTTTATGCCCTTATCTCTCAAACCATATACTTGCGAAACTTAAATTAATTAAAAAAGATCCGCAGCCATCCGCGCCTCAAAGTCGGCATAAAGCCGACATTCGCGTTGAGGTTAATTCAATTAAAATCCAGGAAAACACCGGGGTCATATGTTTCGAATGCAGACAGCGCTTTTTTTTACGCCCCCCGTTTTACGCCGCCTCCGCCATGTGGGACATACGTTTTCGTATGTGGGGTCGCCACTTGTGGAGGTCAACAGCGCATCCACAGGGAATTGGATGGTTATTAATTGACCTCAACGCGAATGTCGGGGCTACCCCGACTTGTTGGCGCGGATCTCTGCGGATTTTTTTAATCATTATATCAATAAATTGAATCTCAGCTGATTGCTTCTCCCGATTGATATACCCGGCCTTGCAATGCGAATCATTTTGCTAACGCAAAATTCGGGATGGCGGCGGTTGGATGCGGACCTTTGCCTCGGTAAAAATCTTGTAGCGACTATTCCGCAGCTATCGGCTTAAATCGGCAATTTTGCGGAAGCAAAATGATCTGCATTGCATTGCCGAGTCAAATGTAAATACATGACAATTAATACAAAATGTTTGAAAAAAATCCGCAACTATCCGCGCGTAGACCGGCCTTTGCCGGATTTGCGTTGAGGTCAAATCTTCCACATCCACCCCAAAATATTCTATAGGGTGACGCAATGACGAAGTCAGGAGAGCCGCCTCACCATCCATTATGAGTATCAATGCGCGGAGGCAACTCTGTGCCTTGGCAGGAGCGTAGCGACCTCTAATTGATGCGGTTGCCCTGCCCGAAATATAGCAATCTGTATGAAAACTGAAAAAGGAGCCTCTCTCACGAGATGCTCCTTTTTCTGTGGGCGTTTACGGATTCGAACCGCAGACCCTCTGCTTGTAAGGCAGATGCTCTAAACCAGCTGAGCTAAACGCCCCAATTTAGCGTTCTGAAAAAATTTAAAATGTCATCTTAACCGGTGGGCGTTTACGGATTCGAACCGCAGACCCTCTGCTTGTAAGGCAGATGCTCTAAACCAGCTGAGCTAAACGCCCGATTGCGAGTGCAAAGTTAATACCATTTTTTAATTCACACAAATTTTTTTGCTATTTTTGTAAAAATTTTTTGTTTCAGAATTCGCACAAATTTGTGTATTCTGAATAAACATGCTGTAAATGAGTGATATAAAAGATATAAAGATTGCCGATTTCGATTATCCACTGCCGGATGATATGATCCCAAGGCATCCTTTGAGCGAGCGCGACAGCTGCAAACTCCTCGTCAGCCGCCCGGATGGCGGCGTGGAGCATCACCGCTTTTCGGAGCTCCCTTCGCTTTTGCCGGAAAATACGCTGATGGTGTGTAATGACACAAGGGTTATCAATGCACGGATAAGATTTGAGAAAGCCACCGGCTCCAAAATCGAAATCTTCCTCCTCGAACCCCTTTTCCCTGCCGATTATGTGCTGATGTTTCAGGCTGTCGGCTCTTGCCGCTGGGGATGCCTTGTTGGCAACCTCAAACGCTGGAAGGAGGACGCTCTTGTCAAAAATCTGATTATTGATGGAAAGAATGTGGAACTACGCGCATCACGCATCCGCCCGCTTGAGGGAAACGGTCAGGAAATCCTTTTTGAATGGAATGATCCCGACGTTACTTTCGCCTCCGTTGTCGATGCTGCCGGATATATACCCATCCCTCCTTATCTGAAACGCGATTCGGAAGCATGCGACTCGGATGACTACCAGACAATCTATGCCCGCGTCAAGGGTTCGGTGGCGGCCCCTACCGCCGGTTTGCATTTCACCCCGGTGCTGTTTGAACGCCTGCGTGCCGCCGGTGTGGATATCGCTCCCCTTACGCTTCATGTCGGTGCCGGCACTTTCCAGCCGGTGAAGTCGGAGCGTATCGGCGACCATCCCATGCATAAGGAGGTCTTCAGTATCGACCGCACCACGCTGCTGGCGCTGATTGATGCCAGACATCACCACCGCCCCGTCACCGCCGTTGGCACCACCTCCGTGCGCACTCTCGAATCCCTCCCGTATATCGGGGCACAACTCCACACCGGCGACACCTCGCTCCATGTGGATCAATGGTCCCCTTACGGTTTGGGCGAAAATACCCCTCACTCTCCTCACTCTCCTCACTCTCCTTCAGATACTGTCGCGGAACTGAAGCATATCCTCAAATATATGGATGAGAAGAATCTCGACACTCTTACAGCTTCCACATCCATAATGATAGCACCGGGTTTCAGATGGCGCATGGTGGATGTGATGATAACAAATTTTCATCAGCCACAGTCCACTCTGCTGCTTTTAGTATCCTCTTTTCTTGACCGAAATCCGGAGAAAACCGGACCGCAGTGGAAGTATATATATGACGAGGCACTGGAGAATGCCTATAGATTCCTCTCTTATGGCGATGCCTGCCTCCTGTTTCCAATAGAAGAGTAGGGTATGAATGGAAATAATCATATGGATATAAATCATTTGGATATAAATCTTCCGCTGTCGAAGAGCATCGCTGCACGGCTGCTGATACTCGACTATATATATAATAGGAAAGGTGAGCGCACCAACCTCCCTGATTGTGATGACTCGCGTGAGCTGTCAAAGGCTTTGCGCCGGTTGCAACACTCTGCCAAAGGTGATTTCAACCTCGGCACAGGTGCCACATCCCTCCGCTTCTTCACTGCTCTCGCTGCCGCATTGCCGGAGTTCGAGGGCACTGTGGATTGCTCTCCGCAATTGCGCCGCCGCCCGCTCGCCCCTCTTGTGGAGGCTTTGCGTTTGCAAGGTGCCGATATCCGCTATGCTGAAAAGGAGGGTTGCGCACCTCTGTATATAAAAGGAGAAAGACTTGCAGGCGGTTCCATGGAGATTGATGGCTCTGTATCATCTCAGTTTATCTCTGCGCTGATGCTGATTTCTCCACTCTGCGACAAACCGGTGGAAATCTCTTTCTCGGGTAATGTTGTGTCGCAGCCGTATATCGACATGACCGCCGGGCTGATTGCCGGCTATTCTCCGGATATGGAAATCGAGGCTGACTGGTCGGCGGCTGCTTTCTGTTATGAGTTCGCCCTGGTTTTTCCGGATACCGGAATACGGATAAAAAAACTGACAGACCCGGCAAAGTCGGTGCAGGGGGATGCCGGATGCAAATATATATATGACCGCATCGGTATTGAAACCATCTTCAATCCCGATGGCTCTGCTTCTCTTGTCAGAAATGAAGCAAAAATTTCGAAATTGCGTGAAAACTCCGAAATGTTGAAGTTTGACCTCGGTGACATGCCTGACCTTGTGCCCTCCCTGTCAGCTGCTTTGACTTTGGCGGGAATACCCTTCCGTTTCGACAATATCGCCCACCTTCAGTTTAAGGAGAGCAATCGTCTTGATGCAATCATTGACAACCTTGCCAAACTCGGCTATCTGCTCCATACTGACGGTCATTCCCTGTGGTGGAATAAGGAGAGGGGAGAGGGTGCTGAATTGGGAAAGATTCTCATTGACAGCCATGACGACCATCGCATAGCCATGGCATTTGCCCCGGCCTTGCGTATCTTCAATAAAGTGCGGATCAGTAATCCCGGCTGTGTCTCCAAATCTTTTCCCGCTTTCTGGGATGAATTTAAAATTTGTGAATTATGGTCGGAGCATTGATTATATTGGGGGTGCTGGTGATTGTCGGGGTGATTCTGTATATTGGAGAGATCCGGCATCGCCGAAAGGCAGCCGCAACCGCAGGAGCCGCAGGGGCTATTGAGCCTACCGGGGCAGCCGGGGCTACCGGGACTGCTGACAAAGGCGAAGGGGAGTGTTGCGGTCTGCATCTGGTTTGCGAGAAGAATTCGCTGTCACCGATGTCGGCGGAGATTGAATATTACGATGACGAGGAGCTGGATCGCTTCATCGGTCGTGATGGCAGCGATTATTCCCCGGAGGAGGAGGAGGAATTTCGTGATGTCCTTATGACCCTCCGCCCGCAGGATATCTCCGGATGGGCACGGAGCATCACCGCCCGCCGCCTCATCCTTCCCCCCGACATCCGCGATGAATTGCTTCTCCTCGTAAATGAACAAAGACACCCCTCTTGATAATTCCCTGCAGATAATCCCCCTGCAGATAATCCCCCTGCAGATAATCCTCCTGCAGATAATCCTCCTGCAGATAATCCCCCTTTCCCTCTGCTAAGTTTGCCGGCTGTTTCGTTGCCGCGCAGCAGCGCAGCTGCGAGAATCATCCCTCGTAGCGCAGCTGCGAGATTTCACGTAGTATTAACATTACGAAAGAAATTTTAACATTTATTAATTCTATTGATTTTCAATTTGTTTTGAATGAATAAACCTTTTTATTCAAAAATTGTTGCAGAAAAATTTGCACAGCGCGAAAAATGGTTGTAACTTTGCAACCGCAA
>CAZEUD010000069.1:0-4249 GCA_964515455.1 uncultured Sangeribacter sp.
TAACCTATTTATAAAACCCGAGCCGTTCCTTAATCAAATTGAAAAAGTAGAAATCTCTCCTTATATCGACCTTATCATGCAGCCCTAATAAGAGATGATGGAGAAATATTAGAGACCAATATGTACGAAATCGAAGAAGATATCGTAATATTCTCTCCCCAAGCTGGGTTCCATGATTGGGAAACGGCAGAAGTCAGAATGTCTTTTATCTTAAATCCGGAAGCATATTCATCCTTGGATTTAAAGTGCAATCCTTTTCATTTCTTGGCTATTATGGCTATTTTGTTATTGTAATAGGGGAATTTGACTGTGTTGTCAGTGACTGTTGCTTCCTGACCGGAATATAATTCTACAAGACTTTCACCATTGGCGAAATATCCATTTATATCAATAGGGAGGTTCTCCACGGGCATAACTCTGATGAGTACGGTGTCGCCATCCATAAATCTTACGCATGTGTGCTCATCGATGGTCGTCTGACGCCCCATTCCTATCGCGGGATGGTTTTTGCGGATGCTGCCGAGCCGCTGATAGTGAGCTAAAAGTGCTGTGTCTACATCCTCCCAATCCATATCGGATCGGAAGGCCTGATCACTATCGACATTAAAGCGTGCGGCACTCAGTTTTCGTCCTGTTTCGTCGCCATAGAAAATCTGTGCAACACCCGGTGCCAGGAGGAATGTCGTGGCGCAGTCAATCATGTTTGTCATGTCGGCATCGCGGTGGTAGGAATTGTTCAGGTAGTTGAAAGGGTGCCATGTCAGATGTGCTGCAATAGAGTCGGAATATGCCTGCCAAGTATAGACTATGCCGTCAAGATCACCGTGTTTGGGGAAATAGAAATTGACCATGCTCGAAAAACCCGCATCGGCATAATCAGGCTTGTAGTCAATGCCGGCCATATCGAAATCCCCAGTCATATAGAATCTGTCAGTCCATTTCGAGGCTGGGCTGTCGGGATGTCTTGACCTCCATCTTCCAAGAGCCTCGTTACATGCCTCGTTCAATTCTTTCCAACGGTAGAGATGCACATTCTCAACGATGTCACATCGAAAACCGTCGATGCCGAATTCCTCTACCCATGAGGCAATCCAGGCTATCAAGTATTGCATCGGACTCCAATTACGATCCTTCCGGAGATTTCGGGCGGCAGGATTCACCCACGGGTCATTTCTTTTTCCTTCTTTCTTCCATTTGTTCTTCAAAAAGGCGGGAATTTTCACTGCCTCATTAGATTCATCTTTGAAGTCGGGCATACCGTACAGCGTGGCTTCAAGAGGGTTTGATTCGTCCCATCCTTCATCAGGCATACGTATCCATTCTCGGCCATACCAACCTTGCCAGTTCAATCTGTTTTCAAAGAATTTATCGAAACTCCAGTCTCTGATATGTTGGGCGGCTTCCTTTTCTGTAAGCCCGGTATTGACAAAACCATACTGCACTGCATCGAGAAGAGTGGGATAGCCGGGGTCGTTGAGATTGGCACCGAGCATCACCCGTATTCCTTGATTGTGGAGAGTGTCGACTAACTCACGGAACTCATCTGCTGTACCATAATTCTTGTCTATCTGGGTGTAATCAAGAGGATAATATCCATGATAGCCATAGTGAGGAAAATCGTTCACCGGGCCGCTTCCCGACATCCATCCGTGTATCTGTTCGTACACATCGGTCATCCATACCACATCCACGCCCAGGTCCTTGAAATAACCTTCTTTAGCTTTTTGAAGCATACCCTTGAAGTCGCCCCCATGGAAGGTGGCTGCGTTGAGCTGTTCACTTCCATAGTCTACAATGCGGCCATAGTTAACGTCATTTGCCGTATCGCCGTTGCAGAAGCGATCGGTAATGACAAAATACACTGTGGCATTTCCCCAGTTGAAGTCCTTTGCTACAGAACCGGCCGCCACTGTCAGCCCCCAAAAGGGGAGAAGCATAGAAAATATAAACTTTTTCATCGCAAATTAAATTTTGCGACAAAATTAGAACTAAATTTTTACAGTTGAAATACTGATTTATAACCATAGGATGCTCAAAGCAACTTCATCAAAGTGGCTGCCGTTATCGCCTCGACAGAGTTGCCGACACTCAATTTCTCCAAAATATTCTGACGATGACGGTTGACGGTATGAATACTTATTCCCAATAATGCTGCGATCTGTTTGCTCAGTTTTCCATCTTTTATCAGGTTGAGTATTTCTTTCTCACGGTCGGTGAGTATATGAGCCCTTCTGTCATTAAAATCAATTTGAGAAACTTCTCCGGTAGCAGTGTTGATTATACGCGGGGCAATTCCAAATGTGGAGTCTTGACAAGATGATAGATTATAGCTGCATAGGATCAGCCATATCTTGCCATTTGGCGACAGTCGTGCAATTCTTGTGCTGTTATATACATAAATATATTTGCCTGCCCTGTTCTTTATTCTGAACCGGCAAGTGGCTTTAAAGGACAGTTTGGCATCATCCGGAAGTGGATCAACGAATTTAAAGAACTCGTATTCAAGCATCCTCTTATCCACAAGATCTTCCGGGTGGATGCGCCCGTATATTATATCCTCATCACTGGAATCCATCTCGCCCGCATAGGAGCCTGTATTACTTATGCCTATGAGGTAAGCAAAGATACCTCCATAAATGTAGCAAGAATCGGCAGCCGCATCAGTGATGACCATACAGTTGGAGTCAATTTCCGATGCTGTTTCAACATCATGACGTAATTTTGTCAAAGTCCTATAGTCCAGAGTTTCAGCAATGAGATTCTGACTTTCGTAAATTGCATTGAGTTCTTTCTTTAGTACGTCCATTTTACGATTCCTTTTATGCTTTGCAAAGTTATCAAATATTTCCGTGACATACAATAGGCTTATATGGTTATTTTTCAGTATTTCGAGTTTAATGAACAAGCAGTAATTTTGCAAAAATAAATCCATATTCAAAATGATGAAAGAAAGAATAGCTTTTCTTGATTACATGCGCGTGATTGCATGTTTTATGGTTATCATTGTCCATTCATGTGAGTTTTTCTTTATAGACGGTTCAAGCATAGGGCTCCGCTCACTGGATGACGGCTTTTGGGTCAGTGTTTTTGACAGCGCGTTCAGATGCTCGGTCCCTTTGTTTGTCCTTATTTCGGCATATCTTCTGATGCCTGTAGTCGGATCTGTGAAAGAATTTTTCAAAAAACGCTTGACAAGGGTTGTGATTCCGTTTGTCATCTGGTCATTTCTGTATGCGACACTTCCGTTTTTATGGAAGGAGATGAGTGCCAATGATGTGTTTGACTCGATTTTGCACCTTGCATATAACTTCAATGACGCAAGCGGCCACATGTGGTTTATATATATGCTTATAGGTCTATATCTCTTTATGCCGGTAATCTCTCCTTGGTTGCGTGAGGCGGGGAAATTTTCAGTGCAGATGTTCCTGCTTTTATGGTTCATCTCGACTTTCTTTCCGTATATAAGGAGTTTTACGGGCGATGTTTATGGCGAATGTTACTGGAATGAATATAACATACTGTGGTACTTCTCCGGATTTCTCGGGTATTTAGTATTGGCGCATTATATCCGTTTCATGATTGACTGGTCTGCGAATAAAAAACTCCTAATTGGCTTGTTGTCCTATATAATAGGGTATGCCATAACCGGAACAATATGGTATGACAGAATACCCACATCAGTGACGTTGCAGGAACTGGAATTAAGCTGGAGGTTTTGTACTCCCAATGTAGTGCTTGAAAGTTTCGGGGCTTTCCTTGTTTTAGAGGTGTTATTCAGCAATAAAAAAGACAACTCTCTAATACGAGAGATGTCGAATCTGAGTTATGGAGTTTATCTGATGCACATATTTGTCTTAGGCTTCGTCTATAAATTGTTAGGGGAATTTTTTTCCACACCTCTGACAATAGCATTGGTCGGTATCACCACATTCATTATTTGTTTCATACTTACAAAAGCTATATCCTTCATTCCAAAAAGTAAATATATTATCGGCTAATATGAAGTTTTACAGTACGTCAGCGAATATCAACAAAACCATGAAGGTCGGAGCCGCCATTATATCATCGCGTCGTGGGCCGAGATATCGGTGCCTTGCACTGCCAGATGAGCCATCTTGCGTTCAAGCCAATACAGCTCTTTTAAGCAATATAGGAAACATGACGGTGTTTAGGTTTGGTGACCAAACCATCAAAAATGGGCTCTGAAAAAGGCTCAAATAGAAGCAGGATCATTCTATGGGCAGTGACA
>CAZEUD010000070.1:0-3866 GCA_964515455.1 uncultured Sangeribacter sp.
CACCATTTGGAAGGAGTATGGAAAATCTATCCTGCTTCAATCCAAGGAATGAATTTTTGCCGTAAGTTGAAATGCCAGACGAGGGGTACCGTCAGCAACATGGATTATTCCACAATAAGTAAAACATCTTTTGGTAATCCATCCAAGCATCGGAGCATTATTGTTATGCGTGTCAATACGTATATCCATACCTTTGGATTTACAAAAGTCAAGACAACAATCTGCAATACCACTCATTCCCGGTGCGCCGGCTATACGGTGAATGGTGCCATATGGGTCATCGTTGAGCCATTCTCCCTCTATAATATCGTATGTAGGGTCTTTTCCAATTATAAATACAAAAACACCAACTATCAGGTTATCTTTTTCAATTACATAACTGCATCCGTTGCGAATGTCATTAGTTATAGTATCCAATGAAGGATAGCCGTTTACCCATTGTGTTGTGTTTCCTGCCTCACGCATCCTCTTGCGTGCGGAATCATATATTGCCAACACATCTTCAATGTCATCAAAAACTGTATGTCTAACAGAATATTCCATTAAGCAGCTAATAAAATTAAATTGATAAGTAGCTAATAAAAATATTTTCTATTAAAGAGTCTCCAATTGCAAAATTAACTAACAAACATCACTTTATCTGAAAATATCACAAGAAATTTTCCTTATTTACATTATTTGTAACTATATTTGCCTAAATTTTATAAAATATGCAACGTTTATTTCTTCTTGATGCTTACGCATTAATATTCCGCGCTTATTATGCGCTGATAAAAATGCCCCGGATTACACAGTCCGGTTTTAATACATCTGCAATTTTCGGCTTTGTGAATACTTTGGAAGAGGTGATACGTAAGGAAAATCCCTCACACCTTGCAGTATGTTTCGACCCTGCCGGACCAACTTTTCGCAGTGAGGCATTCGAACAATACAAGGGTGAACGCGCATCCACTCCTGAAGATATAAAAAAATCAGTGCCAATAATCAAGGAGATATTGAAAGCATACAAAATTCCCGTAGTGGAAGTGGAAGGTTTTGAGGCAGACGATGTGATAGGTACTCTCGCAAAACGTGCGGGATCCTCCGGATTAACAACATATATGATGACACCTGACAAGGACTTCGGTCAGCTGGTTTCTCCCAATGTGCTGCAATATAAGCCAAGCTACAGGGGCCGGGATTTTGAGGTGCGCGGTGAGAAGGAGGTATGTGAGCGTTACGGTTTGAAACGCACATCACAGGTTATAGACCTTCTTGCCCTGATGGGTGACAAGATAGATAATATTCCCGGTTGTCCGGGAGTAGGGGAGAAAACGGCAGTAAAACTGATTCAGGATTTAGATTCAGTGGAAAATCTTCTTGAACATACAGATGATTTAAAAGGAGCACTCAAAAAGAAAGTTGAAGAGAACAAGGAGCAGATTATATTCAGCAAATATCTTGCAACAATCCGCACGGATGTTCCGGTAGAATTATCGCTTGATGAATTGAAACGTAAACCTGCTGACAGGGAAAAACTGATGGCAATATTCAAAGAATTGGAATTCAAGACACTTATTGACCGTGTAGGTAGAAGATTGAATTCAGAATCATCTAATTTACAATCAGATTCACTGTTTGATAATATTCAGGAAGAGGAGTCAAAACCTGAAGATATAAAAAGCGGATGGATAGAATATTCTATGGTGGATTCTTCAGAATCTCTTGAAAAATTTACATCAATATTCGAAGGAACTGAAGAATGCGGATTATTCATGGTTACGGAGGGGGAGAATGATATGTCATCTGATCTGTTGGGAACAGCAATATCCTTTAAAGAAAAGAATAGCGGAAAATATACAGCTGTCTATCTGCCTTCAGATTTCAAAGAGGGAAATGTCTGGATACTTGATATAATGGCTCGCAAAGATATATTGAAAGTCAGCCCTGATATAAAACGTTATTATGTTATGGCAGGGCGTCTGCGAAATGATGATGTTGATCCTCTATCATCATATTTTGATGTATCGCTTGCCCATTATGTGCTTCAGCCTGAAATGCGTCATACATTGGATAAACTTGCCTTGACTTATCTTAATTATGATGTTCTGCCTAATCCTGAATCGGGAGGGTCGCGTAAAAGCGCTTCTCTATTCGGTATGGAGGATATTATGACGGATAAAATCATACCTTGGGCATGTGAGAATGCCGCAATATCCCAGCGTCTGCGCCGTCCTTTGGAAGAGGAGGTGAAGAAAGAAGGTATGGAAAAACTTCTTTACGACCTTGAACTTCCTCTTGTGCGTGTGCTTGCAGAAATGGAAATAACCGGAGTCCGTATTGATGTTACAGCGCTTAATGAAGCTGCCCGCAATATGGAAAAACGCATATCAACACTTGAACAGGATATATGCGATATGGCAGGAGAAAAATTCAATGTGTCTTCACCTGCAAAGGTTGGAGAGATACTCTTTGACCGACTTGGTCTTGATCCAAAGGCAAAGAAGACCAAGACCGGACAATATTCCACAAGTGAAGATGTGCTTGAAAAACTCACTGCAAAACATCCTATCGTGGCAAAAATTATGGAATACCGGGCGCTCAAAAAATTATACACTACTTATCTCACAGCCCTGCCGGCAGCCATAAACCCCCATACCGGTAAAGTTCATACCAATTATAACCAGACAGTAACAGCTACAGGACGCATATCATCCACAGCTCCCAACCTGCAAAATATACCGGTTCGCGATGATGAAGGGCGTGAGATACGCCGCGCCTTTATTCCTGATAAAGGACATTTATTTCTTTCAGCCGATTATTCCCAGATTGAGTTGCGTCTCGTAGCTGATTTCGCAAATGATGAAACCATGCTGGCAGCTTTCCGACATGGCGATGATATTCACGCTATAACTGCAGCAAAAATTTACCATAAGACACCGCAGGAAGTAACAGACAATGAACGTCGCAAGGCAAAGACAGCCAATTTCGGCATCATTTACGGCATTTCTGCATTCGGACTGGCTTCAAGATTGAATATACCCCGTTCGGAGGCAAAAGAGATAATAGATTCTTATTTCGAAACTTTCCCTACAATACACAAATATATGTCAGATTCAGTGGAACATGCACGTGAAAATGGATATGTATTGACAAAGATGGGGAGGAAGCGGTATCTGCCCGATATCAATTCCAAAAATCCAGTGGTGCGCGGATATGCTGAAAGAAATGCCATAAACGCTCCAATACAAGGGTCGGCAGCGGACATAATAAAAAGAGCCATGGTAGATATAGACCGCGAAATGCGTGAAAAGAATCTGAAGTCGCGCATGATAATGCAGGTGCATGATGAATTGAACTTCGATATAGTGCCTGAAGAGTTACCTGTAATGCAGGAGATGGTGACCCGGCTGATGGAGAAATCTTACAGCGGGAGGGTTATATTGACAGCCGCTTGCGGAGTTGCAGACAATTGGCTTGACGCACATTAATATTATAGCAATTTATTTTTACTAACCTTTTATTTTCCTCCGAACAAACTGCTAATTTTACCTTTTATCTCTTCGAAGGCGCTCTCCTGAACTCCATCTCCATCAAGATCCCCGAGACCTACACTTTTCACCTTTTGGAGAAAACGGAGTATGCTGGGACAGTCAGTCCGGTGTAATCGGCTGACATTGCGCACCGCCGCCTCCGGAAAACGGAGCATGCTGGGACATTTTTGATGATTTCACTTTATTTTCCATATAAACCAACAATGGAAAGTAACGCATGGCAACACAACCGATTAGCATGAATATCATCAAACAGGTGCTCAACCACCGTTTCAACAGAGGCAATCCGGCCTACTGTGACGACCGCATGGAGGACTTCAAGACACGCCTGCC